>NZ_CAJTQC010000002.1:158033-279945 GCF_910578445.1 uncultured Duncaniella sp. | reverse complement strand
AAGAAAATATAGATATCTACCATGGTACACTGGGAGCGACCGATTTGAAGCAATCTCAAGACGCTGCGTTTGACCGTTATTACCGAGAGGAGGATATGTATATGAGAATCCTCAATAGTTATCCACATAATTGGCGAGCCTGGGAAGACATTCTCATAGCTCTGGACGTTTTGATGGAGAAAGCCCCCAGCCCTGATTTGGCAAAGCAAACGTATTGGAAAATCCGATGCTTCCTCAATGAACGTGTCACCATCCTCAAAGAGAGGTATGCAGAAGACCCCTACAGTGACGATGCCATAGATTTTGAGAACAAACAGGAAGAGTGGGCTTCATACTCAAAAAGACAATCGGGGGCGTTTTCCTATTTCGGGGACGAATAGCGGGGACGTTTCTCTCAAAACGGGCAAAAAGAGAATCCACGGCTGACCCAGCGAGTTAACCGTGGATTGCTTGTAAGTAACTGGTATCAATCCATGTGGATTGCTCCAATGCGGTGTATTTGGCTATAGTTCAGTGGGGTTGCAAGTAGGCTTGATTATTCCCACTCGATTGTTGCCGGTGGCTTCGAGGAGATGTCATAGCATACGCGGTTTACGCCTTTCACCTTGTTTATGATATCGTTGCTCACCTTTGCCATGAAATCGTAAGGGAGGTGCGCCCAGTCAGCTGTCATCGCGTCGGTCGACGTTACCGCACGCAGAGCGATGGCACGTTCGTAGGTGCGTTCATCGCCCATCACCCCGACACTCTGCACGGGAAGGAGGATTGCACCTGCCTGCCATACTTTGTCGTAGAGATTCCAATCGCGAAGTCCCTGAATGAAAATATCGTCGGCATCCTGAAGAATGCGTACCTTATCCGGCGTAATGTCACCGAGAATGCGCACGGCAAGTCCCGGGCCCGGGAACGGATGACGCTTAATCAGATGCTCAGGCATTCCAAGCTGACGCCCTACAGCACGTACCTCGTCCTTGAAAAGGAGACGCAGAGGCTCGCAGAGCTTCAGATTCATCTTTTCAGGAAGGCCGCCTACATTGTGATGGCTCTTGATGGTAGTGCCGGTGATTGAAAGGCTCTCGATGCAGTCAGGATAAATCGTGCCCTGTGCCAGCCATTTCACATCCTTGATTTTATGAGCCTCGGTGTCAAACACGTCGATGAAGCCCTTTCCGATAATCTTGCGCTTGCGTTCCGGCTCTGTAACACCTGCAAGCTCGCTGAAAAACTTCTCAGAAGCATCAACCCCGACCACGTTCAGGCCAAGACATTCATAGTCATGGAGCACGTTACGGAATTCATTCTTACGCAGCATTCCGTGGTCGACGAATATACAGGTGAGATTCTTGCCGATAGCACGGTTGAGAAGTACAGCTGCCACGGATGAGTCAACTCCACCGCTCAGACCAAGCACCACTTTGTCGTCGCCAAGCTGTTCTTTAAGCTGGGCAACGGTGCTTTCGATAAACGATTCGGCAGTCCAGTCCTGCTTGCCGCCACAGATGTCAACTACAAAGTTGCGGAGCAACTGAGTGCCGTGCTCCGAATGATATACTTCCGGATGGAACTGCACGCCCCAAGTCTGTTCGCCTTCCACCTGATAGGCAGCGATGGGCACCTTGTCGGTAGACGCTATGGTCTTGAATCCCTCAGGAATCGAAGTGATGGTGTCGCCGTGGCTCATCCACACCTGACTCCCGACCGGAATGTTTTTGAACAGCGGACTTGTCGTGTCGATTTTTGTCAGATGCGCACGACCATACTCACGCGAAGGAGCAGGCTCGACGCTTCCGCCTGAAGTATAGGCTATGAACTGAGCGCCGTAGCAGATGCCGAGCACAGGGAGATGGCCGCGCAGGCGGTCAAGCTCGGTTCTGAACGCCTTGTCGTCATAGACGGAGAAAGGCGAACCTGACAGAATCACGCCGATAACCGACGGGTCATCATAAGGAAACTTGTTGTAAGGAAGAATCTCGCAATACTCTCCGAGCTCGCGGACTCTACGCCCTATAAGCTGGGTGGTCTGCGACCCGAAATCGAGAATAATAATCTTTTCCTGCATAATGTGGGAAGAGGGATATTAATGTGATAATGATTGAATCTGAGTGCAAAGTTACGCAGAATTAACCGATTTTTAGACTATTTATCTGAATTTTTTGAGTAATTTTGCAGGCTAAAAATCCGAACAGACCGATCAGCCGATCACATAATATCCTGATATGAAAAATATACGTCTTTTCCTGACCGATGTCGACGGTACTCTCACTGATGGCGGAATGTATTACACAGCCGACGGCGATGTGATGAAAAAATTCAACGCCCGCGACGGCATGGGTCTCCAACTTCTACAGAAGGCGGGAATAAAAGTAGGCATAATAACAAGCGAAAACACCCGGCTTGTCAGCCGAAGAGCCGAGAAACTCGGGGTCGATTTTCTGGTTCAAGGCAAACGCGACGGGGGCAAGCTCACAGCCTGCGCCGACATTTGCGAAAGCCTGTCGATCGGCCTCGACGAAGTCGCCTACATCGGCGACGACGTCAACTGTGTCGACCTGCTAAGCGCCGCAGGACTCCGGGCGTGCCCGGCCGACGCTGTCGCTGAGGTCAAATCAATCCCCTCAATCATCGTCATGAATCTAAAAGGGGGAGAAGGATGTGTCAGAGAATTCGCCAACCTCATCCTGAAAGAAATAAACAACAAAGCAAACTCACAAAAATGAGCAAAGTAAAAATATCTGTCACTTTCATGCTGCTTGCAGTCACATTCTGCGTGTGTCTGATTGTCAGCAACCTTATGGAAATAAAGACTGTCGACCTCGGGCCTCTGACCATCACAGCCGGAGTCGTAGTCTTCCCGATATCATACATCCTGAACGACTGCATCGTTGAGGTCTACGGATTCAACAAAGCACGTCTGGTCATCTGGCTCGGATTCGGCATGAACATGCTCGTCTCCCTGTTGCTCCAGCTCGGCATCTGGCTTCCCGGAGCTGAATCGTGGACCGGACAGGAGGCCATGGCGACTGTCTTCGGCGCAGTCCCGCGCATATTTGCAGCAAGCTTCATCGCATTTCTCTGTGGCTCGATGGTCAATGCCTATGTGATGTCGCGCATGAAAATCTCATCAGGCGGCCGCCGCTTCTCGCTCCGCGCCATAGTGTCGTCGCTATGGGGCGAGGGGGTCGATTCGGTGATATTTTTCCCTATAGCTTTTGCCGGAGTCCTTTCGTGGAATGAAATCGGACTCCTGATTGTCACACAGACTTTCCTGAAGACATTCTATGAAATCCTCATTCTCCCTGTCACACTCCGCGCTGTCAAACTCCTGCGCGACCACGAGGGAGGCGATGTCACAGACACTCCGGGCATGTCATACAAATGGTGGAAAATCAATGAAATATAAATGGATCTGGTTTGACCTCGACGACACGCTCATCGACTTCCACGCCAATTCACGCATGGCGCTGCGCATCATCTATGACGAATGCCGACTGGATCGTTTCTTCAATTCGCCGGATGAATGGGCCGGAACTTACGAGAGTCACAACCTCACGTTATGGGCGCGCTACAGCCGCGCGGAAATCACACAGGAATTTCTTCGTGTCGACCGTTTTGCCACTCCGCTCCGCCCTCACTGGGACGGTGATGAAGAGTCGCTTAAAGAATTTTCCCGGAAGCTCGATCCGCTCTACCTCACCCGTCTGGCCGAGCAGACAGCTCTCGTCGAGGGAGCATGTGAAATCCTCGCGTACCTGCGCGCGCACGATTATAATATAGGTATCCTGAGCAACGGATTCAAAGATGTCCAGCATCGCAAACTCACCAATACAGGGCTTGACAGATTTGTCGACCTCACGGTGCTGAGCGACGACATCGGAATCAACAAGCCCGACCCACGGCTCTACCGCCATGCGATGGAACGCGCATTCACCCCCGATCCCTCGCTCCATGTCATGATCGGCGACAATCGCGACACGGACATCGCCGGAGCACTGGCCGCCGGATGGAAGGCAGTGCTTTTCGACGACAAAGCGACCGCAATGACAGTCGGTGACAAAGTGACAATAACCCCTCGTTTGGACCTCTTAAAAGAGCTTTTTTAGGCCGACATTCTTTACTTTAGCGTCTAACGTGGTGAGAAAGTGAATTTTAAGCAAAATTTTTAGCCTAAATATAGCTGATAATTCAAAAAAAGTTCCGATATTTGCACTTGCAAAAAACGTGCGCACTCTTTGGGCGCAACGTCAAAGATATTAACCAATTATAAATTAATATTGTAATGACTAAAGCTGACATTGTCAACGAGATTTCGAAATCTACCGGCATCGACAAAGCCAACGTACTCGAAACCATTGAAAAGTTCATGGAAACAGTGAAGGAGTCTCTTTCACATGGCGAGAACGTTTACCTTCGCGGATTCGGTAGCTTCATCACCAAGGTTCGTTCAGAAAAGACAGCCCGCAACATTTCCAAAAACACCACCATTATCATCCCCGAACACCGCATCCCCGCATTCAAGCCCGCAAAGGTGTTCATGGAAGAGGTAAAGGATCTCAAATAATAAAAAAACTATTGTCTAACAATACATAATACCTCCCTACTATGCCCAGCGGAAAGAAAAGAAAAGGCCACAAGATGGCAACCCACAAGCGTAAAAAACGCCTTCGCAAAAACCGTCACAAGAAGAAATAAGCAGGCTTGACCTGCAACTTCTTGCGTAGCTGCGTAAATAACACAAAGAACAAACACTTGACAGGCGCGTTCAACTACAAGACACCCACACAAGGTTTGTTCTTTGCGTTGTTTGTCGCACCTCCCCAGCTCCCCGGCCGGTATTTTTCCGGTCTCCATACTCCCCTCTGAAACATACAAAATAATCTATCTACAGATCACAACCGACTAATGAAGAGTGAACTTATCGTAGACGTACAGCCCACCGAGGTATCCATTGCCTTGCTTGAGGACTCAAGGCTCGTCTCCCTGCAAAAGGAGGCGCGCAACATCGCCTACGCCGTCGGTGACATCTATCTGGCAAAAGTGAAAAAGCTGATGCCGGGTCTGAACGCCGCATTCGTCAACGTAGGCTACGAAAAAGATGCTTTTCTTCATTACTTGGATCTCGGTTCACAATTTTCTACCTACTCCTCATTTCTGAAAGACGCAATCGTCGACAAGAAAACCGACATCACCGTTCCCAAAATCAAACGTCTGCCCGACATCGACAAGCACGGCTCAATCACCAATGTGCTTCAGCCGGGACAGGAACTGATGGTACAGATTGTCAAGGAGCCAATATCATCAAAAGGCCCGCGACTGACAACGGAAATCACCTTCACGGGACGATACATGGTGCTGATTCCATTCGGCGATAAAATCTCAATCTCGCAGAAAATCAAAACCACGGAGGAAAAACTCCGTCTGCGCCAGCTCATCGAGAGCATCAAGCCCAAAAATTTCGGAGTCATCATCCGCACATCGGCCGAAGGCAAAAGTGTGCGCGAACTCCACCATGAGCTCAAAACACTGCTCCGTTGCTGGGACGAGACCGTCGCCAAAGCCCGGTCGGCAACCGCTCCCGCTCTTATTTTCGAGGAGGAAAGCCGAATCGTCGGGATGCTGCGCGACGTGTTCAGCCCAACGTTTGAAAACATCCATGTCAACGACAAGGAAATCTTCAGCCAAATATCAAAATATGTCAATCTGATCTCGCCTGAAAGCAAGGACATTGTCAAGCTCTATGAAGACAGTGCCCCTATATTCGACCATTTCAACATCACGCGCCAGATCAAATCGTCATTCGGCAAAACCGTTTCGTTCAAATCGGGAGCCTACGTAATCATCGAACATACTGAAGCTCTCCATGTCATCGACGTGAACTCCGGCAACCGCTCAAAGGCCGCCCCAGATCAGGAAAGCAACGCGCTCGAAGTCAATCTCCGTGCCGCCGACGAAATAGCCCGACAGCTCAGGCTGCGCGACATGGGCGGCATAATCGTCATCGACTTCATCGACATGAACAAGGCCGAACACCGCCAGAAGCTCTATGAACACATGCGCGAAGTGATGGCCAATGACCGCGCACGCCACAACATCCTGCCACTGAGCAAATTCGGACTGATGCAGATTACACGCCAGCGTGTACGTCCGGCTCTCGACATAGACACGACCGAGGAGTGTCCGTCATGCCACGGAAAAGGCAAAGTCCGTCCGTCACTACTGTTCACCGACACCCTCCACGAGAAGCTCGACTATCTTGTCAAAAATCTGAAGGTAAAGCATTTCATACTCTATGTCCATCCTTTCGTTTCCGCATATCTGAAAAAAGGATTCCCGTCGCTTTACCGTCGCTGGCAACTCGAATTTGGATTCAACTTCCGTATTATCCCGGACGAATCACTGGCCTACCTCCAATATCGCGTCGTCGACCGTGACCGCAATGAAATCGACCTTCAGGAAGAAAAAGACATGGATTCATCGGCCACAAAATCAAAATCCAAAGCAAAGAACCGTTCCAAGGAAGACTGACATCTTCAACATTTGTACAAAAAAATTCAATCAAAAACATCAGCCTCCGTATCACCGACAGGGATACGGAGGTTTTTATGTTGTAGAACATAAGTATTTTTTTTGTCACATTACAGAGTGGTTGTATATTTGTAGACTGAAATAAGTGTGTTTTTTACACTTATTCGGTTTCAACCATGAACCAAACACTTAGACAATATAAAACTCTCAAAAAACTCTCAATTCACACACCATGAAACGGATGTTACCTCACGTTGCAGCCTTAGGCGCAGGGCTTATGATAATCGCCAGCTCATGCAACCATCAGAATGAAGCCACGATTACAAAATCAGGCCTCGACCCCGCTAAATTCGCCGGGGAGTATAACGGCAAACCGACCGCGCTCTACACACTTGCCAACTCAAACGGTATGGAAGCCTGCATTACTAATTTCGGTGGCCGCATCGTATCGCTGATGGTTCCCGACCGCGACGGCCAGCTGCGCGATGTCGTCCTCGGATTCGACAGCATCGCAGCCTATTTTCCCGAAAACAACCAGACTGACTTCAGCGCTGCCATCGGGCGCTATGCCAACCGCATCAATCAGGGCCGTTTCGTAATCGACGGTGACACCATCCAGCTCCCGACCAACAATTTCGGACACTGTCTCCACGGAGGTCCGACAGGCTGGCAATATCAGGTCTACGAAGCCGAACAGCCCAACGACTCGACTGTAGTCCTCACAATGCACTCGCCCGACGGCGACAACAATTTTCCCGGTAACGTGACAGCCAAAGTCACCTACACCCTGACATCCGACAACCGTCTTGACATCGCCTATGAGGCCGTGACCGACAAACCTACGGTCATCAACATGACAAACCACGCATATTTCAACCTCAACGGCGACCCATCGCAACCGATTACCGACAACGAGCTTTATGTAAACGCTGCGACCTTCACCCCTGTCGACTCAACATACATGACCACCGGAGAAATCCTCCCTGTCGCCGGAACTCCCATGGACTTCACCTCGCTGCGTGTCATCGGCGAGCGAATCAACGAAACCGATTTCGAACAAATCCGTAACGGTAACGGCTATGACCACAACTGGGTTCTCGATACAAAGGGCGACATCTCTGTCCCCGCAGCCACTCTCCAGTCACCGTCGACAGGTATCGTACTCGATGTCTACACCGACGAACCCGGAATCCAAGTCTACTCAGGCAACTTCCTCGACGGCACTGTGACAGGCAAAAACGACAAAGTCTACAACCAGCGCACAGGCATCTGCCTTGAAACCCAGCACTATCCCGACAGCCCCAACAAACCCGAATGGCCCTCAACAGTCCTCCGTCCCGGCGAGACCTACAAGAGCCACACCGTATTCGCGTTTTCAACCGACAAGAAATAACGGCCGTTGTCATCAAAATCAGACTTACTTAAATTTAACAAACTTAATATCTTAGAAAACTATGGCATTACTTGACTGGATTGTCATCGGTATTTTCGCCTTGGCTCTTGTCGGCGTCATCGTGTGGGTGATGCGACAGAAGCAAAACAATGCCGCTGACTACTTTCTTGGAGGCAAAGACGCAACATGGATTGCAATCGGAGCCTCAATCTTCGCTTCAAACATCGGTTCTGAACACCTCATCGGCCTCGCCGGTTCAGGCGCTTCGTCAGGCATGGCGATGGCCCACTGGGAAATACAGGGCTGGATGATTCTTCTTCTCGGCTGGGTATTCGTTCCCTTCTACACCCGCTCTATGGTCTACACCATGCCCGAGTTCCTTGAAAAACGTTTCAACCCACAGTCGCGCACCATCCTTGCGACCATCTCACTTATCAGCTATGTGCTCACAAAAGTTGCCGTGACAGTCTATGCCGGCGGCCTCGTGTTCCAGCAGGTGTTCGGCATCGAACAGCTGTGGGGCATCGACTTCTTCTGGATTGCCGCAATCGGTCTCGTACTCATCACAGCCCTCTATACAATCTTCGGAGGTATGAAATCAGTGCTCTACACCTCCGTGCTCCAGACCCCCATTCTCCTTCTCGGTTCGCTCATCATCCTTGTCCTCGGTCTGAAGGAACTCGGCGGATGGGACGAAATGATGAGAATCTGTTCGAACGTGAAGGTCAATGAATATGGCGACACCATGGTCAACCTCATCCGCGACAACAACGACAGCCAGTATCCTTGGCTCGGCGCTCTCATCGGCTCGGCTGTAATCGGTTTCTGGTACTGGTGTACCGACCAGTTCATCGTACAGCGCGTACTTTCAGGCAAAGATGAAAAAGAAGCCCGTCGCGGTACAATCTTCGGAGCATACCTCAAACTGCTCCCCGTGTTCCTCTTCCTCATCCCCGGCATGATTGCTTTCGCAATCCATCAGAACTCTGTCGCTGCCGGCGGTGAAGGCTTCCTCCCCATGCTTGCCAACGGCAATGTGAACTCCGACGCAGCCTTCCCCACACTCGTGGCCAAGCTGCTCCCCGCCGGTGTCAAGGGTCTCATCGTCTGCGGTATCCTCGCAGCGCTCATGTCATCGCTCGCATCGCTGTTCAACTCATCGGCAGCCCTCTTCACCATTGACTTCTATCAGCGTTTCCGCCCCAACACCGACCCGAAGAAACTCGTCCGCATCGGTCAGGCAGCCACAGTTGTCATCGTGATTCTCGGCATCCTCTGGATTCCGGTGATGCGCTCTGTGGGCGACGTGCTCTATCTCTATCTCCAAGACGTGCAGTCAGTCCTCGCACCCGGCATCGCCGCAGCCTTCCTCATCGGTATCCTCTGGAAGCGTGCTTCGGCTCAAGGCGGCATGTGGGCGCTTCTCTCAGGTCTCATCATCGGTCTCACCCGTCTTGGCGCGAAGGTCTACTACAGCAACGCCGAAGTGATTCCCGGCAGCGAAGGCAGCTGGTTCCAATACATTTTCTATGACTGCAACTGGCTCTTCTTCTGCGGATGGATGCTTGTGTTCTGCCTCGCTGTAGGTGTCATCGTCTCACTCTGCACCAAAGCGCCTGAACCTGAAAAAATCCAAGGTCTCGTGTTCGGAACATCGACAGCCGAACAACGCGCCGCCACACGTGCAAGCTGGAACATGTGGGATGTCATCAACTCCGTGATCATCCTCGGCATCACAGTTGCATTCTATATCTATTTCTGGTAATACAATTGAAATCTCGAAGTGTGCCGGAGTGAATTCCGGCACACATTTATCCTGCTCTTTCACGTTATAACATACGTTCCAAAAGATGTTCTACTCAAACAATCCCCGTTTTTTCGTCTCCGTCGACTGCATTATATTCGGTCTTGTCGACGGAAAACTGTGTCTGCTGCTCACTAAACGCCGTTTCGAACCGGAAAAGGGCAAATGGTCTGTCATGGGCGGTTTCGTTCAGGAAAACGAAAGCGTCGACGACGCTGCCCGGCGTGTGCTGCGACATCTCACCGGTCTTGAAGACATCTATATGGAACAGGTCCATGCTTTCGGTGCAATCAACCGTGACCCGGGCGAACGTGTAATCTCCGTCGCCTACTATGCGCTACTCGGTCCGGATGAATACAACATCGAACTCCTCGAAAAGCACGAAGCCGTCTGGATTGAAATCGACAAATTGCCTCCCCTCGGTTTCGACCATCCCGAAATGGTCAAAAAGACACTCGATCTCATAAGGGCCAAGTGCTCCCACGAACCAATCGGATTCAATCTGCTTCCGGCCATGTTCACATTATCACAGCTTCAGTCTCTCTATGAGACCATACTCGGAGAGCCGCTCGACAAACGCAACTTCCGCAAGCGCGTGGCCGAAACTCATTGCATTGAAAAGACCGAGTATATCGACAAGACGGGCTCGCGGCGCGGAGCTTCGCTCTACCGCTTCAACGACCACGTCTATCTCTCCCATCCCAAATTTAAAATCTAAAAAATCCAATAACAAACAACTCTTTAAAACCATTACAGCTATGTATTCAAACTATGAAATATGGTGGGTAACCGGCGCTCAGCTCCTCTACGGAGGCGATGCCGTTGTCAGTGTCGACGCACATTCAAAAGAAATGGTCGACGGTCTAAACAATTCCGGCCTCCTGCCTGTCAAAGTCGTATATAAAGGAACCGCCAATTCCTCACACGAAGTCGAGGATATCATGAAGGCCGCCAACAATGATCCCCGTTGTGCCGGTATCATCACATGGATGCACACATTCTCTCCAGCCAAGATGTGGATCCACGGCCTCAAGGTTCTCTCAAAGCCCCTGCTCCACTTCCACACCCAGTATAACGCCGAAATTCCATGGGATACAATGGACATGGACTTCATGAACCTCAACCAGAGTGCTCACGGAGACCGCGAGTTCGGACACATCTGCGCCCGCATGCGTGTGCGCCGCAAAGTTGTCACCGGCTACTGGAAAGACCCCAAGACCCTCGAACGCATCGCCGTATGGCAGCGCGTCTGCATCGGCTGGGCCGACTCGCAGGACATGCTCATCATCCGTCTCGGCGACCAGATGAACAACGTTGCTGTTACCGATGGCGACAAGGTGGAAGCTGAAATCCGCCTCGGCTATCACGTGGACTATATGCCCTTCAGCTCGCTCATGAAGTATTTCGACGAAATCAAGGATGCCGACGTCGATGCCCTCGTAGCCGAATATTTCACTCTCTACGCCCACGACGCCTCTCTTGAAGACAAAAACAGCGAAGCATATACAAAAGTGTGGAACGCCGCCAAGGCCGAACTCACACTCCGCGCCATGCTGAAGGACAAGGGAGCAAAGGGCTTCACAACCAACTTCGATGACCTCGGCGACGCAAACATCGACGTGACAGGCCGTGGATTCGACCAGATTCCCGGTCTCGCATCACAGCGTCTCATGGCCGAAGGCTATGGTTTCGGAGCTGAAGGCGACTGGAAATCGGCAGCTCTCTACCGCACACTGTGGGTGATGACCCGCGGCATGGAAGGCGGTTGCTCGTTCCTTGAGGACTACACCCTCAACTTCAACGGAAAGGAAAGCTCAATCCTTCAGGCCCACATGCTCGAAGTATGTCCCCTCATCGCCGAAGAGCGTCCCCGTCTGGAAGTACACTTCCTCGGTATCGGCATCCGCAAGTCGCAGACCGCACGCCTCGTCTTCACTTCGAAACCCGGCAAGGGCGTGACCGCAACCGTAGTCGACATGGGCAACCGCTTCCGCCTCATCGTCAACGACGTTGACTGCATCAAGTCAAAACCGCTGCCCAAACTCCCCGTGGCATCGGCTCTCTGGATTCCGCAGCCCGACTTCGAGACAGGCGCGACAGCATGGATTCTCGCCGGCGGCACACACCACTCCTGCTTCTCATATGCAATCACTCCCGAATTCTGGGAAGACTATGCCGAAATCGCAGGAATCGAAATGGTACATATCGACAAGGATACCACCATCGAGAATTTCAAGAACTCACTCCGCATGGGTGAAGTCTACTACATGCTCAACAAATCACTCTACCTCTAACCACAGCGATAGACTGAGATATGAATTCAGATCCTAAATCAACCATCGCTCAAGGCAAGGCAATCCTCGGCATCGAATTCGGCTCGACAAGAATCAAGGCCGTACTTATCGACGAGGAAAACAAGCCCATAGCCCAAGGTTCGCACGAATGGGAAAACCAGCTATCAGACGGACTCTGGACATATAGCACCGAAGCCATCTGGTATGGCCTTCAGGACTGCTACGCCAATTTGCGAGCAAATGTCCGCAAGGAATACGATATCGAGATTGAAAACCTCGCCGCAATCGGAATCAGCGCGATGATGCACGGCTACATGCCGTTTGACAAAAACGCCGAAATCCTTGTCCCGTTCCGCACATGGCGCAACACCAACACCGGCAAGGCCGCAGCCGAACTGTCGGAGCTTTTCGTCTACAACATCCCGCTGAGATGGAGCATCTCACATCTCTATCAGGCAATCCTTAACGAAGAGCCCCATGTCAAGGACATCGACTATCTCACCACACTTGCCGGCTATATCCACTGGCAGCTGACAGGCGAAAAGGTGCTCGGAGTCGGCGACGCGTCAGGCATGCTTCCCATTGACCCGGCCACCAAGGACTATTCAGCCGAAATGGTCGAAAAGTTCGACAATCTCGTAGCCCCCAAGGGCTTCCCGTGGAAACTGCTCGACATCATGCCTAAAGTGCTCGTAGCCGGAGAAAAATCAGGCTGCCTCACAGCCGAAGGCGCTATGCGTCTTGACGTTTCTGGCCACCTCAAAGCTGGCATACCCTTCTGTCCGCCCGAAGGCGACGCCGGAACAGGCATGGTTGCGACCAACGCCGTGCTCCAGCGCACTGGCAACGTGTCGGCCGGAACATCGTCGTTCTCAATGATAGTGCTCGAAAAAGAACTTTCGAAGCCCTACGAGATGATCGACATGGTGACAACCCCCGACGGCAGCCTCGTCGCAATGGTCCACTGCAACAACTGCACCTCCGACCTCAACGCATGGGTCAACCTCTTCAAGGAATATCAGGAACTTCTAGGAGTCCCTGTCGACATGAATCAGGTGTTCGGACTTCTCTACAACAACGCCCTCAAAGGCGACACCGATTGTGGAGGCCTCATCTCCTATAACTATTATTCGGGAGAACCCATCACCGGCCTTGAGGAAGGACGTCCGCTGTTCGTGCGCTCGGCATCCGACAAATTCAATCTCGCTAATTTCATGCGAGCCAATCTCTATGCGTCGGTCTGCGTACTGAAAATCGGCAACGATATCCTGTTCAATGACGAGAAAGTGGAAGTCGACCGCATCACCGGTCATGGAGGCCTCTTCAAGACTCCCGGAGTCGGACAGCGCATCCTTGCGGCAGCCCTCAACTCTCCGATTTCCGTCATGGAAACCGCAGGCGAAGGCGGCGCTTGGGGCATAGCGCTTCTTGCATCCTACCTTGTCAACAACGCCAAGAACCAGTCGCTTGCAGGCTATCTCAACGACCGTGTGTTCCTCGGAGACGCAGGCACAGAAATCGCCCCCACATCAGAAGAAGTGGAAGGTTTCAACGCTTACCTCGAGAACTATAAGCGCGGTCTTGCCATAGAGCACGCAGCAACCCAAGCAAAAGCATAATACTCTTATAACGAGAGGTACATCGATTCAGAAATAACAAAAATAACATATCTCACCGGACTCCGGCGGAGCGTTCATGATACAACCGTTCAATTCCGTCAGAACCGCAACACTTCCGAGATTGTCATTTTTGTTATTTCTGAATTTTTTGTGCCTCCTAATTTTATTACGGGCACAGGAGTTTTCAGCCAGAGTGGAGGTCTTTTTCATTTTTCTGCCGAAATTTATGTCGGATTGCCGAATTATTGGGTAATTATAAGTTTGTTATCACCGATTTTTATACTTAAATTTGCAACGGTGAAAGCTCCCTTCCACTCTTTGAGGGCATGCCGACACCAATAAAAAAGTATTACTGAAACCCCAATTCTAACCATCACTATCATGGATATTTCACACATCGAACACGTGGGTATCGCAGTACCCGATCTCAAGGCAGCAATCGCATTTTACGAAAACACCCTCGGTCTCAAATGCTTTGCAATCGAAGAAGTAGAGGACCAGAAGGTGCGCACAGCATTCTTTAAGGTCGGACAGACCAAGATCGAGCTTCTCGAAGGCACTTCGCCTGACAGCGCGATTTCAAAGTTCATCGAAAAGAACGGCGGCCGCGGCGGCATCCAGCACATCGCATTCGCAATCGAGGACGGTGTGGCCAACGCTCTCGCTGAAGTATCGGAAAAAGGCTGTGCCCTCATCGACAAAGCACCCCGCAAAGGCGCTGAAGGTCTCAACATCGCTTTCCTCCATCCGAAATCGACCTGCGGCACTCTCATTGAACTTTGCGAAGATCCGGCAAAAAAGTAAGAGGAAACACGCAACTCATACTTAAACCATAATTTCCAAAACACTTTTACATAATCTCATAACAGATGAGTAACCAGCTTGAAAAAGTAAAAGAGCTTATCGCCCTTCGCGAAGAAGCTCGTCTGGGTGGTGGCGAAAAAGCTATCCAGAAACAGCACGAAAGAGGTAAATACACAGCCCGCGAGCGTATTGCCCAACTTCTCGACGAAGGTTCTTTTGAAGAAATCGACATGTTTGTCCGCCACCGTTGCTACAACTTCGGTCAGGAAAAGAAAAGCTATCTCGGCGACGGCGTCGTGACCGGCTACGGTACAATCGACGGCCGCCTCGTTTATGTATTCGCTCAGGACTTCACCGTGTTCGGTGGCTCACTCAGCGAAACCATGGCTCTTAAGATCTGCAAAATCATGGATATGGCCATGAAGATGGGAGCCCCCGTCATCGGTCTCAACGACTCAGGCGGTGCACGTATTCAGGAAGGCATCAACGCGCTTGCAGGCTACGCTGAAATTTTCCAGCGCAACATCCTCGCATCAGGTGTCATTCCCCAGATTTCAGGTATCCTCGGTCCGTGTGCCGGCGGTGCTGTATATTCACCAGCACTCACCGACTTCACTATCATGACCAAGGGCATCAGCTACATGTTCCTCACAGGCCCGAAGGTTGTCAAGACCGTGACAGGCGAAGACGTGAGCCAGGAAGCCCTCGGCGGTGCAACCGTACACTCACAGAAGAGCGGTGTCGCACACTTTGCTGCTGAGGACGGAGAAGAAACACTCCGCATCATCCGCAAACTCTTCAGCTACATTCCCCAGAACAATCTCGAAGAGCCACCGCTGGTTGAATGCAACGACCCGATCGACCGTCTCGAAGACTCTCTCAACGAAATCATCCCCGATTCGGCCAACCGTCCTTATGACATGTATGAGGTCATCAACGCAATCGTCGACAACGGTGAGTTCCTTGAAATCCAGCGCGAGTTCGCCAAGAACATCATCATCGGCTTCGCCCGCTTCAACGGACAGGCTGTCGGCGTTGTGGCCAACCAGCCCAAATATCTTGCCGGCGTGCTCGACAGCAACGCATCGCGCAAGGGCGCTCGCTTCGTCCGTTTCTGCGACGCGTTCAACATTCCTCTGGTGACACTCGTCGACGTTCCCGGCTTCCTCCCCGGAACAGGTCAGGAATACAACGGTGTAATCCTCCACGGCGCGAAACTTCTCTATGCCTACGGCGAGGCAACAGTGCCCAAGGTGACTGTGACACTCCGCAAGAGCTACGGTGGCTCACACATCGTGATGTCATGCAAGCAGCTCCGTGGCGACATGAACTACGCATGGCCTACCGCCGAAATCGCCGTTATGGGTGGCGCAGGTGCTGTCGAGGTTCTCTATGCCAAGGAAGCAAAGGCATCCGACGATCCCGCCAAGGTGCTCCGCGAGAAAGAAGATGAATACAACAAGCTCTTCTGCAACCCCTACAACGCAGCCCGCTACGGCTATATCGACGATGTGATCGAACCGCGCAACACCCGTTTCCGCATCATCCGCGCCCTTCAGCAGCTCGCGACCAAGAAGGTTGTCAATCCGGCCAAGAAACACGGCAACATACCTCTCTAAGAGGGTCACTTTCGCATCCGTGTGGCAGACACCAATCTTCCATACGCGATGCGGACAGCCTGTAAATCTTACTAATCATCTCAACAAAAGTTATGAAAAAAAGACTTTTAACGCTGCTGTTGGTGACTCTCGCATGCGTCTCGGCCATATCCGCCCAAGGGCGTCGCGGCCTGCGCATCAACGAGGTGATGATCGTCAACGACTCCACGAGCGTGGTCGACGATTTCGGACGCTACCCGGCGTGGATCGAGCTTTACAACTCGACCTTCGCTCCGCTCGAAATCTCAAGTGTCTTTCTGACCAACGACCGCAGCAACAATACGCTTTATCCCGTTCCCCTCGGTGACGTGAACACCGAGATTCCCTCGCGTCAGCATGTGCTTTTCTGGGCTGACGGCGAACCCAACAAGGGCACATTCCACACCAACTTCACCTTTACACCCGGCGAAGACAACTACATTGCCATCTATGATGCCAACGGGCTCACCCTCATCGATGAAATCGTCATTCCGGGCACTCTCCTTCCGGGACAGTCATATGCCCGCAAGGCTGACGGTGAAGGCGGAATCAACAACCCTGATGACTGGGAAGTGCGCGACGGTTCGGAATCGCACTACATCACTCCGTCGAGCAACAACATCATCAAGAGCACCAACAACAAGGTGGACAGCTTCGCCGAACATGACCCCCACGGCTTCGCAATGGCCGTCATGGCGATGTGTATCGTGTTCTCCGCTCTCGTGATTCTCTCAATCTGCTTCTATATCATCAACAGCATCGGAGCTTCAATCTCACGCAAACGCAAAGTGAAAGCTCTTGCCAGCGATGAAAGCGAAATCGAGGACCACCACCACGAGCAGGATTCAGGCGAAGTCATCGCAGCAATCTCAGCTGCCCTCGCCGAGCATCTCGACGCCCACGACCGCGAAAGCACAATCCTTACGATCAATAAGGTACGCCGAGCATACTCACCCTGGAGCTCGAAGATCTACAGTCTTCGCGAGCTTCCGCATCGTTAATTTTAATTTCCCAGTATTCAAACACTGAAACATCAAAAACAGAAATGAAAGAGTATAAATATAGAATCAACGGTAACCTCTATACGGTGAAAATCGGCGATATCGACAACAATCTCGCTAAGGTAGAGGTCAACGGCGTTCCCTACAAAGTGGAACTCCAGAAGACCGAAAAGCCTGTCAACATCGTTACAGCGCCACGCCCGTCTGCAGCACCACGCACCGAAAGCGGAGCCAAGGTCATCAACAAGCCTCAGGTCAAAGCAGGCGGCTACACTGTTGAAGCTCCCCTCCCCGGCGTTGTGATTTCGGTCAACGTGAAAGTCGGCGACACAGTCAAGGCTTCCGACACTGTTGCCGTGCTTGAAGCAATGAAGATGGAAAACGCCATCCACGCCGGTCAGGACGGCAAGGTCGCCTCAATCAATGTCAATGCCGGTGACTCAGTGCTTCAGGGTACAGCCCTCATTACCCTCGAATAAATAGAGTGAGTGTCTACAAAGCATCACACTTTTTGAAAACCTCACATCTAAGTAACTATCAAACATTATGTTTAGCGATTTCTTACTTCAAAACCTTCAGGAGTTCTGGCATCTGACAGGTTTTTACAACGCCACATGGCAGCATTTGGTGATGCTGCTTGTCGGCTTGTTCTTCATCTGGCTCGCTATTAAGAAGAATTTCGAACCGATGCTCCTCGTGCCCATCGGCTTCGGTATACTTATCGGCAACGTCCCCTTCAACACCACCGCCGGTCTTGAAATCGGCATCTATGAAGAAGGCTCGGTGCTCAACATTCTTTACAATGGTGTAAGCGCCGGATGGTATCCCCCGCTGATTTTCCTCGGCATCGGAGCTATGACCGACTTCTCGGCCCTCATCGCCAACCCGAAGCTCATGCTCATCGGTGCTGCCGCCCAGTTCGGTATCTTCGGAGCATACATGGTGGCACTTCTGCTCGGATTCGCCCCCGACCAGGCCGGAGCTATCGCCACCATCGGTGGTGCTGACGGTCCTACAGCCATCTTCCTTTCGTCGAAACTCGCGCCGAACCTCATGGGTGCAATCGCAGTGTCGGCTTACTCCTACATGGCCCTCGTGCCGGTGATTCAGCCGCCGCTGATGCGCCTGCTCACCACTAAGAACGAGCGTGTCATCAAGATGAAGCCCGCCCGCGCCGTGTCGCAGAACGAGAAAATCATCTTCCCGATTGTCGGCATGATTCTCACCTGCTTCGTCGTTCCCTCAGGCCTTCCGCTGCTCGGCATGCTCTTCTTCGGCAACCTGCTGCGTGAATGCGGCGTGACCAACCGTCTTGCCAAGACTGCCAGCAACGCCCTCACCGACATTGTCACCATCCTTCTCGGCATGACAGTCGGCGCATCGACACAGGCTTCGGAATTCCTCACATCAGAGACCATCCGCATCTTCCTTCTCGGTTTCATGGCCTTCATCATCGCATCGGCCAGCGGTGTCCTCTTCGTGAAGTTCTTCAACCTCTTCCTGCCGAAATCAAAGAAAATCAATCCGCTTATCGGTAACGCAGGCGTATCGGCCGTCCCGATGTCTGCCCGCATTTCCAATAACCTTGGTCTTGAATACGATCCCAGCAACTACCTGCTCATGCACGCCATGGGCCCGAATGTCGCCGGTGTGATTGGTTCGGCCGTAGCCGCAGGTGTCCTCCTCGGATTCCTCGCTTGATGTCTGCCAACGATTAATTTCGTCTCATACACCCGCGCAGGGGCATAATTTTAATTACTTCCTGAATTAATTATGCCCCTGCGCTTTTTTAAAACCCACCAATAGTAACAGCCCTCAATATCCATACCTGTAGGTTCTTCACCGACCAATGGCCGGATGAATCCGACTATAAGATACCATAAATTCTCAATTTTAACACTCATGCTTTAAACCCAAGGCATGAAACGGTTGTTTTAAAGATGCAGACTTTCACTTGCACAGCTAAAATTCATCACAGATTTTTCCCTACCACACAGTGAACGCTCTACAATCAGATTGCCTGCCACGAGGGCATTAGCTAACGAATATTTAGACGATATGGTAACAAAACAAGTCATCGAAAAAATCTATAAGCTATACAAGCGTCCCCCTGCGTCGCCCGATGAGCTCAATCTCGGCCTGCTTTTCACTCATGCGCTTGAAAACCATGGGATCGTGATTGACGAAAACGATCTTTATATCGGTAGCGTCGATCCGAAATCACCGTTTGCAGCCATCCCATTGCGCCACATCCACGAAATTCTCGAATTTGAGACATGTCTGGCCATCGTGTTGCGCAACTCAATGATTTTCCTCAACAAACACAATTCGGATGTCAACGTGCACATACGCATGGATGAACCCTCTGTGTGGTCGCGCCTAAAAATGTCGCTTGCAAAAAGACGCGACACTGTCAGCGAATCGTGCTGACATAACCGACAACCCGATATTAATGATTAAAACATCAGTGAACCGCGAAGAAATCTTCAACCGCACGGCTCTCCTTACCGGTCGCCGGAATCTTGACTCGTTTGGCGAGACAAAGGTAATCATATTCGGCCTCGGAGGCGTAGGCAGCTGGGCTGCAGAAACCCTCGTCAGAAGCGGATTCGCAAACCTGACGCTCGTAGATGCCGACCGTATAGCACTCTCAAACATCAACCGTCAGCTTCCCGCAACAACAAAGACAGTCGGCGAAGTAAAGGTGGAAGCCATGAAACAACGGCTACTCGAAATAAATCCTGACGCGCAAATTGTGGCCATACATGATTTCTACAACCAATCCACCCAAAGCAACTACGTCCTGACTGACTACGACGTGGTCATTGATGCCATTGACTCTCTTTCCGACAAAGCCCTGCTGATTCTCAACGCGACTAAAGCCATGACCGATACATCCGGAAACGGCCGTCGCCTACACTTCTACTCATCAATGGGAGCTGCTCTCAAGACCGACCCGTCACGAATTGCCGTGGCCGAATTCTGGAAAGTCAAAGGATGTCCGCTCGCGGCTGCCCTGAGGCGAAAATTCAAGAAGAGCGGACTCTTCCCGGCTAAGAAATTCAAATGTGTCTACTCCGACGAACTCGTCGCCAACCATCCGGACGCAAAGGATATGACTGACCGCTCCGGAGCAATGACCTACAATAAGGTAGCCACAAACGGTGCTATGATGCACATAACAGCTATTTTCGGAATCACTCTCGCATCACTCGCTATACGCGACATAATGAAGCCCTGACAGAAATATCATCTCAGGCGTGGATATTTTATAACTGATTTTTCCGCTACACTTTTGCAGTGTGTGTAGCACCTTTATCCGATACAACCCCAATCTCTGATTCAAGAATCCAAGGTGAAGCGTGATGCTTCCATGCCTATTCTCAACTCCATACCACCCATTTAATAGTGTATTCGGATATTATTCACCGACTTACTTACTATCCGGCAAAACAGAGGAGCTAATATTTTCAACGGTCAGTAACAGTTTGTGCGGAAATCTTCCATGCCACCACTAAACGATTAGATTGACTTTTTTATATCAATAATTAATGCTATCTTTGTCAATCACCAATCCTGATTCAACAAATTCGCCACATAGTAACTTCACCGATATCATGAGATCGATACGTCATCTCCTTATGCTATTATTATTAGCTTGTTATATTGCTTCATGCTCTAATTACAAGCAGCAGGAGGCTCTTGACCGTGCAGAATCCCTAATGGAGGCTCATCCTGATTCAGCCTTGATCATTCTTAATGAAATTGAAAAATCGGAGCTTGGTTCAAAAAAAGAACAGGCCCGATATGCCCTCCTCATGTCTATGGCTCTCGATAAGAACTATATCGACACCACGGCTTTTGATGTACTCCAGCCGGCTATAGACTATTACATCAAAAAGGGAACTCCTGACGAAAAACTCAGGACATATTACTATCAAGGGCGCATATTCCAAAATCAGGGTGAGCTAGATAAAGCATTAAACTCATTCATCAAAGGGATTGATATATCTTCCGACAGTAATGATTCTTTGTGCATAGCAAGAACCCTTGTTGCCCAAGGTGGATTGTACGACGAATTCTACGACTTCTATAGCTACACCAACTGTCACATACAGGCAGCTAAAATATACAAAAAATTATCTCTTAGATGGCATGAGTTTGATTGCTTGCTTAATGCACTGAATGGAGCAATATTATTGGGCAATCAGACCAAAGCTGATAGTATACTAACATTATGTGATAATTTCTATGACATAGACAATGCTCAAAAACTTATCTTAACAGGATATAGACTATCTCATGTTTTGGAATTTGGAGATATTCCTAAAATTAAATACCTGATTGAACGTCAAGAAGAGAATCCTAACCTTGATACAAATGGCCTACTTAATCTAGCCTTAGCGTATTATAAAGTAGGTAATAATACTAAAGCAAAACATTTACTTGATAATATTAATAACAGTCATGAATTTGACCCCCTTAAATATCAGGCAATATTAGTTCCTATTCTTGAAAATATGGGGGACTACAAAGGAGCGCTCTCTGTCTATAAAAATTTCAGTCACTCAATCGATTCAATAAACACATTTAAATTCAAACAAAAAGCTCAAACTGTTGAAGATAAACATAAATTAGAACTTAAAGCCCAACACGATGCAAAAGAAAAAGCCAAAATCATTTGGGGGTGTATCGGTGGGATTATATTTCTAATATTAGTGATTATTATCTTATACTTACTTTTCTATAGCAATAAGGCTCAAAAAAAGTTAGCTCTTGAACGAGCAAAGACGACTGAACTTGAAAATGAGAGTCTCAAAGCTGAAAAGGATAAAGCTATCCAACAATCTAAAATCACCGAATTGGAAAATGAAAGGCTGAAATCTGAACGAGAGAAACTGTCTCTCGAAAATAAAAATCTTCAGCTGGAAAGGGATAAAAAAGCATTGGAGGCTGAAAATCTGGCTCACCGCGTCGAGACTCTCGAAAATGAGAGCGCGAGTCTGAAAGAACTGATGGACTCACAGGAGGAACTGCCTTCTGAAGTTCAACAGGCCATAAAAGTGCGCATCGAGATGCTAAATGCCCTAATGGCAGGTTATATAACCGATAATGACCAATACGAAAAGCCTTACGAGTCATGGATTAAAGAACTCACTGACAATACCGAGGAGTTTATGAACAGTAACCGTCTGGCATTTCAGGCTTCCCATCCACGATTTATCCAGTATTTCGAGAAGCATGACCTGACCGTCAGCGAAATCAACTATGTTTGTCTTTACGCAATTGGCTTACGAGGAAAAGAAGTCGGTAACTATATGAAGAAACGTAGCCATGTAAACATCAGCAGTGGCATACGCAAAAAACTCGGCATAGACAAGCACGAGACAAACATTGGAATTTACGTGCGTAAACTTCTAAAAGAATTATAGAATCATCCATTTGATGAAACTACATCTTAATCTGTTCAGAAATCAATCTGCTCTGAAATTTTATATCTTTTATTTACAACGTATTACAGCAATAATGTTTTTCCAAATATGAAAGTTTTGTTTTGGAAAATGAAAGTTTGCCATTATAATTTTGCATTATCAAAATCAACTAAAACCAATATACAATGAAAAAATACAAATTTGTTTATTTAAGCAATTTTGCAATAAACGCAATCTTAATCATATCAATTCTAACAATTCAATGGTTGGATCTTTATTTACCTAAAGCAAAGGAATGGTTAGAGTCATGGATTTGCTTTTGGGGTATAACTATGATTTTATTCCTATGGAGTAAAGCATTCATTGTCACTCCCAAATATAAAGGACATAAAATCCTAAATGCTCGAATAACAAAATTGTTTGCGTTCTCATTGTTTGTGATAGAATCTATAACTCTATATGGTTCTTTATCCAATATTAACAATTTTCTTATTCCTTCAACCATTTGTATGGTAATTTGGAGTTTAGTATTTATATGGTCAATTTCTATGAGTCATGAATTTATCATGTCTTATAGATATATCCATAATGAATGATGTTCAGTCTCAAAAATGTCGTTTTTGAGGGACATACTGGCCCATGACTGGTTTCAAATACTCCTCAATACCATCAAATCAAATTCTCTTTTCATAGCAGAACTTAGATTTAGATAAATCTCTAAACATGAGCAAATCAAACTATATCGGAATACTTATTGTTTCAATCATCCTTTTAGTATATCCTGTCTACACTTTGATAATTAATTCAGAATGGACATCAGTAGTTTTTATATTCCTTCTTATTATCATAGGGTCAATCGGGACATATCGCGCATGTCGTTCAATTAATTCAAATAAATCCAACAATAACGACAGGCTCGATTCTTAAACACCACTTTAGAGTTAAGGCATAAAATTCACTTATGTCTTAACTCTATCCTTATTCCATAAACAGCTTTTTTGAGACTGTCCGGCAACCGGGTGTCAGTCTGAGTCAGGTCAATCATCCGGCATATCATCGGATAGCTCGTCGGAAAACCCACTCTCCTTAGTCCGTTTTTGTGACATAAGCAGCGGAACATCGAGAGGAAGAATAATACGCTCATCAGTCGACAAATCAAAATCTAACCTCTATATATCCATCTTCTAAATTTTAGCAGTCAAGGCGTGACACGAATGTGACGTGGCCTCGCCTGACTGTCATGGTTAAAACAAATTTCTCTACCGATTTGCAGATAAGCTAATTAAAGAAATATTTCATTATTCTAAATTTTGCATTACGATGGATATTTACGACCTTTGCGTCAAATTGGACTTTCCTTCAGGGAAGTCGCCGGTATGGCGCAAGCCGTTTTCGGCATCATCTAAGTCAACTCTAATTAAAACCATGAAATCTGTTTAAAAATTTAGGAAAATGGTAACTGCTATCGTCACGTTTTTTATCCTCGGTTATCTGTGCATCGCTCTTGAAAGCGTGCTAAAAATCAACAAAGCTGTTCCCGCACTTCTAATGTGCGTCGTCTGCTGGACTCTCTACGCCTGTGGCTACGCGCCCGAACATGGCGCTGACACATCAGAGCAACTTCTCGAACACCTCGGCGACACTTGTGAAATTCTATTCTTCCTGATGGGCGCAATGACAATCGTGGAGATTGTGGATGCCAACGGAGGATTTTTCTTTGTCAAGGACGCTTTGGCCACCACAAGCAAGCGGAAACTACTATGGCGCATCACATTCATGGCCTTCGTCCTTTCGGCGATACTCGACAATCTTACAACCTCAATCGTCATGGTCATGGTGCTCCGCAAACTCGTCGACGACCATAACGACCGTATGATCTACGGAGGCATGATCATCATCGCAGCCAACGCCGGCGGTGCATTCTCGCCCATAGGCGATGTCACTACCATCATGCTCTGGATACGCGGCATGATCACCACAGGCGGCGTAATCACCGAATTGTTCCTACCCTCGCTCATAGCCGTACTTGTGTCAGGCTTCGCAGCTCAATACTATCTCAAAGGCACGCTCCCACCGGTCAACCGCAGTGAAGAATCGCTCCCCGGCAACCAGACCCCGGGCGACCGCACACTCATCCTTTGCCTTGGCGTAGGAGGTCTCATCTTCGTTCCTATCTTCAGAATGCTCACCGGCCTCGCTCCTTTCATGGGCATACTCCTCGCACTCGGCATCCTCTGGCTTGTCAGCGAATATCGCTGCAACCGCAACGCGCTGTTCTGCGAGAACTCCAACCTTAAGGTCACATCCCTTCTCGCACGAATCGACATGGCCACAATCCTCTTCTTCCTCGGCATCCTCATGGCTGTGGCCACGCTTCAGGAAACAGGGGTGTTGAACTCGTTCGGCATCTGGCTTAACGAGGCTTCAAACGGCAACCATTATCTCGTGACGGGCGTAATCGGTGTGGTTTCGAGCATCGTCGACAATGTGCCCCTCGTAGCCGGATGTATGGACATGTATGCCATCGCTCCTTCGGGCGACTATGGTGTCGACGGCCTCTTCTGGCAGCTTCTCGCCTACTGTGCCGGTGTCGGAGGCTCAATGCTTATCATCGGTTCGGCTGCCGGAGTTGTCGTGATGGGACTTGAAAAAATCAGCTTCGGATGGTATCTAAAGAAATTCACATGGATTGCATTCATCGGCTACTTAGCCGGCATCGCAGCCTATGCCATCGAGACACTGTTTATCCACTGATAACGGACATTTCGAATAGAACATAGAATAGAACACCAAACCCACCATGCCTGCTTTTCCGTCAGGCATGGTGGGTTTTGCTTTTCATAATTTTCTGTTGCCGTCAGAGTCAATCGGCAGCGTTGATTTCTTCGAGCGAACGGATCACGCGGCATGGATTGCCGACAGCAAGTGAATTGGCAGGGATGTCACGGTTGACCACACTGCCGGCTCCGATTACACAGTTGTCGCCTATGGTAACCCCGGGGAGCACATGAACCCCTGCACCTATCCACACGTTGTTTCCGACCGTAATCGGACGGGCATATTCGAGGCCTTTGTTACGGCGCTCCACATCAAGCGGATGGCCGGCCGTATGGAAACCGCAGTCGGGAGCGATGAACACATTGTCGCCAAACGTCACTTTAGCGCCGTCGAGAATGACGAGATTGACGTTGGAATAGAAATTATCGCCTACAGATATATTGTAGCCGTAATCGCAATAAAACGGCTGCTCGATGTAGAAGTTTTCACCTGTATGGCCAAGAAGCATCTTCAAGAGGGCTTTTCGCTCCTCAAGCCGGTCGGGCATGAGGTCGTTGTATTTCCGGCACATAATCTTGCATTTCATGCGCTCCTCAATCAACTGCGGGTCATAGTTGGCGTCATAAATCTCGCCACGGAGCATTTTATCTTTTTCAGTACTCATCAATAATATTTGTTTTGTAAAGGTTACAGATAACTCGAATCACCAAGATGCGACATTCGAAAGGGGGAAACACGACGTTGTCGCTTCCCTATGCCATACAGACAGACGCAGAGCCTTCCGATTGTCCGTGGAACATGTCGAAAGGCTCTGCGTTATTTTCAGCGACAGCCTGAGATGAGACTGCCGGTCGTTTCAGGTCTCTTTAACCGATTTTGATGCCTGAGAAGCCCATGAAGGCCATAGCAAGAAGACCGGCGCAAATCATTGCGATAGGCACACCGCGCATTGATTTGGGAACATTTGTCATGGCAAGCTGCTCACGGATACCGGCGAAGATAGCGATGGCCATAGTGAAGCCGACCGCAGTAGCAAAGGCATAGACAATGCTTTCGCCAAGATTCATGCCTTTCTGAACCACAGTGATGGCCACACCAAGCACGGCGCAGTTTGTTGTGATGAGCGGGAGGAAGACACCGAGGGCGCTGTAGAGCACCGGGGCTATCTTTTTGAGCACAATCTCAAGCATCTGCACCAGAGCGGCGATGACAAGGATAAAGACAATGGTCTGCATGAAGCCAAGTCCGAAGGGAGTCAGGACAAGATCCTGAAGAAGCCATGTGATGACTGTGGCGAGCAACATGACAAATGTCACGGCCGCACCCATGCCGACTGCGCTTGAAAGCTTGCGCGACACTCCGATAAATGGACAGATTCCGAGGAACTGGGCAAAGACGATGTTGTTGACAAATATCGCCGTTATGATGATGGAAATATATTCGAGCATCTGTAATTAAGTATTAAGTCTTAAGGATTAAGGGTGAAGTGATGCGGAGTGGCTCAGCATGATTTCGCACGGAGCTTGGTGAAAAGGGCGATGAGCAGGCCGAGGGCGATGAATGCACCGGGAGCAAGCACGAACACGAGCGAGCCGAAATGTTCGGGATAGATGGCGAGATCAAAAATCTTGCCTGTTCCCAGAAACTCGCGCACCGCGCCGAGGAGGGTGAGGGCGATGGTGAATCCCAGACCGATGCCGATACCGTCAAGGCAGCTGTCAAACACGCTGTGGCGCGAAGCAAAAGCCTCTGCACGGCCAAGCACGATACAGTTGACCACGATGAGTGGAATGAAGATGCCGAGTGTGGCGTAGAGCGAGGGAACGTAGGCTTCCATCACGAGCTGAAGGACCGACACGAAGGCTGCGATGACCACGATGTAGGCAGGGATGCGCACCTTGGACGGGACGAAGTTCTTGATAAGGGATATCACCACATTCGAGCAGATGAGCACGGCCATTGTGGCGAGTCCCATACTCATACCGTTTATGGCGCTGCCGGTTGTGCCGAGAGTGGGACACATACCCAGCATCAATACGAATGTCGGGTTTTCGGCGATAATACCGTTGAAAAGTATTCTTAGTTTATCATTCATGGCTTGATGTGGTGGGGATTATTGGCGTGAGGCGAATTGTTGTGATGCCTGATTGGCAAGTGTGAGAGCACGGAGGAACGCGCGCGACGAGATTGTTGCGGCGGTGATGGCGTCGACATCTCCTCCGTCCTTGCTGACTGTAAGGTTTGCTGTGTTGGCGTTGAGACCGATGACGGTATGGGCGGGATTGCTGAACCATTCGTCCATTTTCGATCCGAGGCCCGGGGTCTCGGCATGCTGCATCACGGCGAAGCCTGTGATATTGCCTTCGGGGTCGAAACCATACATCACGGTGATAAGACCTGAGAAGCCGTTGGTGTCATGGCTTTCGACGGCCATGCCGACAAGCTCTCCATCCTGACGTGCGGGGAACACGGTGACGGTCTCTCCATCGACAGTCACTTCGGCTGCCTCCTCGGCAGGGTTGTTGTTGAACTGTATGTCGGGGAGCACCTGACCGATGGCCGATTTCTGCTTTTCGGCCTTGGCCTGTGCGATAGGTTCTTTGGTGGCTGTGTAGACACCGGCAAGAGCGGCGGCGGCTACAACGGTGATGATGCCAAGCGAGAGCACCATGTTTACGAGTGATGATTTCATGCTGCTACCTTCCTTTCTCCAAACTTACGGGGTTTGACATAGCGGTTGATAAGGGGTGTCACACCGTTCATTATCAGGATGGCAAACGAAACGCCTTCGGGATATGCGCCCCACTGGCGGATGACGACGGTGATTATGCCGATCATTATGCCGTAGATTATCATGCCTGCATGGCTCATGGGCGAGGTGACATAGTCGGTAGCCATAAAGATAGCGCCGAGCATGAGACCGCCGGTGAGGAGCTGGACTCCGACGTTAGCGCCGATACAGAGCGAGAATACCGCTACGGTGGCGAGGATGGCGACAGGGATGTGCCATGTGATTACACGTGTGCAGAGAAGATAGACGAAGCCGATAAGCAGGGCTATAGCACCGATTTCACCCATTGAGCCTCCGGTGAAACCGAGGGCCTGATTGAGCAGGTCGACATCAGCGCCTGTGATCTGATCCATCTTGAGCTGACCGAGAGTCGTAGCGCCGGTGGTCGCATCGAGGTAGTTCATGCGGTTTTCCATCGGGAGCGGCCAAGTGGTCATCTGCACGGGGAATGAGAGCAGGAGGAACACACGGCCAACAAGAGCCGGATTGAAAATGTTGCAACCGAGACCCCCGAATGTCATCTTGCCTATGCCGATGGCAATGACGCAACCGATGAGGACTGTCCATACAGGAAGATTCGACGGCAGGTTGAGCGCGAGAAGAAGACCGGTCAGGACTGCCGACATGTTGCCGATGGACGGACGCTGACCGAGCATGAAACGCGAAATAAGATATTCGGTGACTACACATCCGGCAATGGCGGTGACTATTACGATTGCCGCGCCGATGCCGAAGCAGTAGAGCGCAAGTGCGACAGCGGGAAGCAAAGCGATGATGACGTGGGTCATCAGCTTCTTCACCGTGACAGGAGTCTGCGCATGGGGCGATGGTGAAATGGTGATAAGCTGGCTCATTATAAGTTTTGAAATTGGTATTAGTCGGTGCAAAATTAAGAAAAATATTTTAATAATTCATAATTCGCAATTCATAATTAAGTACATAATCAAAATCATTCATGAAAAATCAATATACTTTACCATATACCATACCTGATATGGATACTTATACATATTAATGATTGGAATCAACAAAAAGCACCGCAGGCCTGCTTCTGAACAAAGCAGGCCTGCGGCCGTTATGACGAAATCTGTGAAGTCAAGCGGACTTCTTCAGAGAACTATTCAGATTAATACCAGCGCGGGTCACCGATTCGCTTCTGATAGATTTCATGAGAGGTTACCTTTGCATCATTCTTGACCTTGAGAGCCTCGAAGATATTGTCGGGCGCTGCATGGTCGAGCTTATTGGGAGTAGCCTTGTTGAAATCAACGTAGCGCGGGTTGGGGGCTGTGAAGAATTCATCGGCGCGGAGCGGAGTTGCACCTGTCTTGACAACGAGGTCGCCGGCATCACCAGAAACAAGACCCGGAGTCCAATCCCACTTGTCGCCTACAGAGTTCTTCTTGGCAGAGAATGCGGCTGAAGAGAAGATTCCATCATCCTTCATGTGTGCGTCGCGGCTACCGAGCGAGTAGTTGTCCTTGAAGTCCCATGTCACGCGTGCTTCACCGGCAATATTTCGGAAGTCGCAGGCCGACATGTTGAGGTCACGTGAATCCTTGGGATCGGCGGCAAGAACGATAAGGTTGTTCTTGAACGTAATCTTAGAGTCATTGGGCATGAAGCGGAATTCGAAGAGATAACGGCTGCCTGAACGGGTCGAGAAGTTGATGAATGTACAGTTTTCAATAGCGATATTGAAGTGGATGTCATCACCCCAGAGGAGGTCCTTGTTGTTGTCAGAAAGGAGAGCGTGGCGCGGAGAGTCATAGAATGTACAACGACGCATCTGGAAATCGTTGTAGAGATTTGACTTGGCATTGTTGCCGTCGCCTGCAAACCATGAGTAGCCACGACCGTTGTTGTCGTAATAACCCTGATTATAGAAGAGACAGTCTTCTACAAGTATCTTCTTGAACACTTTGTGGCGAGGACCCTGTACACGGATGAAACCACGGATAAAGCCTTGGAACGTACAGTTCTTAAGCTGGAATGATTCAAACGATACAGCAAGACCACCTGAGTACATACTTGCAAAATAGTTGCCGGTCGCACCGCCTTCGCCGAAGTTACGTGCAAGAGGACACTGGAAGTCGATGCCTTCGAAGATAACGTCGCCGATTTCAATCGGAGCGTCAACGTCGCCGGCTTCCTTGTTCTTACCGAGTACCCAGTTGCCGGTGACAGGAGCACCGCCCTTGAGCGAAATACCGCCGAGGAACACTACCGCACGCTTGCCCTGAGCGAGGTCATCGGGATGAGTGGCAAGAGTGAAGCCTTTCTGTACGAGAGGATTGCCTGTTGTGTAGTAGTTATGACCGCCACGGAGATAGTAAACCTGACCTTCGGCGATTTCGTTCGAGTTGACGAAGTTGGTTATGACGGTATCGATACGTGTTGCATTAAACTCTACAGCACCGGGGATAGTGTCGTTGGGGTCAACGATAGGCTCGATGATGATAGGATCACCGGGATCACCCTTTGTGCGGACAAACACCTGATTGTATTCGGCATCAATATCGGTGCTTACAACCTCACCCGACATGTTTGTGTAAGTGAACATGCGTGCATCGTTGCGCAGTGTGATATAGTAGCCTGAGTTTTCGTCAAGACCTGTGATGTGAACTTCGCCTGCTGCCTTTTCAGCATCGGTGAGAGCACGGACGCCGTTGACAAAGCCGTCGGGCATCTTTGCAGTCGGATTGAAGGGCGCCGGTTTGCAGACAATAGTTGTCACAACGAAATTACCGTTGTCGTCAACGTCGAAACGAGTCTTGATGTAGTCGGGGTTAGGAGTACCGTCATCAAGAGTTTCAGCAAGGTCTGACTTGGAATAGTCGCTTTCAACGAACGGAAGCTGGAATGTGAGCGTCACATCATTATAGCCCTTGTTCTTCTGGCCGCAGATACCGGGAGTGGTGTAGCGGTCGTCAGTCTTAAGTCCGAGGTAATCCTCCCATTCACGACCGCCACCGAGACCATACCATTCAGAGTGGTGTCCTTCACCCTTTGGCGAGAGTGTACGGATTATGAAACGGTAGTCAGTACCATAGTTGAGATTAGGTATGTCAACATGGGTCACTTCAGGACCTACGACGAATGACTCGACAATCTTTGTGGGATCATTCCAGTCTTCAAGAAGACCGGTGTTAAGATTTTCGGCATAGCGGATTTCGTAGCCAGCCGCACCTTCGATTCCATACCAATGAAGCTGAATGGTGTTGCGTGTCAGAGGTTTTACCTTTGAGGCATAATCATCGTTTTCAGGCTTGACATTAGTGGTGTTTTCGCTGCGGAACATGGTTCTGGGCATGCGCTCCAGATCTGCCGGGCTGAAATTGGTATCGTCGTCGCTACAGGATGTAATTCCAAGTGCGAGGATACCTGCAATAGCATATATGAATTTTTTCATTGCGTTTTCGGATAGTTACTTGGATTATAATTACTTGTAACCATACTTATTCTCATATCTACCCTGAGCACGGCTGATAACCGCACGCGGGATGGGGAGAATGTAGCGGATTACAGGAAGATTCTTGCTGGTTGGGAAGGTTGAGAGGTCACGTGAGTCAAGTGAGTAACGGCCATTGTCGTTGATCACCACTACACCGCCGGGGCCATTTTCGTCGCCTTCGTCAGGAGTCATGTAGATGTAGCCACGGAGCGAGAAGCGAATCTCGTTGCGGATGACACCTTCTTTTGACCACTCGATAATGTCCTCGCGAACGTTGCTGAGACCCAATGCGTTTGCCTCAGCCGACGACATTGTCTTGTAGGGGTTGAGGATGCGGCACACCTTCACGTTCTGGTTCGGGAATACGTTTTCGGGATAGATGGGCACATCGTTTCCGGCTTCGTCCTTCATTGTATTGTCAACAGAACGGATGTTGCGGATAGTGAATGGCACTTTATCGTAGGCTTCATCATAGCCATCGAAATCGTAGGCCGATACAGAAGAAAGGTTAGTGGAAGTTGTTTCCGAACTTTCAGCAAGCGAGAGATAACGGTAGAATGTCCAGTAGACGTTTTCAGAGAGGAGGTTGTGACGGACGAGGTCGCGCCAGCGCATGTTTTCACCGGCAAATTCAAACTTACGTTCGTCAAGGACTGCCTTACGGAATGCCTCCTCCGAGCTGCGCGCTGCGATATAGGGCTCAACGAGCTCTGCATTGTTGGGGAATGCACGGCGGCGTACCTGAGCAAGAGCCTCAACCGCTTTCGCTCCGTTAGGACCACTTACGCCTTGCTCGATTTCATTGACAGCTTCAGCATACATGAGCAGCACATCGGTGTAGCGCATGATGGGGAAGTTGATACCTGTCTTGTCAGTAGTCTGACTTCCGAGACCGCCGGGAACCCAGAGTTTTGACCATTTACCGTTTGACACAGTGTAGTTATTGTCAAACATGGCATCGCCTGCGGGAGCGTCATATTTTGTAAGCTGGTTGATATAGTCGCGACGGACATCGTTTTCGTTGAACAGATAACGATAAACGCCATTAAGACGGACATCAGACTTAGCTTCACCGTAAACGTGGGGAGCCTCACTCTGATATGAGTCGAGCCTTATACCATGCGAGTAACCAACCTTGCCGTTTGCGGTTTTTGCAAACGGGATTTCCCAGATGACATCGTCGCCGGGAGTGGCCACATTTCTACATTCGTCAAAAAACACCTGATAGAAAGGCTTGCCAAGACGATGTTTCTGCGAATCGATTACTTTCTGGGCATAATCGCGTGCGATTGCATAGTAGTCCAGATAGTTTTCGTTCATACGTTCCATCTTGCCATAGCTTTCGCCATCGGGACGGAGAGTATAGCCGGCAGCGGTCTGAGCGATACGTGCAATCATGGCCCATGCCATTTCCTTGGATATGCGCTCTACTGTTCCGAGCTCACTGGTCGACTTCATGTCATCGGCCACTTCCTTGAGGTCATCGATAAGCTTGTCGAGTATCTCAGCACGGTCTGTCAGAGGATAAATCTTGTCAGGGGCAGTGCGCGATGAGTTGAACGAGAATGCGGGATCACCGAACATCCATGTGAGGTCGTGGTAAACAATTGCTCGCATCACTTTGGCCTCGCCCACCATCTGGCGCATGTCCTTGTAGTCTTCCTCATTTTCGGGATTGTAAAGTTTAGAAGCCTCAGCTCCCTCTACAAAGAGGTTGGCAAGCTCAATAGTGGTATATTGCTGTTTCCATGTCGAATTGATCGCACCACCATCGGGGTCGGAATCGTAGCGTGACCAGTTGGATCCGGACAGGAAGCGGCTTGAATTGGTCTTGAAGTCGACATCGGTGTTCAGGACATAGGTCGAGAACATCTTGTCGCCATATGTATCACCGCTCATCATTGAGGCATAGATGCCGTTGAGCGCGTTGTTCATCTCAGTCTTGTCCGAAAAGACATAGTCCGGGTCGTTCGACGAAGGAGCATCGACTTCCAGATAGTCGGAGCAGGAGGCTAAAGCCACGGCTGAGAGACCTGCTATGAATATATTGCGAAATTTCATTGTGTTTATTCCGTAATTGGTATTAAAATTGGGTTAGAATGACAGATTGATGCCGAATACGTAGCTGCGTGAGCGGGGATAACGGTTCATATCATATGAAGGAGTCAGGCCACTCTGCACATCAATTTCGGGGTCAAAACCTGAATATTTGGTGATGATGAAGGGGTTGGTGACAGAACCGTAGAAACGACACTTGCTCATGCCGAGCTTCTGGATGATGTTGGTCGGAAGCGAGTAGCCGAGAGTGATGTCGGTGCAACGGAGGAATGAACCGTCCTCTACGAAACGTGAGATGGTGTATTCCTTGGTGACATCAGCCGGATTCCACTCTGTGCGGTTACGGTTGATGTATTCATACATCTGGTAGCCGTCGAGTTCAGCTTTTACATCCATCGGGACTCCTGAACCTTCGAAGTTCGGCCATGTAGCCTGAGTGTTGCCGAGCATGTGTTCCCAACGCCATTCTACATCTGTGTATGTCCAGCGAGTTCCCTTGTTGAACGATGAAAGAACGTTGTAGAAGTTGTTCTTGTTGTTCATTGAAGACGACAGACGGTAGGCAGTCGCGTTGTAAACGTCGAAATCAAGGAAGAAAGTGAAGTTGGCTGTGAAGTCAAAGCCCTTCCACTGTCCGTTGAGGCCGAAACCACCCTGAAGTTTAGGAGTTGTACGACCAATGATAGTCTTGTCGTTCTGGTCAATCACACCGTCGCCGTTGAGATCCTTAAATTTAGGCTTACCGGGCTGGGTCTGTGTACCTTGGTCGGTGGAATTATACATATTGTCCATCAATACAGTGCCTGAAATCAGTCTTCCGTTTTCATCAAACACCTGAGGATTTGGATCATATACATTCTTCACGCTATTGTATGTGAACTCATCAAAGCCATAGAGGCCATCATAGACATAACCGTAAATCAAGCCTACTTCACCGCCTACTTCAAGACGATAGTTGTTGCCTGCATCCGTATGTGCACGGCTGTGGCGGAGTTCGAGGAAATCCTCGTCACCTGTAAGCTTGTCGACCTTCATCTTGTTTGCACCAAGATTGAAATTGGCTGAAAGGACATAGTCCTTGCCACGGAGGATGTCACCGTTGATCGAGATTTCAAAACCACGATTGGTCACCTGACCGATGTTCTGGAACTGCTTACCGTAGCCGATAGTGGTCAGCACGTCGGCTTCGTAGATAAGGTCGGAAGTAGTATTCCAGTAATATTCGGGAGAAACGCGGAGACGGCCGTTAAAGAACGAAAGGTCAAGCGCGAAGTTGCGTGTGAGGGTAGTCTCCCACTTGATATCAGGGTTGGGAAGATAATTGGAAGTGTCGTAGTAGAGCTCACCGTCGGGGTTCTCTGAGCTTTCGCCGAAGTTCGGACCGCCTGATGAATTGGTGGTGTAGAGATAGCGCCACATGTCGGCCTTGATACGGTTGTTACCGGCCTTACCGATAGCGGCACGGAGCTTGAGCTCGTCAAGCCATGTGATGTCCTTCATGAATTCCTCGCTCGACATAACCCATGCACCTGAAACCGAGGGGAAGTAGCCCCACTGGTGGCCGGGAGCGAACATTGTCGAACCGTCGGCACGGAATGTTCCTGAGAGCAGGTACTTGTGGTCGTAGTTGTAGCTCAGCTGACCGAAGTAAGAAGTGGTGCGGTCAGCAGTGCCGAGAGATGAAGTGGATACCCAAGGCTTGCCTCGGCCAAGATTGTGGATGGCATCGTCAGCTGAAATTTCGCGCGGGAAATAGCGGTTTTTCTGCTCGGTGTTTTCCGCCTGCTTGTGGTAAAGTTCGAAACCGACAAGGGCATAGAAATTATTCTTTTCCTTGATGCTCCAATCATAAGAAGCGGTAGTGGTCCATGTGTACTGGTTGGTCTGGGACTTCTTTACCTGAGCGATGGGCTGGTGGTTATACTTGGCGCCTTCGTTTGTGAGAGGGCCCCAGAAGCGGTTGTCGTCATTGAACGAGAACGTATAGTTGCCCTCGGTGCGGAGTGTCAGACCTTCGATTGGCTTGTATTCAAGTGAAGCCTGATTTGCAATTGAGTAAGAGTGCTTCTTGCGGACGTTGGTCTTAATATCGTTGACAGGATTGGTGTACTCGAAGAGAGCTTCCTGATCCGGGTCAGCCGCACCGGGTGTCCAGAAGATGTTGCCAAGTTCACGGATACCATTTGAGGGACGGTAGCGGAGCACGTCAATGATACCGCCTGTACCTACGTTGTCACCACCCGCACCTTCATCACGGCGATAAGAGATTTTGGGATTGTACTGGAGGGTAAGGTTAGGGAGGATTTTGGTCTGGAGCTTGGTGTGGATGTTTGTACGACGTACGCCAGATCCCATGATGATACCACGGTCATCCGACTGGGTGAACGAGATATTGTAGCGGGTCTTGTCATTACCGCCGCCAACCGACACGTTGGTCGAGTATGAGAACGGATCATTTCCCATAACCTCATCCTGCCAGTCGTGTGTAGGAGCTGAACGATAGAGGTCAAGGTCACGGATATTACCGAAGTTGTAGCGGAAAAGCTTGGCAGATGATGATGATTTCGAACGACCGGTAGCGAAGTCCCACTGATAATCAACGAAACCATATGCGTCCATCAGGTCGAGCTTCTTTGAGATATGAGAGACAGATCCCTGGAAGTTTACATTGACCTGAGTCTTGCCTTCGGCAGCCGACTTGGTGGTCACGATGACAACGCCGTTACCACCCTTCGCACCATAGATTGCTGTAAGAGAGGCATCTTTGAGGATGTCGATTGACTGGATGTCGCTCGGCGGAATGTCATTAATGTTTTCAACCTGGAAACCGTCGACGATGTAGAGGGGGTCGTTTGACTGGGTTACAGATGTCGCACCACGCACGCGGATGTTGATATCTGCACCGGGCTGACCGTCGACAGTGGTAACCTGCACACCGGCCACCTTACCCTGAAGGGCAACAGCAGCAGATGTCACGGGGACAGCAGCGAGTTTGGCGCCGGAAACAGAGCCGACAGAACCGGTGAGGTCGCGGCGGGCACGAGTACCACCATAACCGATCACAACTACTTCTTCGAGCGATTCAGAGTCTTCCGAAAGAACCACGCGAATGTTGGTCTGACCGTTTACGGCGATTTTTTCTGTCTTGTAGCCGATGTAAGAAACTACGATAGTAGCATTCTTGGCAACGTTCTTAAGGGTAAAGTTACCGTCGATATCGGTGACGACCACATTTTTAGTGCCGTCGACCTGTACGGTAGCTCCAATCATGGGTTCATCGGTGCCGTCGACCACTGTTCCTGAAACAGTGAGATTCTGTGCATTGGCATTGAAGCCGACACAAAGCACCAACAGGAGTAGCATTGTTTTCCAGTGCGTCGCAAAGGAAAAGTGCCGCAGCCATTGACTACGACTTGAGATTAAGTCTTTCATGTTTGTGTTAAATGATAAATAAGATTTCTTTCATGCTATTTTTCAATTCTTTTTTTCTACTTCGCTATATATTGTGGAGTCATAATAAACATAAAAGGCTAACAATTAGAAATTTATGGTTAAAACATAACTCTTGTGATTCATGGGGTGTGATACTAATTTGCGACAAAATTATTAAATTTTTTATAAAGTGCAAAGATTTCTAAATATTTTAACTAAATAAATGAAACTGAGGCGATAAGCTATATATTCTTTAGTTAAAATCACGTAGATACAAGAAGACATGTGTTAAAATTCCCACATTATCGCCCTAAAGACAGAGAGTTGTAGTGATTAATCTATATAATTGTATTATTCAGATAAATACATTTTCTATCCCATTTGACATGACTAAAAATATTTTTCAATGTTTGTGATTCCAATAGGCTGTTAAAAAATTATAGTTAATTTTGAGTGGAGTGTTTCTAAGGTAAATATTATTAGTGTCCGATAAGCGCGTATAAACACCTGATTACCAATTAAAATTATCACAAGCAAGCGCCACCGTCAAGGACCAAAACGCAATCAACTGTGCATCAGTATATTACGGACAGCTTAAAACATTTTATCGGCAGCAACATTACAGATATTTGTTTTGAGAAGGAGCGATGCGGGCATCATGCTATCGCGTAACGCTTTCGGGCTTGACGAGAAACACCGATGAAACACAATATTTTAACATAAAAACCACAACCCCAAATTTACAAGAATTTTCAAACAGTCTCTAATTTGCAATTTTAACATTCAAATGTTAAAATTCAATTGTAAAAAGATGGTCAATGAACAAATAAAAATATATTAATGTTATAAAATCAAAACGCTTCAAAACACATTCACTAAGATTTGAAAAGTTACCAAACCTACCGTAAAATCAAGGTGAAACAACACACATCGGACAGGACTCCCGTCGTGAAGAGTCACGGAAAAACAGGTTTTCTGCCAAACAAAAAGCACAAAGAAATTTAATCAAAAAAGAAAAAGAGTTTACTAAAAAACGTGTTTCATTTTTAATTTATGAGAGAATGAAAAGAAATTTGTTAATCGTAGCGGCTTTAGGCGGTATGCTCTGGAGCGCAAATGACGCAAAGGCACAGGAAACAGTGTCGGGTATTGTAGTCGAAGAGACTCCGGTTCTGGTACAGGAAGTTGAGTGCAAGGACCATTACACCCCCGGTTCATGGAAAGACAATTGGTTTCTCCAGCTTGGAGCCGGCATCCGTTCTCCGTTCATGGAGAACTCAAAGGTAAAGGGCGACGACGCCCGCCGTATCACCGCCATCTATAATCTCGGTGTCGGCCGATGGATTTCACCCTATTTAGGATTCCGCTTCTCAGCCTACTATGGCGCTATGCACTGGAATCAGGGCGTGACAGCCAAAGCCCGCGTAGCCAACCTCAATGTTGACTTCATGTGGGATATGTTCAACTCGATCGGAGGATATAATCCTGACAGAGTATTCTCAATCGTTCCATTCATTGGTCTCGGCGGCACATTCGTCTATGATTTCAAGCCGTCACTCGGCGACATCAAGGACCACGACGGTTCAATCAAGAAAAATCAGTGGCTTCTCCCTGTTTCCGCAGGTTTGCAGCTCCGCTTCCGCCTCAGCAACTATGTTGACTTCTTCGCAGAAGGACGCGCTCAGTTCTATGGCGACAACTTCAACAACGAGGCCTTCGGCCGTCCCATCGACATCGATCTCTCGGCAATCGGCGGTTTCACATTCTACTTCACAGGTTCGAAGTTCCAGCGCTACAACCCGTGTGACTACACTGACTACCTCAACAAAGCCAACGCCCAGATCAACGACCTCCGCGGTGCTCTCGCCACTACTTCTGCTGCCCTTGCAGCCGCTGAAGCACAGCTCCCCTGCCCCGAAGTATCAGAAACTGTCGTAGAATCATCAACCACCATTCTCCCGACTGTCCGCTTCAAGCTCAACTCTGCTTACGTATCTTCAGAGGAAATGGTCAATGTCTACAACATGGCTGAATACATGAAGGCCAATCCCGATGCTACTATCGTCATCCGCGGCTACGCCGACAAGGACACCGGCACATCTGAATACAACATGAAGCTTTCAGAACGCCGTGCTCAGGCTGTCGCTGACATCCTCACCGGTGACTACGGCATCAACCCCAACCGCCTCGTTCTCGAAGCTGCCGGCAGCAACACTCAGGTTTACGACACCAACGACTGGAACCGCATCGTAATCTTCGCTATCCCCGAATAAACTTCAACTGACACACCGTCAACCGGCATTGACAGCTCAGATGTGCGGAGGCACACAACCCGGAGGCAAAGAGTTGCCCGAAAGCTGCAAAACATGATATCATCATCCGCAGAGGCGGAGGTCAAAACGGCGAAGAGTCGCCGATGAAGATATCGCCGGAACGGAAAATCAGACATCCAAAAACTAAATTTGAGTTTTTTCTATTCTAAAAAACAATAATTGACGTTTGCGGCCCGGATTGCCATCAAGGCTTTCCGGGCCGTTTACTTTATCCCTTAGCCTGACTGAAGGCACGTGGACACTTTAAGCATTATTTGCGATGTGAGAGAGTCGTGACACATGGCTCATTTTAAAGCTATTCTTTTTTCTGTCAGTGGAATTTGCTAATTTTGCAGCTGAATTTGTAGAAATTTCACTCCATGAGTATCGTAATATTAGGAATCGAATCGTCGTGCGACGACACCTCAGCTGCCGTTATCCGCGACGGCGTGTTGCTCAGCAACGTCATAGCCTCACAGGAAGTGCACGCAGAGTTTGGCGGAGTTGTCCCCGAACTGGCATCACGCGCCCATCAGCAAAACATTGTCCCGGTGGTCGACACCGCCCTTAAGCGCGCCGGGATAAGCAAATCAGACCTTACAGCAATCGGCTTCACACGCGGACCGGGGCTGCTTGGCTCGCTGCTTGTCGGGACGAGTTTTGCCAAAGGCATGTCGCTGGGACTGCGCATACCCATCGTCGATGTCAACCATCTCCACGGCCATGTACTCTCCCATTTCATCCGCCGCACAGAGGAGGATGCTGTCCCTGAATATCCATTCATATGCCTGCTCGTTTCAGGTGGCAACAGCCAGATAATCCTTGTCAGGAACTACAACGACATGGAAATCCGCGGGCAGACAATCGACGATGCCGCAGGCGAGGCATTCGACAAGTGCGCTAAAGTGATGGGCCTCCCCTATCCCGGCGGACCTCACATCGACAGGCTTGCAGCCGAAGGCGACGCTAACCGATTCAAATTTGCCAAACCTCATATCCCCGGTCTTGACTACAGTTTCAGCGGTTTGAAGACCTCATTTCTCTACACTCTCCGCGACGAGCTCAAGAACAACCCCGAATTCATCGAGCAGAACAAAGCCGACCTTGCAGCCTCGCTACAGAAAACAATCATCGACATTCTGATGCAAAAACTCGACAAGGCCGTAAAGCAGACAGGTGTCAAGACTGTGGCTATCGGAGGCGGAGTCTCGGCAAATTCAGGCGTACGCGACGCAGTGGCCGACTACTGCGCACGCAACGGGTTGACAGCCTTCATCCCCCCACGCGTCTTCACAACCGACAATGCGGCAATGGTTGCAATAGCCGCCTATTATAAATATCTCGACAAGGATTTCTGCAGATACGATGCCGTTCCCTATGCACGCGTCCAAGTGTAGAGCGTCGTTTTATCTCAAATCCTTGGTTTCCAATTTTCATTCATAAGAAATGCAAGTATCAGTAATCGTTATCGGCGATGAACTCCTGCTCGGACAGGTAACCGACACAAATTCAGGAGAAATCGCCCGCCATATAACCCCTTACGGCTGGGAAGTCAACGATGTCCAAACCGTGGGCGACGAAGCACATGAAATACGCCGTGCCATCGACCGAGCTTTTGAACTGACAGATGTCATCCTCACCACAGGCGGTCTCGGGCCGACGAAAGACGACATAACCAAACGCGTGTTGTGCGACTATTTCGGAGGAGAACTCGTCGAAGACCATTCCGTTCTCGAAAACGTGATGAAGGTCATCAATGCCAAAGGTTTCAAACTCAACAAACTCACGGCGGCACAGGCTATCGTGCCCACATCCTGCCGTGTGATACAGAACCTCGTCGGGACAGCTCCGATAATGTGGTTTGAACGCGACGGGAAAGTGCTTGTCGCAATGCCCGGAGTGCCATTTGAGACCCGCGAGATGTTTCAGAGCGAAGTGTTTCCGCAACTACGCGAGAAATTCAACACTGACGTGGACATCGAGCATGCCGTACTGATGGTGACCGACTACACCGAGAGCGGGCTTGCCGAGAAATTAGCTCCGTGGGAAGATTCGCTCCCGCCTCATCTCCATCTCGCCTACCTGCCCAAACCGGGTCTGATACGACTTCGGATAGACGGCGCACACAGTGATAATAATTTCATCGTCTCGGAGGTCAGACGAGCGGTCGCGGAACTCAAAAGGATACTCGGCGATGCCATCCTCGCCACCGAGGACCTCACACCCTCACAGATTCTGCTTCAGGAATGCAGGAAACGCGGACTCACTCTCGCCACAGCCGAAAGCTGCACTGGAGGCAACATCGCCCATGAAATCACACTTGTCCCCGGTTCGTCGGATGTGTTTGTCGGTTCGGTGGTCAGCTATAGCAATGACATAAAGACAGGAGTGCTTGGTGTCAGCGCAAAGACATTGGCCGACAACGGAGCGGTCAGTCTCCCCGTAGTCCGCGAAATGTCAGCGGGCGCACTGCGGGTCACAGGAGCGAAAGTTGCAATCGCTACCAGTGGAATAGCCGGACCGAAAGGAGGGAGCGAGGCCAAGCCGGTCGGGACAGTGTGCATCTCCACATCGGTAATCACAACCAAAGGGACTCTCGGCAGAGCAGAGACATTCCATTTTGCCGGCACACGCCAGCGGATTATCGAGTCGGCGACCACGCGCGCGCTTATAAAGGCAATCAAACACATCAGATCTGTCTGACAATTGTTAATTTACCGGCCGAACGGCATTGCCATAAGCTGTTAATAATTTAAAAAGCCTCAACTCAAGGTCATTTTGTAGCGTTTTAGATACTGAAATTATTAATCCTGTATCTAAAACGCTATTATTATGAATTTCGATAATGCAATCAAAAGTTCCCGTGTAGTTCTGGTGGAATTCTACGCTTCATGGTGTCCCCACTGCCAGCGCATGATGCCCGTTGTGGCGCAAGTCAAAGAACTGCTCGGCGACAAAGCCCCCGTCTATCAATATGATATCGACGAAAACAACGACGCAGCCGACGAGGCAGGCGTGAAATCAATCCCTACCTTCCTCATCTATCTCGACGGCAAGGAAGAATGGCGTCACAGTGGCGAAATTGATGGTGATATACTTTTAACCAAGGTGGAATCATTCCTCTAATCTGTGGCAATCGGGACTTATATGGGCACGGATATCAATCTGTTTAGCGATTTTCTGACACAGCTCGGCGTGAAGCATACGGCCGACTATTCAGACCGCCGGTTTGCCGAGATGCCGTTCAAATCACTCTTCGGACTGACAAAGCTACTCGAAAGCTACGACATCGACAATGAAGCATTGCGCATCGACGATAAAGATGAAATTGCCCTTCTCCCGACTCCATTTCTGGCCCACACACCCGGTGGTTTTGTCATAGTCACAGCCATTGACAAGAATGCGATTTCATATATTACACAAGGCGTTTCCGAGACCATGCCTCTCGACGAATTCAAACAGGCATGGTCAGGAAACGTCCTATTGGCTTATCCCGATGAAAAATCCATCGAGCCTGACTATGCACGTCACACCCGCGACAGGTTTATCGGAAAAGCCAAAACATATGTCCTCATAGCAGGGGCTGTCGCACTCGCAGCTTATCTTTTTATCGCCAACCGGCTCTATCTGTCAGTCTCAACATGGCTCATTGCAGCTATTGACATCGTCGGTCTATGGCTCACATATATGCTCGTACAAAAATCAGTCAGAATAAAGAACGCTACCGCCGACAAAGTCTGCGGAGTCCTTCAGTCAGGTGGATGTGACAGCGTGCTGGAACTGAAGGCATCTAAGTTTTTTGGCATATTCGGCTGGAGTGAAGTCGGCTTTTCATATTTTTCAGTCAGCCTGCTGACGCTGCTAATGTTCCCCCGATGGATATGTTATCTCGCCCTATGCAATGCCTGCTGCCTTCCATTCACCTTCTGGAGCATTTGGTATCAGAAATTCCGTGCCAAGGTATGGTGCACACTTTGCGTCAGCGTACAGGCATCACTTTGGCTGCTGTTTTTCTGCTACGCCGGCGGAGGATGGTTCAAGGGCATATTCCCGCTCCGGATTGAATTCTTTGTCCTTTGTATCACCTATCTTACAGCCATGCTCGGACTCAACCGCCTTTTACCATTAATCGACAAATCGGACAACGACAGCAATGGCGGTGCTGACAGCGTCAATCGAAGCTGACCGGGCTGCGACTGCTTCAATCTTCGATGAAACTCATACATATCCACACGGATCATCCAACAGTAATTTCAGATGAAAAAGATAAACCGCCCGCAATTAAAAAGCGCCACTCGCCTAAGCGCAAGCGAGATGAACCGGCTCCGTCTCTCGCAAAATCACACCGTCCTCACACCCGAACAACTTGACAAGCTCGCATCTTCCCGCAACAAGAATCCTGATTCTTAAGAAATTATCATACATAACTTATTTTAAACATGATAGAACTATTCTATTATGGCTTTTACTTCCGCTTTCAAAAGCGGCAAATCTTTGATTACAATAGCCCAAAGAATTTCATACCGCAAACTATCATAACCATGTATTACATAATTGCGGGTATTCACAATTTTACGAGCATTGGTAATTGATATATCATCCCTGATTTTAAGTATGCGGTTTGTCGCCTCTCCGATAATAGCGATATTCATCTGTACAGCTCTTAACAATATCGGAGTTTGGCAGAATACATCATACCTCCGTGGATATTGTCCTACAAATGCTTCAATTTCATCTATTGCAGCTAAAATATCCTCAAGATATTTCTTAATCACCCTATCCATAAATAAGCCGACGTTTTTCGTTTAATTCTTCGCGGAAGTATTTGTTGCGCACAGCACTATCGTCTGTTATGTCAATCTTACGGCCAAGAAGGTCTTCAAGAGCATGTTGAAAATCAAAAAAATTGTCAGCAGCATCCAAGAGTGGTATATTTTTCCAATCGAAATCAACGCATAAATCCACATCACTCTGATCGTTAAAACGATTTGTGAGAATTGAACCAAAGACCCACAGCTTGCGCACGTGGAACTTTTTACAAAGATCAATAATCTTTTCAATATTCAATTCAATGATTTTCATGTGGCGTTCCGTTTTTACATCTGCAAAATATATTAATAAAACATTATAAATCAAACAGATGTTGAATCATTAAGCTTCAGAACAAAAACGGCATGTTCCGGCTATTTTCGATAAATGGGCGTAACTCACTGAGTTACGCCCATTTATCAAATTTTCGTCGGGGTGAGAAGACTCGAACTTCCGACCTCCACGTCCCGAACGTGGCGCGCTGCCAACTGTGCTACACCCCGAACAATTAAATGCGTAACATGGCGTTTTCGCGACCACAAAGGTAGTAACTTTTATTTTAACCTCCAAAAAAAAGTGAAATTTCAGGCATGAAAATCTCATTTTTTTCATTCGAACAGCATAAACGGCCTTAAAACAGGGGCTAATAGAGCACTTTACCGGACACTCAATTCTCAACTCCAAACATTGTAACCCTCACAGGGAATCGACATCGCCCCCGTCACATGTGAAATAATATCACGAAAAACTCAATTTTTCATAAGATTCCCGTAAACCGAAAAAACACCAGTAATGTTGTAATAGTATCACTTCAAATACCCAAATATTCATATTTCCCCTAAAACAACATTTCACTATGGCTCCTCTTGACGAACGCACACTCCTCTTATGGCTCGGCATTGTCTTACTCGTCGTAATCGTTTCGATAACCGGCCTACTCATCAACCGTTACATAACATATCGCGCCCACCGCAGAGCGCTTGAATCGCTCAGACAGGAACGCATGGCCTCATTGCCGAAAATATCGGGACATTAGGCTGCGAAACATCCTCACAGCAACATCCTGACTATGTCAAGCGAACGAAGATAGCGCATCGACACATAGTGAAGCGAATAATATTCGAGAATGCCATCGACTATAGCATTGCGTTCATTGCGGTTAAAGCGGAAACGGTGCATATTTGAGAATGTCATGCGCGACAGCTTATGGGCGATTTCCGAGTCAGCGGTTGATAGAAAATTCCTGTGAAGAGGCATTGACCGACGCCAACGACCGTCAGCCATGTCAAATAACGACCCACCCCCATAGGTCGACACATCAGGCTCAATGCCGAGATGACGGGCAAGATTGAAAAGGAAACATATATGGAAATTTGCAGTGGCGGCAGCGTCGGCATTGTCAAGAATTCCAATGCTTGAGACAAGAAAATCAAACATGGACTCATCCGGAGCACCGCCCTGAAGCGTCACCGCAAGCACTTCTGACAGAAACATGGCTATTATCTGCTTTACCGGATCGGAATGCAGCGATTTGAGCACTACGCCCTGCGAAGCCTGACGCATTGGCAGTATCTCACGTCCGGGACGCGGCTCACTCACGCACTCGACGACACTCAACGGCATTGCAAGCGCCTTCATTCTCACTGATGACTTACCCTTACCGGCAGGCATAGCAAGCGACACCCGGCCCAATTCACGGCTATAGGCCGTAAGGATGGTCTGGGTGTCGCTATATTTTGTGGTTCTCAACGCCACAAGGTGAAGATTCATTTCCTCTCCGTGGCTTTAGAATATCTTACCGCTGAGACGGAAAGTGAGGTTAGGATACAGCTTGAGATTCTTTATGATATCCTGAAAATCATTTGCAGCCTCATTGTCTGTGATTTCCTTAAGGTCGCCTGTTTCAGAATAAACCTCAGGCTTGCCCTCAAACTGCACACCAAGTTCGAAATTAAAGCTCAACAGACGCTTCGGAATCGAACGTCCCCAGCCAAGGCCGAGATATGGACGGAAGCCTTTCACTTTAAGACCGCCACGCACGTCACCGTTTTTATCGACAGGGATGTTGTAGTCTCCGACCTCAATCATACCGCCGTAGTTCATCATTGCATCGCTGTGACCTTTAATCTTGACAAGCTTGTCGCCACTGAAATAAGCTCCGGCAGCAATGAAAAACGAGCTTGAAGGTATGGGATACACATTAAGGATGACAGAACCCTGCGTGCGTCCGAGTCCGCAGTCCACATCGATAGTCTCGCTAACAGACTCGCCTGTCACAGGATGGTTATAATAAGCATCGACATCTGTTCCAAATTTGAAATCGGGCATAAAATGCACACCTGCACGCAATGCAAGGAAACGAGTGATCGGAGTGGCAGCCTCAACGCTGATACCGTTGGTTCCAACACCGACACCAAGTCCAAGATGGTTAAAAACTCCTAAAGTCGACTTCACGCCGGGAACAGATGCGGGAGCCATGCAGCAATTGTCAGAAGCTGATACAGTCGTGCCCAAAGAGGCAAGGCCAAGCACAAAAGCAACTAATAATTTTTTCATCATTACTTTTTTATTTGTTACGTGATAATAAAAGGTTGTTTAAGGTCTCGTTTTTACAATATAAAGCAAACAATGCGTTTACACTTTTTTGCAAAATTATTCTTTTTTTGGATATTGGTCAAATAAAATCATCACAATCTTTTTCGAGCCCTTTATTTTTAACACTCAATCCTAAAATCCAAACGCATGTCAGAATCCATCGGGAAACAGCAAGACCGACAATCCGCAATCCTGAAAATTGAAATTTATCCATGCGGTTTTTATCCTGCAATCGCCTATATAATTCCTATATAATTAAGGTATATAATGGCTCTATGGCGCTTATTGCATCTTTTTTTAGATTAAATTCTAAAAATATCTTAAAAAATTTGTTTGATTAAAACTTAGTGCGTAACTTTGCAATCGCTTTTGGGAAGGCCCATTCGTCTATCGGCTAGGACGCAAGATTTTCATTCTTGAAAGAGGAGTTCGATTCTCCTATGGGCTACTAACAAGACTTAATCAAGAAACAAAGAATTAAATTAACCGATGGCAAATCATAAATCATCACTTAAGAGAATTCGTCAGACCGAATCACGCAGACTTCGTAATCGCTACTACGCAAAGACTGCCCGCAACGCTGTGCGCAATCTTCGCAAATTGACTGACAAGGCAGAAGCTGAAGCAGCTTACCGCAAAGTTAGCGCAATGCTTGACCGTCTTGCATCTAAGAAGTCAATCTCTAAGAACAAAGCCGCAAATCTTAAGAGCAAGCTTGCTCATCATATCGCAAAGCTCGCCGCTTAATCCGAAAGGCTTCTTGAAGATTTTCCCGACAAGCTATCTTGGTTAAGGAACGGCCCATTCGTCTATCGGCTAGGACGCAAGATTTTCATTCTTGAAAGAGGAGTTCGATTCTCCTATGGGCTACCTAAACTCACCGTTCATTGAGCGGTGAGTTTTTTTATTATCAAAAAAATAGGCCTATACTGAAATCGGCCTGTCCAACAGGGGGGGATATTGTATTTTACCACACTCGCAACAAATCAGAAAAGGAGTCATGAAATTTTGAGAGCCAAATAGTTTCATGGCTCAATCTTTTTTACTACATTTGCCATATATTGTTTCACACACTTCATCACAGACAGCCGGTAAGCCTTTTCAACCTCACTTCCGGCAATCACGACAACTATTGAAATCCTAAAATCTAAAACATAACAACCTTATGAAAAATTGTAACTATCGTGGCGTTGTAGTGCCCATGGTGACACCGGTCACAGAAACAGGAAAACTTGACATCCCCGCTGTAGAAAGAATCATCGAATTTTTTGCCGTCAACAATGTAGCCCCGCTTCTGATGGGAACTACAGGCGAAGGCAACAGCGTATCGGCATCCGACGGACTGGCTCTTGTCGAGACCGCCGTAAAAACAGCGAAGGGACGCATATTAATCTACGCCGGTCTGACCGGAAACTGCTTCTCAGAGCAGCTTTCTCAAGCTGAGGCCTACACCAAAGCAGGAGCTGACGTCATCGTTGCCACACTCCCATCCTACTACGCACTGACCGAGGAACAGATGTATGGCTACTACAAATCACTTGCCGACAATATCTCCGGTCCGCTTATGCTCTACAATATTCTCGCGACAACCCACATGACAATACCCGTCGATGTCGTCAAGCGCCTCGCCGACCACCCCAACATCGTCGGACTGAAAGACTCCGAACGCGACCTTGAGCGCATGAAGCAATGTATCGCCATTTCAAAAGACCGTGAAGACTTCGCATATTTCTGCGGATGGGCCGCTCAGTCGGCATATTCTCTGTCGCTCGGCGGCGACGGCATTGTCCCCAGCACAGGCAACTACGTGCCTGAAATGTTCAATGAGCTTTATGAGGCAGCTGTCAAAGGCGACATGGACACAGCCAACCGCCTGCAGGACGAAACAAACGAGATTGCAAAAATCTATCAGGCAGGACGCACTCTCGGACAGTCACTCACTGCACTCAAAGTGATGATGCAGACCAAAGGACTCTGCGAACCTTGGATGCTCATGCCGTTGACGAGACTTTCAGCTGATGAGGAACAAGCCATAATCGCGAAATTATGAACGACATCCACTGGATTGACTATGCGATTGTCCTGTGCTCAGTAGCAGCGGCGATCGGAGTCGGTGTATATTTCGCTCGCCGTCAGAAAGACACAAGCACATATTTCGCTGCCGGCGGTAAAATCCCGGCGTGGGCTGTCGGCATGTCGATATTCGCCACCCTTATCTCAAGCGTCACGTTCCTTGCCTATCCCGGCGCAGCCTACGCCGACAACTGGATTCTGCTCGTTCAGGGCCTTATGGTCCCGCTGGTGCTGCTCGCTCTTATCGGAGTAATCGTCCCTCTGTTCAGAAAAGTGGTCCGACTGTCGACCTACGAATACTTCGAGCGACGTTTCGGACTGTTCGCCCGAATGTATAGCTCATTCGCCTTCACTCTCGGTCATTTCTCCAAGGCGGGGACAGTATTCTTCCTCGTCTCGATGGCCCTCTCCACATTCCTCGACATCAACATCTACGCGATAGTCCTCATCCTCGGAGTCACTATCATCATTCTCACCCTCCTTGGCGGAATGGAAGCCATCGTATGGATGGACGTGGCTCAGGGAGGACTCCTCATCGGCGGAGGACTCATCTGCGTGGTGCTCCTCCTCTTCCTGCCCGAAGGAGGACCGTCGGAAGTGCTACGCATAGCCGGTGAATACAACAAAATCGATGTCGGGCCATATGACTGGGATCTTACCCAGCTGACATTTATCGTAATGGTTCTCAACGGCATTTTCTATGCTCTTCAGAAATATGGCACTGACCAGACCATAGTGCAGCGCTATCTTGCAGCCAAAAACGACAGCGACGCCAAGAAAGCCGCCTACATCGGTGTGCTCATGAGTGTCCCCATCTGGGCTATGTTCATGTTTATCGGCACATGTCTGTTCGCCTACTACCACTCAGCCGGCGCACCTGCTCTGCCCGACGGAATCAAAGGCGACGAAGTTTTCCCTTACTTCATAAGCAATGAACTTCCGGTCGGCATCCGCGGTCTCATAATCGCAGCTCTGGCCGCCGCCGCAATCTCAAGCCTCGACACCGACCTCAACTGCCTCTCGGCTATCGCCGTGCAGGACTACTATGTCCGGTTCAAAAAGAATGTGACCGACCGTCAGCAGCTTCGCTTCGGCCGCACAATGGTGGTCCTTTCAGGCATCGGAGCTGTAGGCGTGGCCATACTTTACATCTCTTGGGGTGGCGAGGGTGTCCTCGGAGCATTGTTCTCGCTCTATGCCATATTCTCGGCCGGCATAGTCGGCATCTTCCTGCTCGGACTGTTCAGCCGTCGCGCCAACAAACAGGGGCTTTACGTCGGCATTGCTGCCGCCGTGATTTTCACCGCATATGCAGTCCTGACCTCTACCAAGGTCGACTTGCACGGCACAGGTGTCAAAGAGACCATACTTGATCTCGGATCGTGGAACTTCACCCATCATAAATACATGCTTGGAGTCTACAGCCACATCATCGTTCTCGTCGTCGGATATCTCGCAAGCTACCTGTTTGCAGCACCGCTTGCCGACAAGGAGCTGACAATCTACGGCTATCTTGAAGAAAAGAAAAAACAGGCACAGCTCGATATCGAACCAACTCTATAAACAATCACTATATAAAAGGATATGAAACCAATCACACTTCTGCAGCCACAAAAAATCGTATTCGGTTCAGACTGCATTCAGAAATTTGTTGAAGATTATCTTAAACTTGGCCACAAACGCCTCTTCGTGCTCACCGCACCTCCCATCATACCTCTTATCGAGCCTTCACTCTCTCAGCTCAAGGAGAACGGCGTCAGCGTGGAAGTATTCCAGAATATACTTGCCGAACCCACCCTCAACGATTTCAACGCAATCCTCAAACTCGCACGCGAATTCGGAGCTGACAGCGTTGCCGGAATCGGAGGAGGCTCAGTCCTCGACGTTGCGAAGCTCGTTGCCGCATTCGCCGACAGCGACCAGCTTGCCGAAGACTGCTTCGGCACAGGCTTCATCAAGAAAAAAGGACTCTGGCTTGCTTGTCTGCCCACCACTGCCGGCACAGGAAGCGAAGTCTCGCCCAATGCCATCCTGCTCGATGAGCGCGACAAGCTCAAGAAAGGCATCGTGAGCGAATATCTGCTCGCCGATGCAGCCTATGTAGACCCGAAGCTCACAATGACCGTACCATCGAAGGTTACGGCCGACACCGGCATGGATGCCCTCACCCACTGCATCGAGGCCTACACTAATAAATTTGCCCACCCCGCAGCAGACATCTATGCTCTTCAGGGCATAAAGCTCATCGCAGCCAATCTGCTCCGCGCAGTCAAAGACGGCAACGATGTCGAAGCCCGCGAGGCGCTTGCTCTCGGCTCACTCTACGGAGGTCTCGTGCTCGGCCCTGTCAACACCGCAGCTGTCCACGCGCTCAGCTATCCGCTCGGCGGAGAGTTCCATATTCCCCACGGCCTGTCGAATGCCATACTTCTTCCTTCGGTGATGAAATTCAACCGTCCGGCAAACCTGAAAAAATATGCCGAAGTCGCAATTGCCTGCGGAGCGCCCCAAGGCAAGGATGACGACGAAACAGCACAGAACGGTGTTGATTTCATCTACGAGCTTTCAAAAGCCGTCGGCATACCACAGAAGCTTTCCGAACTCAACATCCCGCAGAGCGCTGTCGACAGAATGGCAAAAGCGGCAATGGAAGTGCAGCGTCTGTTGAAAAACAATCCACGCGAAGTAACCGAACAGGATGCCAAGGACATCTACAACTCACTCTACTGATCATGAAGCCTATATTAGCGATAACAATGGGCGATCCGGCCGGTATCGGACCGGAAATCGTAGTCCGCGCCCTCAGTCATAAGGAGACATACGAAAAATGCCGCCCTATCGTCACAGGCGACGCAGCCGTGATGAAGGAAGCGGTGAAACTTCTCGGATTTGATTTCAAAATCAACGCTGTCGACAAGGTGAGCGATGCAAAGTTCGAATACGGGACAATCGACGTGTTTGACCTCCACTGCGTCGACATGGACACCTTCAAATTCGGAGAAGTGCAGTCGCAGTGCGGCAACGCAGCCTTCGTCAGCATCAAGAAAGCCATCGAGCTTGCGATGGCCAACGAAGTCGACGGAACTGTCACCGCTCCTCTCAACAAAGAGGCTCTCAACCTCGCCGGACACCACTACGACGGCCACACCGAGCTATATGCCACCTTCACCAATACGAAGAAATATGCCATGATGCTCGCCGACGAGAATATCCGTGTGATCCACGTGTCGACCCACGTCCCCTTGCGCAAAGCATGCGACCTCGTAAAGAAAGCCCGCATCATAGAAGTGACCGAACTCATATCCGACGCATGCAAGCAGTTCGGCATTGAAAATCCATGTATCGGCATCGCCGGTCTCAACCCCCACAGCAGCGAGAACGGCATGTTTGGCTACGAGGAAGCCGAGGAAATCATCCCGGCAATCGAGGAACTGAAATCGCGCGGATTCAACGTCGACGGCCCTGTACCACCGGACTCCATATTCGCCAAGGCAAAATGCGGCAAATATGACGGATGTGTGGCCATGTACCACGATCAAGGCCACATCCCCCTGAAAGTCTGCGCCTTCAACTGGAACAAGGAGACAGGCAAGATGGAGAGCGCCAACGGTGTCAACATCACTCTCGGATTGCCCATCATCCGCGTCAGCGTCGACCACGGCACAGCCTTCGACGTTGCCGGCAAGGGTGTGGCAAGCGACGACGCAATGGTGCTCAGCATCGACTATGCCACCCGTATGGCAAAATATCGTTTAGGAATAAAGGAATAAACAATCCGCAATGATTGCCGTTATTGCCGACGACATTACCGGAGCAGCCGAGATGGCGGGCATAGCCCACCGTCTCGGCCTTCGTGTAAAACTGACCATGCAGCCCGAAAGCGCGCCGGACTGCGATGTGCTCGTCATAGCCACCGATACACGCTCAATGTCGGAAGAAGATGCTGCTGCCGAAAGCGCACGTGTAGCCAAAGCACTCGGGACTATCCCCGGAGTGGAAGCTATATTCAAGAAAACCGACTCCGCCCTGCGCGGACACGTGGTGTCCGAACTTGAAGCCCTGCTTGCCAACACCCGTTACTGCAAGGCGCTCTATCTTCCCGCCAATCCGTCGAAAGGGCGCGTAATCCGCGACGGAGTCTACTACATCGGTCAAAAGCCCCTCCATGAGACCGACTTTTCATTCGACCCTGAGTTTCCCGCATTCTCGTCAAAATTGAGCGAGCGCCTCCCTGAATGTGAGACGAAAGGCATCAGCTACACCGATGCCGAGAGCGAGAGCGATGTGGCCGAAGCCGTCTCGACGGCAGCCGACAATATACTACTTGCCGGAGCAGCCGACCTGTTCACAGCTTTCCTACGCCTGAAATTCCCGGACTGCAAGGAAACTTCAGACAAAAAATGCGCCTTCGATCTCAGCGACTGCCTCATCATCTGCGGAAGCACCCAAAGCAAGCCGATTGACTGCGGAATCGCTACCGCCTATATGCCGACCGAAGTCTACGACGAGGAAAAGAACGCCGATGACTGGACTGCAGAGCTGACCGATGCCTACAACAGTTCCCACGCACTGATTCTCGCCGTCCGTGACCGCCACCGCACCGGCAAGCACATCGCCGTCTATCTCCGCGAGACAATGGCGCGGATAAGCGATACACTTGTCAGCTGCCACCGCCCTGCCGAGCTGGTCATCGAAGGCGGAGCTACCGCATTTGCCATCCTCAGCGGACTGGGCTGGAACTCATTCACGATTACCGAGGAGATAGCCCCCGGAGTAATCCGCATGCGTGCCAACAACGGAACGCATGTCACCATGAAACCCGGCAGCTACCCGTGGGGCAGCCTGTTCGAAAAATAATTTCCCCATCACCCATGACGATGTCCCCCATTTCAACTCACCCGCTCTACCGGACTTCCTGAAATCGAAAATCTGAGAATATCCTACGGATTATAAGAGAAAACAGTCTGATTGACAATTATTAATCAATCAGACTGTTTTCTCTGTGCGCATGAAGGGACTCGAACCCCCACGTCCTGAGACATTAGATCCTAAGTCTAACGCGGCTACCAATTACGCCACATGCGCGACATTCGGATAATATTTTCCGAATGCAAAGATAGGACTTTTTACCTGAATTTCCAAATTTATTTTATCCTATAGCGCATATACTATTGAAGCCAAGCGTTTTACAACACTCAAACCATGCAAAGTCAATGGTTCAAGCCTTTGCCAATGAAGCCACTTGCTCAGGAGTCAGATTGTTGGCTTTTAATACCTCATCGGCATTGTAGCGGTCAATAAAATCCTTTTGCAGACCAAGCGTCACGACCTTTACAGGAGATTCGCCAAGATATGCAGCAACTTTCTGGCCAAAACCACCGTCAAGGATTCCGTCCTCAAGAGTGACGACAGTCTTATAGCTCTTCAGCCTGTCAAGACATTCCCTGTCAAGCTGAGAGAGATTGCGCGGATTAATAAGCGTCGGATTCTTGCCTTCTCGACGAAGAATATCCGCAGCCTCACTTGCGATACCAAAGAAATCGCCTGCACCGATTATTGCAATATCTTCGCCTTCTGCTACGACGTCATACTTAAAGATGTCCATATTTACGGGACGGTCGGAATGAACGACAGCTCCAGAGGGGGTGCGAAGCAACACCGGGTGCTCCGTCTGACTGACAGCCCAATCGAGCATAGCCACATATTCCTCGGCATAGGCAGGAGCGAGGAAGACAAAATCAGGAATATTTGAAATCAAAGGAATATCAAAAAATCCGAGATGCGTCATGTCGGGTATGCCCCACACTCCACCTGCAAAATCCACAATTACGGCAGGAAGACCGTTGATGGCGATGTCTTGCGACAGCTGGTCATAGGAGCGCTGTATGAAGGTCGCCATCACACCGAATACCGGCCGACAGCCACCCTTGGCAAGTCCGGCGGCAAGAGCCGTAGCCGCCTGCTCGCAGATACCGACATCAACAAACTGGCTTCCGGCCACCATACGCCGTTGGGGAGTAAAGTTAATCGCACCGGGAGTGCCGGCTGTGATTGTCACGACTTTCGGGTCGGCCTGCATTCTTTCAAGCATATAGCGAGCGAAAATCTCACCATAATCCTCCTCTTCGTCATCGACAAGCGGAGCACCGGTCTTTAGATTAAACGGTGCGGTGTAGTGAAAAGACTCTTTGTCGGCCTCAGCCACAGGCAGACCCTCACCCTTCATGGTGTTGATGTGGATGAGCACAGCATGATCCGCATCACGAGCCGCCTTGAATGCTTTTATCAGAGACTGGATATTGTTGCCATCCTCCACGTAGATATACTGGTAGCCAAGCGCACGGAAGATGTTGTTGGCCGAAGCTCCGTTTGTCTTGCGCAGCTCTGCCAGATGCTCATAGAGCGCACCGTGATTTTCGGCAATCGACATCTGGTTGTCATTAAGGATGACTACAAAATTTGTCCCCAGCGTAGGTGCAAAATTCAATGCTTCAAGAGCCTCGCCTCCACCGAGAGACGCATCTCCGATAAAGGCAACCACATTTTCCTTACCTCCTTCAAGATCACGCGCCTTGGCAAGACCACACGCAAGAGCTATCGAAGTCGAAGTGTGTCCTATCTCAAAAAGGTCATATTCACTTTCTCTCGGACAAGTGTAGCCTGTCACATCATCATAATGCTCCGGATCAATGAAAGCTTCGATTCGCCCTGTCAGCATCTTGTGGACATAGCTCTGATGGCTGACATCAAACACGATTTTGTCAGCCGGAGCGTCAAAGACATAATGAAGTGCGACAGTAGCCTCTACCACACCGAGATTAGGTCCGACATGACCGCCGTGGGCTGAAAGCTTTTTCAACAGATTTGCACGCAGTTCCCCGCTCAGTTCATTTAATTCATCAATTGTCAGCGACTTGATATCTGCGGGGCTACTAAGTGATTTAAGATTTATATCCATAAATGTAAAATTATAATTCAATTTGGGTTTCATTACCGCCCATAGCGGATACAACTACAAAATTAACATTTCTGATTGTGTTATGTTTTACCAATTATAACTTCAAACCTACCAAAATTCCATTAATTTTGCATGATAAAAGATAACACCAATGACCACAGACACCCTCACCCTTGAAGAATTCACTTCACGCCTGTCATCACTCATCTCATCCGAACCCTCGTTACGCAACGTATGGATTACGGCCGAGACATCCGATGTGCGCCGTGCCATGCACTGCTATCTCGAACTAATCCAGAAGAACCCTGCCACCGGCGAGCCTATAGCCCGTGTACGCGCCACAATCTGGCGTTCGGCGCTCGCACGTATCGAAAGTGATTTCATGGCCACGACCGGTAGCCGTCTGGCGAGCGGAATGAAGGTCAGGGTACTCGTTTCGGTCAACTATCATCCGTCATACGGACTTTCACTTAATATCACCGACATAGACCCCGTCTACACCATGGGCGACCTTGTGAGACTCCGCCTTGAGATTCTCGCAAAGCTACAGAAAGACGGAATCATCGACCTCAACCGCTCACTCGAATGGACCGAAATCCCGCTCCGAATAGCCGTAATCTCCGCTCCCGGAGCGGCGGGATATGGCGATTTCATCCATCAGCTCTACACCAATCCGCGCAACCTAAGATTCTCGACACAGCTTTTTCCCGCAGTGATGCAGGGCCAGCAAGCGCCTTTATCAATAATCTCAGCCCTCGAAGCCATAGCCTTAGAAGAGGAAAACTGGGACGGAGTCGTCATCATAAGAGGCGGAGGGGCGACAAGCGACCTTGCTGCCTTCGAAAACTACGACCTCGCAGCCAACATCGCACAATTCCCATTGCCTGTCATAATAGGTATAGGCCATGAACGTGATGTGACAGTGCTCGACTACGTAGCCAACATGCGTGTGAAAACCCCGACAGCCGCAGCCGAATGGCTTATTGCACGCGGCAATGCCGCACTCGACCACCTTGAGGCTCTGGCATCCGAAATCCACCACAGTGCTTCCACCATGATTTCCGCATCGCGCGAGCAACTCGCATATATCAGCGCACGTCTGCCCTATCTGCCTCAGGCAGCCGTCGACAATGCTCGCAAACGTCTCGACCGCGACATGCTCGCGCTAAGCGAAACCGCACGGACACGTCTACGCCCTGAAGTATCGCGGCTCGACATGCTTGCAGAACGGTTGAAATCAGCTACCGCATCAATCATCGAACGCCGCAGACACCGTCTTGATTCTATCGGAGAACTCATCAAGGTTCTGTCGCCGACCGCAACACTCAAGCGCGGTTACACCATAACCCGTGTCAGCGGTCATGCCGTCACCTCCATATCTGAACTAAAAAAAGGGATGACCATCGAAACCATACTGCCCGACGGCAGTGTCAGCTCTAACATTCTTTAATTAGATTTAATAATCACCCCGGCAACCCACAACCGCAAAGGGATGTTATAAGGGTATGTTTTACTAATTAAATGAATAAAGATTATGAGCTCAATGCAACAGAACATAGCAGATAGTGCCGGAAAGCTTTCGGCTCAGGCTGCAAAGGTAAGCGCCGAGGCTGCAGAAGTCGCTGCCAAAGCCCAGTTCAAAGCTGACAAACAGAAGATCGAAGAGACTGCCGCCGACGCAAAAGCGCAGGCAAAAGCCAATCTCAATAATGCCAAGGAAAGCATTGCCGACAAACTTTCCGATGCGAAAGATTCTATCTCCGACAAGCTGTCGGATGCCAAGGATTCTATCTCTGACAAGGTTGACGATCTCAAAGAGAAGGCCTCACCTCTGCTGGACAAAATCAAATCAGGGGCTGCAAGCGCACTCAACTCGATTGCAGACACCGCCTCCAATCTTGCCGACAAACTCGATTAGATTCTCTCTAATATCATAATTTACACATTTTTATCCTCCGCCCGCAACTATCCACCACCATCCTGCGGACGGGGGATTTTTCAATCAAAGAGATTCGGTCTCACTCCTTGTCTGCCGGCTGCTCAGTCTCTACCCGTATCAGGTCAAGACGTGTGGCACTTCTGGCCTTGATGGTGAAGGTGATGCCGTCAATCTCAATTCTCTCATCCTGAGCGGGAAGAGAGCCTGTCTCATGGATGATATATCCTGCCAGTGTCTGATATTCATCATCTTCCGGAATATCCAAGCGGAACTCGTCGCGGAGAGTACGGACTTCGATACGGCCTGAAAATTCAAACACACCGGGCTCGATTTCCGTGGCCGTAAATCTGGTTTTGTCGTGCTCATCCTGAATATCACCGAAGATTTCCTCGACGAGATCCTCGAGCGTCACAAGACCGGCTGTCCCGCCGAACTCATCGACGACAACTGCCATCGAACGCTTTTCACTGAGCAGACGGCGCATCATCGTATTTGCAAGGAGTGTGTCGGGTGCATAAAGGACTTCTTTTATATGCTCTTTCCAATTCCTCCCGGGATCGAAAAGCTCAGACACATGCACATAGCCAACGACATTGTCAATATCCTCCTTGTAGACCAGAATCTTGCTTCGTCCGGACGAGGTGAATAGTTCCGAGAGTTCTTCGCGTGTCGTGGTGTCGATGTCGACGGCCACAAGCTCATTGCGCGGAGCCATACAGTCGCGAAGCTGTGTGGTCGAGAAATCGAGCGCATTGTGAAAAATCTTCACTTCGTTTTCAACCTCCACCTCCTGAGGATTCTCAAGGTCGTCGATTTTAGTCTCAAGATAATCGTTAAGATCGGTTATTGACAACACGCCGAGACGCGTGTCCTCCGCCTTTATGCCGGCGAGCTTCATCAACATCTTCGACAGCCATGAAGTGAACCATGAGACGGGATAGAGCACGATGTAGAAAAAATAAACCGGCAAAGCGGATATTTTTAACGAAGTGTTCGGATTGATGCGGAAAATGGATTTCGGAAGAAACTCACCCGTAAAAAGAATCACCAAAGTGGAGACTATGGTCTGCAACACAAGTATTACAGCCTGATTGTCGGATATATTTGCTTCAATCCACGGTTCGAGCAGTGCAGCCGCCCCCATACCGTAGATGACAAGCATAATATTGTTGCCAACGAGTATGGTGGATATAAAGAAATCGGAATGGGAATAGTAGCGACCTATGATATTGTTGATCAGTCCGCCTCTGTTTGTATCAAGTCCGACCCTCACACGGTCAGCCGAGATATAGGCAATCTCGACACCCGAAAAGAGAGCCGAAAAACAGAGAGAGACTACGGATAGGATAATCCACGCTGTAAGTGTCATTTTTCAGATGCTTTTGTTATGCTGTCATTATCTTGCACCGGATTGTCATCATCTGACTCCTCGGGCTCACTATCTTCACTTTGAGAGGCTGATACCGCTCCACGGCCACCCGGACGGAAAGCTCCCGCAGGAAAGATTCCCGACACTTTCCGGATAGTATAGCGGGTCAGCTGCTCATTGGAATCAAATCCATAGCCCTCAAGCACCTTGTCAGGCCGTTCTATATGGATGAACGAATCGGAATAGAGCTTGTGCTGACGTTGATCCCAATAAAGCTGATTGGTGAGGAACTTCTCGTTCATCACATTGGTGATGTTGACATTCCCGTCAAGACGCCAAAGCTGCTTGTTCTTGAAGTAGACAGCAGAATCGGCCTCGACCGTCGCCTCACGACGGAAGAAATTGTCATATTTATCCAGATTCAGTCCTTCAGGGAAACTCCAGTAAGGCTCATCAACCTCATCGTAGACATACCATATCGGTGTGACGATGCGGAAGCGCGTGACCCCGGAATCCGAAATAAGAGTCTCGACATCGCGTGTGAGCATAGTCGGAGTCTTTGAGGCATCCACGTTGCCCATCCCTACCGGGTCGCTGTCCTTACATCCTGACACAACGACAGAGACAAGCAGCAGACACGCCACGGCTATGACCGGGAGCGAACGCATGGTCCGAAGTGTAGCGGAACGTTTCTTCATTATCCGAACGAGACTGCCACGCATCAACGCAACTTACTCTGGAAGAACCAGACCTGATTGAAGTTAATACCAAGTGTCACATGGAAATACTGCTCCTTCAGCAATGGATTGGGAGTCGCCTGCCGATTGATATACTCGAAACCGAGATTTATGACAGTCTTCTCTGAAGCGGCGGGCAATCCGACACCGCATGAAATACCGTAATCACGGACATGGTTACCTTCGACCATGATATAGTCACGGTTGTAATAGCCACCGGCACGGTAGGTGACACGCTTGAAATATCCGCCACGCGGATCAGGACGATAGCTCAAACCTGCGCCGATGCGCCAACGGTTGTCAAATTTTCCGGCTGAGAAGTTTTCAATCTGATGATACTTCGCTTTCGACCAGTTCTGATAGGTCACATCGACCTCGGCCTGCAGACGGTCGTTCCAGTCATAGGCAAGACCCGCGCCCCATGTCTCGGGAAGAGAGAACTTGTCGCGCAGCTTGACCACACCCGGAGCGATAGTGTCGGGCGTACCGGAGCTTGTATCGTGATATTTCAGCACATAAGTTTTTCCAAGAAGAGACTTGGAGGGCGAATATGTCACACCGAGCGTAAGAGCATTCTTGCGCGAAATACGGTAGGTGTATTGAAGACCGAACTGCAAATGATAGTCCTTCACCTCCATAATCTGTTCGAACAGAGACTGGGATGTCGATCCGGTCTGGCTCGCATATACGTCATTGTAGATGGTTCCGAACAGATAACTGATGTTGACACCGAGCGAGAGATTCTTCAACGGCATCACACCTGCACCGATGTAAAGCTGGTTAAGACCGCCTGTTCCCTGATGGGTTGAAACTCCGTTAGTAATCTCCGAACCAAACGAATAGCCGACCGATGAATAAGGGAGAAGACCGGCACTCACACCGACAATCTTACCGACAGGAAACTGCATGGTCACATAGTCAAGACCACCGCCCCAGTCATGATTGCTGCCGGTGTTGTCCTTGCGCCAGAAGAGTGACACATCCGTTCCCATATCGAACAGGAATGTCAGAGAGTCCATTCCTGCATATGCGGCAGGGTTCATTACATTGACTTGCCTGCCTGAACGCATGGCGTAGCCGACTCCACCCATCTGACGCTGAGCAGAGGTTGCATTGTCACGGAGAAGGCCATAGCCAAACTTCGAATACGGACTTGAGGTGTTCTGTGCTGAGAGCCCTGAGGCGGTCGCTACTGCAATAAGAGCGAGGATGAGAAGTGACTTAATTTTCATTGTATAGCAAAATTCTGTTTAACCCCTTGCTGGCCAGATGTTCATCGACGTGAACTTCAAAGTCGCAAAGAGATGCGAGATGATGGCCGCATCCTCCGCCAAGGACAACGACTGTATCCTTCGGGAGACGGCTACGATAATATCCTATTGAGGCGACAACACTGTAGACCGCGCCCAAGGTTATGGCTTCGGCTGTATCGCGGCCTATGATTGTGTCGCGGAGTAAACCCATCTGTTCAGGAAAAGGGACAAGAGGGAGACGTGCTGTAAACTGATTGAGAGCCTTCAGTTCCATCGTGATACCCGGCGCAATATTGCCACCACGGAAAGTCCCGGAAGCATCCACATAGTCATACGTCACCGCTGTTCCTGCATCTATGACAAGGATGTCACGACCCTTGAAATCGCTCCATGCCCCGACAGCCGCCGCGACGCGGTCGCTCCCAAGAGTGTTTGGCGTGGCATAGTCGATTTTTATCGGCAAAGGTGTCGATGGACTGAGACGATAGACGCAGCGTGAAAGATGGCTGAGTTTATTTATGACAGGTCCGTTATTCTGAACTACGGAACAATATATAGCACCCGACAATGGGCGACCATTCACAAAACTTTCAACCGACGAGGGTGTAAGACGGTCTTCGATGACTGAGTCAACGAGCTCTGTATCATTCCAAAATGTAATCTTGGCTTCGGAATTTCCCTGATCGATGGTTAAATAATTGGCCATTGTTGATTATTTGGGGGCAAAATTAGTCAAATTGCGGTAATTTCACCTCAAAATAAGAAGATTTTTAACGATTTGACTGCAAACGTGTGCAAGTGATGAACTATGCGATGGCATTTTACTTTCGTCAAGAAACCTATCAGGCTAAAACGCCACCCCTCTTGCCGCAATCATTTAAGCTTCTGACGCGGAATCATTATTGAAGTATAGAGCGTCAGGAATCCACCGGCCAGAGTAAACGCAAGCCAGTCCTTACCACCGGCGGAAGGGAGGAAAAGGAATACAGCTCCTACGATAAAAATAAGCGCTGTCCATATCTCCATATGCAACAGACGGCGCAGGCGCAAGGGCGCATCTTTGACACTCGGAGCGACAAAACGCCCTATCAGCAGTATCAGTGCTCCTGCCGCATAGAGATAGCGCATCCAGTCCTGAGCCACATGAATCAGCGGCAGAAAAGCGGCAATCATGACCGAAAGCAGTCCGACTGTCACCATTACGGTAGAGACGGTTTCCCGTCCTGATGATTTCTTTTTATTATCACTCATAAATATAGACGTCTTCGTCAGGATGTTGCATGTGGTATTGTTCACGGACTATACGTTCCATCGTCTCCTTGTCAGTATCGAGCGAATGGTTAAGTCCGCGGTAATATTCAAGAGTATCAGTCGATTCACTGATGGCGGCTTCCAGTTCGGTTATGCGGCGCTCCTGCTCGACAGTGCGCAGCAACGAGTTTTCATTGACAAACAACACAAGCACAGCCACTGTCACCGAAGCGAGCAATGTGAAAGAAAGATAGCGCTTACACCATGCATAAAAGTTGTTCATTGCCATAAGAGAATAGTATGAGGATTGAGATTTTTAATGTCAGGAGATTATAACTGTCAGAAGAAATCCTACAGCATAGACAAGCATAAGTACCGCCGTCATTCCAAGCAGCGGATTGAGCTCACGGCCCGAAAACCGCTTCAGACGTAAACACAGGAATATATGTCCGAGAAGATAGACCGCAGGTACAATCCACCAGAATCTGCCGGTCGACAGCCACGCAGGCAAAGTGAATGCAAGAGCATAGATGCCATTTGAACAATAGATCACTCTCATTGACAGCCGTCCAAGTCTGACTGCAAGAGTCTGCTTTCCGACAGCCCTGTCGTCGTCAATATCGCGATAGTTATTGACAATGAGCACATTCGCCCCCATCAGTCCGATACCGACCGAGGCGACACCCAGCCACCAACCCCATTCTCCGCCCATCAGGAGATATGTCAGGCAGACAGGGATAATGCCGAAAAAACAAACAACCGCGACTTCGCCAAGACCATGATGTGAAAGAGGATATGGCCCGGTACTGTAGGCCATAGCCCCAAGAGCCGTGAGAATACCGACGATAAACATCCACCAATAACCAAAAACAGCCACAAGAACACAACCCGTGACGCATGCTACGCCAAGGGTTGCGAATGTGGCATATTTCATTGATTCAGGTGAAATATCACCTTCGGTGACTCCACGTCGAGGACCGTCACGACCTACACGGTCAAGTCCGCTCTTGAAGTCATAATATTCATTGGCAAAGTTCGACGCAATCTGAGCCAGAAGGGCAAATATCAGGCATAGCATCGCAGGCATGAGACGGAAATGGTCCGTATTGATTCCGAGACCGACGGCATATATGACCCCCGCAAGCGACACGGGAAGTGTCCGAAGTCTCATCGCTTCAATCCAGCATGCAACCTTACTTCTGCCCATCTTCTTTTATATGCGTTTCTTATTTCGCGGGATAAAGCTCTTCGTATTTCGACGATATAGCCTTTGCAATCGCCTCCATCTCATCAGCGGGGAGCTGGGTCTTGTTGTGAAAATCCATGTCGGATTCCGAATTTATGGGAATGAGATGGATATGGGTATGAGGCACTTCAAGACCGATGACAGCCACTCCGACACGCTTGCAAGGAACAGCCTGCTCCATAGCCTTGGCCACTCGCTTTGCAAAAAGAGTCAGCGCGCTATAGTCATCATCCGACAGATTGAAGATATAGTCGTCCTCCACGCGCGGAATCACAAGGACATGCCCCGGAGCGACCGGATTGATGTCGAGAAATGCGTAGTGACGTTCGTCGGCTGCAATACGGTAAGACGGAATCTCGCCGGCTGCAATTTTACTGAAGATTGTCGACATTACCTGCGTATTTTAGAAATTGATTTCAACAATTTCAAATTTCATCAAGCCGGCAGGAACTTTTATCTCGACAACCTCACCGAGCTTGTGACCGAGAAGACCTTGGGCGATGGGAGTGCTCGAACCGATTTTCTTGTCCTTGAGGTCGGCCTCGGAGTCAGCGACGATAGTATATTCCATCATCATACCGTTGGCGGTGTTCTTGATTTTAACACGGTTGAGAATCTGCACTTCCTCGTTGTTGAGCTTGCTTTCGTCGATGATACGAGAGTTGGCCACGAGGTCTTTGAGCTGGGCGATTTTCATTTCAAGCATACCCTGAGCCTCCTTTGCGGCGTCATATTCGGAATTCTCCGAAAGGTCGCCCTTGTCACGGGCTTCAGCGATTGCGGCAGATATGCGGGGGCGTTCCACAGACTCGAGAAACGCGATTTCTTCCATTTTTTTCTTGTAACCTTCCTTGGTCATGTAAGTAATAGCCATGGTAGTGTAAACGTTTTGGTTATATTTATTTTAGTTATTATTAAAGCATAGTCAATCCGACAACTCCAGAGAGCGTCGGAAAGGTGATGAAGAGAGATTCCAAAATCTCAGGGACGATTAAAAAATAAGGAATCCCGACGCTTCTTATGGCAACGAGACCCTAACGGATACGGTTGATTTACAGCTTCCTGTATAATTACAGTAATAAAATCTGTATGTAATAATGGTCAAACGCTATCGTTTGACCGTTGCAAAGATAAGGACAATAATCCAATCCCCCAACCTGCCGACAGTCCATTTAACATTAATTGGCTAATAGATGCCATCAGCGACACCGGCCAAGGGAGCGTTCAAGCGCCCCGGATTCTCATGCCTGAATCATCGGCGATGATTGCGTGGATGGAAGGTCAGTATATCCGACCGCAGCGTCGAACGGTCAAGATGGATATAAATCTGCGTGGTGGCAATGGTTTCATGGCCAAGCATCTGCTGGATGGCGCGGAGATTGGCCCCACCCTCAAGCAGATGGGTCGCAAATGAATGGCGGAGGGTGTGAGGCGAGATGTTCTTACGGATACCGGCGGCTTCGGCAAGCGACTTGACAATCTGGAATATGCGCTCACGCGTGAGCTTTCCCCCGCGCCGGTTCAGAAAAAGGATATTCGCACAGTCAGGCTTTATCGGCAGACACTCACGGTCATGAAGATACTCGCTGATTTCGTAGACCGACACATCCGACATCGGGACCATCCGCTCCTTGTTGCCTTTACCCCTCACGACGAGATAGCCTTCATCCGCATAGACTTTTGAAATCTCCACATTTATAAGCTCGCTGACACGGAGTCCGCACCCGTAAAGGGTTTCCATCATGGCTCTGTCGCGCTGCGCCTCTGCCTTGTTGGGATCAATGGCCGAAATCATGGCATTGATTTCCTCGACAGTCAGCACCTCGGGCAAATGAAGCCCGATTTTCGGTGACTCAAGCAGTTCGGTCGGGTTCGGATTCAGATAGTCTTCGATGCTCAGAAATCTGAAAAAGGAACGCATGCCGGAGATGACACGAGCCTGCGAACGCTCTGCGATGCCAAGATCATGAAGCTCTCCGATAAAAAAGCGTAAAGTGTCAGGAGTCACATCACGCAGCTTACAGCCTGAATCCGAAAGATAGCCGAGCAGACGGCCCACGTCCGAGAGGTAGGCTTCCCGCGTATTGTCGGAAACTCCTTTCTCCATACGCAGGTAAAACTCATATTCTTTCAACAGTCTGTCGATGTCTGCAATCGGACGCATACTGGCCTTTACATGTATTATTATATCCCTCAGAAATTTACTTCAAAATTCTGACGCGGAAGGTCATGGCGACTTACCAATATTATCGCACGGCGATTATAGAAACTCATGCCCGACAGCAACAAGCCTCTTAGCCTGTCAGCCTCTTTCCCTGACGCGTTCATAAAAGCCACCGCTCCTTCTCTCCGGAATACACTTTCTATGAAATCCACATCGTCAAAGCTATCAGCCGACTGGATTATGCAGAGCATCGGCGTTTTGCGCTCCACGGTGAAATCAGCCTCCGCGACACGGTTGACATTAATCCGCGAATCAGCAAGCCTTACCGTGCGGGCTATGGCCTCGATAAAATCCATATCGCCGGACACGGACACATCTGTCGGCCGGAACTCACACACGAGGCGAAACGCAAGCGCAAGGCGGCCGAATCTCCTCCGGCTGCCGGCGATGCTCCTTAACTCACGATAGGCATAATACTCTCCGCTTTCCCGAAGCACACACGTGACGAACCTAAAGGCAAATGGCGAATGGATTCCGAATCCACGGCTTCGCCACGCCCTTTTGATGCGCCTGAACCCCGGAATCAGACGTTTAAGCCTTCTTTTCATCCGGCTTCCGGCCAATAAACTTTCCTGCACCGATGACGATTGCACCCAACAGCGCAAGATAGATTATCACGATTGAAACTGTGGCAAGTGTATCGGTCGTATGGAGCGACGGCGGATCGAAAGACATGACAATCTCATGATCACCGGCCGGCACACGCATAGCCCTCAGCACATAGTCGACACGTCCAAGCTCGACAGGTTTGCCATCGACAGTGGCAGTCCAGCCCCACGGGAAGAACACTTCCGAGAACACCGCCACACCGCCGTTGACACTGTGTGCCCGGTAGGTCAGACGGTTGGGGGCATAAGATGTCTCGACAATCGTATCGGCGGGCGAACCGGCAACGGACTGACCGAGTATCGACTCAAATTTCTTGTCGGCGACCGCTGTGAGACGCGGATCTATCTGAGAAAGCAAGGCCATCTCCTCGTCGGGAGTAGCCACGTAGTCGACATGTTCAACAAACCATGCGTTACCGTAGGCCTCAGGATTACGCAACACTTGTCCGTCCATCCCGACTATATAGCGGGCATTCAGCATGTTGAGCACATTCCAGTCGGCATCCGTCTCCGTGCCCCTCTGGAAATGCGAGAGATGACGGTCGATGAGATCCTGATAGCGGGTCAGTTTGGCTGCATGATATCCGCCGATCATCTTATGGTAGTATGACGGATCGGCACTGTTGAAGCGGGGGATGTCCATCACCCTGTAGTTCATTGACGTATCCTGAAGTATGGCCTCGTCGACAGGAGTCTTTGCGATAGGCGCTCCGACTGTAAGCTGTTTCGGGACAAAACTCTCATGGCTGACATAACGCTTGTTGACCATATAGAGATCGCCAAGCACGAGCAGCCCAAGGACCGCCACCGTGACACCTGTGCTGACTTTACGTCGCAGATAAGCGACAAGCATGCAACCGCCAAGCGCTACAATGAGGAAGCTACGGAGTGCATCGGAACTGACGAGCCCGAGACGAAGACTCTCGACAGCCGAGTAAATCGACGGATTCTGGAGACTGAACTGACGGGCCGTAGCCGCATCGTAGCCCTGCTGCATGAGAGAACTTGTGATATAATTATCAATTTCCCTGTCATTTTCTGAAATCGCACCGCCATATATCTCCGGAACGCAGAAGCCCAATGCGCATATAGCAAGCGTCACTCCGAAGCTCCACATCACCGGCTTGCGGTAGCGCTCCCATGCCTCTTTTTCGCTCAGAAGCTTCTGCAAGCCCATGACAGCGAGAAGCGGGATAGTGAATTCGGCTATGACGAGTATGCTTTCGACTGTTCGGAATTTTGAATACATCGGGACAACCGAAAGCATAATGTCGGTAAACACCATTGCATGCCGTCCCCATGCAAGCACTATCGAAAATACCGTCAGGACAAGCAACGCCCACTTCATCGGTCCTTTGACTATAAAACATGCCAGAAGGAAGAAAGCAAATATGAGCGCGCCGACATACACAGGGCCGTTAGTTCCTTCCGGATCACCGAAATATTGGCTCATATAGCTGAGATATTGCTGCTGCATCGCGTCAATCTTCCCTTCCGAAATCATTTTTTGCGCGTCGGGCAGCTCCGATAGACTCATCGCCACCATGCGACCTTTCTCCGGCTTGGCCGAAGCTCCACCCTTTACGTTGGGAATTACCAACGAGAATGTCTCGGATGGCTGGTAGCTGTATTGGGTTATATAGTCCTTGTCAAGACCGGCAGCCGTTGCGTTTGCGCCACCCTGAGCAGGCGACGACAGTTCGCTGTGCCGTCCTCTCATTGTCTCCTTGGCATATTCATATGTCAGATATAGGCTCGGAGCATTAGCGGCGACCGCCAGTCCGCCTGCAACGGCAAGCACAACGGTAGCGACGGCCCACTGGCGCAACTGGCTTTTTCTGACAGCCTCAATCAGACATGCAATCACTATGCCGAGAATCACAAACAGGAAATAGTATGTCATCTGGACATGGTTTGACGCAATCTGCATCATTGCAAAAAGTGCGGCCAACGCACCTCCGCTCAGATAACGTCCGCGATAGCAGAGTATCACTCCGGCGATTGTCGGCGGAATATAGGCAAGGGTAACGAATTTCCATATATGCCCCGCACCTATTATTATTATGAAGTAAGATGAAAAGCCATAGGCTATAGCACCGATAAGCGCCACATACCACCGCATTTTCATAGCGAGAAGCAGGATGAAAAATCCGACCATCATCATGGCTATCAGCGACGACGGCGACGGAAGTCCAAGACTCATGACACTGTTGATCCACTTGTAGAGATTGCTCGACGGATAGGATGGAGAAATCTGGAAAGTAGGCATACCGGAGAAAAGCGAGTTGGTCCACCGTGAGACTTCACCTGTCTGTTCGGCATAGGCCTTGGCTTCCTGACCGATAGCTATGCCCTGCTGCATGTCATGCTGACGGAGCTGGTTGCCTTCGGAAGCATCGGGATAGAAAAATGCGAATGCGATGATGGCAATCACTGCCAATCCGCCGAGAAATGTGAGTATCGAACGATATTTTTTTATAAAATCCTGCATCGGAATCTGTTATATGAATTGAGCGTTAAAATCTTGCACTAAACTTATTGCTTAAGGCATCCCGTCCGGTTATTTAACCGAGATGGCCAAGCCCCGGTCTCATTCCGCGGGACGAAGCTCCAACGGTAGTCCCTTTGGTGCGGCTGCGCTACTGTCGGTTTTCGCAACCGTGTCGGATTCGGCCGGCTTCGCGCCTACAAGAGAGCCATCCTGCATGGAATCATACTGGTTGAGTTTCTCCCTGAACGTCTTGGCTATCGAATCGAAATCAAGCTCGGGATTCCGGCTCATTGCCTTTTTGAAGGCCGCACGCGTATCTTTGGGGTTGACACTCAGCGCAATGTCATAGACATCCACGTACTTGCGCAACGTTTCGAGGTCACGGCGCGTTTCGCGTCTCTTCGACGCATCATTGTGGATTGACACAAACGCAGTCAGCACCTGCACGGTCTGTTCAGGTGTAAAATCGTCGACGAAAAGCGACATGCTGTCGGCCATCACTGAAGCCTGCTTCAGATTGCCTGCCGACAGAGCCTCTTCGAGCTGCGACTGCTGCACTTCAACCACTTCACCGGCGTCCGTGACAGAGACAGCCTTATCCGACCGTCCACAGCCTATCGTAGCCAGACAGCAAACTACTGTTATAATTGTAATTATACTCTTTTTCATAATGAAAAAACGAATCTTTATTCGCAAAGATACGTATTTTAATTGAAAAACTTTGCACGCAAAGTTTGAAACCTTGCCCACAAAGCTTTTTATTGCTTATCTTACTATCCTGTTGCGTCCTCGCATACCATGAATATCCGACAGAAGGCTACATCCACGATGAGCCCTGACCGCACAGACAAAACAAAAGCAGGAACCGCACTGATTGCGATTCCTGCCTGATTATTTATCTCTGAAACTTTCAGCAAATATTACTTGCCTGCAAGTTTCTGCTTGAGTTCAGCGAGAGCTGAGAGGTCACCGAGAGTGGTCTTTTCGAGAGGAGTGTTGAGGGCGGGAGCCTCTTCCTGACGACGGTTGCCACCGCGACGGTTGCCTGCTGCCTTCTTGGGAGCTTCTGCGCGTTCGCCCTTCTGCTCATCTTCGAAGATGCGGCTGTGTGAGAGGATGATGCGCTTGCTGTCCTTGTTGAATTCGATAACCTTGAAGTTGAGCTTCTCGTCAACCTGAGCCTTAGAGCCGTCTTCCTTAACGAGGTGCTTGGGAGTTGCGAAGCCTTCTACACCGTAGGGGAGAGCGATGACCGCACCCTTTTCAACCATCTCGATGATAGTTCCTTCGTGGATTGAACCAACGGTGAAGACTGTTTCAAATACATCCCAGGGATTCTCTTCGAGCTGCTTGTGGCCGAGTGAGAGACGACGGTTGTCCTTGTCGATTTCGAGAACCTGAACGTCGATGTCAGCACCGATCTGAGTGAACTCGCTGGGGTGCTTAACCTTCTTGGTCCAAGAGAGGTCGCTGATGTGGATAAGACCGTCAACGCCTTCTTCGATTTCAACGAATACGCCGAAGTTAGTGAAGTTGCGCACCTTTGCAGTGTGCTTGCTTCCGACGGGATATTTGGTTTCGATATTTTCCCAAGGATCGTTCTTAAGCTGCTTGAGACCGAGCGACATCTTGCGGTCCTCGCGGTCGAGGGTGAGGATGACAGCTTCGATTTCGTCGCCAACCTTGAGGAAGTCCTGAGCTGAACGGAGGTGCTGGCTCCAAGACATTTCGCTCACGTGGATGAGACCTTCAACGCCGGGAGCGATTTCTACGAATGCACCGTAGTCAGCCATGACAACTACGCGGCCCTTAACCTTGTCGCCAACCTTGAGGTTTGCGTCGAGGGCATCCCAGGGATGGGGCTGGAGCTGCTTGAGACCGAGAGCGATGCGCTTCTTCTCGTCGTCGAAGTCGAGGATAACGACATTGAGCTTCTGGTCGAGCTGAACCACTTCTTCGGGATGGCTTACGCGGCCCCAAGAGAGGTCAGTAATGTGGATGAGGCCGTCTACGCCGCCGAGGTCGATGAACACACCGTAGCTGGTGATGTTCTTGACAGAACCCTCGAGCACCTGACCCTTTTCGAGCTTGGCGATGATTTCGCGCTTCTGCTGTTCGAGTTCGGCCTCGATGAGTGCCTTGTGGCTGACAACCACGTTCTTGAATTCTTGATTGATCTTCACGACCTTGAACTCCATTGTCTTGCCAACGAAGATATCGTAGTCGCGGATGGGCTTCACGTCGATCTGTGAGCCGGGGAGGAAGGCTTCGATGCCGAAAACATCGACAATCATGCCACCCTTTGTGCGGCACTTGATGTAGCCCTTGATGACTTCGTCCTTCTCGAGAGCCTCGTTGATGCGGTCCCAAGAACGGGCAGCACGAGCCTTGCGGTGAGAAAGAATGAGCTGACCCTTCTTGTCTTCCTGATTTTCAATGAAGACCTCTACAGTGTCGCCCACCTTGATGTCGGGGTTGTAGCGGAATTCGCTCATGGGGATGATGCCGTCGCTCTTGTAGCCGATGTTAACCACAGCCTCACGCTTGTTGAGCGCGATGATGGTACCTTCGATTACGTCCTTGTCACGCACGGTATTGAGCGATTCATCATAGGTTTTGGTAAGCTCCTCGCGGGTCTTTTCACCCTTGGTCTCACCGTTTGCATACGCTTCCCAATCGAAGTCAGCGATCGGGGAGTTTTTTACTTCTTCAGTCATTAAAAAATGGGGTTAATAAATAAGGTTAATTCTATGCCCGCGGGCAGATGTCCGCGGAGCGCTGCAAAGTTAGCAATAATATTCCAATCTACAAGCATTTACCCGACGGATTTTTTCAGCAAGTTTCCAACTTTTCTTCAAAAACATCCCGAAAACATCTGCGTGTCATGCGGTGGCTTCAGCCGACCTTTGTCCCGAAGGGGAAAAGCGCGAGTTTCATAAGCTTGAAATGCTGCATGCCGAACGGGATACCGACAACAGTCACACAGAAGATTATCCCCCACAGAAGATGGGTCAGGGCAATAGGGATTCCTCCGACAAACCACCAGACCACGTTCATCACCCCGGCGAGACAACCCGACGGCCAGCCATCATCGGTAATCTCCGTCCCGAAAGGCCACAACGCCACTCGTGCAAGCTTAAACGTCTGCAAACCGAACGGAATACCTATAATAGTAATCATCATTGCCACACTCGAAACAGCGTATTCAACGGCGACCATAAGCCCGCCAAACACAATCCATATTATATTAAACACTAAATTCATAAGTCACATACTTTTATGTAAACATTTTAATTTTATTAAACATCCTGAAATTACAGTAGATGAATATTGGACATATCTACCATAGAAATAGTAAATTTACGACTATATAACCAAATTTGCAAAGAATTTACGTATTTTTGCAGATGGAAATACACTTCAATTTTCGGTTTGAGCAATATCATGCTTAGAAATTCAGTGCGATACATATTAGCTACAATCCTGATTTTCACATCAGGACACATTCTTCACGCCCAGTCAACACCTTGCGATTCACTTCCGCGCAGTTCCACGCGCTGGATTAACCAGCTTATCGAAAACGGTTTCCATATCAACGACTCTTCCATCTGCTATCCGGCATTTCCGCGTTTTGCCCTCAACGTCTACAACTGGGGCGACAAGACTTTCAACTCCTACGACAAGAACTATGTCGTCGGGACAGGGAAAAACTGGAAACTCCAAGGCAAAAACTACGGATGGATCGAGACACAGACCTTGCTTTTTCCTAAAAATTCATTCATTTCGATGCACTCCAACCTCTATTCCGATGCCGGTGCATATCTCAGCTTCATGGCTGTGAGCGTCGGATACATGTGGAACATCGACAAACTTTTTGACCGAAATACCCAACGCCACACTTTCAACTTCGACTTCACATGCTCCCGGTTTTTCATAAACTACAGCAAGGTATCATCTGAAGGCGGAATGATTCTCACCCGACTCGGCGACTATAACGACGGTAAAAATTTCCGGTATGATTTCGATGATGTCAACATCACCACTGCCAACCTCGACGCATACTATTTCTTCAACCACTACAAATACTCACACGCAGCAGCCTATACATTCTCCAAATATCAGCTGCGCACATCGGGAACTGCCATAGCAGGCATCACATGTGGCGAACAGAACATCCACATGAATTTCGAGAACCTTCCACAAGATATGCTTGATGCCCTACCGCTTGACACCCCGAGATATACATTCCACTATCGCGACATAGCAGTGCTCGGCGGTTATGCCCGGAACTGGGCGCTGAAACCACGCAAATGGCTTCTCAATCTCACCGCTATGGGCGCTTTAGGCTACAAGCGCACATATGAAGATGCGACAGACGGCGTCCGCAATATGGTTGCGAATAGCTACCGGCTGTCGCTAAGCTGTGTCTATAACCACGGAGCGCTTTTCGCCTCCGCACAGGCAAGATCACACGGTTCTCTTTATTACAATTCAAATTTCACCCATTTCAGCACCTTCTCTTCGCTGACACTCATTGTCGGGATGCGATTCTGAAACAGGCACGACGGCATCTCCCTGCGACCTGCGTCCCTGAGCGAAATAACGGAGCGCCACAGCAGTGACAAAATACAATCCGGTCAGAGCCCAAAGCCCCCAATAGTAATGGCCGAGGTGCGAGATGGTCGAACCGTTGCTGTTGATACGTATCAAAGCTTCCATGCCAAGTGTCGACGGGATTAGCTCCGAAATCATATACCAGAACTTATTGAACGCATATCGAGGCCATGTGAGTCCCGATAGGAACAGGAAAACGACAGAGGTGAAGACGATGACAAGAAGACTCGACTCCCTCTCTCTGACAAAAATCTGCAAAGTCTGTCCAAGGAAGGTCGTGGCAAGAAGAAACACGAACACCACAGGCATGAAATTCCAGAACGTCCCCACATGGGGCAGCGCGAACATATAAGGGATTATCTCAAGTATATAGTAGGCCAACGGGATATAGACCATCATGTAACACAGCGACTTGCCAAGCACCGTGGCAAGAGGCCCGGCATTGTAGTCGAGAGGGTCGACACCTCCGTTACGACGGCGGCGGTCACGAGAAGTACCGGCAATCATTGTGATGCCGAGAAGCATGCTCTGCTGCAGAATAAGCACGACGATACCCGGCATGACAAACGATGCAAAACCTTGAGTGACATCACCAAGGAAATTGGCCTGTGAGTTGACCGGCAGACCTTCTATCGTGCTGGTTATCAGCCCTCCTTGTGAAAGGCGCTGAGATGTGATGCGCAATGTCTCATTCATCTGCACGTCGGTGATGGAAAACAGATACTGACGATAGCGCAACAATAGCGACATGTCGCAGTAGAACGAAGCGACAGCCTGCTCGCCACGGCCCAACTTGCGGGCATAGTCAGCCGGAATCTCGATTACACCGTAACACTTCTTCTCATGCCATGCACGTTTGGCCTCGTTTATGTCCGAAGCATAACCGATAACATTGATTGACTGCGTCGCCCCAAGTTCCCTCACAAGCTCCCGGCTCTCGGCGCTACGTGAGTTATCGACGACAACGGTGTCCATCTTCTTGACCACTTCCGGATTATATATCAGGGTGTAGACGATAGGATATGCGATTGGAAGTCCGAAGAAGAACAACAGCACACCTATATCGGTAAACACAAGACGAGTCTCCCGACGCCATACCCGGAATAATCTTTTTATCCAGTTCATATTATTTATCTATCTTTAAACGACTTGTGACTAAGGCACGTAAACAGGATTTTCAAGCCGCTTGGCAAGCCTTCGCAATCCCAATGCAGGCAACAGAAGGAAGGCAAGAAGAGCAATGTAGTAAAAGCGGGAATAATAGAGAGGAATGCCATTAAGAGCCTGATCGATGTAAATCAGGAAATAATAGCGTATGGGGACAAGATATGAAAAAATAGCGACTCCGCCATACATCTTTTCGACCGGGAACGAAAATCCTGCAATCGAGAAGCACAGAATGCCGGTCAGCGAGACAATGCTCATCGCTATACGCAGATTCGGAAGCATCTCGGCTATAAAAGTAGCGAACGCCTGACAGGCCATCACGAGCAACAGCATCGCGAAAATCATGTTGAGAGGATGACAGTTAAGCGGAAATCCGAGAAAACCGAACATCACAGCCTGCATGGCCACTCCCACTGAAGTGAAAATCACAGTCTGCGGCAACAGTTTTCCGGCAAGCGCCACAGCCATATTTCCGCGAGCCATCCTCAGCCATTCGACCGACGTACCGGTCTTGTTTTCCTGACAGATGCTGAATACTGTCATCAGCAACACAATGAGCGCCAGAAGACAAGGGATAAACGACGGGCTGAGATAAATCGCATAGTTCAGCCACGGATTATTGAGCGGATGACTGCGTATCACCACCGGCTGCAACATCGCCCCGACAGTCTGTTCATTTGCACCCATGCCGACAAGCGTGGTCTTAACAATACCGCCGCTCGTCGATACGGCAATGGTCTTGAACCCCTTGAACGAAAGCGAGCCGGGAACGAAAATCGTCATGTTTGAATAAAACGACAATGTAGGAGTCTCCCCCCCGATAGCCTTTTTCTGGAAATCGGACGGGATATAAAAGAAACCGTATATTTCGCCACCCTTCACCTTCTCAATGGCATCGTGGAAACTCTCGGCATCAGCTGTGATGTCGATGAGTTCGCTCGCGTTGAGCGAACGACACACCTTGCGTGAGAGCGAAGTGCGGTCGAGATCGACCACTCCTACCGGGATTTTCAACGGCAGCCCCTCGCCCATAAGGTTAAGGAAGAAGAAGGTGAAACCGACAGGGACAATCAGCATCATGAAGATATAAATCTTCCTCGATGTGAGCCGACGTAGTTCGCGTTTTATTATCTGTAGCAACATGGGGAACTTCTGATTAGAAACAACTCTGAGGAGAAAGGACTGACGGACAGTGGTTGACTATTTGAAATATACGACACTCATGCCCGGACGTAAGGCCGGAATCGTGTCAAGAGTGCGGGCCTTCACCTCGAAGGTCTTGCTGTCCCATTGTCCGGTAGCCTTTGTGGCCTGCCATGTGGCATACGTACCGAGGTCACGGATATAGTAGATTTTGGCCTTTGTCTTTTTCTGGTCAAGAGCAGGAATCATAATCTCGATTTCTCCGCCCATAGGCATGTCGTTGAGCAGCTCCTCGCGGACATTGAACGTAACCCATTTGTCGCTAAGTTTCAATAGGCTCATGATAGGAGCGCCAAGCGACACGAGTTCACTTTCCTCCGGATAGACGGCATCAATCTGTCCGTCGCACGGAGCAAGAAGATACTGGTCTTCGAGAAGACTCTGCACTTCGGCCACTCCGCCTTTTGCGACATTGACCATAGCCGCAGCGCTTTCCTTATCTTCCTTCTGAGCGCCGGAAACCGCAAGATCGAGCTGGCTCTGGGCTGCCTTGTGGGCAGCAACGGCAGCATCGTAGGCAGCCTTGGCCTCATCACGCTTCTGTTCGGACACCACACCCTCGTTAAACAGATTCTGCATTCTCGTGTAGGTCTTCTGGGTAATACCGACAGCCGCCTCAGCCTGACTGACCAAATCGCGGGCAGCCTGCACGATCTGCTTGCGTGTACCGGCATCGACCTTCTGGTTCTGCGTACGGGCTACGGTCTCCATTCCTTCCGCCTGCATAAGCTTGGCATCGGCAAGCGACGAATGGATATGGACAAGAGTATCACCGGCCTTGACAAGATCTCCTTCGTGGGCATAGATTTTCACTACGCGTCCGGGGAGCTTGCCGGAGATGCGGATGGATGTTGCGTCGGCCTGTCCTTCGACAATGTCCTTAGGCTTATTAAGGAAACAGAAACCGATTATCGCAAGCACTATACAGATGACCACCATTATGCCCATGGCCACCATGAGGATTTTGTTTTCGCGCTGTTCGGGTGTAGCAGCGGGACTGTTTTTTATATCTGACATGATTTCAGGAAATGTTATGAGGTTGATGTTTCATTTTTATTTTTTCGGATTCATTCGACAGCCGGCGCACTGACATCGAGCCGACCGAGCACCTTGTTGAGATATACGTCACACAGATATACGTCTATCCGTGCATCGACATTCTCGGAATGAGCCTTAAGCCAAGCGGTCTGCGCTTCCATCACATTGTCGACCGTCATCACTCCGTCACGGAAACCCACTTCGGCACAACGCAGATTCTCGTCAGCCTTTTCAAGATTAGCTTCCGTCATGTTGAATGTCTTCACCGCCTCCTGAGCCTTGAAAGAAGCCTGATTGACCTGAAGGTCTATCATATCCTTGGCGTTATCAAGCTCCAGACGTGCGGCAACGGTCTGTGCCTTTGCCGCGCGCACTTTATTATAATTGCCACCCCAGTGCCAGATGGGCACTGTCAGCATCGCGCCGACAGAAAACATTCCGGAGAATTTCTTCTCGAAACCGTCAAACATATTTGGGTTGGAAAAAGAATATGACCCTACCAGCGCAAGGTTAGGCATCATCGAGGCACGTGCCAGATTCTCCTTCTCCTTATATATCTTCACACCCAGCTCGAGCGCGCGGAGATCTTCGCGCGCAGAATAGACATCCTGCATATTGTATGACTTGGCAATCGGGGCTGTCGCACTGATTGTCTCCGCGTCCTCATCGGCAAGAGTCAGCATCGTATGAACCGGCAGACCGCACACCTGAGCAAGCGCCATGCGTGAAAGCACAAGTCCGTTTTCAACCTTTGTCAAGTCAACCTGAGCTGAATTCAGCTTGACATCGACAGTGAGCTGGTCGCGCTTGGTGGCCACACCCTGCTCTACCATGAGCGATACGTTATGGCTCAGGGTATCGAGAAGATTGACGAAGCTCACCGCAAGTTTATGCTTCGCTTTCAGCGAAACCACCTGCCAATAGGCGGCGTCGACCGCATAGACCACATCTTGAGCGGCATTGTCGTGCATCGCACGTGCAAGATTTTCCGCATAGCCTGTAATCTTGTTCATAGCCACAATCTTTCCGCCCATGAAAATCGGCTGTGTCAGCGTGACAGCACCAAAAAACACATTGTGCAAGTCGTAGCTAAGCGCCTCTTTTGGCAGATAGGCCATCTGTTCGGGAATAGGCTTGCCATTGACCAATACCGGCTCGCCGGTCACAGGGTTCTTGACAAGACCGAACTCATAGTCCTGTTTTTCAATATTGAATGTCTTGACAGGGAGCAGCTGGTCAGAACCAAAAACCGACACGCCTTTCTGATTGTACATATAGCCGCCGGCAAAATCAATCGCAGGCAGATAGGCGGCAAAAGCCTGATCCTTCTCGTAGCCGGCCACCTTGATTTGCTGGGCCGACTTCCTCAGATTCTTGTTATTGGAAAGAGCCATCTCCCGGCATTGCTCAAGTGTCACAACACTACCGTCGGGCACTGCTGTTGTCTGGGCAGCAGCGCCGAGAGCATACAGGCCAAATAGCGACAGGAAAAATCTTCTTATTACCATAATTTATTTGGAAACTTAGTTGAAACGTCAAATCGCCCATATATCAGGATGATTGACAAACGGGCTTGCAAATATAACCTCTTTTGAAGATTAAAAGTTTATTTTAACTTAATGTTTTTAATCCCGATTCGACGAATTTTGGTCAATTTTTTCCTTAGCCTATAAATAACATAACGGATTAGCGACCAAACGGTCAACCAATCCGTTATGTAACCTATGAAATGTGATTCCCTCGCTGGGGGGTAATCCTGATATTTGTCTGAAATATACGACGCCGCTATTCTGTCTTATCCCATACATACAGACGGTCAGACGGACGTATCTTCCTCGGGACTTTGATTGAGAAGTTATCCCCCTTCTTTACCATCGGGACAGGATCATATTCAAGGCGCAATTCTTCCACCTTTAGAATTATAGCCCCGGTGTCTGTCCCGGTGATGACCACCTCATCGCCGACATGAAGCTCGCCGGCTTCCATGACGAACTCACCCACACCAAGTTTCGGGAAATAGCGCACACCCTTTGCAAGATAGCGCTTCACACGGGTGGCCGACGAACCGTATTTCGCCGACCATTCGCCAAGACGCTGGCCAAGATAATATCCATCCCAGAAACCACGGTTGAATATCTTCTCAAGTTCCGAATCCCAACGGGCAATCCTGTCATCGGTAAACACACCATCACAGATAGCCGTTATGGCCTCTGAATAGGCCTGAACAGCGATTTTGACATATTCCGGCCCACGTGCGCGACCTTCGATCTTAAATACCTTCACTCCCGCATCAATCATCTTGTTGAGGAAATGAATTGTTTTCAGATCCTTTGGCGACATGATATACTTGTTTTCAATGTCGAGCTGATCACCGGTCTCCTTGTCTGTGACCGTGTAGCCCCTGCGGCATATCTGGGTGCATGCGCCACGGTTGGCACTCGAGTTCATCTCATGAAGACTGAGATAGCATTTGCCTGAGACAGCCATGCACAAAGCACCGTGACAGAACATCTCGATGCGTATCAGCTCACCCTTGGGGCCGCGTATGTCGTCGCGTTCGATGGCATCGGCAATACTCTTGACCTGCTCAAGATTAAGCTCGCGTGCGAGCACCACGACATCGGCAAACTGAGCAAAAAACCTTACCGCCTCGATATTGGTCACATTAAGCTGCGTAGAGATATGAACCTCGACACCGATTGAACGGGCATAGCTTATGGCAGCGATATCGCTCGCGATGATTGCCGATATCCCGCTCTCCTTCACCGCGTCAATGACCGCACGCATCTTGTCAAGCTCGCCATCATATATAATGGTATTTACGGTAAGATAGGTCTTGACACCGGCCTGATCGCATATCGAAGCGATGTTGCGCAAATCATCAAGCGTAAAATTGACCGATGAGCGGGAACGCATGTTAAGCCCCTCGACTCCGAAATATATAGCATCTGTCCCGGCTTCGATTGCAGCATGCAATGACTCGTAGCTCCCCACAGGAGCCATGATTTCAAAATCTTTTCTATTCATTGTCAAGAATAAGTTCTTTGCTGACAAGTCATCATACAATGTCAGTAAAATTTCAATTTACATTCCGACAAAGTTAACCAAAATCGGATATATCTCCAAAATTCAATCCGAAGCCACCGAAAAATTCAGGCGCGAGAGGGATGCTTTCAGATAAATTTGCTAATTTTGTCATTTGACATCATCAGGCCTGAGACGCCTGTGGCTGTATTACCCCTAAAGAATTAATGGAATCAGATTTCGACATACATGACCGCGTCAGTGCGGACAAGGATTTTGAACGGGCTCTCCGTCCATCATATTTCGACTCATTCAACGGTCAGGAAAAGGTGGTGGAGAATCTGAAGGTATTCGTGCAGGCCGCACGGATGCGAGGCGAAGCACTCGACCATCTGCTGCTTTTCGGCCCTCCGGGACTCGGAAAGACTACTCTGGCAGGCATCATCGCCAATGAACTCGGAGTAAACTTCAAAGTTACATCAGGCCCTGTGCTAGACAAACCCGGCGACCTCGCCGGAATCCTCACATCACTTGAAGAAAACGATGTCCTGTTCATCGATGAGATCCATCGCCTTTCACGAGTGGTCGAGGAATACCTCTATTCGGCAATGGAGGACTACAAAATCGACATCATGATTGACAAAGGCCCGGGAGCGCGCTCCGTACAGCTGTCGCTCTCGCCTTTCACACTTGTCGGCGCGACAACCCGCTCAGGAATGCTGACAGCCCCGATGCGCGCGCGTTTCGGCATCAACTGCCATCTTGAATATTACAGCCACGAGGTTCTGGAACGCATCATCATGCGTTCGGCAGCCCTGTTGGGAGTAAAATGCACACCGGAAGCCGCCCACGAGATTGCGCTGCGAAGCCGCGGGACTCCGCGAATAGCAAACTCACTCCTGAGGCGTGTCCGCGATTTCGCTCAGGTCAAAGGCAACGGAGACATCGAGCCTAATATCGCACGATTCGCCCTTGAAGCCCTCAACATCGACCGCTACGGACTCGATGAAATGGACCATAAGCTGCTGTTGACAATGATCAACAAATTCGAAGGGGGCCCGGTCGGACTGTCGACTATCGCCACTGCCATCGGAGAGGAACAGGATACAATCGAGGAGGTCTACGAGCCATTCCTGATTATGGAAGGCTTCATGCGCCGTACACCGCGCGGACGTGAGGTGACATCGCTCGCCTACACACATCTTAAGATAAATCCGCCTGCACCAATGGCCAGCCTCTTCTAAAAAAAGCATTTCACGTTTAGTCTATTACTAAATTTTATGGCAGGAATAAAATCACTCGCCAAAGACACGGCCATATATGGCCTGAGCAGCATCATCGGACGTTTCCTCAACTGGTGTCTCGTCCCGCTCTACACCCAGATGTTTCCCTCGTCGGAATATGGAATTGTAAGCTATATCTATGCAATCGTAGCCCTCGCCCTGATTATCCTTACCTATGGAATGGAGACCGGATTTTTCCGTTTCGCCAACCATGAGCGCTATAAAGACCCGATGGAGGTTTACTCGACTTCCCTTATATCTCTCGGGCTCAGCTCTACGGCTTTTCTCGCGCTGGTGCTTATATTCATCAATCCGATTTCTGCCGCGATGCACTCATCGCTACATGAGTCATACGTGGTCATGATGGCCATTGCTGTGGCCTGCGATGCCTTTACGGCCCTTCCATTCTCGTATCTGCGATTCCGGAAACGCCCCATGCGATTCGCATTCCTGAGACTCGTGAACATCGGGCTCAACATCGGGCTCAACCTCTTCTTTATCCTCATCTGCCCGTGGCTGTGGAAACAAGCCCCCGGCTTGGTAGCATGGTTCTATGACCCTGACTTCGGAATCGGCTATATATTCCTTGCCAATATGATCACATCGGTCATAAATGTGGTGCTTCTCCTCCCCGAGCTCCGGGGCTTCCCTTACAAATTCAATCCAAAACTCTGGAGAGAGATGCTGGTCTATTCCGCTCCACTTCTTGTGCTCGGCATAGCAGGAGTGATGAACCAGACACTATACTCAATACTGTTTCCCATTCTGTTTCCTGACAAATCCGAGGCTATGTCGCAGCTCGGTATCTATGGAGCGAATCTGAAAATAGCCATCGTAATGGTGATGTTCACGCAGGCATTCCGCTTCGCTTACGAGCCGTTCATATTCGCACGTTCAAAAGAAAGAGGCGATGATAAGCTGCAAAGCTACAGCGACGCGATGAAATATTTTGTCATCTTTGCAATGGTGATATTCCTCGGAGTGATGTTCTATCTCGACATCCTACGTCACTTCATCGCCGCGAGCTATTTCAGCGGACTCAAAGTCGTCCCGATAGTGATGATCGCCGAATTCTTCTTCGGAATATTCTTCAACCTCTCGCTGTGGTATAAACTCACCGACAAGACGGCATGGGGCATGTGGTTCTCGTTGATGGGACTTGCCATCACAGTAGCACTCAACATCCTGCTCGTCCCACACTACGGATATATGGGATGCGCATGGGCATCGTTTGCCTGCTACGGGACAATGATGGCAGTCAGCTATGTGGTCGGACAGATAAAATATCCGATCAGATACAACGTAGGCCGTCTGTCGTTCTATTTCGTCAGCGCCATTGTCCTCTGGTTCTTTGCCGAACTGATTGCATTCGGCCACCGTCCGTGGCTCAACATGATAATCCGCACACCGCTCCTCATCGGCTACATCATCATGGCGATGAAGCTCGAAAAAATCAATTTCCGAGACCTCATCCCCCGCAGGAGCTGATTCATCCGGCTGCCCGAAGTTTTCAGGCTTCTTATTTCAGGTCTGAACTATCGTCACTCATAAAAATAATTTGTTTAAAGGGTTGTTTAAAATTTACGTTGTCAATAAAATATCCAAATTATAATCCGATGCAAAGTTAGAGTGGAAAACAAACGCTTTTGGTGCGATAATGCAAATTGAGCCGAAAAAAATCTTTAACTTTGCAATCCACAGATAACTCAGAAACCGTTTTTTAGACACCGGTTAAAAATGAAAGCAATATTTCTAATAGGATACATGGGCAGCGGGAAGTCGACTCTCGGACGGGCACTGTCGCAGCGCTGCGATGTCGATTTCATTGACCTCGACGACTATATCGAAGCCCGCGCAGGCAAAAAAATACGCGAAATTTTCGCCGAGGAAGGCGAAGCCGCCTTCCGTGACCTCGAACGCCGCATGCTGCTTGAAGTCAGCGAAAAAGACAATGTGCTTGTGGCGTGTGGAGGAGGGACTCCCTGTTTCGGCGACAATATGTCGCTCATGAACAGCCGTGGCATCACCGTATTGCTCCAGACATCCCACCAACGCTTGTTCGAACGGCTGAAACGCGGACGACACAAGCGCCCGCTGATAGCATCACTCACCGACGAGCAGCTTGACGTATTCATTGACGAGCAACTTGAGAAACGAATGCCCCACTACAGCAAATCGGCCGAGATATTCGACTCCACACTGCTCGAAGATGAAAACCAGATAGAGGAAAAATGCAACGCATTCATCAAGCGTTTCAATCTACCTCGTAAAACAGAAACCACCAACCAATAACAACCATGCTTCAGGACATCCCAACACCACAGGAACAACCGCAGGAAACATGCACCTCACACCGCGGTTTCACTATCGGGCTGCCTGCATGCGACTATCCTTGCGAACGCAGGTTTCCACTGACCCCTGAAGCGGCGGAGCAGCTGATTGAACGCGGTTTCCGTGTGAAAATGCAGGAGAACGCCGCCCATTGCATCAACTATGCTGACAACAGCTACATGCGTGTAGGTGTGGAAATCGTCACTCGCGATGAAGCTCTGCGCAGCGACATTGTCATCCATCTCGCACCAATGACATCCACCGATGTCAAGAAGATGAGACGCGGAGCGATGCTACTGACCCTGCTTAAGCCGTCGGACCAGAACAAAGACGCAATCCGGGAGCTGCTTCACAGACATATCATCTCGATTGCCGTGGATCTCGTCGAGGATTCCTGTGGATGCACACCTTTCGCCGACATTCTGGCCGAAATCGACGGCCGGGCTTCAATTGCGATGGCGTCGTCACTGCTGGCCGACTCGACACGCGGAAAAGGCATCCTTCTGGGAGGTGTGGCAGGAATAATCCCCTGCGAAGTGCTGATTATCGGTTCGGGCATAGCGGCCTGTGCAGCCGCCCGCTCGGCAATGGGACTTGGCGCTACAGTGAGAATGTATGACAACGATGTCTACTCCCTGCGCCGTGCACAGCAGGAACTCGGCCCTTGGATAATAACATCGGCCCTTCATCCACATACACTCGAAAATGCCCTGCGAAGTGCAGACGTTGTTGTCGTGACTCCTACGCGCGAACCTTTTGCCGTGACGCGCGAACTGACCGACATCATGAAGCGCGGAGTGCTCGCCTTTGACCTGTCGTCAGACACCGGAGCGGCTTTCCCGGCAATGATGTCAATCGACCTTGCCGGAGTGTTTGCCATAAGGAATTCAGCATCCATCCGCGAACGGGTGTGTTTCACTCACGCAGGATGTGCCGTGGCGCGCACGGCTGCAATGGCTCTCAGCAACACTTTCCTGACACTGATGAGCTCGATTGTCAGCTGCGAAGGTGTCAGCAACGCCCTGAAACTACTGCCGGGTATGCAGAAGGCAACTTTCACCTTCTTCGGGCGGATTGTAAACCCGCAGATCGCACGCGCAATCGGAATGCGCAGTGTCGATATAAGCATTTACCTCACTCTATCATAACGTATCGCAGATGTCACCGAGAAGAAAATTTTATGTCGTGTGGAACGGCTTTGCAACAGGTGTGTTCGACTCTTGGGAGGAATGCCAGTTACAGATAAAAGGCTATCCCGATGCAAAATTCAAAAGTTTCGATTCGCAGGAGGCGGCAATCGAAGCCTATCGCGGCGATCCTGCAGAGCAACTTGAACTGCTCAAGGCGATAGCCAAGGGGAGAAAAGAGAGCGTAAATTACGAAGCGTTCCCCGAAATCCAGCTCGACTCGCTTGCGGTAGATGCCGCATGCTCCAAAAATCCCGGCCCGATGGAATATCAGGGTGTATGGGTGCGCACCGGCGAACGGATTTTTCATGTCGGCCCGATTGAGGACGGGACAAATAATATAGGTGAATACCTCGCGCTCGTTCATGGCCTTGCACTCCTGCACAAGCAAGGCAAATACTATACACCTATCTACACAGATTCCCGCACAGCCCGCTCATGGGTGCGCAACCGTCAGCCAAAAACCACACTGAAACCGACAGCAAAAAACGCTAAACTTTTTGAACTGCTCCAGCGCGCCACCGCATGGATACAGACCCACGAAATCACCAACCCCATACTCACATGGGACACACCCCAGTGGGGTGAGATTCCCGCAGACTTCGGACGAAAATAGGCCCTTGTGGGACGAATAAGCTTTACAGAAATAATGTGACCCTGTCAACATTCGACTATTGAACGTTGACAGGGTCACATTGTATTGCCTTACCGGAAACGACTGTTACCGATACAGACACTTATATTACATTTGGAAATAGGCCGAAAGAAGCGGACCGGCCCGGACCTTTGCCATGCCTGACTCTTCAGGCGGTATCATGTATGTGTGGAGAAAAAGGTTAGTTTTATCGCAGTTTATATATGTTTTTCATCCACAGGTCCGCAACCGGTCCGCGATGTCAATCTTCAGTAATTGGTCGGCACTTACTTATCCACGACGTTTCTCAGCTCCGTAGATCTACTGAGGCGCACGTCGATTCTTGCAGCCGAATCTTTGGGAATCCAGAGAACTTCCCCGACATTTGCACGCTCAATGTCGAGCATACTACGGTAGGTATCACCCTTGCCACTAATCTCTATCTGTCCGATTCTGCTCACTTTGTCTGTCACTACATCCAACGCGCCTGACGGCTGAGTGATGTAGGCACTGCCCACCTGCGTGTCCTTAAGCCGGAGTTCATTCATCTTGCGGCCAGAGCAGCGCAAGGTGTCAATCATACATGATTTCAATATAATCTCGCCGCTGCTCTTTGTGTTCAGACAGGATGTTTTGAAATCTTCAATCACTATTTCAGATCTATTGTCGTTCACATTCCTGAGCATGCCTTCAGGCACGATTATGGTTGCGAGATTCCTATCGTCAAAATCCAACCTGACACATTTCTTAACAGAATCGGAGTCTACAAGCCGACTGAAATCGACAGTGAGACGCAGTGTGTCGTTGGCTAAATCACACACGAAAATATCTCCAAGCTTTTGATAGGTCTTTAAACTCGGTTCTGCGACAGAATCACATTCCTTGATGACGAGAGTGCTCAATTCGCCTGTCAGCAATATGTTTCTCTCGATATTACGGTCAATTATGATTGTCGAGAATCTCTCCTGCAAAGGCAAGGTGCAGTATTCATCATTGCCCACAGGAATCTCTTCATAGGGCTTCCGAAACGCCCGAACGAGGCAAATCTCCACCACCGTCAGAATAAGCCCGGCTATGAAAAGCCCTATAAATATATATGTAGTCTTTTTCATTTTCTAATTTTTCCTTAATAGAGTGGCTAAATATTGTTCAAACATTGACTTTAGCTCGTCGGGAGAAACCCCGAGCAGATTGAGCTGATGGAAGAACGACGGCATTTCGCCTTCGATAAACGTCTCCTTGCGTAGCGCCGAGATTACCGCGGGGGCATCGTCGGAGATAAAGAATCCGATTCCGCGACGGTTGAAAATCACGCCTTGGCGTTCGAGATATTCGTAACTTCTCATGATTGTATTGGCATTTACTTCAAGAGTCGCGGCACATTCGCGCACCGACGGGATGCGTGAGCCCGGAAGAGTCGTACCGAGCAGAATATCGTCGCAAATCTTATCGGCAATCTGTAGATATATGGCCTTGTTGTTTTCCTTGAATTTCATAGGCATTCGATTTTTGGCCTACCAGCGGCTGATTGTTTCAGCCTCACGGAAGCGTCGATAGGTAAGCCAGTAGTTAATCACCGCAATAATCGCAGTAAATACGTCGACCACATATAATACACTGTCTTCGTTGAGGAATTCAGGTCCGCCATAGTATAAATGTGAATCTCCATCCGACATGTCTAACAGCGAGGCAATCCATATTCCAACCCAGGCATAGATAAAACTGATTGCAATCATGCATACAAACGTCTTCAGCGCTGAATTTTTGGGCCATACAATCGAACCGAGCAGGAAAAATGACTGCATGGCAAGGAAATAGAGCAACGAGCGCCATGCAATCCCTTTGACGAGTCCCATGTCAGTCGGGTGAAAAAGAATCTTCGTAACGTTCACCGGCCTCACCTCAATATCATACATCCAATATGAGGCATATACGCGAATCCAATCGGCAAGATATGCAATGACAAAGAAAACAAGGATGTAGACCGGGACAGCTGCCAGCCACTTTAAAGCAAATTTCTCAAACTGCGACGCAGGTGTCATGAGTGTTGAAAGAGCGCCGGGAGGAGTGGCCATGCGCTTGAACGAGCAGGAAGCGACATAAACGCCACAGATTGAAAACACCGCAGTAGTCCATCCTAAAAAATTTGCGATGCTACGCGACGAATAGTATTCAGGCTGAATCCCATCATAATGGCTTGCTCGGGCGACAAGCAGAGCGATTATCACAAGCAACCCGAAAATTCCGGCCCATGAAAGCGCAATCTGTCGCCAGTTCTCCTGTAGATTTTTTCTGACCAGCAATGACATGCGGTCGAAACTAAAAAACTGATTTGTATCCATGTATAGCGGGAATTTTAACGGTTAAACATTTCTTTAAGGAGAGAACCCTTCAAAAGCGAAAGTTCGAAAAGCGATTCAAGATTCAGTTCGGTCTCGGAGTCATCGTCGTTGACAAGAACAACATTAGTTCCTTCAAGCGATGGCTGGGCGTAGAGAGCAGACTTAATAATCTCACGGGAATCAGTGTTGAAAAATTTCAGACGGGACGTAATCTCGTCGACACGACGGTTGAGAAGCACCTGTGAATCATCCATTATAATCACACGGTCGAGCAGACGGTCTACGTCCCTCACCTGATGTGTCGAAATGATAATGGCGCGTTCATCGGTCATATTGCCTGCAATGAAGCGGCGGAACGCACTCTTGCCGGGGATGTCCAAGCCGTTGGTCGGCTCATCCATAAGCAGCAGAGAGGTGTTGCATGCAAGCGCGAAACTCATGAAGGCTTTCTTTTTCTGCCCCATCGAGAGAGCACCGAGATTGAGGTCGGCCGACATTCCGAATATATCGAGATGACGGTGCAAATCCTCATCGGAGTAGTTGGGATAGAATCTTGCGTTAGCCTTTACGTAGTCGCCGAGCGATATGCCGGGAAGAGTGAACTCTTCGGGAACGATAAAAATATCGGACAGTACAGAGGGGAGACGCAGGCGTGTATTTAACCCGCGGAAAAGCACACTACCCGATTTTGGAGTCAGAAGGCCGGCAATCAGATATAGAAGCGTTGATTTACCTGCACCGTTGCGTCCGAGCAACCCGTAGACTCCCCCGGCCTCGACGTCAAGCGAGAAGTCGTTGAGCACCGGACGGGATTTGCGACGGTAGGAGAATGTCAGATTATCTATTTTAAGCATAATGGTGTATTAGTATAATAGTACACTGCAAAAGTAGACTCTATTTTTGAATTATGCAAATTTTTGATGAAAATTTTTTTCATTATACTGTTTTTCGGCCAAGAGGGTGTTTAATAACAACACCATTTAAGTTCGCATACTAATTTTCATAAGACAGCAGTTAGAATCACGATTTTCTCTCTTAATTCTTTTTATTTATAACTAAAATATACTACATTTGCATTTAATTATAAATTACATCACTTAAAGCAATCAAACCTCTTTCAATCACATTTAACGATTGACCGCAACCATATCGGCCATCCTTCAGTCAAAATCAACAATAAATCAATTATGAACCTCCTTCTCAACTTTCGATTGCTAATGGCCATGACCATTGCAACAATCGCCGGGACATCTGTCGCCGGTGCGGCAGTGCTGCGTGTGGTATTCAAGAATGAACGTCCTGAAAAAATTATTGTCGAGCGCAGACTCACCGACCGAGTCCATCCGCAGTCGAGCTACTTCTTTCGCGATACGGTCAGCGTCACTGACTCAATAGTGAAACTACGTCTCAACATAAGCCAGCCATATATCATTTCAGTTAAAAATCCCGCATCATTATGCACAGGTTCGAAACCGGTCACACTCGGCATCGACGATGAAATGACCCTGACCGTTGACTCAATATTGGAACACGGAAGATATAGCGGGACACAGTTTGTTGACAGTCTCGATTCATTTTCACGGCAGCAACATGAGTTCTTGGCTAAAAACAACCAGCCCTCATACAATCGGCTTAAGAACAGCAGTGCCCGCGACAGCTTCCTGACGACATTCGCCCTGTCCCACCGAGATTCCCCGATTGGAGTGATCGCACTCATCCATGCATCCGACTCGATTCAGGCAAGATATTTCGACGAACTTTCACCTGAGCTTGAAAACAGCATTGTCGCCAACCAATATGTCGCACTGCGCTACAGAGCACATAAAACAAAAGCGCGCATAAACGCACGCGCAAATATGACCGTGGGCAAAACCATGCCTGACTTCGCGCTCCCCGACTCCACGGGACGGCGAGTCTCGCTCGAATCGTTGCGCGGAAGATGGGTTGTGATTGATTTCTGGGCCACATGGTGTGGAGTCTGCCTGCGTGGATTCCCCGAACTCCGCAAATTTTCCGAAGAGTGCGGTGAGCGGTGCACCGTCCTGACCATCGACATCGATGACCGCGAGGAAATATGGCGTCCGTTCATAGCCAAACTCGATATGCCTTGGATCAATCTGCTCAACGACCCGACAGATCATGGAGAATCAAACCCGGTAAAGGCTCTTGGCATAAACTCCATTCCGGTGACGGTCCTGATTGACCCGGATGGAAAAATCGCAGCAATCCAGCGCGACGGCAAGCCCGGTTTTCTGCCGAAAATAAAGGAGATAATAGCCTCCGGGAAGGGGTCGGAAGCCGGTTTATAATTGTTTTTAATTAAGCAAGGCTGCAAAATGACAATGAAATTACTTAAATTTAGGTATGGCAAAACATTAAATCAGATAGTAATTTTGCATTATGAAAATGAGACGCTTCAGCGTCCCTTCTTCAACTGTTAGATAATTTATACGAAATTTGATAAAAAACACTTGGACAATACAAGGCATGCTCAGGCAGAACGATATCTGCTGAAAAGCCGGCTTCTGTAATCTATTTTTGAAATTGATGCTATTGTTTAAAACGGCGTGGCCGATGGTTGTGAAACCCTCATCCACGTCGGTTTTTTATTTATCAGAAAAAAGCCATTATATACCATGTCTCACTACATATCCTTATTATATCTTTAAGCATATAATATAGAGTAGATAATGTATAGATATATACCATCAGACTGAACCATACTCAATTTCATAAAAATTTGGTCAGCTTAATTTTTGTTTGTAATTTTGCGAACACCAAACAAAGAATGATATGTCAAAATTGGAGATAACACCTGAACAGGAGCGTCTTGCGAGGTTTGCAAAAGCGATGGGGCATCCCACCCGCATTGCTATCTTGCATTTCCTCGCGCAGAGAAACGAATGTTTCTTTGGCGATATACACGAGGTGCTTCCTATTGCGAAAGCCACAGTGTCACAACATCTGAGCGAATTGAAAGAGGCTGGTCTGATACAAGGTACTATCGAGCCTCCGAAAGTAAAATATTGTATCAATTCGGAAAACTGGAAACTGGCTAAGCAACTGTTTTCGCAGATGCTTGACGACTGCTGTCCCTCAAAAAAGAATAGCTGCTGCTCGTAAGCACTATTTTTTTATTTTCAATGTTCGTAATTCGGCAAATAACAATTTAATTAAATACATTCAAGCACATGAAAAAGTTACTGATAATCTTCGCCCTTATGATAGGGCTGATGTCATGCGCAAGCGGAGAGAATACCGCCTCTGCGAAATCTCCTGAAAAGAATAGAGTGGAAGTGATATATTTCCACGGCAAACAACGCTGTGCCACCTGCATGGCCATCGAGAAAAACGCTAAAGAGGTGGTGAATACTCTTTTTGCAAACGAGCTGAAAAACGGTACTGTCGTATTCAAGACAGTCGATATCTCTACCCCGAAAGGAGAAAAAATTGCCGATAAGTACGAGGTGACATGGTCCTCTCTTTTTGTCAACAAATGGAAAGACGGAAAAGAGAGCCGTAATAACCTCACTGAGTTTGGTTTCGGGAATGCCCGTAATAATCCGGACGGTTTCAAGAAAGGTATTGCTGACAAAATCCGACAATCGTTGAAATAATGGACTGGTTACAGACTTTACTTGACAACAGCACCACTCCGGCTCTGACGGCCTTCCTCCTCGGATTACTCACCGCGATTTCGCCGTGTCCGCTTGCTACCAATATAGCCGCGATCGGCTACATCAGCAAGGATATAGAGAACCGCAGACGTATTTTCCGAAATGGTGTCCTTTACACCATTGGTCGCGTAATCGCTTACACTGTTTTGGGCATTATCCTTATCTCAATTCTTAAAGAGGGCGCAAGCGTGTTCTGCATACAAAAGACCATCGGGAAATTGGGCGAGCTGCTGCTCGGACCGCTCCTGCTGGTTATCGGACTGTTTATGCTGTTCGGACACAAGCTCAATATTCCGCAGTTCGGTTTCGGCGGTAATGGAGAAGGACTTGCCCGCAAAGGTGGCTGGGGTGCAGTATTGCTTGGTGTTCTATTTGCGATGGCTTTCTGTCCGTCAAGCGGTGTCCTCTATTTCGGGATGCTTATACCGATGTCGGTTACAGCAAGTGCGGGATGGCTTTTGCCTGTGTTGTTTGCTGTCGCCACCGCTCTCCCGGTGCTTGCAGTAGCATGGATTCTCGCGTTCAGCGTTGAAAAGGTCGGAGAATTCTATGGCAAACTGCGTACCATTCAGAAATGGCTCAATACTATTGTCGGACTTCTGTTCATAGGTGTCGGAGTGTATTACTGCGTTACAATGTTCTTCTAAAAAATTTTTGCAAACCATGTTCGTTGAAAGGCGAAAAACAAATAATAAAACAAATGGGAAATAACAAAGAAACAAAAAAAGGATTTTGGGCTAATCTCTTCTCCTCAAAGCCCAAATGTTCGTGTGGCGACAATATCATCATCGAAAATGATAACAAACCGCAGTCCTCTTGCGAGTGTGGCTCAGAGACTTCTTCCTGCCGTACTGCTACTGCCGGGGGGAATGCTAAAGAGGTTATCGTGCTTGGTCCGGGCTGTTCCAAGTGCAAGGAAACATACAGGGTGGTCGAGCGCGTAATCGCAGAAAATCGTCTTGATGTCAAGCTCTCCAAAATCGAAGATATAGCAGAGATAATGAGCTATAACATTATAACGACACCGGCAGTAGTCGTTGACGGGACGATAAAAATCAAAGGACACGTTCCGACCGCTGACGAAATTAAGAAGGCTCTCGGAATATAATTTGAACACAACAGTGACTGTCATGAACACAAGAAAGGAAGTCAAATTTCTCGTATGGACTGTTGTCATATTTCTGACAGCGTTCTTCATGCCCGCCAACAGTGAAACGCTGTTGACCGCCATACACTCAACTCTTGACCTTGCCAAGTGGTATGCCCGTGAGCATATCGTTCTCTGCCTTCTCCCGGCTTTCTTCATAGCCGGAGTGATTGCGGTGTTCGTAAGTCAGGGAGCGGTGTTAAAATATTTCGGTGCTAATGCAAAGAAGTGGGTGTCATATACCGTAGCTTCAGTATCGGGAGGCATCCTTGCCGTGTGTTCATGCACTATTCTCCCATTGTTCACCAGCATTTACAAACGTGGAGCGGGTCTTGGTCCGGCAATAGCGTTTCTATATTCCGGTCCAGCCATCAGCATACTTTCGATAATCCTCACTGCCCGTATCCTCGGACTGGAAATGGGTCTTGCCCGCATAATAGGAGCTGTTTCGTTTGCAGTAGTAATCGGTCTTGTGATGTCGTTCATCTTCCGAAAGGAAGAACGGGATAAAGAGGCGGCACAGATGAATATCGTGCCACCGCCGGAGAAACGTCCGCTTTGGCAGACCGCAGTGTTATTCTTTACTCTCGTGGCAATCCTCGTGTTCGCCAACTGGGGCGCACCGGCAGCAATCGACCGTGGTGTCTGGGCTGCAATCTACGGGGCAAAATGGTGGATAACATCGGCCCTCGCAATAGGCCTGTGTGTGATGCTTGTGAAGATACTCCACCTGAAAGCCCGATGGATTATCCTCGGAGCTATAGCCGTCGCGATTTCAGCTTTCGTCGCAAATGTTTTCATTCCAGATGCAAAACTGGCGCCACTTGTTCCGATGATTGTTTCAGTCGCAGTGCTTGCCATCATATTGTTATGTGACAAGAACGATGATGAAAACCGGGAATGGGTGTTGTCTTCATGGGGATTTGCCAAGCTGATATTGCCCTTGCTTGCAGTCGGAGTCTTGACAGCAGGATTCCTACTCGGCTCAACACACGACGGTATAGAGATGCCCGGGATTATTCCCAACAGTTGGGTTGAATGGGCTGTCGGCGGCAATTCGCTACAGTCAAATTTCTTTGCAAGTTTCACAGGTGCGTTCATGTATTTCGCCACTCTTACCGAAGTGCCGATTATTCAAGGATTGCTCGCTTCCGGCATGGGCAAAGGCCCTGCTCTTGCCCTGCTTCTCGCCGGTCCCTCGCTGTCGCTTCCGAATATGCTTGTCATACGCAGTGTGATGGGGACGAAGAAAACAGTGATATATGTCGCTCTTGTAATAATAATGGCCACAATCTCAGGTTGGATATATGGCTATTTCTTCTAAAATAGAATAAGTATGAAAGTTCTGATATTATGCACCGGTAATAGTTGCCGTAGTCAGATGGCACACGGATTTCTCCAGTCGTTCAGTTCTAATATTGACGTTTTTTCAGCCGGGACTAAACCCGCCGAGAAGGTAAATCCGAAAGCCGTTGAAGTCATGAAAGAGGCTGGGATTGACATCTCTGACCATACACCACACAACGTATCCGAATATATCAACGAGCCGTGGGATTATGTGATAACCGTATGCGGAGGAGCAAACGAAAGCTGCCCTGTGTTTGTAGGTAACGTGGAGCATCGCCTTCATATCGGTTTTGATGACCCTTCCGATGCAATCGGTTCAGACGAGTTTGTCATGACAGAATTTCGCCGGGTGCGCGATGAGATAAAAAACAAATTTGAACAATTCTATAACGATAATTTGAAATGAACACTCTACTCGACACCCTTTGGTATTTCTGCTATATCACTGTGGAACTTATTGCATTGTTTATTGCCATTACAACACTCATGTAGATTATTATGCTGTATATCCCACAGGATAAAATCAGCAAAAAAAATCGAAAAAGCCGGCTTCTGTAATCTATTTTTGAAATTGATGCTATTGTTTAAAACGGCGTGGCCGATGGTTGTGAAACCCTCATCCACGCCGGTTTTTTATTTATCCATGCATCTCAGGCAAGGATTATCGCAGGTGGTCACTTTAATTTCCGCATGTTCAGGTGGAGAAGTAATTTCGCCTGCATAATAAATCAGATTTTACAACGTGGCATTAAATCAGACATCAGAAACGACCATCAAACAGATTCACAGGCAAATTTCAATCGGACGACGCATCACAGCCATCATGCTTACAGCCATGTCTGCATTACCGCTATCGGCACATAAGGCCGATGACATGAACGTCAACGACTCAACAGCCATAAAGACGGAATGTCAGGCAACCGACAGCATAGCCGAACAATTTCTTAACGAAGTTGTGGTGACGGCCAAGACTCCGGCAGTAAGGGTCACACCCGACAGAACCGTCTATGACCTGAAATCGACCGTAATGGGTCAAAGCGGAACACTAATCGACGCGCTTTCGGCAATCCCCGGTGTGAGTGTCGGTAGTGACGGTGCGGTCACGCTCTACGGCAACCGTGGCGCGGCGATCGTCATCGACGGTCAGAAAACATATCTCAAAGGCGTTGAACTCGCCAACTATCTGCGGTCGCTTCCGGCAACGGCAGTCAGCACCATCGGACTACGTACAACTGCCACCGCCAAAGACGATGCCTCTGACAAAGCCGGTGTAATCGAAATCACCACCCGACGCATACGTGAACGTGGCTTCACACTTGGCCTTAACGGCGGAGCGTCGGCATGGCGCAACGCCCGCAGCAACGGCAGTGTCAATATGGCCTATAACACGGGGCGGTCGGAATTCACGCTCCTATACTCGTTTTTCGCCGCAAGGCAGCGCATCCGTCTCGACATCGACCGCTTCTTCATCACCGACACCGACCGGATGCTGCAACAGTCGACGCGCCGACGTTCGGACAATGCCAACACAGTCAAAGCCGGATGGCGCTATAAGCTCTCATCGCAGACATGGCTCGGCGCAAACCTCAGATATAGCCGCAACTGCCGGAACGAATTCGGACGTATGGACGCATTCATACCCGTGCTCGGCGAAAATGACCGATCCGACAATCATAACCGCAGCAGGTGGCGCAACGTCATGGCCGACATCTATCTCGACCACCGATTCCGTTCAGGAGCAACCTTAAGCGGAGGTTTAAACCACTTCCGCTACAACACATCGGAGCGACAACTGCTCGAACCGATGTCGCCCGACACGCTGCGCGGTGCGGTCGGCGGACGAATCAGATGGTACATCGGCCGGATAGATTTTTCCAAGATGTTTGGCACGTCATGGAAACTTCAGGCCGGCATCAAGAGCACTATTGTCAGCATAAGCAACGCCGGGACATATTCCAACCTGAAAGCCGGGGAATGGAAACCAAACAGTTCGCTCAGCTCAACGTTCCGCTACAAGGCGAACACCAACGCGGCATATACACAGATTTCTTTCACACGCGGCCACCTGACCGCCACAGCCGGCGCACGCCTCGAACACGAAAAACTTCGTGGACGTTTTTCGGGAAACGAGGCTGCCGCCGACACTTCATATCGTGTGAACACAATCGACGTAGTCCCCACAGCCGAGCTGAAATATTTCGCCGACAACGGAGCCGGAATCATGCTCGACTGCTCGCGAAGAATCGAACGCCCGAACTACGCCGATCTCAACCCATTCGTATATATCTTTGACGAATATACGCATGCAGGAGGCAATATCAATCTCCACACATCGACATCAGACCATGTGCAGTTAGGATTCTCATACGGAGGCCGCTGGCAGGGAGCTGTGTTCCTCACTCACTCCGACGACGCGATAATGAAAAGCTACCACGAGATTTCGGACCGCAGCGTCTATGTCGCGTCCGAAAACTTCCCTCACCACATGCAATACGGCTTCCGCCTCATGTTAGCCAATCAACCCATAGGCCGACGCTGCCACACAACCGTGACCGCCATCGGCATGCACAACCGATATGACTGGATGGACGGAAAGGTAAAGACAAGCACCAGACGGTTCACTCCGATAGTCAGCATTGACAGCAGACTCGACTTCGGGGCTGGATGGACAGGAGAACTTAAAGCATCCTACACCGGCTATATTGCCTATGGACAAGTGACCGTAAAGCCGTCGGGCTATGTCGACGCCGGGCTCAGAAAAAGTTTTAAAGGCGGAAAAGCATCACTGACAATATTCGTCAAAGACATACTCGCCACCAACACAAACAAGACCGAAATAAAACTTGAAGGTCGCTCTGCCCGCTTCGATGAGACAGAATACAGACGGATAGCCGGAGTGTCGTTTCACTACAAATTCCACACCGGCCGTAAATCATCAGCAATCCGAGAGCAAAAAGCCCCTGAAGAACTCGACAGACTTTGAAAATACAGCAAAATAACATAATTTTGGTCAATGAACCGACTGTTACACTGCTTCGCAAGCTCCATTATAATGGCTATTCTGTTCTTTGCCGTCATCCGTCTATCATACGACGTGACTATTGGCGAAGATTACTGGTCAATCCATTCCAGCCTGTTCATCGTAGCCGAAATATTGATGACATGGTGCTACTCGCTTATAGCTGTTATATTGACCCCTGTATTCATCGGCTACGCCAGCCGCCACCGCATCAGTCCGGCGGTCGAATATCTTATTGTAATAGCCTTCGCTACCGCATGTGTGCTTGCTGTCATTTCCGTATCACACTCTATCGATACCGAAGATGTCAATTCAAGACTGTTCATCACACCTCTGACCGTCACAGCTCTGCTTTCGTGTCTCTACTACTCATATTGCACCGCAACCGAACGCAAACGCAGACTGGCCAAACAGACACTTGACCTTGAAAAGACACGCAACATCCAGCTCGACACCGAACTCAGGCTGCTGCGCGCACAATATCATCCTCACTTCCTGTTCAATATGCTCAACACAATCTACGTGCAGATCGACGAAGCCAACGAAGCCCCGCGCCACACCATCGAATGTCTGTCGGAAGTGTTGCGCTACCAGCTCTACTCACCCGAAACACCCATAGATGTCGAAAGCGAGCTTGAAGCAATGGAAAAATACATCGAGCTTTGCCGGTTGCGTGCATCGAGCTCACTCAAGCTAAACGTCAGCATCGGCCAGATTCCACACGGTATGAAAATATATCCCCTGCTGCTGATACCGCTGATTGAGAACGCGTTCAAGCACGTCGGCGGAGACTTCGGCATCGACATCTCGTTTGAAATAACCGGCGAGGATATGCAATTGCGTGTAAGCAACACAGTCCCGGCAGTCGCAACGGTATCACATACAGGCACAACAGGTCTCGGACTCGAAAACCTGCGCCGGCGCATCAGGCTTCTCTATCCGGGCAACAATCATAAACTCACCATTGACAGAGATTCCGAACGTTTCACTGCCACCCTAAATCTGAAAACGCTCAGCGACAGTCCCATAAAGACATGAACAGAAAGATAAAATGCCTGATAGTCGACGACGAACCGCTTGCCCGCAAAGGGCTGGCGCGTTACGCCGGACGCATCGACTCCCTTGAACTAATCGGCGAATGTGAAGATGCCTTGGAACTTGACCGAAGATTGAAATCCGGCGACATGGCCGACCTGATTTTTCTGGACATAGAAATGCCAGTGATTTCAGGACTCGACTATCTCTCGACACTCGAACATCCACCGATGGTCATATTGACCACAGCCTACAGCCAATACGCACTTGAGAGCTATGAACTAAATGTAGTCGACTATCTGCTGAAACCGATATCATTCGCACGCTTCATGAAAGCAGTCAATAAAGCCTGCGACTATTTCAGTCTGAAAACAGCCGATACAAAGCGTGATTTTATATTCCTGCGCTCCGACAAGAAACTCCACCGGGTGAAATACTCAGAAATCCTCTATATCGAAGCTGTTGAAAACTACATCAAAGTCGTTACAGACAATGACGTTGTGGTCACAAGGACTCCACTCAAAAATCTGCTTTCGGAACTCCCTGAAGACTCATTCCTGCAAGTACACAAATCGTTCGCTGTGAATATGGAGCGAGTTACATGTATCGAAGGCAACATACTTTCACTTTCCGGCACGAAAATCAGTGTGTCGCGAGGCTACAAAGATTCCTTGACCGCATGGCTTGAAAAAAGATAACGAATACCATCAAACCCAATAAAAACAGACCTGCCTCAACCGCCACTATCGGAGTGCCGGCTGAAGCAGGTCTTAATGTCTTAAGTCGTTTCTGAGCGCGACTTACTTGTTCAGGTTGTAGACAGTGCGACGGATATATGGCTTAAGAGCCGGGACTTTCTCGGCAAGCGCATTGACAGCAAGGCGCGAAACCACGATACCGCCATACACATTAAGATGAGTATTGTCTATGCGTCCGTTGGGAGCGAATTCATATTTCCCGACAGGCATCCACATGAAAAGATCTCTGGAGCTGTCTTTACCAAGACCCTGCACCAGCTCATGAGTGAGAGTATTCATGTCGATAAATACCACACCCATCTCCTCAGCCACATTTCTGGGGGCTATGCGATAGTCACCATGAGTGTCCACGAGCGTATCGCCTTCGGCGGGATAGTTTTCAAGACCCTTTTTCCAAGTCTTCTGGCGGTCATCGGTCTGTGCGGCAGCAATACCGTTGGCCGGGAAATTACGGCGCACGATAGAATTCATCAGAATCGGTGTGCCGCCTTTCTCGCGTGTCTCGTTTACAAACTTTTTGAGATTTGCATCGAAAGTCGAACCGGGCACAGTGTAGCGGTCAGGGCTTTTAGCCTTCTCGTCGTTATGACCGAACTGGATAATCACATAGTCTCCCGGACGAATCTGTTCGCGCACTTTTTCCCAACGACCTTCGTCGATAAAGCTCTTTGAGCTGCGACCGTTGACAGCATGGTTGTCAACCTTGATAGCGCCTTCGAGATAGATTGGCAGCATCTGTCCCCATCCACGCTCCTGATTCTCTTTGTCGAGAGGTTTGTTAGCCATAGTCGAATCTCCGATCATAAAGACTGTTATGGTGTCGGAGGGCACTTGCGCAAGAGCCATGACAGGCAGCGCCAATGCAACAAGCAATGATGAAATAAATTTCATGATAGCAAATTATTGTTTAAGGTATTTTAATTAACTATTAGCACTTTTCAAGCCGCAACGGCAATCATTTCGTTGCAAGCATCTGCAAATTTAGGCATAATATCTGTTTTAAGATTAATCATAAAGCCTGACAGAGCCTTTTCATTAGCGTTTTTTAACATTTAACGTCAAAAAAATCGGCATTGCCGCTTTTCATAGAGAATCATATTTGTTTCATAGAGAATCATATTTGTTGATAAATCATAGCAGTCATAATACAGCTCTCACCCGCTTAGCAATCCAGACATGTAATTTGATTTCTTTTTGGAAAAATGTTAACTTTGCGAAAAATATCATTATTGCATCGCAATTTTGCCTTAAACAGACCATCACAGACTTAAATACCGATGACATTCAAAAACTTACTCTATGCTGCAACGCTCACACTTCCGTTGCAGGGATTTGTGGCATGCCAAAACGCTTCGGCAGCCATTGACCGTCAAGCTCTTGTAGAGCGAAACAATCCACATGTCACTGCAATCGACACTATGGCCTCGCTCTCTGTGGGCAACGGTGAGTTTGCAGTCACTGTCGATGTGACCGGCCTACAGTCATTCCCCGAACTCTACAGTAAAGGCGTGCCTTTAGGGACACAGAGTCAGTGGGGATGGCACAGCTTCCCCAATCCTAAAGACCTGAAATTTGAGGAAACCCTCAAAGACTACGACTTCGGACGCGGACGCAAGGAACCTTATTCAGTCCAGTTCAAGGAAAAAGGGCGCAACAACGACGCTGCCAACTGGTATCGTGTCAACCCACACCGCCTTCATCTCGGTGCTATCGGATTCGCCGGCCTCAATCCCGATCAGCTCACAGACATCGACCAGACACTTGACATGTGGAACGGAGAAATTCGCTCCGATTTCAAGGTCGACGGAACTCCGGTGAGCGTCCGCACCTACGTCCATCCGGAAAAAGACATGATGGCCGCAACAATCAAGTCGGAAAAACGTCTCCCCGTCGCACTCCGTCTCCCCTACCCGACAGGAGGACACTGCGATGACGCATGCAACTGGGATGCCGATTCGCTCCATCTGACAGAAATCTTAGAGTCTGATGCCAACCACGCATTACTGCGCCACAGCCTCGATTCAACATCCTATTACATAAATCTCGCATGGACAGGGGCTGAAGCACCCGTAATGACCGGACGTAACACTGCCACCATAACCCCTACCGCCGACGAGTGGACAATCACAGCGACCTTCTCGCCGGAAGCTACCGATAAGACAAATCCGACAGCTTCAGAGACACGCGATGCGGCTTCGGCCTACTGGACAGGATTCTGGAATAACGGCGGTGTTGTCGATTTCAGCAACTGTACCGATCCCCGCGCATCGGAGCTCGAACGCCGCGTAGTGCTTTCGCAGTATCTCCTCGCAATCCAGTGTGCAGGCTCGACCCCTCCGCAGGAAACAGGTCTCACCTACAATTCATGGTTCGGAAAGTTCCACATGGAAATGATCTGGTGGCATCAGGCACAGTTCGCTCTATGGGGACACGAAGATCTGCTCAACCGCACACTTCCTTGGTATGAAAGTTCAGCGGATGTCGCACGTAGCATAGCCGAACGCCAAGGATTCAAGGGTCTCCGCTGGATGAAGATGACCGATCCTTCAGGCATCGAAGCTCCATCAAAAGTTGGCTCATTCCTCATCTGGCAACAGCCCCACCTCATCTATCTCGCCGAACTTCTCTACCGCGCCGATAATGACTCCGCTGTTGTCAACCGCTACTATGACCTCGTGCAAGGCACTGCCGAATTCATGGCCGACTTCGCCGACAAGGATTCACTCGGCCGCTACACGCTCAAGGGAATTATTCCCGCGCAGGAAACACTCCGCGCAGCCGAGACTGTCAATCCTCCTTTCGAGCTGTCCTACTGGCACTTCGCCCTCAACACAGCGCAGCAATGGCGCGAACGCAAAGGCCAGCCCCGCGTAGCTGAATGGGATGAGATTATTGCAAACCTTTCGCCACTCGCAGCAAAAGACAGCCTCTATCTCGCAGCTGAGACTGCACCCGAAACCTATAGCGACATCCGCCTGACCTCCGACCATATGGCCGTGCTCGCAGCCGTAGGCATCCTGCCCCACTCTCCGCTTGTAAAATCCGACATCATGGACAACACCTTCGACTGGGTATATGACAACTGGAACTGGGACAAGACTTGGGGATGGGACTATCCGACGACAGCAATGAACGCAGTGCGCCTCGGACATCCTGAAAAAGCAATCAACGCACTGCTTATGGACAAGCGCACCAACACTTATCTCCCCAACGGACACAACTATCAGGACAACCGTCTGCGCTGCTATCTCCCCGGCAACGGAGGCCTGCTGACAGCTGTAGCCCTCATGTGTGCCGGATGGGACGGATGTGAGATAGAAAACCCCGGATTCCCCAAGGACGGAACATGGGATGTGCGTTGGGAAGGCATCAAACCTCTGCCTTAAACCGATTTTCGCAACTCTCTCCACGAATCAAAATGATTTTATCTAAGAGGCTGTTTAAAAATTCCTGTAAATTTTGAGCCGTGAGCTTTTAGATAAATTTGGCCTTGCGGATGAAGGGATGTAGCGAGCTACATGACTGAATCAAAAGGCCAAATTATCTAAAATTCACGGTCAGGCAAAGGTAACTTTGGCCAACAGAATTAATACTTGCAGCCTTAGAAAATATCACCGAGTGCCTCATGGAGTCTTTTTGGTTAAAATATTGTGGTTCATCAGTTACGATGCCCGCATCGCTCCTTCTGAAAACCAACATTTTATCTCAAAAACACTCCACTCAAAACAAACAATAATTCTTAAACAGCCTCTAAAACCACGCCTCTTGAAATTTACAATAAATTTTAAACAGCTTCTGACAAGCGCAATCCTTCTTGCAGCCATACAGCCTATGGCTGCAAGAAGCGAAATGCGTCAGCAACACTATGTGGCCGACGGCAATTCGGCCGTCACGGTCAACGGAAAGTCAAAATTCAACCGAGCCCTCTACGGCGCACATTCCGGTTTCCGCATGGATTGCTCCGACACTCCTGAATTCGGCATCTATCTTCCGCGTATGGGAGGCAACCTGCGCCTGACACTTCCGGAAGGAAAGTGCACTGCACGCTACACTCCCGGACGTATGGACTACGAACAGGGTGGCGTGAAAGTCGAAGCTCAGGTGATGCGCAGCGAGGATATGGCTCTTTGGGCAATCACAAACACAACCAATAAGACAGTCAGCATTCCTGTGCGTTTCGGCGGAGTCGCCGAAAAAAAATTCTATCGCGAAGGAGACCTTGGCGTGGACGATCCGACATGTTTCGACCTGAAACCCGAGTATTGCACAGGAAATATCTATACTGTCAAGGGTGATAAAATAAACATCGAGTATGGCAAGAAGCAACGCTCAAATCTCACCCTCATTATCCCTGCTAAAAGCTATAAAATCACAGATATGCCTTCATACGAAGGCGTGCTGTCCATAAAACCCGGCAAGAAAGTCTATCTCGCACTTTTCCCTAAAGCCGACCGACCGAAAGCCTCACTTGAATCTCTTTTCAAGAAGGCCGAAAGCGAGCGTGAACAGCTGGCATCAAGCGTCACATTCGATACTCCCGACCAGTGGCTCAACCCCATAGGCGGAGCGCTCGCAGTGGCCGCCGACGGAATCTGGAGCGGACAGGCATGGCTTCACGGCTCAATCGGATGGCGCACCCCCCACCTCGGATGGCGCGGTGCTTATGTAGGAAATGCCGTCGGCCGTCATGACCGCGCACTTACCCACCTCAACACATACGCTTCAAACCAAATCACCGACATACCTCCAGTCCTGTCCCACCCGCGTCAGGACTCAGTGCTCAACCTTGCACGCGCCGAAAAGAAATGGGGCACTCCGATGTATAGCAACGGTTACATCTGCCGACGCCCCGGAAAGAAAGACGAGATGTCGCACTACGACATGAACCTCGTCTATATCGACGCTATGCTGCGCCACTTCCGTCATACAGGCGACAAGGATGCAATGCGATCGTTGTTCCCCGTAATAAAACGACATCTCGAATGGGAAAAACTGAACTTCGACCCTGACGGCGACCATCTCTATGACGCATATTGCTGCATCTGGGCGAGCGACGCTCTTTACTACAGCGGAGGTGCTGTCACACATTCGTCAGCCTACAATATGTTTGCAAACCGGCTGGCGGCACAAGTTGCCGAAGCTATCGGAGAAGACCCCGAACCATACCGACGCGAGGCAGAGGCCATAGCCTCAGCCATTGATTCGAACCTGTGGATGTCTGACCGTGGACACTGGGCGGAATATCGCGACGCGGGCGGACGGCAGCGTCTCCATCCATCACCGGCCGTATGGACCATTTACCATGCAATCGACTCGGAAATCGCCGACAATTTCAAAAACTATGCAGCGACATGCTACATTGACCGCGAGATTCCACACATACCGGTCGAAGGCGAAGGTGTGGAGAAAGGACTCACCACAATCTCGACCACAAACTGGAAACCCTACTCTTGGAGCATCAATAACGTTGCCATCGCAGAAGTCATGCACACAGCCCTCGCCTACTGGCAGGCCGGACGTGCCGACGATGCCTACAGACTGATGAAAGCCGTAGCGATGGACAACATGTATCTCGGAGCATCGCCTCTGAATTTCGGACAGATAAGCCACTATGATGCAGCCCGCGGTGAATGCTACAGAGACTTTGCCGACCCTATAGGAGTCTGGAGCCGCGCCTTGACCGAAGGTCTGTTCGGCGTACGCCCCGACCTGTTATCCGAAAATCCGACAGTCAGACTAATCCCGGGATTCCCATCGGATTGGAATGAAGCGTCGGTAACACTTCCCGACATATCATATTCGTTCAAACGCGACGGCCGACGTTCGGTCTACAAAGTGAGCAACCGTTACGGCAAAAACTCGTCTCTAAGCCTTTCTGTTCCTGCAAAAGGTATAAAAAGCGTAAAGGTCAACGGCCATGAGACCACATGGGTCAAAGAACCTGATGCAATCGGCGCTCCGCGTATCACTGTCAATGCCGGAACTGCCCCTGAAGTCACGATTGAAATCACCGAAGCCGACGTCTTCACGCCGTCTCCGACCGGCCGCCTACATACGGAAGGTCCTGTAAGCTTCCGCGAAATGAGTGCCGGAGACCTGACGTGGTGGATGCCGGAGGCAAAGCCAATCTCATCGCCTGTCGCTGTCCCGGCCAACGGATTCGACGACATCCGCGCAGGACTTTGCGAACCGACCGACCTCAGTGCGTCATACAACGCCTCTGTCACCGATATATTCCGCAACGAATACCTGTCACCACGTCCAAATGTAACGACACTCCAGCTCCCGAAACAAGGCATAGGCGAATGGTGTCATCCGAAACTCACGGCCGAAATCGATGACTCCGGCCTGCGCTCTCGTCTCGCGAAGGAAGGCGGAATTCTTAAAACAGAAAGCGGAATACCTTTCGCCATGCCCGCAGAGGGAAGCAACATACTTTTTACATCCCTGTGGGACAACTATCCTGACAGTGCGGAAATCAAGCTTTCAGGCCGTGCATCGCACCTCTATCTGCTCATGGCCGGTTCGACCAACCACATGCAGTGGGGAATGGAAAACGGAAGACTACGCGTAAAATATACCGACGGGACAGAGGATGTCACTCCTCTTATCAATCCTCACAACTGGGCTCCGATCGAACTTGATTTCTACCACGACGATTATGCCTTCGCCCAAGCGCCCGGAGCACAGCCTCCCTACCGTCTTCATCTGAAGACCGGACGCATGAGCCGGACTCTCGGCGATGAACTCGGAATCAAAGGTGTCGGCGACCGATTCATTGAAGGTGGTGCGGGAATCGTACTCGACCTTCCTGTCGATCCGTCGCGTGAACTTTCATCCATGACTCTTGAGACTCTTTCAGGTGATGTAGTCATCGGACTGATGGGACTGACCATCCAGCGTGCCGAATAACCAATCAAAAAAACTGTCTGACAATCCTAAATTCATATATGAACCGATTTCAAAGCCTTTTAGCAATCGGCCTACTGTCGGTAACGGCATCACATGCCGGAACTCCGGCCAAGAGCAACACACAGGCTACCGACTGGTATCCTGTGACGGTGGAGAACCGCCCGTTCGTACGCTGGTGGTGGCTCGGAAGTGCCGTTGACCGCGAAGGTCTGACATTCAACCTCGAAGAGTTCGCTAAAAAAGGACTCGGAGGAGTGGAAATCACACCAATCTACGGTGTGAAAGGTAATGAAGCCAACGACATTTCCTACCTTTCGCCGAAATGGATGGAAATGCTCGGCCATACAATAGCCGAGGGCAAACGTCTCGGACTTCAGATCGACATGAACAACGGCACAGGCTGGCCTTTCGGCGGTCCGGAAGTAACCACCGATTACAGTGCCCGCAAGCGTGTCGTAGAGTCATGGACTGTAGCACCCGGAAAGAAAATCACTGACAAGATTGCACCGAAAGATGCGAGACAGAGCAAAGTGGCCACCCTCCAGACCATAATAGCCTGCAACGGTGACAAACGGCTCGACATAACGTCAAAATTAAAGAAAGATTCAACCCTATCGTGGAAAGCACCGAAGGGCAACGGAGACTGGACGGTCTACGCACTCTTTTCGGGACGTACATTCCAAAAAGTTAAGCGTGCAGCACCCGGTGGTGAGGGTTTGGTGGTCAACCATTATGACAGCACTGCCGTCAACCATTATCTCGACCGCTTCGACCGGGCGTTCAAAAGTTCAGGATGCCCGATTCCCGACACATTTTTCAATGACTCGTATGAAGTCTACGGTTCTGACTGGGCCGACAACATACTCGACGAATTCCGCCGCGACCACGGCTATAGCCTCGAACTCTATCTGCCGGAATTTCTTGACAATACGAATCACGACGATCTCCGCTCGCGCCTCGTCCGCGACTACCGCGCAACGCTTGCCCGCATGCTCCGCGAAAATTTCACCGACGTGTGGATGGCGCGCGCCCACCGCAACGGTGCGCGCATACGCAACCAGAGCCACGGCTCTCCGGCAAATATAATAGACCTCTATGCGGCTGTCGACATTCCGGAATGCGAGTCATTCGGTCAGACAGATTTCTCCATTCCCGGGCTTAATCAGGACGGTCCGACACGCCCGAGCGATGCCGACCCGGCTGTGCTTAAATTCGCCTCATCGGCAGCCCATCTGACAGGCAAGCGGCTGACATCGGCTGAGACACTGACATGGCTCACCGAGCATTTCCGCACCTCACTCTCCCGCTGCAAGCCGGAACTTGACCAGATGTTCTGCTCAGGTGTGAACCATGTCTATTTCCACGGAGCGCCCTATTCGCCAAAAGGGGCAGAGTTTCCCGGATGGATGTTCTACGCCTCAATCAACATGTCGCCGACCAACAGCATCTGGCAGGATGCCGATTCGCTCTTCGGATACGTGGCACGCTGCCAGTCATTTCTCTCGGCAGGTGTCCCCGACAATGATTTCCTGCTCTATTTCCCTATCGAGGAAATCTGGCAGCGTCAGGGAGGAAACCCCTATCTCATGTTCGACATCCATAAGATGCACCAGCGCATGCCTGACATCAAGCGAGCCATTGCCGAAATCATCAAGGCGGGCTATGATGCCGACTATATTTCCGACAATCTTCTCAACGCTGTCAACGTAAACGCCACCGGCCGCATAGAGGCCAAAGGAGGTGCGAACTACAGCGCCATCATCGTCCCGCCGGCCCGGTTCATGCAGCCGGAGACACTCGGCCGTCTTCTCGAACTCGCACGGCAGGGAGCCACGGTGCTCTTCGTAGGCACTACGCCGTCAGATGTCCCCGGACTGTCGGGCCTCAAGGAGCGCCGCGAAGCCCTCGCCCGACTCTCGTCAGACCTTCCGCCAATTGGCGACAAGGCCGTCTCCACCCACTACGGAAAGGGACGCATCATCACCGCCCCCGGCTTTGCCGATGCCCTCACGCTGACAGGTATCAGACCTGAAAGCATGCGCCTCGACAACGGTCTGTCGATGATTCGCCGACGCAACGAAAGCGGAGGCCACAACTATTTCATCTCGCTTCTCCAGAACCGCCCTCTCGACGGATGGGTCACATTGACCGACACGGCAGCAGCCGTTGAAATCTTCGACCCGGTGAGCGGACGCAGAGGCATGGCACAGACACGCAAAGCAGCTAACGGCGACACACAACTACGCCTACAGCTCCAACCCGGCGAATCACGGTTGCTTAAGGCATTCCCGACAGCCGTCGCCGACGCTCCGCAATGGGCCTATATCGAAGCCAAAGGCGAACCGATTGCAATCGACAAAGGCTGGTCAATATCATTCCCGAAGACCGAACCGGCTATCGCCGGAACATTTGAAACCGACACGCTCACCCAATGGTGCAATATTCCGGTAGCGGATGCATCCATCTGTTTCGGAACAGGACGATATAGGGTCGAATTCGTGATTGACAATCCGTCGATAGCCGACGACTGGGTACTCGACCTCGGGGATGTCCGCGAAAGCGCAGACATCAGAGTCAACGGTCAGGCAGCCGGCAAGGTCTGGAGCGTACCATTCACACTCCGTATCGGCCATCTGCTCCGCCCCGGAGTCAACACACTCGAAATCGATGTGACCAATCTTCAGGCCAACCGAATCGCCGACTATGAACGTCGTGGTGTCAACTGGCGTATATTCAAGGATGCAAACATCGCCTCTGTTACCAACGCCAAAAAATTCAGTTTCGGTGAGTGGCCCACAATACCGTCAGGTCTTAACTCAAAAGTGACACTGACACCTGTTACGCTTTCAAAATAATCCAGTCCCTCTGATAATTCAAAACCAATCATTATGAAAAAATTATTGTTACTTGCCTTAGCCGCACTGCTTGCGCTCCCTTCAATGGCCGCCGAGCAGCTGCCTCCACGCAAAAAGACTCTTGAGACACTCATCAAGATCAACGATCATTATCTCAAAAAACATCCCGATCCACTGCTTGGCATACCTTACTATTCCCGCAAGAAGGTCTATGAAGCCAATATCTGGACTCGTGCCGTCTACTTTGAAGGCCTGATGGCTCTCTACTCGATTTATCCTGACAACCGCTATTATGATTATGCCTATCAATGGGGCGACGGTTTCAAGTGGGGAATGAGACGCGACGACACCACAACCCGCAACGCCGACAACTATTGCTGCGGCCAGACATACGTCGACCTCTACAGACTCACTCCCGAGCCCAAGATGCTCACCAAGACAAAAGCCTGCATGAACATGCTCATCAACACACCTCAGGTCGATGACTGGACATGGATCGACGCAATCCAGATGGGCATGCCCCTCCTCGCCAAGATGAGCGCGCTCACAGGCGACCAGCGCTACAACGAAAAGGCATGGGAAATGTATGAATGGTCACGTAACACACTTGCAGGCGGCCTCTACAACGAAAAAGAAGGCCTCTGGTGGCGCGACAAGGACTTTGTACCCCCCTACAAAGAACCGAATGGAAAAAACTGCTACTGGTCACGTGGAAACGGATGGGTAGTCGCAGCGCTCGTAAAAGTGTTGCAGGAACTTCCTGAAGACGCTCCCCACCGCGACGTATATATCAAGGACCTCAAGGCCATGTGTGAAGCAGCCGCCAAATGTCAGCGCACAGACGGTTTCTGGAATGTCAGCCTCCATGACGAAAGTAATTTCGGCGGAAAAGAAACCACAGGAACAGCCCTTTTTGTCTACGGAATGGCATGGGGTATCAACAACGGCATTCTTGACCGTGAGAAATATTTTCCTGTTGTCACCAAGGCTTGGAATGCGATTGTCAACGAAGCCATACATCCTAACGGATATATCGGATATGTACAGGGCACAGGCAAAGAGCCTAAAGACGGACAGCCGGTCGCCTATGATTCAAAACCCGACTTTGATGACTACGGCACAGGCTGCGTACTCCTCGCCGGCTCGGAAGTCTACAAGCTTTAATCTCCCCCGATAAATAAAAATAGTGGATGGAAATTCTGAGGTTTCCATCCACTATTTTTTTATCGCTATCGTATTACAAGATTCTCGGAATCTGTGGCGACATAGGTCTCGCGCTCATCGGGTTCTATAGTCTCGACAGTGACATTCTCAAAAGTTATATCCCGGGTGTGATTAAGCCAAAATCCTTTGGCCGGAAGAATGCCCCACATTGTCGATTCGGGATACTCAGCCTTTTTCTCATCGGCAGGAGCAGGAGTCACAGGCTGTCCGCCACGATGACGGATGCGGATATTACGCAATTCAACACCACAGACGGGATGTCCTTCAAGGCCTGTGATTGACGACCCCGTCGGTCCGGCCTCGTCGATCATTATGTCATGAAGGCAGATTCGCTCCATCATCCCGACACCCTTGACAGGCACATCGGGTGAATAAGGCCGTGCACGGTCGGCAAGACGGATAAATATCGGTGATTCCGTACCACGTATAGTCACATCGCCTATGTCGATATTGCTCATCACCCCGCCGTCGACAATCTCAAGCACTATAGCTCCATGACCGATGCCTCCGGGATAACCGAAATACTGACTTGACTGGTCGGATGACGGCTTGACAGCGATTCCGCGGATTATGATGTTTCGGAAACCACCGTTGGTCTCTGTCCCGAGTTTTATCGCATTGCAATGGCTCGAAACGACACAGTTGCTGATGACAATGTCCTCGCAGAGACGTGGCGAAGTGCTCTTAAGCGTAATAGCATCATCGTCCGAGTCAGCTATCATATTCGAAACCGTAACGTCGTGACATCCGTCAAGGTCAAGGGCATCATTATTGTAATTATTACGGTTAATGACCGTGATACCGTCAATCCTCACCTTGTCGCAGGCAAGATAATGCTGCATCCAGCACCCTGAATTTTTAAGCGTCACACCCGACACCTTCACACCTTTACAGCAGATAAAGCGTAAAAGATGCGGACGAGTTATACCCTCGTCGTTCCACGACAATTTAGGGAAAGCCTTGCCACGGCCATCGATTGTGCCTTCGCCTGTGATGGCTACATTATCAGCCTTGTCGGCATAAATCAGCTGAATTGTCGGCGTATGCGTACGGAGTGAAACATAATCCGTCCTGACAGGAGTATAGTCACCGATGTCCGTGCTGCCATAGAGTACCGCACCGTTTTCAAGATTCAACGTCACGTTGCTTTTCAGAAAGATGCTTCCGATTTTATAGCTTCCGGAAGGGACTGACACAGTGCCACCCCCGGCTGACGAACAGGCATCAATAGCCCGCTGTACAGCCTCCGTGCTGAGCTGTGTCGTGTCGCTCACAGCTCCGTAGTCGGTTATGCGGTGTACTGAAGCCTCGGCTTCAGCACACCCGAGAGCCATGACCAGCAGCCCAAGCGCCCCAGCGGCAAAAATATCTGGAATCTTCATATCTCACAACTTCTTATAGCTCATCACTTGGCAAAAGTTATCTCAATAGTCCCTACATCCTGAAGTTTGATATTCTTGTTATCCGATTTCACGTTGGTAACAGTCATATTCTCGACAGGCATTTCCGGCAGACCCTTTGCCTGAATGAGCAGGCGGCATTCACCGACAGTAAAGTCGTCGACATGTATGTCGCTGAATCGCGGAGTGACCTTTCCGACAGGCTGAGCCGGAAGACGTTCGGCCAGCTGACCCATCCACGACGGGCTGCCGAGCATATCCATCTGGATAGCCGGGCCGTTGGCTTTCGCAACCTTCACGTTCCTGATCCAGATGTTTTCAGCACCACCTCCTCGCGGACGGCGTGTCTTGAAGTAGAGGGGCATGCGCGGCTCTTCCATAATCACATTCTCGGCATATACGTTTCGGATAAATCCTGCCGTTTCAGTACCGACCGTAATACCTCCCACTCCCCTTTTCACGCGGCAGTTACGGATTACGATGTTCTGTGTAGGACGGGCGAGATCGACAGCCTCTTCTCCACGACCCGACTTCAGCGTAAAACAATCGTCTCCGCAATCAAGAGTAGTATTCTCAATGAGAGCGTTCACACTTGAATCAATGTCGATGCCGTCGGTACGCGGATGTCCGTGACTGTTGACAGTAACGCCCCTTATAATTATATTCTCGCAATAGACCGGAGCTATATTCCAGAAAATCGATCCGTCAAGAGTGACATCCTCGATAAGTATCCCCTTGCATCCGACCGGACCGATGAATGTCGGCATGTAAATCTTGTCGAGTGTGGCCTCGCGTGCCGCGCCTGATTCAATGCTCTTTTCAGCTGTCACGGACAATCCGGTATCCATCTTGCCGGTAATCTCACACTCGCGCGAAGGAGCTTTCAGATGCCCTTTTCCGGTAACTGCTATATTCTCAGCGTTGTTGGCATATATCATCGCTCCGAGCGACTTCACATCAGCTCCTTCATAACGCGAATCCACCAGAGGAAGATAGTCGGCTATATTGCCCGTGAATTCAAGAGTCGCACCCTCAGATATATGCAGATTGACATTGCTCTTAAGCATGAGCCGCCCTGACAACCATTCTCCAGCCGGGACGAGCACAGTACCCCCGCCTTTCGCAGCCACACGGTCAATCGCCTTTTGAATAGCGGCTGTCGAGAGTTTTCCGGGTTTTGCACCGGTCTTTGCTATGCTGACTGTATAGTCCGGAAACGACGGAGCTTTCATATTGACAACTTCACTGACAAATGCAGGCTTCTCGAAAGCCGCGGTCTGGGCGCATGCAGCTACTGACAGCACCGTGGATACGAATAGGGTAATAAGTCTGTTCATGTTAACTTTAATTAGATTTATATGGCAAATTTACGCTTTTCCTTACGTTTTCACGAAATATTTGCTAAATTTGTGGCATGAAGCCTCTGCTCCACACCCTCTTTATCATGATTCTGACCGCAACGCTCACCGCTTGCGGTAAAGGAGGAGACACGCCGGCCCAAAGCTATCCGGACAGGAGCAAATTCAAGATTATAGGGATTGACATCAGCGCACACAACGGCGAGATTGATTTTCGAAAGGTAGCCGCCGACGGCATCTCTTTTGTAATCATAAAAGCTACCGAAGGGGGGACATTCAAGGACCGCAGGTTCATCGACAATCTGCGTGAGGCCCGAAAGGCCGGTCTGAAAGTCGGAGCATACCACTTCTTCCGCTTCGACACCCCCGGCTACATGCAGGGGCTGAATTTTCTTAATTCATTACAGTCCCGAGAACTTGACCTGCCACTGATAATCGACATCGAAGAGTGGGCAAACCCAAACAGCCAGCCGACACCGATGGTGCTCAACCGTCTGACCGAAATGATTGACCACCTCGAGTCGCACGGACACAGGGTGATGCTCTACACAAACAAAAACGGCTTTGCCCGTTTTGTAAGAGGCCGTCTTGAAGGATATCCGCTCTGGATATGTTCTCTTATCGACGAGCCACATGGAATCGAATGGAAGCTATGGCAAGGGACTCACAACGGGCGTGTAAACGGAATCGACCACCCGGTCGATATCAACGCGTTTGCCGGGACGGAGGCTGAGTGGGCGGAATTCCTGTCACCTACAGGGGAGACCTCTTCCTCCGACATGCAATAAATCACCTCATCCACTCGTTTATAATCAGATAAACCATTTTCATTATCCACTTATCCGGCCTCTGTTCCATAATCCGAAGGTCGAAATTCACCGGTATTCTACATGAGAAGTTTCATCCGACACATCTTTGCGTTATTCACCATATCTCTTGCATCAGCTTTCCCGACACACGCCTTCACTCTTGATACCTACGCCGAGTCATCAGTCCTTTCATCGGGACGCTGGATAAAGGTAAGCGTGACTGAAAGCGGACTCCACCTCATCCCTACCTCGACTCTTCGTGCATGGGGATTCAGCGACCCGTCGGCTGTAAGAATATTCGGCTATGGAGGGGCACGCATCTCCGATCAGCTTTCACGAGCCAACTATATCGATGACCTTCCTGCCGTCAAAAGCGAACTGACGGCCAACGGAATCGTATTCTATGCCCAAGGACCGGGAGTCTGGAAACAGGGACTTGACAATACATTCACCCATTCTCTCAACCCCTACTCCACAAAAGGATATTATTTTCTGACAGACTCACGCCCTGAAACCGACAACTCGATACCGACCGAAGGAGGTGAGCCGACCAATGACGCAGCGACAACGTTCACTGAACGCATCTACCACGAACTTGACCTTGTGACACCGGCAGAAAGCGGCCATCAGCTTGTCGGCGAGGATTTCCGCTACACATCCAACCGAACATTCAATTTTCAATTGCCGGGAAATGCAGCCGACAGTGTATGGATGCAGTGTGATTTTTTTGCCAGAAGCATCTCATCACCTGTTCAGCTCTCGTTCACAGCCAACGGCCAGAAACTGACATCGGCCTCAGGTGACAATGTCCCTAAGACAGCCGAATGGGGACGCACAGCATCCATCCGCAAGCGTTTTCCCTTCTCAGGCAATTCTCTCGCCCTCGGAATAGGAATCAACATAAACACTCCTGTCAGCCTTGCGAATCTCGACCGGATATTACTGACCTATACACGCGAAATCGCAATGCCGTCGTCAGGACCATTGGTCTTCACCACGACCAAACGCTCAGTAAAGCTCAAGGGATTCAGAGCGGATACGAGAGTCTGGGATGTAACCAATCCGAACTCACCGATAGCGATGCCTGTGACATCGGCCGCCGACGGAACAGGCGGATGGACAAACGACTATAACGGCATGCGCACTTACGCTGCTTGGTCCACGGCTGCCGGACTTCCAAATCCTCGTTTTGCGGGAAATGTCGCAAATCAGAATCTGCATGCCGTACAAACGCCCGACATGATTATTATTTCGCCATCCCAGCTGCTCGAACAGAGCCGAAGGATAGCAGACCTCCACTCGGCTGCGCCACGCAACCTTGAAGTGCTCGTGATATCCGACGAGCAGGCCTATAATGAATTCGGCTCCGGAGTGCCTGACCTGAATGCCTTGCGACGCATGCTGAAGATGTTCTATGACCGCGGCAATGCCGCCGGCTCGGAACACACACTGAAATATGTGCTCCTTATGGGTGGCGCACATCACGACCACCGCCGTCTAACAAGCGCCATGGCAGGAAGCTCGGCAATCACACTGCCGATCTGGCAAAGCGAACTCTGCGACGGTGAAGGCAGTTCATATTGTTCAGACGACCCACTGGCTTTTCTTGAAGACAACTCCGGTCTGAGCATGGCTTCCGACCGGCTCAGTGTAGCTGTCGGGCGTATACCTGCCCGTAGTGTAAGCTCCGCCAAGAACTATGTCGACCGCCTGATTTCATATATAAACAATCCACCGAAAAGCGAATGGCGCAACCGTGTACTCATGTTTGCCGACGACGGCAACAGAGGCCAGCATATGGAACAGTCGGACGCGATGGAGGATACAATGCGCACCAATTCTTCCGGACGCGGTTTTACATATCACAAGGTCTACATCGATGCCTATGAGCTCCGCAACGGCACTTCGGAGGAAGCCAAGAAGAAGGTTTCGTCTCTTTTCGATGACGGAATAGTAATCTGGAGCTATATCGGCCACGGAGCAATCAACAACCTGTCAGGTGACGGCATATTCACCTCGACCTACCTCAACAACATCTATCCACGTCACCCGTTCTTTTTCTTCGGTGCGACATGTACTTTCGGACAGCTCGACGGAAACGCTACTTCAGGCATGGAATCACTCATTATGACCGACGGTGGAGGAGCAATAGGCGGTTTCTGTGCCACACGTCCGGTCTACATTTCGCTCAACGGTCCGCTCTCAAAAGAATCCGGAATAGAATTCACCCGACGCGAAGCTGACGGCAACTTCCAGCCCGTAGGCGAAGTGTTCCGTCGCGCAAAAAACAGCCGCAAAGGAGATGACAACGTGAGAAGATACATCCTATTCTCTGACCCGGCTCTCCGACTGGCAACTCCGGCCAATCATATCCGCCTGATTTCAATCAACGGAGAGGAAGTAAGCGAAGAGTCACAGCCGGTCATTGCCGCACGTTCGCAGGCCGTCGTAAGGGGTGAAATCTGCGCTCCTGACGGAAGCCGCATCGAAGATTTCAACGGATGGCTGTCGCTCTCTCTTTATGATGCAGAGCGCAGCGTCACGAGCTTAGGCCGTAAAGTCGGCGATGATGAAGGTAAGAAACATACCTTCGAAGAACAGGGCGAACGCCTCTATGCAGGACGCACTCAGGTGACCGACGGTGTTTTTGAAATCACAATCAAAATGCCCTCTGAGATTGCCGACAACTATCGTCCGGCCACTTTATCGATGTTCGCCGCAGCCGACGACGGACAGGAAGCATCGGGCGTATGCCGCGACCTCTATGCCTACGGTCATGACGAGAACGCACTGCCCGACGATGTGCCCCCGGTGATTGAATATCTGTATCTGAACCATGAGTCGTTCAAACCGTCTGATGCCGTCGATGCCAATCCAATGCTCATCGCACGTGTAAGCGACGATATCGGTCTCAATATGTCGAGCGCCGGCATCGGACATCAGATGTCCATATCAATCGACAAAGACCAGAGCTTTACGGATGTGTCGTCGCGCTACACTCCCGATTCCGACGGCTCACCCGCCGGAACAATCCACTACCAGCTCCCTGAACTTACAGCCGGCAACCACACCGCAACCCTCAAAGTCTGGGATACCGGCGGAAATTCCACATCGGCCTCGATTGATTTCTTTGTCAATCCCGACCTCGCGCCAAAAATTTTCGATATATATTCCGACGCAAATCCAGCCACCACCGAAGCCAATTTCTATGTAAACCATAACCGCCCTGACGCCATGCTAACAGTCAAAATCGAGATTTTCGATTTCAACGGCACACTCATCTGGACCTCTGAAACCAGCGGACGCGCCGACATGTATGCCTCAGCTCCTGTCACATGGAATCTCACCACGGCATCAGGCTCGAGAGTATCGCGCGGCATCTATCTCTACCGTGCGACAATCTCATCAGGAGGCAAGTCCTCGTCACTCACAAAACGGCTCGCGGTAGCGCCACAATAAATGGCAGCACCATCACGCTCCAATCTATCGGATAATGTTAAATTGCGATCCGGACACAAGTGTCTGTGAACATTTGATGCGATTAAGCTTTTATATTAATATCTGTTATTAATATTTATTTATGAAAAAGCTATTTCTATCCATCGCAATTGTTGGCGCTGTCATGATGGCGGCGTGCAGCGCAGAGAAGAAAGCCGAGGACAAAGGCGCTGAACTCAAGGCTAAAATTGAGAACTGTAACAATCCCGACAGTCTCAAAATCTATGTACAGCAGGCTAAGGATTATGCCAACAGCCTCGTCAAAGAAGGCAAGGATCAGGCCGCAACCGATTTCCTCAATGAAGTGACTCCTGCCGTACAAGCCAAGGATGCAAGCGCTGCAATAGGTCTCACCGGCATCAAGCTCGAAGCTCAGGCTGATTCTACATTAGAGGCAGCCAAGGATGCCGCAAAAAATCTCGCGGACTCCACTAAAGCAGCAGTAAATGACGCAAAAAATGCTGCCGCTGACAAAATCAAGGACGCAAAAGAGGCTGCAGCCGACAAAGTGAATGAAGCTAAGGATGCAACTAAAAACGCGATAGACGCCGCAAAAGAAAAGACCGCTGACGCTGCCCAGAAAGGCGCTGACAAGGTTAAAGACATTCTTGGACAATAAATCGCTGACTGCATTACAAATTGCATTAAGGCCAGAGTAAAAATCAATGCTCATTGTACTTGACTAATCTCGTACAATGAGCATTGATTTTTTTCAACTTTTTAATACTTCACCGATACCCTCGATTTCTTCAATCTTGTAAGCCATCACTTTTGGCCCGCTGTCAGATAGGAGTTATAACGCTCGGGTGAATTGATGATACCGACAGCTTCAGTGAATATCGGGTCGAAGCGCGCCACAACTTTCGAATAGGTTGCCTGCTCGAAGATATCGCGTCCGATAAGCCCTTTGACTATGGCTTCAATCATCGGTTTAGAGCGCTTATATTCGTCCTCCTTGAACTCCACACCCTCCTTTTTGCCAAGTTCGATGAGTGAATCCATAAGTTCAGGTGTGACATCAAATTCCCTTACATAATCGTCATCCGTCTTAAACTGTTTCTTAAGTTCCGCACGGTGGGTGTCGACATAGTTGACACAGAATTTATTGATGACACCCTTGGCTATGAGATCGCGGTAATATGTGGAATACATCGTCGTGTCGATAGCCACAAAACGGTCAGGCATGATGCCTCCACCGCCATAAACGGGGCGATTGAGCCGCTTTGTATAATATTTCAGCGAATCGGCGAAATGATGGATGCTGTCGGCGCTTGTCAGTTCGCCGGCATTATAGCGGTCAATCATGTCGCGCTGATAGGATTCGTCGTCACCGTCGACATATGGTTTCTGAATGCAACGGCCTGAGGGCGTGTGGTAGCGAGAGACGGTCAGACGCATCATCGAGCCGTCGGGGAAAGGGAACGGACGCTGCACGAGCCCCTTGCCGAAAGTACGACGCCCGACGATAACTCCACGGTCGTTGTCCTGAAGCGCTCCTGAGAGAATCTCTGATGCCGATGCCGAGTATTGGTTGACCATCACCACGACACGGCCGTCACGAAAATCGCCGTCGGCCTCGGCTATATATTCGGCCACTCCGTTTTTGGGAGACTCGGTATAGACAATCATGTCACCTTTGCCTAAAAACATTTCCGAAAGCTCGGTAGCGGGACGCATGTAGCCGCCACCATTGTCGGTAAGGTCAAACACCAGATGCTTCATGCCCTGCTTGCGGAGTTTACGCATCGCCTCCTTGACCTCTTCGGTTGTCTTCTCGGCGAAACGGCTGAGCGCGATATAGCCGACCGAATCGTTCACCATATAGGCCATGTCAACGCTGTAGATAGGTATCGCATCGCGGATCACACGGAATTCAAGCGGCTCACTGCTTCCCTTGCGGAGCACCTTGAGATTGGCGACAGTGCCTTTCGGTCCGCGAAGCACCTTCATGATTCCTGAATTTTTCATCTTGACGCCTGCAATCACCGTATCGTTACATGCGATTATGCGGTCGCCCGGCACTATGCCCATCTTTTCCGACGGACCTCCGGCCACCGACTCTATCACATAGAGCGTATCGTTGACCATCTGGAAGCGGATTCCTATCCCGGAGAAATTTCCTTCAAGCGGTTCGGTAAGTTCGCGCGTCTCCTCGGGCGAGGAATAGGTCGAATGCGGATCAAGGGTTTTCAACATTGCCACGATGGCTTCCGTCACGACTTTCGCCGTGTCCACATTGTCAACGTAGTAGTTTTCGATAATCTGTTCGGCATAACGGAGCTTACGTTCGGGCGTGAACTGAATCTGCATCTGCGCCCATCCCGTGACAGCCACTACGGCCAGTGTCACGGCGCTTAAAAATTTCTTCATATCTTAGGTTAAAAGTGTGTTTGTTTTTTTCGGTAGGAATTCACTGACATCGTAGCCGTAGGAGCTGAGCTCGCGCACAACCGACGACGACACCGCCGCATATTCAGGCAGAGTAAAGAGCAACATGGTTTCCACTCCGGATATCCGACGGTTGATGTCGGCGAGATTGCGCTCATATTCAAAATCAATGGCCGAGCGCACTCCGCGCAACATCCAGCGGGCGCCTTCGCGACGGCAGGCATCGACTGTAAGCCCATCGTAGGATATGACCCTCACCTTAGGCTCTCCGGCATAGAGGCGTTCGATTTGCGCGATGCGGCTGTCGACGCTCTCGCCCGAACGCTTCCCGGAATTGACACCTACGGCGATTACGACCCGGTCAAAAAGAGGCAGCACACGGTCGACAAGCGACTGGTGGCCGACGGTAAACGGGTCGAACGACCCGGGAAATAATATCGTGTTCATTTCGGCTCTGTCAGCTGATTTCAGAATCATCTTCAACAACAAGATTCTCGATAATAAAGTTCTGGCGCTCCATGGTGTTCTTTCCCATGTAGAATTCAAGCAGTTCGGCCACGGCATCCTCCTTGCGCAGCGTCACGCGGTCGAGCCTCATGTCAGGGCCGATGAATCCGCGGAATTCCTCAGGCGAAATCTCTCCGAGACCTTTGAATCGGGTGATTTCGGCATTGTCGCCGAGCTTCCCGATGGCTGCGATGCGCTCCTCATCGGTGTAGCAGTAATACGTGTCATCGCCGCTGCCCGACGCACCGCGCGCGCCGCGTTTGGTGGTCTTGTGGTTGCGCACACGGAAGAGCGGGGTCTGCAACACGTAGAGATGCCCCTTCTTTATCATGTCGGGGAAGAACTGGAGGAAGAACGTCAGCAGCAGCAGGCGTATGTGCATGCCGTCGACATCGGCATCGGTGGCGATAATCACCTTGTTGTAGCGCAGGCCGTCGATTCCCTCCTCGATGTTGAGTGCGGCCTGAAGCAGATTGAACTCCTCGTTCTCATAGAGAATCTTGGCCGGGACTCCATAGGAGTTTTTCGGCTTTCCACGGAGCGAGAACACGGCCTGAGTCCACACGTCGCGGATTTTTGTAATCGAGCCGGCTGCCGAATCACCCTCGGTGATGAATATCGACGATGCAAGCTTCTTTTCCTCGTCGCCGCGAATGTCGTTGAGATGCACGCGGCAGTCAAGCAGCTTTTTGTTATGGAGATTGGCCTTCTTCTGCTTTTCGCGGGCGAGTTTGGTGATGCCGGCCATGGCCTTGCGGTCGCGCTCGCTCTCCTGCACTTTTTTGAGAATAATATCGGCGATGTCGGTGTTGCGGTGGAGATAGTTGTCGAGCTCGGTCTTGATGAAATCGCCGATGAATTTCGCCACGGTAGGCCCGTCAGGCCCCATGTCGCGGCTGCCGAGCTTGGTTTTGGTCTGCGATTCGAAGACAGGTTCTTCAACCTTGATCGACACCGCTGCAATCATGCCGTTGCGGATGTCGGAATAGTCGAAATCTTTCTTGAAATACTCCTTGATTGTACGCGACACGGCTTCCTTGAACGCCGTCAGGTGAGTGCCGCCCTGCGTGGTGTGCTGTCCGTTGACAAACGAGTAATATTCCTCGCCGCGCTGGTTGGCATGGGTGATGGCCACCTCGATGTCCTCGCCCTTGAGATGGATGGGCTGATAGAGCGGATCGGTGGTCATCGCGTCTTTGAGAAGGTCGAGCAGTCCGTTGCGCGAGATGTAGCGCTTGCCGTTGAAGATTATGGCAAGGCCGGTGTTGAGGAATGTGTAATTCTTAATCAGCGGAATGATGAAATCGTCGCGATACTGGTAGTCACGGAATATCGTGTTGTCGGGCGTGAAGCGGACGAGTGTGCCGTTAGGCTCGTCGGTCGGCTCTATGTCGCTCTCCTCGACTATGTCGCCGCAGCGGTAGAGCACACTTTTGCCCATTCCGTCGCGGACACTGGATATGTAGAATTCTGTCGACAGGGCGTTGACGGCCTTGATGCCGACACCGTTGAGCCCCACCGACTTCTTGAAAGCCTTGGAGTCATATTTACCGCCGGTGTTCATGCGCGACGAAACGTCGACAAGTTTTCCCAGAGGGACACCGCGGCCGTAGTCGCGCACGGTGACAGTCCCGTCGGCGACATCGACAGTGACCTGCTTGCCGAAGCCCATCATGTATTCGTCGATGGCATTGTCGAGCACTTCCTTGATGAGCACATAGATGCCGTCGTCATAATTAGAGCCGTCACCGAGTTTGCCGATATACATACCGGGGCGGCGGCGGATATGCTCCTTCCAGTCGAGCGTCTTGATGTCGTCCTCGCTGTAGCCGGCGGCTGCCTGCGTTTCGCTGTTATTATCGTTGTCAAAGGCGCTGCCGTTGCTTTCTGCAATGAACCCTGCGTTGTCGGGAGCTATATCGTCGTTGTTTATCATGATTCTCGGTGCTATGAGGCTGTTTTCTTCTTTTGATGCAAATTTAAGAAAAAATCAGCATATTTTTCGAGAATTCCTCAAAAATCCGCCTCACAGCGCTTACAGCCAGCCATATGCCTCTGCCCCACGCGAGCGTCGACTTTTCTACAATCCCGTGGAAATAGACTGATAGCTACCAAAAGATAATCTGAGACTTCTAATAACTCAATATTAAGCTGAGCGAAGAAAAAGTAATCCAATGCAAATAAGAATCATGGGACAATCACATTAAATTCGTTGAGAATATTTGTTATTATGAAATAAACTATTTATATTTGCAAACGAGCGATATAATC
>NZ_CAJTQC010000002.1:153764-156426 GCF_910578445.1 uncultured Duncaniella sp. | reverse complement strand
AGGGGACGCAACTGGACTGCATGGTACACCGAAGAGATACCGATTACAGACGGGCCTTGGAAATTCGGTGGCTTACCCGGATTGATTCTTAAAGTAGAGGATGATAAAAAGGAGCATATTATGGAGGCTTTACAGGTGAGAAAGCATGATGCCGACTTATCTTATTTCATCCGGTCATTCCTTATAAAAACCGACAGAGAAAAATACAACGAGATGTATAAGGAATTCAGGACAAACGCAGGCTCTTTCCTATCAGGTTCGCCAAATATGCCTACAAAAGCTGACGGTTCACCCGCTATCGGCAATAAGCGACTGTTTTTCAATCCTCTTGAGCTGGAGTAATCCGGCTGTACTGTGAAATTTTAGTGTCTGTCAAGAATCATGGGACAATCATACTAAATTCGTTGGGGATATTTGTTATTATGAAATAAACTATTTATATTTGCAAACGAGCGATATAATCATTTCACCAATTATGATTATACATTTATAAACGAACCGACATTTCATACATAACAATCATTCCCACGAACCATGAAACTCATAGTCAACATCACATCAATCATGCTGCTTATCCTTAGTGCAGCAGGCAGTATTGAAGCCCAGAGTTTACCTACAGACAGCGACTCGCAGCTTGCAAGGCTTGGCAATGTCCAGACTGTCGACAGGAGTTTCATAGAATGCATCTACGAGCATTGTATCTACGACCCAATTTCTGATGAAACGGAAATCAACGATTGGATTCTTGAAATCGGACGTAAAGCGAGCAGATACGGTTCATACAATTCCTACAGACGCGATTCGATTTTTGCGACCGATTACAATATGCAACCTACGGTCAACGAGTACAGGAAGGTTTATGAAAAACTACGGCCATGCTCCCAAACCGAAACACTCAAGATTCTCAGTGAAAACAAACTAAATCACTATGAGGGCATTTTCATAGACTACTATGTCTACACGGAAGATATTCCTGAATTCGACTGGAAAATCACAGACGAGACCAATGAAATTTGTGGTTACACATGCCAGAAAGCAACTACCGACTTCCGGGGACGTAAATGGAACGTATGGTATGCCGAGGAGATTAAGATAAACAACGGGCCTTTAAAATTCGGGGGGCTTCCCGGACTCATACTGAAAGTGGAGGATGACCAAAAGGAACATATCATAGAGGCGATTGCCATCAGAAAAAGCGACAAAGACTTCGGTTATAAATTAAAATCATTCCGTATTCCCACTGACAGAAAAACATTCAACAAGATGATGCATGATTTCAGGTCCGATGTCAGCTCCTTCTTTTTAGCAAATCCATCGGTCGCACCAACCAAGGCAGACGGCTCGCCAGCAGTTCCACCAAAGCGTCGCCTTTTCTACAATCCTGTGGAAATAGACTGATGGCTGCTAAAAGGCCATCTGAGACTTCTAATAACTTAATATTAAGTCATTAAAGCAACGAGGAATCCAACGCAAATAAGAATTATGGAACAACTATGCCAAATTCGTTGGGAATATTTGTTATTATGAAATAAACTATTTATATTTGCAAACGAGCGATATAATCATTTCACCAATTATGATTATACATTTATAAACGAACCGACATTTCATACATAACAATCATTCCCACGAACCATGAAACTCATAGTCAACATCACATCAATCATGCTGCTTATCCTTAGTGCAGCAGGCAGTATTGAAGCCCAGAGTTTACCTACAGACAGCGACTCGCAGCCTGCTCGACTTGGTGAATACAACAATTTTGATACAAGCATAATGGAGTGTGTTTATGAGCACGCCACCTATGATCCAATTAAAAAAAGTACTCAATGCACTGATTGGATATTGGAAATCGGTAAAAATGGAAGTAAATACGGCTTATATCCGACATATCAATGCGATTCGATAATTAATGCGGATTATAATGGAAAACCAACAAGAGGTGAATATTATGCTGTGGCCAATAAGTTTGAAACAACAAAACTGACAGAACAAATAAAAAATTTAAGCGAAAATAAATTCAAAAACTATGAAAGCATATTCATGGACTGGTATTACTATGAAGAACCTATACCACAAATAGAATGGAATTTGGTTGCAGGAACAGACGAAATATGCGGTCATGAATGCAAGAAAGCGACAACTACATTTCGCGGACGAAACTGGACTGCATGGTACACCGAAGAGATTCCGATAGACAACGGACCGTGGAAATTCGGTTGTCTCCCGGGGTTGATTCTCAAGGTCGAGGACGACAGGAAAGAACATGTATTCGAGGCTTTGCAGCTTCGTAAGAGCAGCCGTGAGTTTGGAAACTTCATTCATTCCTTCATCATAACCACCGACCGGCAGAAGTTCAACAAAATGATGCGTGATTATAAATGGGATGCAGGCAGCTTCATCGGCAACACCCCCAACATGCCGACCGCATTAGACGGTACTCCCGCCATAAAGAAGAATACCCGGCTATTCTATAATCCCATTGAACTGGACTGGGAGTAGACGGAAGCGCATAAACCTTATTCATTAATTTCCCAAATGAATTTATCGGTAAACCTAATTAACACTCCTGATTTAGCACTCGTAACATTAATTTATCGCACAATAAAACTAAATCAAGGTGTTTAATAATCATGAATTCAATAGCCTTATGACACTCAAC
>NZ_CAJTQC010000002.1:0-153284 GCF_910578445.1 uncultured Duncaniella sp. | reverse complement strand
AGGGGACGCAACTGGACTGCATGGTACACCGAAGAGATACCGATTACAGACGGGCCGTGGAAATTCGGTGGCTTACCCGGATTGATTCTTAAAGTAGAGGATGATAAAAAGGAGCATATTATGGAGGCTTTACAGGTGAGAAAGCATGATGCCGACTTATCTTATTTCATCCGGTCATTCCTTATAAAAACCGACAGAGAAAAATTCAACGAGATGTATAAGGAATACAAGACAAACGCAGGCTCTTTCCTATCCGGTTCGCCAAATATGCCTACAAAAGCTGACGGTTCACCCGCTATCGGCAATAAGCGACTGTTTTTCAATCCTCTTGAGCTGGAGTAATCCGGCTGTACTGTGAAAATTTAGTGTCTGTCAAGAATCATGGGACAACCATACTAAATTCGTTGGGAATATTTGTTATTATGAAATAAACTATTTATATTTGCAAACGAGCGATATAATCATTTCACCAATTATAGTTATACATTCACAAACGAACCGACATTTCACACATAACATCATTCCCACGAACCATGAAACTCATAGTCAACATCACATCAATCATGCTGCTTATCCTTAGTGCAATAGGCAGTATTGAAGCCCAGAGCCAGACTTCTAACAGAGGTTCACAGCCTGCAAAACTTAGTAAGGTGCAGTTTGTCGATAATAGTTTTATGGAATGTGTCTATGAACATTCTAATTACGACCCTTTTTTTGATGAAACAAATATTGAAGATTGGGTTCTGGAAATCGGACGTAAAGCAAGCAAATATGGAAACTATAACGAATATAGACTTGATTCTATATTTGTGGCAGATTATAATGGGAAACCGACTTATGATGAGTTCGATGAGGTTTATAAGAAAGTAGGATCTTGTTCTCTTACGGAAACATTAAAAATCTTCAATGAAAACAAATTGAATCATTATGAGGGTATTTTCGGAGATAATTATGTCTACACGGAAGAACTTCCGGAGTTTGACTGGAAAATCTCAAACGAAACTGATGAAATATGCGGATACAGATGCAGGAAGGCTACTGCCGAATTCAGAGGGCGCACATGGGACGCATGGTACGCCGAAGAGATTCAGATAAGCAATGGACCTCTAAAATTCGGAGGGTTACCCGGACTTATTCTGAAAATCGAGGACGAGAAAAAAGAACATATATTCGAGGCAATCCAATTACGTAAAAGCAATAAGGATTTCGGCTATCAATTAAGATCATTCCGTATTCCTACCGACCGTAAGACATTCAATAAGATGATGTATGACTTCAGTACAGATGTCATAGGTTTCCTCGGTGGGGAGCTTCCTGCTGCTGTAAAACCCGATGGGACTCCTGCCGTCCCCCACCGTCGCCTTTTCTACAATCCTGTGGAAATAGACTGATTCATAAGCTTCATAAGCACCCTAATCTCTCATATTTTTAACGAATCTCACTTTGAAAAGTCCACGCCACATCTACCGACTGCTATGGATAGTGATTCTCCTCACTGTTCACGGCACAGTTGCAGCCCAATGGAAAGTGAGCGGCCGCGTCGCCGACAAGTCAGGCGAACCGCTTCCCGGGGTCGTAGTCTCGATGTCGGATACAGCGGGCAAGATGCTGGCATTCTGTTCGACAGACGGCAATGGCAATTTCAGGCTCAGCCTTTCGGGAAAACCGGCCGCCGACAGCCGTGTAAACTTCTCGCTGCTCGGATTTTCGACAGCCACTTACTCCATAGGCCGGATGCGCGAAGGGATGAAAGTCGTCCTCTCCGAAGCTCCTCTCGAACTGCGGGAAGTCATCGTGAAAATCCCTCCGATAAAGAGCCGAGGCGACACTCTGACCTACGATGTGGGATCGTTCCGCTCCAAGGCCGACCGCAACATAGAGGATGTCATCAAGAAGCTCCCCGGAGTCGAAGTCAACGAAAACGGCGGTATTTCATATAACGGCGAGAGAATCAACCGATTCTATATCGAAGGTCTCGACGTGGTCGGAGGACGCTACGCCATCGCCACCCGCAACATATCGCCCGACGACATTCTTTCAGTCGAAATCTATGAGAACCACCAGCCAAAACAGGTGTTGAAGAATATCGACATCACAAATAGGGCCGCACTCAATCTGAAGATGAAGCGCAAAAGCATGCTGAAACCTGTCGGTAACGTGAAAGGGGGTGCAGGCGCTGACGATGACGGCAACACAAAATGGCTCGGCGAGGCTTTCGGAATGTTTATCGCTCCGTCGACACAGCTGATGGTTACAGCCAAAGCAAACAACTGGGGCAGCTCGTATGGCAATGAGACGAAATCGCTCATTGCAGAAAGCAGCGACAAGAGTTCGATTGCGAGCAACCTCTACGGCTCGACTCCATTCGGAGAAGCCAAAATCCCGTCTGAACGCTATTTCGACAACCGCTCCGCAACAGTCTCGGTCAACACCATCAAAAAAATCGGGAAATACGGCAAACTCAATTTCACGGCCGACTATACCGACGAGGACAACCGCACGGTAAACACCGAGTCGATCACCTACAGCAACGGCGACGACCCTGCAATCGATTTCTATGAGAGAATCGAGAGCAACCCTCATGCTCAGGAAGCGAAGTTCAGCGTAAAAATCGAGAATAACGCCCCGACGGGATTCATCTCTGACAAATTTTCGTTTCGCGGACGCTTTGCCGACAACAGTTACTCCATCATTAACTCCGGGGATGTGATGCAGGATTCACGCACCGATGACTATAATTTCGCCAACAGTCTTGATGTCACCATCCGCAAAGGGAAGCGCATCGTATCGTTTCAGTCTGACATTGCGGTGGTCAACACACCTGTCAGCCGCATAGGAGCGGCCGACGGAGGTGTCGCACTCCTCTCACAGCGAGGAAGCGCCCTGTCGTTCACGACGACCGAAAAAATAGGCCATTCGTGGATGATTGACAATAATTCGACCCTCGGAGTGAATCTGCGTTTCGAGTCGGCCTACGACAGATTCAAATCCGGTTTCAGCGCCGGAAATTCATCCTCAGCCAACAATGTGAACGGCTATGACCTCCAGACCATCGTCGAACCCGAATACAGATACCGCCCCGGGCCGAAATTCAATCTGAAAGTGCTCGTGCCGGTGACGCTGACCGCAATGCGGTTCTCCGACCGTCTGACCGACAGCAGATATCCGCTCAACAAAACGGATTTCGGGGTAAGGACCGTGGTCAATTTCAAACCGACGGCCAAAATCAACACCACCCTTAGCCTCGGCAGAAGCGTCAGGCTTGGCGGAATCAAGGACTATATCACCAACCCGGTCTACATCACCTACCGCCAGCGCACCACCTTCGGCTCAGGGACGCTCAACAGCACCGAGAGCTACAGCGCCACAGCCAATCTGAATTTCCGCGACCCGATCAGAGCGATTTTCATCACTTTCACCGGTCTCTACCGTTTCGGCCACTGCAACCGCATCAGCGGCAGCAATGTGACTGCCGACAATGTCAGCTCGACGGTCAACAATCTCCGCAACCGCAACGATATGCTCAACGCAACACTGTCGGTGTCGAAAAACATGCGTCCGTGGCGCACGACCTTCACTCTCGATGGAAACGTGAACTCGTTGCATCGCAAGGTGCTCCGGCAGCAGAAACCCTACACAGTGGGCAATCTCATCTACAAACTTCACGGAGCAATCAGCAGCACCCCGTTTAACGGCGCAATCGACCTGTCGCTCAATGCGTGGTACACACGCTCTGTCCAGAAAATCACCGCCATCGCAATGCGCAACAATGTCAACGACATCGTGGCGCAGGCTTCGCTGTCGGTGCATCCTGTAAAGAGTTTTGAAATATATGCGTCGGGCTACTGGAATCACGTCGTTGTCGTCAACGGCATCTCCAAAGAAAGCCTGTTTGTCGGAGGCGGAATGAGATATCACACCGGCCACTTCGATTTCGAACTCAGTGGCAAGAATCTGACCAATTGCCGTTCGTATTCCTACAGCTATTTCTCGGAATCCGACATCTACAGCTACACATTCTCACTGCGCCCGATTGAGTTTCTGGCGACAGTCAAATATACGTTCTGACCATTATGGCGTAGCTGTAAATCACTCCTCCTTAGCGGCCTGATATGCACCGAGGTTTGGATTCGGGCCACGGTCCACACCGTAGAAATCCAGACGCCCCTCTTCAGGGATGAGAGCCGTGTAGCCAACTCCGATTGCAGGGGATTCGGGCTGCAGACGGTAGTCGAAATAATAATCGTTTCTGACGGTATAATAGAGAGGATCCTCACCCCAAAGGCAGTCGATGAAATTGTCGTCGTCGCTGCCGTTGCTCTTAAGCAGACAGCGGTGGATAGTGACCGCGCTCCCACTAAGATCGCCCGGCGAGAGGTCTGTCCCGTTGCCATAGAAAATGCAGTTGCCGAACGATGCTTCGAGCAGTGGCATGCCCGAACCGTTGTCGCTCTCGGTGTCATAGTGATAGAGCTGCACCGACGCGCCGCCGAGTCCGGCAAAAAGATAGTAGTTGGCAAATGTGCAGTTGCTGATTTGAGCCTTTCCGCCCATGAGAGCTATCACACCCTCGGCAGCCTCGGCCACCTCGCAGCCAGTAAGAGAAATGTCGGCGTAACGGCTCACGAGCGAGTAGCCGGCACTGTTGCGCAGACGGCAGTTGAGCATGCTGACCTGCGAAAGCGAGTCGGCGAGCACACCGGCCACGGTATTGCGCACAATCGTGTGGCTCAACCTGTTGCCACGGCTCTCAGGCGCGAATGTCAGCCCCTTCCACTGCGAGGCCATGAGGTCGAATGAAATATCGCCCACGACATTGCCTGTGCGGTCACCTGCCATGTTGACCGGACGTTGCGGAGTCCCCTCGGTGACCAGAGTCCCCTCGACACGCATGAAAGCCTTGTCGTGGAAATGAAGCACCGCGCCTTCGGCTATGGTAAGTGTAGCTCCGGGTGCGACAACAAGCGAATCATAAATCTGATATGGATAAGTGGCGTCGAAACGGCTGTCGGAATCTATCACGAGACCATGAAGGCGTTCGACATCCTGACCCGACGCATTGAGCACCACACTGCGGGTCACTCCGTTGGTTGTAAAATCAATCACGTCGTTGAAATCCGTCAGCTCCGGAAGACCGTTGGGGCGCAAAGTTGCCTCCACAAACACAAAAATCGAGTCTTTCGGACGAATCTCGACATTCTGGAAACTCGTACCCGAAAAACCGTCGACATTTATGCGGAATGCACCGTCGCCACCGCGGAGAGCTATATTACTGATGCTTATTATCTTATCATGGCGGTTATAGACCATGAACCGGCTTGTGGGCGTAGGCTCGCCAGTAAAGACCACGCCAAGCTTGAGCGTATCGACCGAAAATTCGGGCTGCGCCGAAGGCGACGTGTCGATTCCGTCCTCGATACAGCTGACAGAGGCCGAGAGGACTATGAAAATAAAAACTATGCGGAGGAGTGTTTTCATTCGGTAAAAAGGTGTAATTGCTTTTTACCTAACGCAGAAACAATTGGATTATTGCATCGTTTACCGTCGTGGCCGAGGCCTCATCACAGCACTTTCATCATCAGCCGTGACTTTCTGCTCTTCATCCATACGCTGCAACCGCTTATCGGGAAGCGGAATACGTCTTTGTGGCGATACGGACAGCGGATCAGCATTGCGCACTGATGCTTTGTCGGCCGGCCCGGGCATCACCTTGGCTGTATCCGCCACATTACCCCCGTCAGAATTCCCGCTGCCAAAGAAACGCGCAAGGCGCGACCTCACACTATCGCCGGCAGCTGTGGCCGAATAGCCACGGTAGACCTGATTGCCGAGACTGTCGGCCACGATGAAATAAGGCACACCCGGAATCTGCAAGGCTCTCACAGCAGTCCCGGCAACACCTCCGGCCACCCAGCCCTGCATCCACTTTGCGCTGTCGCGTCGTATTGCGAGCTTCCACATAGCGCTATCGCCCATGACGGCTACTTCAAGCGCCTTGAACCGGCGTTCGTGCAGTTTACCTGTGAGTTCCTTGAGCATGGTGCGGACGCTGTCGCCCTTTCCGGTCCCTGTGACGACAATCATGCTGTAGGTCTGATTCGAGGGCCAATAGCGCAGAGTCGTGTCTCGTTCGTTGAGCAGACCGCAGTTGATTGTTATCGGCTTGACCTTACCGCGAGCCGTGGACGAAACCTGTTCGCCCACCATCCCGGGATATGCACCGACAACCCACGACGGACGAGCCTCCGGTTTTAATATATTGACAAGCGAGTCGGCTTTAAGCTCATAGCCTCTTGCGTTAAAGCGTGTCACCAGAAGCATCGCCGACGACACACGGCCGGGATGAGCCATCACCTCATCGGCGACAAGCCTGTTGATTGCGGCCACATCGCCGCTCCGCAGCATGGAATCATTCTCCGTGACAAAACGCGCGTATTCTTCCGAAGCTTCATTGCCCTTGATTTTAAGGACACCGGGCTTCTCAAGATCCATTTTCACCTCAAGTTCATCGCCATTCTGCGCGACACACATGAAGAGCGGCTCGCCGGCGGTCGTGAAGACCTCGACAAGAGTCGGTTCTGACGCCACTCCCCTCAACGACACTTTCCCATCGACAGGATGAAAACCGGAGTGCTGCATGCTCCGGGTGGTGTAATACATCTCCACACCCTCAGAGCCAAGCCCCCGGATCTCACAGTTAATCACAAACTCTTCGTCGTTGCCACACGAGGTCATCGAGACCAGCAACATGATGATTAATATATGAATATAGCGCATGTCCGCAAAATTACTAAATTTTCGCTATATTTGCACTCTTATTCAGAAGCTGTTTGAAATTTCTTTCAAACCAACCCAACGGACACAACTATTTATCCCTCCAATCAGACCACATTGATGAAAACGCTACTGCGATTCACTCTTATAATGACATTGTGCATAGCCGGTTTCCACACTGGTGCAAACGCACAGATTGTAAGCATCGGAAACGACAGCATAAACACCGACAGCGTAAGACGCGCATTTGACGACGGACCTTACTTCGGGCTGTACAAGGACAATTACTTTATCGTAGGTGTTCCGGTCGGTGAAAAAATAACCCGGCAGAACAGCAATATCAAATTCCAGATATCCATTGCCCAACGCCTCACCCGCAGCTCGCTGCCGTTCGGGACATATCTCTATCTATTCTATTCCCAGAAGTGTTTCTGGAACATATTCGAGGACTCGATGCCTATGACCGACCTCAACTTCAACCCCGGTATCGGCCTGACAAAGCCTCTCTTCGTAAAGGGACGCTTTGTCGGCAAAGTCAGCCTTATAGCCGAACACGAATCAAACGGCCGCGACGGAGCTGCCTCCCGTTCGTGGAACAGAATCAGTCTCGCCGGAAGTATCATGATCGACCCTCACATACTCGTCCACAGCAAAGTGTGGCTTCCGATAATCGACGGTTCTGAAAACAAAGACATCCTCGATTATTGCGGCATCTATCAGATAGGCACTTCCGTGACTTCGACCAACGGACGCATGGGGCTTGCCGTAAATCTCGTAAAACGCAAAGGATGGAGGCTAAACTACAATACGACCGTAGAATTCAACTACCGCATATTCCCGCGCGACAACCAGTATCTTTTCGTTCAGTACTACAACGGATATGGCGAAGGCCTCCTCGCCTACAAGGAATTCCACTCGATGCTGCGCGTAGGCCTCGTCATCAAACCCAAACTCTTCAGCGACTATTGACCTGCCGACACCATCGACCAATCAAACAGAACGGGCGTGTGTCATAATGCCCTGACAAAAAGACTTACCCCTGCTACAACTTCTGTGGCAGGGGTAATTTCTTCAAACAGGGAGTATTGATACATACCGGTAAACCGGTGTGTTCTTTCTGTCACTTACTCTTAATAATTCAAAAACGGTGTGCATCGGCACGAAGTCCATGCATAGATGCCTGTCATTGCTTATCTTCTCTGATTACGATAAAGCAGATATCGCCGAAATGCTCTTTACCCACTTCCTCGCCTTTAAGGATAGGGGGTATGGAAATCATGCCTTTCGATTCCATTATATCAAGCAGATCCCACATCACTTCGTGGTAGAAAATTATTTGCGATAATTTTTCGGAATAAATGCCGTGCGATTTGCTCCAAGTGCGACAGTAGCTCTTTACGGCTTCGCTTAGTCTTGTCGTAATACTCTTGCAAAGAAGATCTATATCATCCTTGCCGCCCACACGCATCACAGGAATCAGTATTTTGCCATTTTCATCAGCGAGTCCCCATCCCTTGACGGCATCAATGACTTCTTTATTTTCAATCCGTTTGCCGTTGGTCCTTCCTACTTCTTTCGCGAAAGAGAAAAGTTTTCCTGAACTCATCCAATAGCCCAATTCATCCGTCCAGTTCTGATATACGGTTCCAAAACCGTTTGTCCCGATTTTGACATGGTCGCGTGGATAATACATTGCCCAATATGCTCCCGACCATGTCCCGTGATTTTCAAAGCTTTTAGCTACAGGCAGCCTTTCGTCATCCCAGATGTAGGTGTCAAGCAAGTAAGAGAAAACAAGGCTAAAGGTCTGTTTTGAATATCCTGCTTTATCAAAGGCTGAAATCAACTGCGATATTTCAGGTTTAATCACCGGGAATATACTGTCAGCAAACGCCTTGGACTGAAGCCTGATAGTCCGCGTCTCCGCTTTCCCGAAAATAGGCATTAAAGTTTTGTATACGCCCTTATCTGACGAAAGTAAGTCTCCGACTTCAAGTAATCTCAGCTGACTTCTATTATATTGAATCCCAAGAGAGTCCAGTTTTCCGGTCGTACCCGGCTCCACAAAAGCACATAGGATATCCCAGTTGTTATCGGTCAGATACTGTGACGGATGGAAGGTGCTATACGCACAAAACGCCGATGTATCAAACGATTTATAGGGCCGGCCGATAATGCTGTCATGCTCCTGACCATATACGTCAAAAGGTATGGAAACCGTCAAAAGGACTAAGATTACGCAGACGCTTCTCGCCGAGGCTGCAATAAGAGCCTTTAATGACAGCGTGTTACAAAATATATTTTTCATTGTCTTAAGATATTATTCCACTGGCACAATGGAGAGATTGGTTAATACACAGGATACGTGAGCCGCCCATGACATCTCTTGCATCAAATGAAAATTCTCTACATTTCCAGTCTATAAGATGAGCATGACGCTTATTTCTAAATGTCGCGGGCTCACATCCGTCAAGTCCACTCGCAAAATTAAACAATACTGTTGAAAAGCAAAACATTTCTCATTGAAAATTCGCAAATTACCGTGGACATCTCTCAATCACATCTGCAATGCCGTCATTTTCGATTAACTTTTTTGCTCATCTGTAACTTTTTACGTAAATTCGCGTCTAATAAGAAAACAACTTCAAAATCTCCGCATTATGTTTCTGGGCATGCCTTGGTATTATTTCATCTTATACATAGTCTTCGGGACTCTTATTCTTTGGATTTCTGACAAGTTCCAAATTATTAAGTCGAAACCGTTGCGTTACTTCATCGTCTTTTTGGTCTATACACTGATTTGGTGGATAATCTACGACCTCATTCATACTTGAAATGATTCGCTGAACTAATCTAATCTTGATTTTACGAGAATATTGATTTTGCAAGAAATCAAACTAATTATAGGATTTCACACGTTGAACAGAAAAACAGAGCGTCCGCCATGCTGTTTCAGTCGGGCGGACGCTCTGTTGTTTGTTTATTCTATTGATAAAATCATACTTCCTTTTTAAGCACCTTGAGTGCGGCGTCATAGTCAGGCTCGTTGGTGATTTCCTCAACAAGATCACGGAAAACCACACGACGGTTCTCATCAAGGACAAGGACGCAGCGGGCGAGCAATCCGGCAAGTGGGCCATCAACGAGCTGCACTCCATATTTCTGTCCGAACAGCGGCGAACGGAACGCCGAACCGAAAACTACATTCTTGATATTCTCGACTGTGCAGAACCGTCCCATAGCGAAAGGAAGGTCCATTGACACGCAGATTACCACAACGTCGTCAAGCTTGGCAGCTTCCTGATTGAAACGACGGACACTCATGGCACACACCGGAGTGTCGAGGCTCGGGAAAATGTTGAGAACTACACGCTTTCCTGTAAAATCAGTGCAAAGCAACTGCGACAAATCCGCGCCTGCAAGATGAAAACAGGGAGCAGTCTCGCCAATCGAAGGTACTGTGCCGCAAGTATGACACGGCTGGCCTTTAAAAAATACGGTTTCCATTATTCTGTAGTTTTTATTATTTCATTACTAACTTATAGTGTCTATTCGACAAGAGCCATCGTCTGTAGAACAACGTTTCCAATCTCCTTGTTGAATCCAAGCACAACATTTTTTACTTTTCCGGTGCTGTCTGCCATAATTACTACCGGCATAGAAGCCACACCGCAGTCGCGGGCAAGCGATTTGCCGTTCATCAGGAGATGCTCTCCGGGACGTATCGAGGGAATGACACCTTCGATTGCATCAATATTCGTCGAGTTGAACACCCAGATGACATCGGCTTGAACAGGCAGACGGTCGACAGCCCCCCTCACGCCTTCCACCAGCTCGGCATTGAATCCTGCCGATGGGTCGAGAAGCGCAATGACAGTCGGGGCAGCAAAGTTGTCGCCTCGATGATAAGTGTAGCGCTCGCCGGTAGTGGTCGGGAGCGAAAATGTAGGCAATTGTGTCCCGGCAAGATTCTCAATACGGAAATTGTTCTCCCTGTATTTCTCAAACACCTCCGGATAAAGCGCCATAAGCGCCTCCTCGCCCAGTTCGGGACAGTGCATCTCGGCCGGATAGCGATAACTTACGAACATTGACTGCTCCGTTATCTGCCCCGGATTACTCTCGGTGTCAATACGTAGCGGCATCATGGTCGAAGCATCGAACAGGAATCTTTTTTCCATAGCGGTGACATCGTCGACTTTCATCACGGCTGTTATTTCCACAGCCTTCTTGCCGTCAAAAGCCACGTCGGGTTTAACGCTGAGCGTATATCGCCCGTCCTGTTCCATTTTAGAAAGCTCCTTGGCTATATAGCTTGGATAAAGGTCGGTAAACTGCGCGTTGCCCTGCACCCCGGTCGAATTGCCTCGCGACATGAACGGAATCGAGTCCCATTCCATATGGTATTCCTGCAGACGCTCGTTGCGATAACGGTAATGATGACCGTCGAAATACGCCGAAAATCCTTTCACTGTGCCTGACGGCGTTTCCAGCCCCCATTCGGTAAGATAGGAGCATGGCGACAATTTGTCGGCAGGAGTCGGCGCAGAAGCGAGGCTGACTTCGTAGACCACATCTTTGTCACTCTGCGGAAGCGACACATTGAAACTTGCATTGGCCTCATAGCAGCCCGTCTTTTCCAGAGCTGCCACAACGTCAGCAATCCCTTGGGCTGACATGCCCAAGGGACCTAACGCTGCTAACACCATTAACAATCTTGATTTCCCTTTCATAAACAATAGTTGACGTACATATCTAATAACGTTATTTTTCTCAAATCAGTTCACAGGAGGCGAAAAAAACGGGAATTATAATCCTCATCTTATAGACGAAAGCGGGGATTCTTACTTGGTTACCCTGATTTTTCAGTCCTTTCAGAGAGATAATCCGATTTATTTTGTAAATTTGCGGATTATGAAGTTAGTAATTCAACGTGTCATTGAGGCTTCCGTAAGCATAGGCGGGGAGCTTCACAGCGCTATCGGCCAAGGACTGATGGTACTTGTCGGCGTGGCCGAGGGTGATACCCCCGACGATGTGCGTTGGCTTGCATCGAAATGTGTTGCAATGCGTATTTTCTCCGACGATGCCGGAGTGATGAACCGCTCTCTCGCAGATGTCGACGGCGAATTGCTTGCAGTCAGCCAGTTCACACTCTGCGCCTCGACCAAGAAAGGGAACAGGCCAAGCTATATACGTGCGGCCGGCCACGACCTTGCAATACCCCTGTATGAAATGTTTTGCGACGAATGCTCTTCGCTTCTTGGAAAAGAAGTTAAAAAGGGGGTATTCGGGGCAGATATGCAAGTATCACTTGTGAACGACGGCCCTGTTACAATTGTTATAGATTCAAAACTAAAGGATTGACTATGAATTTCACACCTACGGCCGACGACTCTATTTCGCTGCGTTCGCTCCAGACGGTAGTCGATGAATGGATTACCACTGTCGGAGTCCGCTACTTCTCGCCTCTTACCAACATGGCTATACTTGCAGAGGAAACCGGAGAAGTGGCACGGCTGATGGCACGGACATATGGCGACCAGTCGTTTAAAGAAGGTGAAAATCCCGATGCGCTCGCCGACGAACTTGCCGACCTGCTCTGGGTGCTGACTGCCATAGCAAACCAGACCGGCACAGACCTGACCGAAGCATTCCGGCGCAATATCGAAAAGAAGACTGCCCGCGACACTCTGCGCCATGCCTCAAACCCCAAATTAAAGCTCTGACCTCTGACCGCATGAACGCCGGGCATGCCTAATACTTACGAATATATCTGTTGTTTTATTAAAACAGCATACTTATAATTTACCTAATACCCTAAACTTAAATAATAATCATCATGGATAAATATCAACAAGTCCTTGCTGACAGCCGCGTCACTACATCTGATGCAGAAGTCGCTGCAAAAGTCAATGAAATCCTTGACAAGCATCTCGCAGAGAACAACACTCCTGAAGTTCTCAAAAAAATATTCAACTCCATAGACCTCACCACTCTGAAATCAACCGACTCGCAGCGGTCTGTAGCAGATTTCACCGAGAGAGTCAACGCTTTCGCCCACGAACATGCCGACCTTCCAAACGTGGCAGCCATCTGTGTTTATCCCAATTTCGTTCCTATCGTGCGCACGGTGCTTGACTGTTCAGATGTCGACATCGCTGCTGTCGGAGGATGCTTCCCGAGCGCCCAGAGCTTCATCGAAGTCAAGGTAGCCGAAGTAGGCCTTGCAGTCGAAGCCGGAGCTGACGAAATCGATGTGGTGCTCGGACTCGGTGATTTCTTCGATAAAGACTATGAGGAAGTATGCGACCAGCTTTCGGAAATGAAACACTCCTGCCGTGACTCCCTCATGAAAGTCATCCTTGAGACAGGCGCACTCAAGACAGCCGAAAACATCCGCAATGCCTCAATCCTCTCACTCTACTCAGGAGCAGACTTCATCAAGACCTCAACAGGCAAGGAATATCCCGGAGCATCGCTCGAAGCCACCTACATCATGTGTGAGTGCATCAAGGAATATTACGAAAAGACCGGACGCATGGTAGGATTCAAGGCAGCCGGCGGTGTATCGACCACCGAAGACGCCCTGAAATACTACACAATCGTGAAAACAGTCCTTGGCGACCAGTGGGTTGAAACCAACGAATATTTCCGTCTCGGAGCATCACGACTCGCCAATGCCGTCCTCTCCGACATACTCGGTGAAGAAACAAAATTTTTCTAACCGCATATTGATGCAGCCACGCTGCATCGGAATCTGAACACGGGGACGCCAACCCGCGCGTCCCCGCATTCAATCCTTCTCCTCATAATCCTTTATTCCACGCTAATAACACCATTTTTTATCACTACAAATGAAATATTGGATCATAATAGACAGTGTTCAGGAAGGTCCGCTCACACTTGAAGAAATCGCCTCGAAACCTGAACTCAATCCTTCGACCCCAGTATGGCATGAAGGTCTGAGCGACTGGACAACCGCAAGCGCGATTCCTGAAATTGCCGCAATCCTTTCCTCCAATAACATAAACCAAGGACACAGCCGCCCTGAGTTCACACAAAGCGACTTCTCCCGGCAGGCCAATCCCTACAGCGGATTCTACAACGGCCAGCATCCATATGGCCAGCCCTACGGCCAATACCAGTACGGCCAACCTCAGAATGACCCGAATGCAGTCCCGCCCATGCCGAACAACTATCTCATCTTGGCTATTCTGGCAACAATCTGCTGCTGCATTCCGTCAGGAATCGTCGCCATCTTCTATGCCGCGAAAGTCTCGCCCGCATACTACCGTGGAGATTACATGGCAGCTCTTGACGCATCGTCAAAAGCACAGCTATGGGTGATAATCTCGTTTGTCGCCGGACTGATATGGGCTCCGTTCTCGGTTATTTTCGGAGGGCTGCTTTAAACACACCGGTCAAAGCCCTCCAAAAACAATCTGCCAGCAATGATGTCGCCCACCGAGAGAGATTTTTCCAACAGGTTTGCCCTCTACCGCCGTCTACTCATAGCCGGAATATGCGTGGCAGCCATCGGCCTCTGCATCCTCTATCTGAAATTTGAACCGTCGTCAGGACTCTATCCACGATGCATGTTCAAAATGCTCACCGGACTCTCCTGTCCGGGATGCGGATCGCAACGAGCCATACACTCCATTTTCAACGGCGACATCAAAGAAGCCTTCAGCTATAACGCCCTTTTCATAATCGAAATCCCACTGTTGGCACTTCTGATTTTCTCACGGCTTATCGGCTCACGACATCCTCAACTCCAACGCACACTTTCCTCAAGATTTTTTATTCTCTTTATCCTCGTAACCATCATTATCTGGACCATTGTCCGCAACATCTTCGACATATGAACCCAATGCCATCGCGCCAACTTTCGCTCCGGATTCTGCTATTCCTAATTGTTGTATCGGTGACCGTCTATTTCCTGCCGCGTTCCGCCGAAAACCATTACACATTCGAGGAAGGTCGCCCGTGGAGCTATGCACTGCTGACAGCCCCGTTCGACATTCCCATACACCTTGACTCCCTGAGCGCAGCCAAGGTCAAGGACAGTATCGACGCTAATTTCGAACCGGTATTCACGCGCGATCTCACAGCCGAAAAGACCATCATCTCAGACTACACAACCCGTCTTAACGCCACAAATGATCTTGACATAACCCCGGCCCAGCGCAACCAGATAATAAAGGAGATACGCAAAGTTTACGAAAACGGAATCGTCGACCGCGACACGTATGCCAAAATTTCTTCGGGAAAACTGCCGACGGTACGTTTCATCCATGACAACGTGGCCATCAGTATTCCGACCGCCAACTACCTTTCGGCCTTCAGAGCCTACGAGCATCTCGACAGTGTGCTCAGAGACCCGAACGTCCGCAAGGCCATCTCGGCGACCAAACTCTCGCAAGAACTCCATCCGAACATTCTTGTCGACACCGTCACATCGCAACGCCTGCTCAACGAAGCTTATCAGAAAGCAATGGCCCCGGTCGGGGTCATCCAGCAAGGTGAAAGGATAATCGATAAGGGTGACATCGTGACCTCACGTCTGGCAACCGTCCTCCATACCTACGAGAAAATCGCTAACGAACGTGGCAACAGCGCCATCTCACAGCACTACTATCCAATGGCAGGACAGATTCTATATATGCTCATCCTCTACGGGATGCTGTTCGCCTATCTCTACATATTCCGACGCGACTATTTCGAGGATGACCGCACGGTCGTGTTCATCGTCACCCTCATCGGACTGTTCACCCTATTTGCCTTTGCAATGCAGGCCGGATTTTCAACCGGATTCTACATCACGCCATTCACCATAGTGCCGATTCTCGTGCTGATATTCCTCGACTCGCGCACGGCCTACTTCTGCCATGTAATCCTTGTGCTGATATGCGCTATAGTCGCATCGTTTGCCCTCGAATTCATCTTCATGCAGTTCATCGCCGGAGTCGTTGCAATCGATTCGCTCAAAGACCTTTCACGCAGAAGCCAGCTCATACGCACAGCCGCGCTCATATTCCTCGCCTACACACTCTCATATATAGCCGTCGAGGTGATGCAGGCAGGCTCACTCGCCCGCACCGAAGGACGGGTGTTCGGCTGTTTTGCCATCAATGCAATACTCATCTCGTTCAGCTACGTGCTCATGTTCCTGCTCGAAAGAATCTATGGTTTCACCTCACGTGTGACACTCGTGGAACTATCCGACATCAATAACCCACTGCTGAGGGAGCTATCCGAAGAATGTCCCGGCACATTCAACCATTCCATGGCTGTCAGCAACCTTGCATCAGCAGCCGCCTCACGAATAGGGGCAAACGTGCAGCTCGTGCGTACCGGAGCGCTGTATCACGACATAGGGAAAATCAAAAATCCGGCATTCTATACCGAAAACCAGCATGGCGTAAACCCGCACGACGCTCTTGATCCTATACAGAGCGCACGCATAGTCACCGGACATGTGAACGAGGGACTCGCGCTTGCCGAAAAAGCCAAACTTCCAACCGTAATCCGCAGATTCATCTCGGAACACCACGGAGCGGGAAAGGCACGATACTTCTACACCACTTACTGCAACGCCCATCCCGACGAGGAGGTAGATCCCGCAAATTTCACATACCACGGACCTAACCCTCAGTCAAAAGAAACCTCACTGCTGATGATGGCCGATTCCGTGGAAGCGGCATCCCGTTCAATGACGAGCCATTCACCGGAAGCAATCTCGGCGCTTGTCAACAAAATCATCGACTCTCAGATAGCCGAAGGCCTGCACAACGAATCGCCAATATCGTTCCGCGACGTCAGCACGATAAAAGAAGTGTTCGCGCAACGCCTCCGCACCATGTACCACTCACGCATATCCTATCCGGAACTGAAAAAGCCTGAGACTGCGTCATAATACTTTTTAATCTTTTCACGTCACAAACACCCATGCTACGCAATCTTCTCCTTTCCATTGCGACCGTGGCAATTCCGGCCATGGCCTACGACCCTATAACCCTTCCCGTCATACCTCCAGACCCGGAAATCGAAAAAAAGGTCTCTGAAACACTCTCGAAAATGACTCTTGAGGAAAAAATCGGACAGATGACCCAAATCCAGCTCGATATCCTCGGCGAAACAGGCCCTGACGGAAAATTCAGGCTCGTCAAGGAAAAAGTCGACACAGTGATAGGCATCTACAAGGTCGGGTCGATACTAAATGCCCCATATTCATACTGTCTCGACGCAGAATCATGGAACGTGATAATCCCACAGATACAGGAAGCTTCGATGAAATACATCGGCATCCCCTGTGTCTACGGACTTGACCAGAACCACGGCACAACATATACCAACGGCGGCACGCTGTTTCCGCAAAACCTGAACGTGGCAGCCTCGTTCGACACAGAACTTTGCAGAAAGGCAGCTGAAATCACAGCCTACGAAACGCGCGCAAGCGACTGCCCGTGGACATTCTCACCGACAATGGACCTTGCACGCGACCCGCGCTGGCCACGTTTCTGGGAAAACTACGGCGAAGACCCGCTCGTCAACGCTCTCATGGGAGCAGCGGCGGTGCGCGGTTTTCAAGGCAACGACCCCAACCATATTGACAAGAATCACATCGCTGTATCGCTCAAACATTTCATGGGCTACGGTGTCCCATTCTCGGGAAAGGACCGCACACCGGCTTACATATCACCGTCAGACCTCCGCGAAAAGCATTTCGCACCTTATCTTGAAGCCATCAAATATGGCGCGCTGACCATCATGGTCAATTCATCGTCAATCAACGGCACACCTGTCCACGCCGACCCGCTCCTTCTGACCAAATGGCTTAAGGAAGACCTGCAGTGGGACGGCCTCATCGTCACCGACTGGGCCGACATCAACAATCTATATACCCGCGAGAAAGTTGCCAAAGACAAGAAAGATGCAATCCGCATAGCAATCAACGCAGGTATTGACATGGCTATGGAGCCCTACAAGGTGGATTATTGCGACATCCTCCGTGAACTCGTCGAAGAAGGAAAAGTCAGCATGAGCAGAATCGATGACGCAGCCTCACGCGCACTCCGTCTGAAATACCGCCTCGGACTATTCGACCGCCCGAATACTCTTCTCAAAGATTATCCGAAATTCGCATCCGAAGAATTTCGAAAAGCCGCACTCGACGGAGCTGCCGAAACAATGGTGCTGCTCAAGAACGACAACAACATCCTCCCCCTCTCCAAAGGCACGCGCATCATGGTGACCGGCCCTACAGCAACTTCCATGCGCTCGCTAAACGGCGGATGGTCATATACGTGGCAGGGACATCTGAGCGACACATATGCCAAGGACTACAACACAATCCTCGAAGCCCTCACAGAGAAATTCGGAGAAAGCAACGTCACTTATGTGCCGACCGTGACATTCAATCAGGAAGGCTCATATCAGGACGAAACCGTGGCCGACTCCGAAGCGGCCCTCAAGGCTGCGGCAAATGCCGATGTGATAGTGGCATGTATAGGTGAAAACTCCTATTGCGAGACTCCGGGCAATCTGACCGACCTATATCTCTCGTCCAACCAGCGCGACATGATCAAGGCTCTTGCCAAGACAGGCAAGCCTATTGTGCTTGTCGTAAACGAAGGCCGTCCGCGAATCCTCGCCGACATCGAACCGCTCGCCAAGGGAATCATCGACATAATAATCCCCGGAAACTTCGGCGGCGACGCGCTCGCCGAACTCATGGTCGGAGAGCGCAACTTCTCAGCCAAACTCCCCTTCACCTATCCGCGCGAAATCAATTCGCTCGTCACCTATGACTATAAGGTCAGCGAAGAAGTGGGAAAAATGGAGGGAGTCTATGACTACGACGCACGCGTCAACGTCCAATGGCCCTTCGGCTACGGCAAGAGTTATACGACTTTCGAATATTCGGATCTTAAGGTTGACAAGACGGATTTTACCCCCACAGACGTGCTGACCGTAAGTGTCAACGTAACCAACACCGGCTCACGCGACGGTAAGGAAGCCGTGCTATTGTTCTCTTCAGACCTTGTGGCATCAATCGTCCCTGACAACAAACGTCTGCGCGGATTCGTCAAAATCGCCCTTATGCCGGGAGAGACACGTACAGTGAAATTCACTTTGCCGGCCACGGATCTCGCTTTTGTGAACGCTCACGGACAATGGACTCTTGAGGAAGGAGACTTCTCCATTAAAGTCGGCAATCTCTCCGTTCCGGTCCACTGCACGACAAGCTATACATGGGACAGACCTAATATCTGATGATTTATCGGTCGTTCACACAATTTTCAATCTTCTTAACCGTTTTTAAGACGTTTAACCCACTGAAAACTCCGAATAAGGATGCTTAATATGCCTAAAGTGCTTGTGCTTGCTACTTCCCGCCGTACACACGGCGGGATTTCGTCCGTAGTCATGGCCCACGAGATGGCAGATGAATGGGAAAAGTACAGCTGCCGGTGGATTGCGACACACCGCAACGGTTCTATGGCTGTCAAACTGCTCTATCTGATGACCGGTATGGCGACATATCTATGGTATCTTCCATGGTGTAAAACCGTCCATATGCACATCGGTGAAGCTCCGTCGGCAAGACGGAAATCGCTATTCATGCGACTTGCAAAACTTACGGGCAAAAAGACAATCGTACATTTTCATGCCTTTGACACCGCATCGACCATAGAAGGCCCTTACAGCTCTGTTTACAAAAAACTCTTTGACGATGCCGACAGGGTCGTAGTGTTGTCAAAGATGTGGAAACAGGCAGTATGCTCCACCTTTGAACTCGGCGACAAGGTGCGTGTGCTTCATAATCCATGTCCGAGAGTAGCCGACAATTCAGGCGAAGTTCAGAAAAAAAATATAATACTCTCGGCCGGAGTTGTCAGTCCACGCAAAGGTTATCACGATCTTATAAGAGCTTTCGCCATTATCGCACACAAATATCCACAATGGAAACTCGTGTTCGCAGGAAGCGGAGAAATCGACAACGGAAAGGCAATTGCAAGGGAATCCGGAATCGAAAATCAGGTAGAATTTCCCGGATGGGTGGCAGGCAGTGAAAAAGACAGACTGTTCAGGGAAACATCCATCTTCTGTCTGCCGAGCTATGCGGAAGGCTTCCCGATGGCCGTCCTCGACGCATGGGCCTACGGACTTCCGGTCATAGCCACTCCTGTAGGCGGATTGCCTGACATTGTCCATGACAACGAAGACATCCTGCTCTTTCAACCGGGGGATACAAACACACTTGCCGCCCAACTCGAAAGACTGATCGGTGACACGGAACTCCGACACCGAATCGAGACAGCGTCACGAAAATTTGCCAACGAGGACTTCAATATCACCACAATAGGCAGTTGCCTCGGGAACATATATGCAGAGCTTTCCGACAAGCACTGATTGACGACAATATGTCAGAAACTAAACTTATAAACTGAATATAAACATCCATACGACAATAGCTATGAGCAAAATACTTGTAACAGGCGGTTGCGGAATGATTGGCAGCAACCTTGTCAAACGTCTTGTGAAAGAAGGACACGACGTGAGCATAATCGACAATCTATGGAGAGGCAAGCTCGAATATCTCAACGACGAATCAGGCAATCCGGTCATAGACCTCGACAGCCGTTTTTTCAACATAGACCTCTCGGACACCCATGCCGATATTGATGATATTGTAAGTAGCAATGAATATGTCATCCACCTTGCCGACATAGTAGCCGGCATCGACTACGTTTTCGGTAATCAGGGAGGTCTCTTCCGTCAGAACAATCTCATAAACACCAATCTATTCACATCCGTGCGCAAAGCCGGCAAAGAACGTATCAAAGGACTGATTTATGTCGGTACGGCTTGCAGCTACCCGCTCACCAGACAAAACTCACTCGACGTAGTGCCCCTGCGCGAAGACGAGCTGTTCCCGGCTCTCCCGGAATCGGCCTACGGATGGAGCAAGCTCATGGGACAGCTCGAAATCGGCTATCTCGAAAAGGAAACCGGCATTCCATGCTGCACACTTCAGTTTCACAACGTCTACGGTTCGCCATGCGATTTCGGCGAACGCAGCCAAGTCATCCCGGCTCTCATCCGCAAAGCCATCAATTATCCGAATGAAGAATTCATCGTCTGGGGCAGCGGAAAACAGGGACGAGCCTTCCTTCATGTCAATGACGTTGTCGAAGCTCTCGTCCGCGCACTTGACAAAGGCTGGGGACACGGATGGATCCAGATCGGCCCGTCAGTGTGCACATCAATCGCTGAAATCGCTGAAACTGTCGTCAAAATCAGTGGCAAAGACATCAAGCCGTTCTTCGACACGACAAAGCCCGAAGGCGACAAAGCCCGTAGCGCCGACTATTCAAAAGCAAAAGAAATACTCGGCTGGGAACCGAGCGTGAGCCTCGAAGATGGATTGCGCCAGCAATACAAATGGGTTGAAAACGAGATTGCCAAGGCAGACAGACAATGAACGAAGATAAAAAATATTTCAATGTGCGTATCGAGTTTGACCGTGACAAACTCGACCGCACTATTTTTGAGGCCATCGAAAAAGGTATTCCCGGCTACAGCTGCTCCGTCGAGGCCAACAATCTCACCATAGCCAATCAGAATCCTGAATTTCTGAAAGTGCTCAACGGAGCGCTCGTCAACAACTGCGACGGCAGCGTACTGGCCAAAATCCTTGCATGGATTCATAAAGAGCCAATCGACAGCTACATCGGGGCAGACATATTCCTGAAATACATCGCCATGCGCCGTTTCCGCCAATTTTTCCTCGGCAACACAGAGGAAGTGCTTGCCGGACTGCGCAAGAATCTTTCGGAAATAGATCCGGCTATCAACGACATGCGGTTCGAGACTCTGCCTTTCCGCGCAGTCGATGATTTCGACTATCAGGGCATAGCCGACATGATCAATGCCGACAACCCCGACATCATATGGGTCAGCCTCGGAGCGCCGAAACAGGAAATGTTCATGGCGCGACTCAAACCATATCTCAAACGCGGAGTAATGTTCGGCTACGGTGCGATTTTCAATTTCAATGCCGGTGTGGGCGAAGTGAAACGCGCACCGAAATGGATGCTCAAACTACGCCTCGAATGGCTTCACCGCGCACTCGAACAGCCCCAGAAAAATATCCCACGCTACTGGAACTTCGTAAAGACACTTCCACGACTAATAAGCGAAGAGCGCCGGAAAGTCGCCCGCCAAGGCTGATAGCGCATATCACCATAAATCCACTTACAAATTTCCACATCTTCTTTTCCTCTGACAAAATTACAATAAGAATCGCCCTAAAAAACTGCGATAATGCAAAACTGTTTGCTGTTTTTAGAGAAAATAGTTAACTTTGCCCTCGCATACCTCAAGTGTTTTTTCATCTATTATCATGAGTAAAGAAGACGTAACCCACCGTGGAATCATCCAGAAAGTGGAGAGCAGCTCTCTTGTCATCCTTACAGAAGACGAATGCAAATGTGACGGCTGTGCCATCACTGCATTGTGTAGCAGCAAGGGAAGTGACCAAAAAGAGCTGTTGAAAATAGACACTCCTTCAGCAGAGGATTTTACAGTAGGTGAGCGTGTTGAGGTCAGTGCGACATCAAGCTCCACACTCAGAGCCTCATGGTGGGCACTCATCCTGCCAACGCTAATCTTCGGAGGAGTCATCGTCGGGCTAAGACTCGGGTTCCCTTCTCTTGGAGGGTGGTCAATCGCTCTGGGCTTTATCGCTCTCGGACTCTATGACCTCTTCCTGTATGCCAAGCGTAAGAGTCTCGCACAAAAAATCAGTTGGAAAATTAGAAAAATATGACGTTTTAATTTACTACCATGAATATTATAGTAACTTCAATCATTGTCCTCGGACTCATCGGAATCATCGGCGCAGCCGTGCTCTACGTTGTCGCCAAGCGTTTCCATGTCCAAGAAGACCCAAGAATTGACCAAGTAGAAGCACTTCTTCCCGGCGCGAACTGTGGCGGCTGCGGACGTAGCGGTTGCCGTGACTTTGCATCAGCGTGTGTCTGCGCCGATACACTCGACGGCCTTACATGCCCGGCATCAGGAAGCGCAGTAATGAAACAGATCGGCGAAATCGTCGGACTGGCAGCAGCCGAGACCAAGCCGAAAATCGCAGTCATAAAATGTAACGGCACATGCGACCTCCGTCCACGTCTCGCACGCTTCGAAGGCGCTCCGACCTGTGCGGTGCTGTCGTCGCTCGGAACAGGAGAATCCACCTGCCCTAACGGCTGTCTGGGCTGCGGAGACTGCGTGAGCGCCTGCCCCTACGGAGCAATGAAGATGAATCTTGAGACAGGGCTGCCCGAAGTCATCGAAGATAAGTGTGTCGGTTGCGGAGCTTGTGTCAAAGCTTGCCCGCGCTCAATCATCGAACTCCGCTACAAAGGTCCGCGCGGCATGAGAGTCTATGTCGCATGCTCAAACAAGGAAAAGGGAGCAGCCGCAATGAAGGCGTGCAAAGCCGCATGTATCGGCTGTTCGAAATGTGCCAAAGAGTGTACGCACGAAGCAATCACGATTGCCAACAATCTCTCATATATCGACTTCGAGAAATGTAAGCTTTGCCGCAAATGTGTCGATGTATGCCCGACGCATGCCATCCATGCCGTAAACTTCCCCGTAAAGAAAGCTCCCGCCAAAGAGAAAGTTGAAGAAACAGCCTGAAATCAGAAGACATGAAACTCCATACCTTTAAAATCGGCGGTGTACACCCCGCCGAAAACAAGATTGCCGCAGGCAAGCCAATCGAAAACCTTCCTCTGCCGGAAGAAGTTGTGCTCCCCGTATCGCAGCATATCGGTGCTCCCGCCACGCCTATCGTCAAAAAAGGCGACAAGGTCAAGCGAGGCGACCGTGTGGCTGATGCCGGAGGCTTTGTATCAGCACCCATACACACTCCCATTTCGGGTACTGTCGTGAAAATCGATACAGCCCGCACCCCACAAGGTATGCCCGTTCAGGCAATATACATCAAAAGCGATGAAGCTGACCGTGCGGCTGACGCCGAGGCGATGGCCAACCGCGAAAAACCTGCCCGCACAGAAAATGAAATAGCAGCCCTCGACGGCAAAGCGATTATCGACATCATCAAAAATGCCGGCATTGTCGGACTCGGCGGTGCTACATTCCCCGCACACGTAAAACTCTCACCCCCTCCCGGCTCAAAGGCCGAGATTGTCATAATCAATGCGGCTGAATGCGAACCGTGTCTTTCGTGTGACGACATGCTCATGCGCGAAAATCCGCGTGAGATAGTCAAGGGTGTGGAGCTTCTTATGCGTGCAGCCGGTGTCAACCGCGCTGTCATTGCAATCGAAAACAACAAACCCGAGGCAATTGCTGCCCTCTCGGATGCAGCGTCGGCAGTGGCAGGCATCGAAGTCATGCCGATGAAAGTCAAATATCCGCAAGGCGGCGAAAAGCAGCTTATCGAAGCCGTAATCGGTAAAGAAGTTCCATCAGGAGGACTCCCAATCGCGACCGGAGCTATCGTGCAGAATGTAGCCACAGCCTATGCGGTCTACCGTGCCGTAGTCCTCGACGAACCTCTCATGGACCGAGTGCTCACACTGCATGACGGCGAGACCGGCCGCAACCTGCGAGTGGCTCTCGGAACAATCCTTGCCACACTCGTTCCCGGAAAAGAGCCCGAGAAAATAATCCTCGGCGGCCCGATGATGGGACGCACGGCATCAACACTCCAGACCCCGATGATCAAGGGCACATCAGGCATCCTTCTCGACAGCCGCTATGCCCATCGCCGTCCGATGGAAAATTGCATCCGTTGCGGCAAATGCACCGAGGCATGCCCTATGGGACTTGAACCGTTCCTCATCAGCACACTTTCCCGTCTTCAGGACTGGGACGAAGCAGAGCAGCAAAAGATTGCCAACTGCATCGAGTGTGGCTCATGCAGCTACATCTGTCCGGCCTCACGTCCGATTCTTGATTTTATCCGTATCGGCAAAGGCAAAGTCATGGCCGCCATGCGAGCCAGAGCAGCCGCTGCAAAGGCTTAATAACATTATTACCATACAAGCTTAAAAATATGCCGGATTTCACCATCCGGCATATTTTTTATCATAAATATTCGCTATCTTTGCACTCACGGAACACTTAAACCGTTAAAATCAACTCAATAACACTATCATATGACCCACATTTCCGATCGCGTGCAGGCTTTGGCTCCATCTGCCACCCTCGCAATGTCACAGAAAAGCAATGAGCTCAAAGCTCAAGGTGTCGACGTAATCAATCTCTCTGTCGGAGAGCCGGATTTCGAAACTCCCCGCCACATCAAAGAGGCTGCAAAACGTGCCATCGACGAAAACTATACTTTCTACACACCCGTGCCCGGCTATATGTCGCTCCGCAAGGCTGTGTCTGAAAAACTCGCAAAGGAAAATGGCGTAAGTTATGCCCCCGAACAGATTGTGGTCTCAAACGGAGCAAAACAGGCACTCTGCAATGTAATCCTCGCGACAATCAATCCTGACGATGAGGTAATTATCCCGATGCCGGCATGGGTAAGCTACGTAGAGATGGTGAAACTCGCAGGCGGCAAGACAGTCGAAATCCTCGCTGACATCAATCAGGATTTCAAAATCACCCCCGCTCAGCTCGAAGCTGCCATCACTCCGGCGACCCGCATGATTCTGCTCTGCTCACCCTCAAATCCCACCGGCAGCATCTACTCGCGCGAAGAGCTCCAAGGACTTGTCGACATACTCGCCAAGCATCCCGACATCATGGTTCTTGCCGACGAAATCTACGAGCACATCAATTTCACCGGCTCGTTCACATCGCTCGCGTCATTCCCCGAAATAGCCGACCGCACAATCATCATCAACGGCGTGTCAAAAGCATATGCCATGACCGGATGGCGTATCGGATACTGTGCAGCCCCCCAGTGGCTCGCCAAGGCTGTCACCAAACTTCAGGGACAATATACATCAAACGCTTCGTCAATCGCTCAGAAAGCAGCCGAAGCCGCCTATAACGGTCCGCAAGACTGCATAGCCGAAATGAACAAGGCATTCGAGCGTCGCCGTGACCTCGTGGTCGACCTCGCATCAAAAATCCCCGGACTTAAGGTCAACCGTCCGCAAGGCGCATTCTATCTCTTCCCTGAAGTCAGCGCCTACATCGGCAAAACCACACCCGAAGGAAAGACTCTTGAAAGCTCGGCCGACATCGCAATGTATCTTCTCGAAAAGGGCCATGTAGCCACAGTCGATGGTGGAGCATTCGGCATGGAAGGATATATCCGTCTAAGCTACGCGACTTCCGATGACAACCTGCGCGAAGCCATGCGCCGTATCGCCGAGACTCTCGCCTCACTGAAATAAACCCGGCTCTGCCGACACATCTCTAAAATTCACAACGAGCCTGAAACCCTCAGCACAGCAAGAGTGGTTTCAGGCTTATAAAACAGAAATAAACTCCTATTCTCATAATGGATTTCATTGAAGAACTAACATGGCGTGGCATGATCCACACTGTCATGCCCGGAACAGACGAACAACTCAAAAAAGGCATGACGACTGCCTATCTCGGCATCGACCCGACAGCCGACAGCCTCCACATCGGCCACCTCTGCGGTGTGATGATGCTGCGCCACTTCCAGCGTTGCGGTCATAAGCCCCTCGCCCTCGTAGGCGGAGCGACCGGCATGATCGGCGACCCGTCAGGCAAAAGCGCCGAGCGCAACCTTCTCGACGAGGCTACACTACGCCACAATCAGGAGGCCATCAAAAAGCAGCTCTCCAAGTTTCTCGACTTCGAAAGCGATGCTCCCAACAAGGCCGAGATGGTCAACAACTATGACTGGACAAAGGATGTGACTTTCCTTGATTTCGCCCGCGAAATCGGCAAGCATATCACCGTCAACTATATGATGGCCAAGGACTCAGTGCAGAAACGTCTGAACGGAGAGGCGCGCGACGGCCTCAGCTTCACCGAATTTACATATCAGCTGCTGCAGGGATTCGATTTCTATACTCTTTATAAAGACAAGAACTGCAAACTCCAGCTCGGAGGCAGCGACCAGTGGGGCAATATCACCACCGGTACAGAACTCATCCGCCGTAAGCTCGGCGGAGAGGCATATGCCCTCACCTGTCCCCTCATCACCAAGGCCGACGGAGGTAAGTTCGGCAAGACCGAGAGCGGCAACGTTTGGCTCGACCCGCGCTATACTTCGCCCTACAAGTTCTATCAGTTCTGGCTCAACGTCAGCGATGCCGATGCCGAGAAATATCTGAAAATTTTCACCGCCCTCACCAAAGAGGAAATCGACGCGCTCATCGAGGAGCACGCTAAAGACCCCGGACAGCGCCCGATGCAGAAACGCCTCGCAAAAGAGGTCACTGTCATGGTGCATAGCGAAGAGGACTACAATGCTGCTGTCGAAGCCAGCTCAATCCTGTTCAGCAACAAGGCCGAGGAGGCACTCCGCCACCTTGACGAGAAGACCCTCCTTGATGTGTTCGACGGTGTCCCGACATTCAACATTGTCAAAGCCGATATCGAAGCCGGTGTCCCCGTCATCGAACTTCTCGCAACCAAGACCGCCGTATTCCCCTCCAAGGGTGAAGCACGCAAGATGATCCAGCAGGGAGGCGTGAGCATCAACAAGCAGAAGGTGACCGACCCGAATGCTGTCATAACTGCCGAATCGCTTCTCAACGACAAATACATCCTCGTCCAGCGCGGCAAGAAGAACTACTTCCTCCTCCGCGTGGCCGAGTAAACGTCACCACAGCGTCGGCAATAACACGGCGACGATTGTGTGAAGAAACAGGATTGACGGATTTCTAAGGTTTTCGCCCGTCAGCGATGCCGGAATCCGTCAATTCTGTTTCTTCGCATTTCTGCCATTACCTATCCATCTGCACCTTCCACATACAATATTCCAACCTACCGATTCGTTATAAAAAATGATGAATCATCGCTTTCTCACATCTCTGCGCCTACTTTCAGCACTCATGGTTCTGTTCATCGGAAGCTATGGGGATTTGTCATGTCAAAACCTCAACGACAAGCTGATGAACCGCCCCTATGCCGACCTCCGTCGCTGGCATCTCGGTTTTTCGGTCGGCATACACACTCAGGACTTCACATTCTCTCATAATGGCTTCATAAGTGAAAACGGCGAACAATGGTTTGTCGATCAGCCCGGATTCCAGCCCGGATTCTGTGTCAACGGACTCATCGACTTCCGTCTTGGGACATATTTCAACCTTCGTTTCACTCCGGGTATGTATTTCGGTAACCGCGACATCACCATGCGCGAGTACAATACCGGCCTTGAGCACCGGCAAAACCTCAAATCGGCCCTGATAGTGCTTCCTTTCGACCTCAAATTCTCAAGTCTGCGTTATCGGAACTCCCGGCCTTATGTTACCGCCGGAATAATGCCGACCTTCAATGTCACCAAACAAAACAACGACTATCTCCGCACCAAGACTTCAGATTTCTTTCTTACATGCGGATTCGGATGTGACTTCTATCTCCCCTATTTCAAATTCAATCCCGAAATAAAATTCTGTTTCGGCCTTGGCGACAATCTTGTCCATGACCGTCCCGACATAGCAGAAGAGCCCGAAAAACTCGTCATAACCCAATCATTGAAAAAAGCCGTTTCGCGGATGGTCGTACTAACCTTCTATTTCGAATGAGATTCCGACAGCACATATCTTTCTACACAGCCTTGCTTGCAGGGATGCTGACGCTCGTCGTGTCGCCGGAACTCAAGGCGCAGGGCGATGCTTTACTCACACAGTACTGGGCGCTTCCGACATATTACAACCCCGGAGCAGTAGGCGACACTGACTATCTTCGCATACGTGGAGGTGCACGCCTGCAGTGGGTAGGTATCGACAATGCTCCTCAAAGTTTCATCGCCGCGGCCGACATGCCATTCAAACTCGGCAACAAGCGACTCGGAACAGGCCTCGTTGTTCAGCAGGAATCCTACGGACTGTTCAGCAACTTCACACTCGACGCACAGATCGGCTACAAACTTAAGGTTCTGAAAGGAGAGCTGACTGTCGCCCTGCAATTAGGTCTCTTCAACGAAAAATTCAAAGGATCGGAAGTCTATATTCCTGACGACGATGACTATCATGATCCGGCCGACGAAGCTATCCCCCAACGCGATGTAGCAGGCAATGCCTTCGACCTTGGCATAGGTGCATTCTACGTCCATAAAAAATTCTGGGCAGGCATCTCGCTACAACACGCCAACAACCCGACAGTCAGTTTCACAAGCGACACGGAGACTGCCTCTCGCGCCGGTGACGACGGCACAACAGGTGAATTGTCAAAAAAATATGAGTTCACGGCCTCACGCACAGCATATTTAATGGCAGGAAGCAATATTCCTGTAAAAAACACGTTATTTGAAGTGATACCGTCAGTCATAGTCCGAAGCGATTTCACCAATACTGATTTCCAACTCACAGGACGTGTCCGCTACAACAAGCTTTTCACCGCAGGCCTCGGCTATCGCTACAACGATGCACTCTCCGTAATGCTCGGAGCTGAAATCAAAGGCTTTTTTATCGGCTATAGCTACGACTATCATCTTTCCGATATCTCAAAAGCCTCATCCGGAAGCCACGAGCTCGTTGCAGGCTACAACCTTAAACTCGATTTTTCAGAGAAAAACCGCCACAAACACAAGAGCATACGCATAATGTAACTTATGAAAAAAATACTCCACATACTTTTCGCTCTGATCCTTCTCTCCGCTGCCGTCTCATGCGCTACAGGCCCTCGTAGCTCTATGGGAGGCGAAGTCACAGGAGTGGGAGGAACTTCATGGACAGAACCAACCCCCTACGGCATGGTTCTCGTGTCGAGAGGATCTGTAAAGATGGGTCCCTCTAAAGCCGATTCGCTATGGAACATCGAAGCCGACCCGCGAGGCGTGTCGGTCGACGCATTCTGGATGGACGAAACCGAAATCACAAATTCAAAATACAAACAATTTGTCTTCTGGGTGCGTGATTCAATCATCCGCGAGCGCCTTGCCGATCCCGCCTACGGAGGCAACGAAGAATTCAAGATTGAGGAAGACCGCGAAGGAAATCCCGTGACTCCCCACCTCAACTGGGCAAAAGCAATTCCTTGGCGCAACGCCAACGAGGACGAGCAGCGAGCAATCGAGAGTCTCTACCGCACCAACCCTATCACCGGTGTGCGCGAGCTTGATCCCGAACAGCTTAACTATCGCTACGAAATCTACAACCATACGGAAGCTGCAAAGCGCAAACACCGTCTCAACCCGGCTCGTCGCGAATACAACACAGACAAACCGACGCCCACTGAAACTCCGATTATTTCAAAGGACACAGCCTACATCAACGACGAAGGCGAAATCATCCGCGAGACCATCACCCGCGGACTTACCGGCGATTTTGATTTTGTCAACACCTACATTGTCAACGTCTACCCCGACACCACTGCATGGATCAATGACTTCGACAATGCCTATAACGAACCTTATGTACGTCTCTATTTCTCACACGGCGGCTACAACGAATATCCCGTCGTCGGTGTGAGCTGGGAACAGGCCACCGCCTTTGCCAACTGGCGCACAGACTTCCTCCGCCGTTCTCTCGGCCGTGAAGGTGTCTATGTCGAGCCCTACCGCCTCCCGACGGAGGCTGAGTGGGAATATGCAGCCAGAGCAGGAAAAAGCGAGAACATGTATCCTTGGGACGGTGACCTACCCCTGACTGAAGACCAAGGATGCTTCTATGCCAATTTCAAGCCGCAGGAAGGAAATTTTGTTCAGGACGGCCAGCTGATAACATCGCGCGTCGGGACGTATTCACCCAATGACTTCGGACTGTATGACATGGCCGGCAACGTCAGCGAATGGACTTCGACCGCCTTCACCGAAAGCGTCGGCAAGCTGACAAGCGACCTCAACCCCGAATACCGCTACAATGCCGCGCAGGAAGACCCCTACCGCATGAAGCGTAAAATCGTGCGTGGAGGCTCTTGGAAAGATGTGTCCCACAATATCCGCTCCGACATACGCATGTGGGAATATCAGAACGAACAGCGCTCCTACATCGGTTTCCGTTGTGTCCGCTCTCAAATCGGTTTTGCCAAAGGCACTAAAGCACGAAAATAACAGAACAATCCTCTAAATTCCCCTCAATACCCATTCTACTTACAAGCCATGACCAAAGATAATTTCAGAAACAAGATAGAAACCATCATGACATGGGAAGGTGGCCAACGCCTCTTCAACTTCGCATATAGTATCGGTGCGGCCATCGTCATTCTGGGTGCTCTTTTCAAAATTCTCCATCTTTCAGGAGGCAACACCCTTCTGTGTATCGGTATGGGAACGGAAGTGCTCATGTTTATTCTCACGGCCTTTGACAGACCTCCAAAGGAATACCATTGGGAAAACGTATTTCCCGAACTCGATGGCGCTGAAAACGACCGCGAACCACTCGCTGTAGGCCGGTCCACAACCCCGAACGCACAGTCAGCCTGCAATCCGCCCATTTCAGCAAACCCCGCTTCAGTCAACGGAACTGTCGGCCTGCCTGCCTCCGTTGATCTTTCAGAAGAAGATCGCCTTTCTCTGTCTGAAAGCATACATCGGATGTCGGCCGCTGCCGAGCAACTTTCAAAAATGGCAGAACTCACCACCGCCACACAGGAATATCTATCACAGATGTCGGCTATTTCAGCGCAGATGGAACAACTCAGACAGACCACCGAAGCTCTCAATTCAGTGTCTGCCGTCCTCCTCGAAAGCTATCGGGCTGTGACTGAAAACTCAGCATCCATCACAGAGAATTCGCGTGGCTACATCGAGCGCATGGGCGACCTCAACCGTAACCTTGGAGGCCTCAACACTATTTACGAAATTCAGCTCAAGAGCGTGTCGACACAGCTTGATTCTATTGACCGCGTGAATCGGGGCATCAAGGACATCCGCGACATGTATGAGAAGAGTGCATCACAGAGCGCTCGCTACTGCGAGGAGACCGAAAAGATGGCCCGCTACATGCAGCAGCTCAACCACGTCTATGAAAAAATGCTCCATGCAATGACCGTCAACATGTACAGGCCCATGATGAACGACATCCCCGGCGCACAATCCTCCGGCTCTGTAAATTGACCTCCTCTCTCCATTCCATCCCTGCATCAACCATAACCACTCCGTATATTCCACTCATCTATAGCTTAAATGGCAGAATCAGTAGTAAGGCTTTCCCCGCGACAGAAGATGATAAACCTTATGTATATCGTCCTTACGGCCATGCTTGCACTCAACGTATCAAGCGATGTGCTCGACGGTTTCGTACAGGTTGAGGACGGTCTTGCACGCACAAACGCCACGGTAGGCCGCCGTAACGATGCCGTGTATTCCCAGCTTGAGGCATTCACTGCGCAGAACCCCGAAAAAGGCGCTCCGTGGCTTGCCAAGGCATCCGATGTCCGCAGACATTCCGCTGCCCTCTATTCTCTCGTTGACTCCCTGAAACTCGCGATTGTAGTCGAGGCAGACGGTCCGGAAGGAAATCCCTCGGAAATAAACCGTCGCGACGACCTTGAAGCCGCCGCAGTGGTCATGCTGTCGCCCGGAGCGAAGGGCGGACAGATGCTCCACAGTGAAATGGATGCCTACCGCGACTTCATAAAGACATTTATCACCGACTCCATAAAGAAGGCCGCCATCAATGAAGCCCTTTCAACAGCGCCGTTCAAGCGTCCCGGCACTGTCACCCCACAAAAATGGGAGGAGGCTAAATTTGAGAACCAGCCTGTAGTAGCTGCGGTCACACTCCTGACCAAACTGCAAAACGACATTCGTTATGCCGAAGGCGAAGCGCTCGCAAGCCTGCTCGCATCGGTCGACGCCGGTGATGTCAGGGTCAATGAAATCAACGCCTTTGTCATCCCGCAGTCACGCATAGTGATGCGCGGTGGCAAATACAGCGCCAACATCGTCCTCGCCGCTGTCGACACGACTGCACGCCCTGAAATCTTTGTGGCCGGCAAAAAACTTGGCAATGACCATGGCCTTTATGAATTTGTCACCTCGTCCACCGGCACATTCGATTACAATGGCTATCTTGAAGTCAATCATGGTGACGGAACATCCACCCGTCATCCGTTCTCGTCGAGCTACACCGTCATGGAGCCCACAGCCACTGTCTCTGCTACCATGATGAACGTTCTTTATGCAGGTATCGACAACCCTATGAGCATCTCTGTCCCCGGCGTTCCGATGAGTGCGGTCAGTGCAACTATGACCAATGGCACTCTGACACGCAAGGGTGACGCATGGGTGGCAAGACCGGCTAAAGTAGGTGAGAATGCTACACTCACAGTCTCAGCCACTATCGACGGCCGGCCACAGACGGTAGCCACATCCACCTTCAGAGTGCGCAAGCTCCCCGATCCGGTGGCCTTCATAACATATGCAGGAAGCAACGGTGCAAAAGAACGCTACAAAGGCGGCCGCCCCATATCGAAAACCATTCTGACAAGCACACCCGGTATTGATGCCGCTATCGACGACGATATGCTCAACATCGACTTTCAGGTTCTCGGATTTGAAACTGTGTTCTTCGACCAGATGGGCAATGCCATTCCGGAGGTGTCACAGGGAGCTTCATTCTCTCAGCGTCAGAAAGACCAGTTCAAACGGCTTTCGCGTGGAAAACGCTTCTACATATCCCGCATACGTGCGAAAGGTCCTGACGGCATCGAACGCGTCCTCAGCCCCGTCGAAGTTATTGTTAATTAAGATTTCCCTCCACTCCGCATAAACCCCACAGCAATTACTGATGAAGAAGTATCTTCTTACAGCCATAGCGATTTTCATCTCGGCTTCTGCTTTCGCACAGGAATCGAGTTCAAGCAGTGTTGTCCGCCGCCGCACGGCCGACGACCGCAACACAGCCAAAACAACCACCGGTGTGACACAACGCATGCAACAGCACTTCGACACCTCGCCTGTCAGCGATTCCGAACTACAATGGATGCGCGTCATATATCGTCAGCTCGACCTGATGAAAGATGAGAATGCAGCCCTCTATTACCCCGACGAGCCGGTCGACGGTCAGGAAAACCTTTTCAGAATCATCCTCGGCCGCATGGCCGACAATGAGCTTACAGGCTACGAGTATCTCGACGGTCGCGAAATGTTTACCGACAACTACAAGGTGAACATGCGCGATGTCCTTGACCGCTTCCACATAATTTATATCGATGCGAAAGGATCGACCGAACGCAACCCGAAATTCGTAATCGAGGAAGCCGATGTCCCATCATCCGAAGTCCTCTCCTACTATGTAATCGAACGTTGGGAATTCGACAAACGCAACAACCGCATGCGCACACGCATTGAAGCTGTCTGCCCTGTGCTGCACCGTGCTGGTGATTTCGGAGGTGAAGCGGTGAAATATCCTATGTTCTGGGTGAAATACGACGACCTCAGACCTTATCTGACCACCCACAACATCTTCACCAACGACGACAACAACCTTGCCACCTGCACCTACGACGACTACTTCCAGCTCAATCTCTATAAAGGAGACATATACAAGACGCGCAACCTTAAAAACCGTTCTCTGATGCAACTTCATCCCGACCCGGACGAACTCGCACACGCTCAGGACAGCATACAGAAGCGTCTTGACAGCTTTGAGGACAAACTGTGGGTTCCATCCCTCGAAGAGCTTGCAGCACGTCGGGAAGCGGCTGAAAAAGCCGAACTCGCGGCAAGTGGTGAAGCCCCAGCGACTGAAGAAGTCAGCGAATCATCCTCCACAAAAACAACGATACGCTCTGCCCGCTCAAAACGAGGAACGACCAAATCATCATCGCCCAAAACCAAACCGGCAAAAGTGAAAAAAGCCAAAGCGCCTAAAGCATCCTCATCAAGCGCGGTCCGCTCAGTCCGCAACCGTCGCAGATAGTCTTCAGTCTTCCTGTTACATCTCTCTTTACCCTATATAAAAAATTACTCCCGTCGGGAAACCCGTCATCTCCAAACAAAGACCTTTCTCACAGCTTGCTAATTAAGAGGTCAGATGACGTTTTCCCGACGGGATTTTTATATCCGTCGCAAAGGGAATCAAAACTCCTCAGGGACTTCCCGGAGAGGTATGCCCATGCGTATTACTCCATTGACAAATTCAATAAACCTGAACTCCATTTCAGCAATCCTGATATTTGTCGCTATTTCAGGTGTAACCTGCAACAGTTTCGAATGGCAACGTTCTGCCAATTGCCATTCCGGACTCTTCAGATAGGCCTTAAGACCGGCTTTGTCTCCATCCTGATACAACGTCTGAGCCTTGTCAAATTCTCCATTGAAATAATCCATGAGTTTAAGAGCTTCCTTCTGAGTGATTTCATTTGGATTTTCACGCAGTATACCCTCAACACGTTTTGTACATGACACGGAAATCAGCGATGTCACAACGAGTAATAAAGCCAATATTTTTTTCATTACGATATGATTTAAATCTGATTGTTTTATCCTTCATTCTGTAAACATAAGGAGCGCAAAATCAAAAACTCTGCGCTCCTTAACTTATTTATTCACATTATTGATTCACTTTTACAGGCCCTTGCCGTGACAGTTTTTATACTTCTTTCCTGAACCGCATGGACATGGATCGTTGCGGTTGATGCGCGGTCCTGACTTGACGGGCTGTGTCACCTGCTGCTGGCTCGCACCTTGGGCTGCTGCACGCTGGGCGTTCTCTCCCGGAAGATTCTCGCGCGATGTCTGATACTTCGAATAATCATTCGGACGCTCAGGCATTGCACGCTCTACCTTAGGCTGTGGCTTCGGAGCTTCCGGCTGCTGTGCAGGAGCGGGTTCCTCTGCCGGAGTCTCATCATTTGATTCCACCTCTGCCTCAGGAGCAGGCTGCTGTGGACGCGGTTGCTGCGGAGGAGCCTGCTGAACGTATATCTGACCACGCATGAGTGTCGACATGGTCTTTACATTCAGATTGTTGAGCATAGCCTCAAAGAGATGGAACGACTCTACCTTATAGATTACAAGCGGATCTTTCTGTTCATACGAAGCATTCTGGACGCTCTGACGCAGCTGGTCAAGTTCACGGAGGTGCTCCTTCCAGAGTTCGTCGATAGTCACTAGAAGCACGGCCTTGTGCCATTCCTTGACAATCGACTTGCAACCGGTCCTGTAAGCCTCGTCGATATCGACAACGAGATTGAAGAAACGCTTGCCATCGGTCATCGGCACAGCGATGCGACCCTTGAATCCACGGTTTTCAATACAGTCGACAATCACAGGCTGGGCTACCTCAAGGATGCGCTGGCTCTTGCGGTCAAAGGCATCCTGAGCTGCGGTATGAATCTTTTCGATAGCATCCTCTTTCGACATATTGCGGTATTCCTCCTCTGTGAAAGGTGCTTCAATCGTGAGCACACGGAAAAGTTCAAGAGCGAGGTCCTGATAATCGGCAGGTCCGTAGTTGTTGACAAAGTTCTCGATTACGTCCCACATCATGTTTGCGATGTCGATACCGATACGCTCGCCGAGCAGTGCATGGTGACGGCGGTTGTAGATGTAGGTACGCTGCTTGTTCATCACGTCGTCATATTCGAGAAGGCGCTTACGGATACCGAAGTTGTTTTCTTCGACACGCTTCTGGGCGTTTCCGATAGCGTTGGTCACCATCGAACTTTCGATACGCTCACCCTCTTCAAGACCGAGAGTGTCGAGCATCTTCATCACGCGGTCAGTCGCGAAAAGACGCATAAGCTGATCCTCGAACGAAACATAGAACACTGATGAACCGGGGTCACCCTGACGGCCTGAACGTCCGCGGAGCTGACGGTCGACACGGCGTGATTCATGACGTTCAGTACCGATGATGGCAAGACCTCCTGCCTCCTTGACCTCGGGAGTAAGCTTGATGTCCGTACCACGACCGGCCATGTTTGTCGCAATTGTCACCATACCCTTGCGTCCTGCATGAGCCACGATTTCGGCTTCCTTCTGGTGGAGCTTGGCGTTGAGGACATTGTGAGGGATATGACGCATGGTGAGCATGCGGCTGAGAAGTTCGGAGATTTCAACCGATGTCGTACCGACGAGCACCGGACGGCCCTTCGACACGAGATCCTGAATTTCGTCGATGACAGCGGCATACTTTTCTTTCTTAGTCTTGTAGACACGGTCGTTCATGTCTATGCGGGCAATCGGACGATTGGTCGGGATTGTCACCACATCAAGCTTATATATATCCCAGAATTCTCCTGCCTCGGTCTCAGCCGTACCGGTCATACCGGCAAGCTTGTGATACATGCGGAAATAATTCTGGAGAGTGATGGTTGCGAATGTCTGTGTAGCAGCTTCAACCTTCACATGTTCCTTGGCCTCGATAGCCTGATGGAGTCCGTCGCTGTAACGGCGTCCCTCCATGATACGACCGGTCTGCTCATCGACAATCTTGATTTTACCTTCGTCAATCACATACTCGACATCCTTTTCAAAAAGGGTGTAGGCCTTGAGAAGCTGAGTGACAGTATGGACACGTTCAGCCTTCACTGCATAATCCTGCATAAGCTCATCCTTGCGCTGCTGACGCTCTGCAAGATTTTCGATGTGCTCTGTTTCCGAAAGCTGCGAGGCGATGTCAGGAAGCACGAAGAACTGCGGGTCACCTGTCTTGCCTGTAAGCTCGTCAATACCCTTGTCGGTCAGTTCTACGCTGCGGTTCTTTTCATCAATCACGAAATACAGCGGATCGGTCACCTTGGGCATCTCGCGCTTGTTGTCCTGAAGATAATATGCCTCGGTTTCAAGCATGAGATTCTTCATTCCCTCCTGAGAGAGGAACTTGATAAGCGCACCGTTCTTCGGCAGACCCTTGAAGGCACGGTAGAGCAACAATGCTCCTTCCTTCTTGGTCTCCTTATCGTCGGATGCAATCTTGGTCTTGGCTTCGGCAAGAATCTTGGTGACAAGCTTGCGCTGAGCCTCCACCACCTTCTCCACATTCGGGCGGTATTCATCAAAGAGCTGGTCGTCGCCCTTAGGCACAGGACCTGAGATGATGAGCGGTGTACGGGCATCGTCGATAAGCACCGAGTCGACCTCATCGACAATAGCATAGTAATGCTTGCGCTGCACCATATCGGCCGGCGACATGGCCATGTTGTCACGGAGGTAGTCGAAACCGAATTCGTTATTAGTACCGAAAGTGATGTCACAATTGTAGGCCGCACGGCGTGCCGCGGTGTTTGGCTGATGCTTGTCAATACAATCGACAGTCGAGCCGTGGAACATATACAGAGGACCCATCCACTCGGAGTCACGCTTCGAGAGATAATCGTTGACGGTCACCACATGTACACCACGTCCTGAGAGCGAGCGGAGGAATACAGGCAGCGTTGCCACGAGTGTCTTACCCTCACCGGTAGCCATCTCGGCAATCTTACCCTGATGGAGCACGATACCGCCGATGAGCTGTACACGATAGTGGACCATGTCCCACTTCATCTCATTGCCGCCGGCAAGCCAATGGTTTTTCCAGATGGCGTTATCGCCGTCGATGCTGACAAAATCACGGCCCTGTGCCGCAAGTTCACGGTCGAGCTGAGTAGCCTTGACAACGATTGTCTCATTGGCGGCGAAACGGGCTGCGGTTTCACGCACCACAGCAAACACTTCGGGTAGATGCTCGTTGAGCTTATCCTCTATAGTGTCAAGTATAGTCTTTTCGTTGCGGTCGATTTTGTCCCACACCGGCTGACGCTGGTCGAAAGGAAGCTCCTCGACTTCAAGGCGGAGACGTTCGTTTTCTTCTTTTTCCGCAGAAATTGCCTGACTGATGTCAGCACGGACATTATCGATGCGCTCGCGGAGCTGATCTATGGTGAGTTGCTTAACCTCAGGCTCAAGAGCCTCGATTTTCTTCACGATGGGTTCGATTTCCTTAAGGTCTCGGGTCGACTTGTTTCCGAAAATCTTTGTGAGGAATGATTGAAATGACATAATTTATTCTGGTAATCTTTGTAACTTGTTTATAACTGGATTTTAATCATATGTGCAGCATCTGTCTCTGATGCTACTTGCGCTTCGGAAAGCGCAACGGTGGGAGGGAAGCCGCATTGGGCGACCGTATTCTTAAAATCCTTGTGACCGTCGGAGCTATCACTCGCGCATCGACCGGCGAATCAATCTTAGCCGGAGCGACTGTCGGCGCAAGTATATAGACCGGCGAAGTCGTAGCTACATTTCTTATGGTCGGGAACTGCGAGTCATTGCTCCCTTCGGCTGACGAATCAGTGATTTGCCAGCCGGGGTTAACCACTATCATGACATCTCCGGCATGGTCAATGGACGTATTGCGCTGGAGGGCATGTGCATCTTCTCCTGCACGTCGTTCGAGAATGTCGTCGATTGTATATGCAGCGGTCACACCGCTCATGCGGGTCAGGAATTCCGCACTTTCACGCCGTATCGTACGTTCGTCAAGGCCGTTTTCCTTTATCTGTTTTCTATTTAAGAAGAAATAACCGTCATAGTATCCGCTCACATACTCGCCGTTGCCGTGAATGGCAATCAGATAGATATTGAGCAGTGAAATGGCCCGTTTTGGCGAAAACTGTCCTGCCGGGATATTCCAGCGGTCGTCCTCACGTTTGCCTCCTGAGGGTCCGGGTGTTCCTGCGATAAAAACGACCGAATTTGCCATTCCCGGGCCTTTTTCAATCGCTTGGACTATGTTTGCGATATCCGAATCAAGACGGATATAGGCATCCATCGTTTCGACACGCGTATCGGTGTCGCGGCCATAAGGATATGGACTGACATTAAAACCGAGATTGAGCATGTCGGTGACACCTCGACCACCAAGATTGAGCGATGAGATATAGTCGATTCCTATTTCCGCAACCTCATGATTTCCGGGAGCGGAAACCTTGAATGCCCTGAAACGGTTTGGATCACGCGCAGGGAAGTTGTGGCGGAAGGGGAACTGTTTTTTATAATCAGGAAGATCGGGATAAAGGTCAAGCGGTATAGACGGAGTCCACGATATGGTGTCGAGACGAGACGAAAGCGTGATGCCGTAGTTGCGTTTTGCAATCGCAGCCGGGACATCGCGATAGTAGGTCGACGTGCTCCATTTTCCGTTGAATTCGTTGAGCCAAAAACCGCTGTTGCCGGCATGTCCGGCAAGGATTATAGCAACCTGAGCATCAGGAGCTACAGAATGTACCAGACCTATACCTCCGTCAGCAATACGGACTTCGTCGCTGATTGTCGACACGCGCAATGATGCCGGCGAGAAGGTTTCATCAGTAAAATTGCCTATTTTCGCCTGATCGAGCAATATAGGATAGTCCGATCTTGTTTCTGTATCCCAAGCCCTTGCCGCCGGCACTCCGTTGACACTCGGCGCAGCGCCGGTCATCAGCATCGCCGTTGCAGCGGTGGCGTCAAGATCCGTCCCATAATTGACATCTTCAATGGTCACACCGTCAGAGATGAAACGGTTGAAACCATTCTTGGTAAAGTTGTCGCGGAGCAGGTTGACATAGTCGGCGTCAAGCCCTTCGACAAATATCCCGACAACCAAAGCCGGGCGGGTGAGCGTGTAGTTAGGACCGTCCGCACCCTTCTTCGTGTTCGGGGCGGCAACAGGACGCGAAGCAAACACCGGCGTAAACGCGCCGATACCGATCGACACAAGCGAGACTACGAGCACACTTGCCAGACGGGTACTTATCGGATGATTTTTACGTGATGACATCAGGCGTTTCTGTTGGTTTTTATACATGACAATGCCCGCACTCCATCAGCCACGATAAGCGGGATGAATGCAGCATTGGGCGATTGCACTCCGCAGCCAAACAGGATAAGGAGGACAATCAATGATGCAAAGTTAAGAATTTGATAGGAAAACAACAACTTTTCCATTCTTTTTACCCACACAGCCATAACCGGGATGAAGCACAGCGGATTGAGCCACAGCAACAGCCAGTTGGGCGACGTGGCCTCATGGACTGAAATGACCACAAGAAATATGATTACACACCCGGCCAGACCCATCGCGAGATAGAAAAGGGTGTCGAATATCTTAGAAGCCACACCCGGCGATTTCCTTCGAATCTGCCCTACCGAGACACAAATCGACACAAGCAATACAATACTGCACCAGAACATCGGTGCAAGATACCACGGAGTAGGCGGCAACACCGGTGACTCTCCTTCTGCTCCAACGAGCACTGAAGTCCCCTCCACAAGTTTCGCTCCGTCGCGACGCTCTGCCGACGACATCATTTGCTCAAGAGCCTCAGGCGCAAACGACATTTCGCGCGATGAAATCCGACGGTCAATCCCGCTACCCAACGCAAGGTCGATACCGAACTGATACCACGGATAGTTGACATGATAATGCCTCATGGCATTGCGGAAAGTCGACACGGATTTTGCGGGAAGAGACGTCGCTCCGAGCGACAATGTGTCACAAATCGCCCGCTCTATAACAGCAAGCGGACGTGTAGCGCAGTTGTCGAGCACATAGTTATAGCGATAGACCCGATTTGCGGGCATAAGATTATTGTCGGTCAGTTCGATGACACGCAGTTTTTCAAACGGAGTCAGATTCAGCGCCTGCTCCACTACTACACGGCCTTCACGACGATACATCTCAAGAAACCTATCGGTCGGTGCAGCACCGGCCATGTAGTCAGTCTCTCCTTTGACAAAACGGTACACAAAATTAGGGGCTGCAAAATCAAACAGACCCCAGTTTATCACATAGTCCCCTCTGTCGGGCGACTGAATTCTCAATGCCGTGTGACCTTCGAGCTGATAGATGTCAGCTCCGGCCCGCGCGGTCAGCAGAGACACACGTATATCATCAGCCCCACCCTCTGCCATGGCAATAGAACCCGACAAAATCAGCATGAGACTTATGATGATGCGAACCGTCATGATTATAAAAGAATCGTTGTGTTTGTGATGAATCTATAAAATTTACAATTTCGGCTGTCAAGTCCGAGGCTTTCAGCCCAGCATTTTGGAAATATCCTCGATATTCACAATAGTAAACACCGTTTTGCCGTCAGGTGTTCGCGCAGGGGTCGAAAGACGGAACAAATCGCTGATGAGCTTATCCATCTCTGTCGCGCTTAACACCTGTCCGCGCTTTATGGAACTGCTGCGTGCCATCGAAAGCGCGATTCTTTCCTGAAGCGACGATGCCAGTTCTTCACCGGTCTCTGTCACGCTCTCTATCATGCCGAGCAGTAAATCGCGTGGATTTGCACCGCCGAGCATCGATGGAATGCCTGTGATGCACCACGAGTTGTCGCCGAGCGGCGATATGGCGAATCCCAGATCTTCAAGCGAGGGAGCAATGTCGGTCAGCACCGCGTTCTGTGAAGGCGACAGCTCCACTATTTCAGGAAACATGGTGTTCTGACACACCATATCGCGCTCCTTGACTTTAGCCAGATAGCTGTCATAGAGGATGCGCTTATGCGCCCTGTGCTGGTCGATTATCATGAGCCCGTCGCGTGACGATGTCAGTATATAGGAATTTTTCAGCTGTAGCGTGGCGCTCACAGGAGCGTCATTGTCAAGCTCAAGCTCGTTTTCAGATTTGTTGACTTTACTCTCGACCATCGAAGCGTAACTGTCGTCACGTTTCCTGACAAAATCGTCGTAGAGCTTTTCCCAGTCCTGAAAACGCTCGGAGGTATGGGGCTGGTTCACGGAAAGGGATGAAATTTTCCTGCTTTCCGATGTTCCCATGCCGGAAACCGACGACCCGCCTCCCGACAGGGACGAACTGCGGGTAGCATGAGCCGGCTGGGCAAAAGGATTGTAGCCCTGTTCGAGTATGACCTCATGATCAGCGTCGATATCCGGAGAAAACACAGGGATGTCCGGGGCTTCGTCGACATCGAAATCAATCGCGGGAGCGGCGTTGAAACGTCCGAGCGACTCACGGACAGCTGCAGTCAGTATCTGCCATATTGCCTGTTCGTTTTCAAACTTGATTTCACTCTTCGTGGGATGGATGTTGACATCTATCGTCTCGAGGTCGACTGTCAGATTTATAAAATAATTCGGCTGGACGTCAGCGGTAATCAGGCGTTCGTAACACTGCATGATGGCCTTATGGAAGTAAGGATGACGCATGTTGCGACCGTTGACCATAAGGTATTGCAGGGCATTACGCTTGCGCGCATTTTCCGGCAGGCCGATAAAGCCGTTTATCCTGACTATCGAAGTGTCTGTGTCGAGAGGGACAATCTGTTTGTCGAGCGAGCGACCGAACAGGTCAGCGATGCGCTGTTTGAGCGAGGCTCGCCGAAGCGAGTGGAGAGTGACATCGTTACTTATAAGCGTAAAATCCACGCCGATGTTGACCAACGCAAGTCGTTCGAACTCACGCATGATATTGCTCAGTTCCACAGAGTCCTTCTTGAGAAACTTACGGCGGGCAGGCACGTTGAAAAACAGGTTCTTGACCATCAGGTTGCTGCCCTGTGCGCATGCTTCCGGCTCCTGACTTTCAACCTTAGAGCCATTGATGAGCAGGCGCGTGCCGATTGTCTCCCCCTTAAGCATCGTGCGCAGGTCGACTTGCGCGATAGCAGCGATTGATGCGAGAGCCTCGCCACGGAATCCCATGGTCGAAAGCGAAAAGAGGTCATCGGCCTTACGGATTTTTGAGGTCGCATGGCGTTCGAAAGCCAGACGTGCATCCGTGTCGCTCATGCCACAACCATTGTCAATCACCTGAATCAGTGTCCTGCCGGCATCTTTAAGAATAATTGTAACCGAAGTCGCACCGGCATCAATCGAGTTTTCGACAAGCTCCTTTATGACCGATGCAGGACGCTGGATGACTTCGCCGGCCGCTATCTGATTTGCAACAGAATCCGGGAGAAGACGTATGATATCGCTCATGATTCCACCTCCTCTTTAGTTTTTATTCCGATTATTTCATTCCGTCCCATTGCCAGTGTCGTCCGGGCTGAATTTTTTTCGTTCGGCAGCATATAGGCATGTGGTTCGACCACCGGCACTTCAATCCCATCAGGAGCTACGGTAACCGAATCGGTATCCACTCCAAGTGAGTCGGACTGTATGCGAAGTGAATCAGTTGCCGCAGGCAACGAGTCGGGAATTGCGTGAAAAAGCGAATCTGCCACCGCATGCAACGAATCTTTCGGAGGCAGGACGGAAGCCTGACCGATAGGACTCAAGGGGACAGGGGTCTGAGGCTCTTGCGGTTTCGGTTTCCCCAGCATCGTGCCACGGATTGAATATGCCGTAGGGCTCACTTTCTTGAACAGCTGAAGCGAACTCAGCTCAGACATTTCAGGCGGATAGTCAAAAATTTCGTCAGGCGACATCGGGCGTAGCGGACCGAACCATCTGAACGGTTCGAGATAGTAGGATGAACGCTTGGCAAGATAGAGCGGGGTCGCCTTGCCGGTAGTCTCAGGCCACATGATAAGATGTTCTATGTCATTGCCATTGAAAAATGCGTCCATATAGCTGCTCTCGGTGAAGACAAACTTGTTGTAGGTCGAGTCATTTTCCATCGGGAACATAATCTGCTGCACGTTGCCCTCGACATACAGCCTGCGGATTGTAGAATCATTGAACCAAGCTGTCATGTCGGCCCCGGCGAGCTGATTGTAGCAGTCCTCACCGACATGCTGGGCCACGAGACCCGATTCGGGAAGACGTGCCCAGTCGGCAGTCGAGTCGTTGAAATGGAGATAGACCACATTGCCAGCAATCTGATTGTCGCCGTTCCAGATTATCGGGTGATAATACATATATAATATGGAATCACGCTCGACAGAGCTCAATGAATCACAAAGGCCCTGAATATCATTTCGGAAGAAACGCACACGGCGATAGACGTCGGTGACCTTCGTGGAATCCTCAAGCATGTAGGCCTTGATTGTGTCGCCGTGGAGATACAGAGTATCGGTCTTGGAATATTCCATAGCGAGGGCGTTGCCTGTAACAAAAGCCGAGTCGGTCAGTTCATTATAGAACCCATATTCACCTCGCAGCTCCGACTGCCTGACTGAATCGGTCAGAATCATATTTCCGAAAGCCTCGCCGTAGCCTTTCTCACGGTCATAGAAAAGTGTGTCACCTGTCAGATAGTTGCCACGGCGCGTGTGTACGCGTGAACGGTCATAGAGATCTGCAAGCCCCTGCTTGGTATCATAGAATCCTGACGACGAGTTGATTTCGCCGTCTTTGCTGACAATCAGCGTCTGACACATCAGCTGGGCTATGTTTGTCGCGGTATTGTAGGTCAGCGAGTCGGTAAACATCTTCAGAGTGTCGTTCTCTCGCGGACCTGTAAGATCGACATTCAAATAGAAAAAAGCGTCTTTCGTCGCAGGATAGTAGAAACCTTGAAGCGAACGCAACGTATTCTGTTTGTCGGTCAGAGTGCCACCGGTCTGGTAATATCCGACATCGGCAGCCATATCATAGAAAAACACATCTGTTGTCAGAGACACGTCCCGGTTGATGAGACGCACATTGTTTCTGGCATAGGCCCGGAGTTCGGCAAGTTCGGTGAGACCGTTGTAGTATAGTTCATCACCATAGACAAACAATGTGTCGCCCTGCTCCATATGGACATTCCTGAAGGCATCGAGCGATGAAGTCGCCTCGTTGAAACGGGCGCTGTCGCAATACATATACATGTCGCCTTTACGGAACAGCACATTACCGACAAGCACCTGCACGTCAGAGTCGCGCACCTGATCATACATAAGCCGGTCAGCCCGTTCGAGAAAGACCTTTCCCGGCTCATGGCGGTCGGCATCTGGAATAGTAGGACGGATGACGCTCTTACGTTGCACGGGAGCGCTCTTGGGCACGGACACCGAGGCAGGCTTGTCTTTAGGTGTCTGCGCAAACATGGCCGGGAGCGACACCAGCGCTACGGCCATCAATGCAAGTATAGGAGATTGCTTCATGAAGCTACGGAGACCGGTTCTAAGGACAGATCAGTGTTCACTTGATCCAACCTTTGTTCTTGAAGTCGCAGTTGCGCCAGCCGTCCTCGATACGGATATAGGTATTCTTTATCTTATTGGCAAGCCAGTCGTCAAGAATCTCCTGACGGCGCGCATTTTCATACATAGACTTAACCAGCTGGAAATCATCCGACATATTAGCCTTGTGGCCGGGGATGCGCGAAGTGAGTTTCACCATCGCAACAATCTCATGGTTCGTCTTGGGATCGGTCATGATGAACGGTTCGGAAATATCTCCGGGTTCCATGTCTGCAACACGCTTGGCCACTTCCTGAGGAAGTTCCGACATCTGAAACCGTGTCGAGCCTGTGCTTTCATTTACCATGTGTCCCTTATTGTTGCGTGTGGTCTTGTCCTGCGAAAAGAACACAGCGTCTTCAAAAGTAAATTTCTTGTCGAGGATGTCGGTGCGGAGCGAGTCCATACGGTTCACAGCCTCTGTCAGATCCTTCTCGGCCACTTTGGGTTTCAGAAGGATATGGCGCACATTAATGCGGTCGCCACGCTTCTCGATGAGCTGTATGATATGGAATCCATATTCGGTCTCAACGATTTTCGACACCTTCTTTGGGTCATTGAGGTTGAACGCGACTGCCGAGAATTCAGGCACGAATTCCGCACGTCCGCTGAAACCGAGCTCACCGCCACGGGCCGCGCTGCCGGGGTCCTCGGAATAGAGAATCGCAAGCGTAGAGAACGAGCTCTCACCTTTGTTGACCTGATCGGTAAAGTTGCGAAGACGCGCTTTCACATCCTCGACAGCTTCACGCGGGACAGCCGGAGCGACTGTCAGAATCTGAGTCTCGACCTGAAGGGGAACCCAAGGCACACTGTCGGCAGGAATCTTTTCAAAAAATCTGCGGACGGTAGCAGGCGTAGCTTTTACATCCTTCGTCAGATTGCGCTGCACTTCCTGCACACGGCCTCGGTTGCGCACCATCTCGCGGAGCGACTCGCGCAGAGCCGGGATTGACTTGTTGAAATATTGCTCTACCTTCTCTTTCGAACCAAGGTTCATGATATAGCCGTTGAGCATCTGCTCGACGTTCTGAAACACCATTGCATCGGGAATCTCGATAGTGTCCATCTCAGCCTGATGTAGATATAGTTTTTCAATCGCAAGCTGTTCGGGAACAACGCAATAAGGGTCGCCTGCGACAGGGACACCTTCATAGCGCATATTCTGGTAGGCTTCCTCAATCTCTGATTTCCAGATAGGCTGGTCACCGACCACCCATGCAACTTCCTCAGCCACATTGTCAGTATTGGCCGATACATAGACAGCCCCCGAAAGAAGGAGGATGCCAAGCAATATAATTGATTTGATTTTCACGCGCTTAACTAATGATAAATGTGAGAATTGCGAATATCAGCCCCAAAGTTACAAAAATTCTCCCAATCCCCCCAAAATCAAAGCGATTTAAAGAAAATTTCACAATCATTGATATTGCTTACATAAGTCTATTGTGCATCAACAACATCAATCAACGCCCAAATATCTTTTCCGAAGATACTTAACCCAATTTGCAACTTCTTGATTTAAGCTATATTTATCCAACATTGCAAAATAATCCTCATACGTAATAGTTTTGAATGATTCATTTCCTTTTTCACTCAATAAATTACGATACTCCGGCAACGCATAATCATGGAAATGCACGTTGCGCTCAGGATAAACATGAACGTGATGAATTATATCCACATCACCATTATTCAACATTGAATATCCTAATATATGATTACGCCAAATCTGGCGTAGATGATGAGCAGTAAGAAACATCGAAATATCCAATCCTGATTTAAAATACCCACTACATTCCGTCATATCACGATAATTACGATTAGCGCCTGAAATATCTTTACCCTCCTTATCGCCAAGCGGATATTCATTTTCCGTATATTTAACCTCTATACCTATCCCTCCATTCCTGCCATCGACAGAAACGTATTCTACATAAGCATCAAAAGACGTTCTATCATTCAAATAAGCAGAATGTTCATATTTTCCGGCATATTCAATTTTGATGTCTACAACTCTCTCAATTGACACATCAATTATCCTACCAAACAAATCTACAGCAATGTCAGGCATTGTTTCAAGTGGAGTAAATAGATTATATGGAATATGCTCACTCCTGAGCATATTAGATGTTAGTTGCGTCGCAACTTTTCCCACCTTATCTAAAATAGAATCACGATAACCTTCGTAAAATATCAACCCATTTCTGGCATTATCCTCACTTAATAACACCTGCGGAGCGCGAAACTCATTATAATCATTCAACACATCCTCACGAAAAGCAAATTGCAAAGCCCTTGCCCATCGTTTGAAATTATCGTCAAATTTATATTCTTTTTTCATATTCTTACTTACTGCAAGCATAAATTTCTAAAATGCAAATATAGACTATTTTTCACTTTACAGGATAAAAGCAATAAAAAACTTTTTATAGTAAAAATTTTGATAGATAATGGCGATTAATACCATTATCTATCAAAATTTTTACTATATTTGCATCTGATTCATAAATTATTTATTATGACATTCGAAAATTTCAGGAACATACCATTTAGATTATCAAATCTGGATGCGATTTATCCGGCCTGTAAAGATATGGCACACAAAGCCACACGTCTTGAAAATAATGGTACAATAATCAGACTGAAGAAAGGAATGTATGTTGCATCGACACTTGCAAGCCGAGCCAATATATCCGAATATCTGATAGCAAACCATTTACATGGGCCATCATATATTTCAATGCACACTGCTCTCCGCTATTATAGCCTGATTCCAGAGGCAGTCCAAGAAACAATCTCAATAACAGCCGGACATGCAAAAAAATTCACAAACTTCTTAGGGACATTCAGATATATCCACGCACAATCTCCATACTACTCAATCGGTGTTACATCCGCAACCGAAGAGGATACTAATTTTTTAATTGCAACAAAGGAAAAAGCCTTGTGCGACCTCTTAGTATTCACACCAAATCTCAATTTACGATACAAAGGAGAGCTGACCGATTATATAGAAAACAATCTGAGATTTGATATGGACGAATTTAAAAGTATGGATGTAGAAATTATCAAGAAGTGCGCCTTGTGTTCACGTAAAAAAAACATGTTAAACAATCTCGCTGAAATAATATCATCTTATGGACGGAATTTTTGAACAAATGCTTTCGCAATATGACATTTCTACTACGGTTTCCAAACGAAACGCTACATACGAAGTCATGCAGCAAATTGCTTTAGCCGGATTATATCGTGGAGGATTTTTTGATAAAGCTGCCTTCTACGGTGGAACATGCCTGCGCATATTCCATCAGTTAAACCGTTTTAGCGAAGATATGGATTTTTCATTGTTGCAATCCGATGATTCGTTTAATATCGAGAACTATTTTCCGTCAATAATAGCCGAGTTTAAGGCCGCCGGACGCGACGTCATGATTACAAAAAAAGAAAAAAGAAATCAAGGAAAAGTCGAATCCGCATTCCTGAAAGATGACACCCATGTCTACAATCTGGCATTTCAGACAGAAAAAAGCATTAAAGTCAAGATTGAGGTTGACACAAATCCGCCACTTGGCTTCAAGACCGAACAAAAATTACTACTTCAGCCATTTTCATTCATGACTCGCTGCATGACCCTGCCGGGACTATTTGCAGGTAAAATGCATGCACTCATATTCCGCACATGGGGCAAACGGGTAAAAGGACGAGACTGGTATGATTTTGAGTGGTATGTCAGGAATAATATACCACTTGACTTTGACCATTTCATTCAACGCACAAAAGATTTTAACGGATTGAATCTTACAACCGAAGACTTCAAAGCAATGCTTCGCGAGCGACTTTCAACCACAGATATCGAACTTGTGAAAAAAGATGTCGCTCCATTTATGAAAAATCCGAACGAGCTTGAAATATGGTCGAATGACTATTTTATTCAACTCGCCAATCTCATACGATTTGAGTGAAATAAGCACTGCTTACTGGCAAAAATATGCTTATAACCATTGATATATGTAAATAATAAGTAAAAAAGTGCGTTTATGTGCAGGAATTTTGCTACTTTCGCTTGTTAATTATAGTAACTGTTGATAATGCCAGTCGCTTAATGCGTAGAAATTGGGGTGAGAATCATAATCTCACGCAACAAAAGGCGGGATTGGCAAATCTATAGGATTAAACATCGAATTAACAATTCGATGCGCGATTTCAATTATTCAGACACGTGCAACAATCGTGTCGCCACAATAAGAATTTTTATTAGTTTCAACTATTTTTCAATCCGTTTTCAACTCCCACGATGGAACGTATCAAGGTAAAAATCATCAATGACTCTTCCAATCCCCTACCCGCTTATGAGACCCCCTCATCAGCCGGAATGGATGTTCGCGCCCGACTCGAATCACCCGTAACCCTTAAGCCGTTACAACGGGCTCTCATTCCAACCGGCCTACGCATTCAACTTCCGCAAGGCTATGAATGTCAGGTGCGTCCGCGGTCAGGACTGGCATTGAAACACGGCATCTCGCTCGTCAATACACCCGGAACAATCGATGCGGACTACCGTGGTGAAATCGGAATCATTGTCATCAATCTCTCAGACGAACCCTACACCATCACCAACGGTGAACGCATCGCCCAGCTCGTCATCAAAGAATATGTACATGTGACATGGGAACAGGTCGACCGTATCGACGAAACAGAACGCGGCGATGGCGGATTCGGCCATACAGGGGTCAACTGAAAGCCAAACCACACTAAAGCAAAATGAAACAACTTCCCGTCCTGATCCTCACGATCCTCGCCATCGGAGCGCTGTCTGTCATGGCCAAAGACCGGCAATATGCCACCACGGCTGAGGACTCACGAAAAGCCGACTATATCTATCTTGAAGCTCTGCGAGCCAAATCGCAGGGTAAGCATGATGCAGCCTATTCGCTGCTTCAGAGAGCTCGCGAACTTAATTCAGCCGACAAGGATATCGGCGTGGAGCTGTCGCTCTATCTCCTACGTCTGTCGCAGACCGACTCGACCCTGATAGGAGAATCAATGGCAATGCTACGTGACTATAATGAGGCAAACCCGTCTGACCTTTATTATGGCGGACGCTATGCAATGATCAACGAGCAATTGCTCAACCGCGACGAGGCTATCAGAACTTGGGAAAGACTTCACACCTACTATCCGGAACACCTTGAAATAACCTACCGCTATGCCAACGCGCTCGGGCAGGGAGGTTCGGATGCCGACAGGGCAAAGGCCATAGCGGTCTATGACTCGGTCGAGATAGCCGAAGGAAAGAGCATTCCGCTCTCGACAAAAAAGATACAGCTCTATTTCGCCCGTCAGGACACTGCCGCTATACTCGGCGAGGTGGACCGTCTGCGCGAATCGTCGCCAAAAAACGTAGATTTCCAAGTCTTCTCAGGCGACATATATGCAATGTTCGGACAGAACGAGAAGGCAAAAGCTTTCTATGACAGCGCTTGCGAACTTGATCCGTCAAGCGGTCTTGCCTACTATTCACGTGCCCAATTCTACAATTCAATGGGCGACAGCACGGCATTCAACCGCGAAGTGTTCCAAGCCCTGCAGCAAAAAAGCCTCGATGTGGAGACAAAGCTCGCGATACTGCGCAGCTACATACAGGAGATGTATAACGACTCCACTCAGCTTCCCCGCGTCGGCAAACTTTTCGATGTACTTATTGACCAGCATCCCCACGAGCATGACATCCATGCGCTCTACTCCCGCTACCTGATTGTCACCAAAGACTATGTGAAAGCCGCCGAACAGACCGAACGCGCACTTGACCTCGACCCCGCCGACGAAGAAGGCTGGGAAATGCTGACATCCCTCTATCTGCAGGAAAACAAACTCGACGATGCCAAAGCGGCAATCAAACGCTCATTCCGCTACTATCCGGAAAACGGCCGTCAGTATCTCGTGCTCGGCTCAATCTATGACCAGCAGGGAGAACGTGAGAAAGCTCCGAAGGAATATGAACGCGCACTCGAATTAATCGACTCGACCGACACCAAGACCATATCACGTATCTACGGTGCGATGGGCGACAACCTTTATGCCCGCCAACTGCTCGACAGCGCGTTCACTGTCTATCAGAAAGCACTCCTCTATGACCCCGAAAATTATCTTGCACTCAACAACTGCGCATATTATCTCGCATGCGAGGGACGCGACCTTGACAATGCCCTTTCGATGGTCGAGACAGCTGTCGCCGCCGAACCGGAGAATCCGACGACGCTCGACACCTACGCTTGGGTCCTGTTCAAACTCAAGGACTACGCCAAGGCCCGCGAAATCATTGACAAGACACTCGGGCTGACCGATGAGCGCTCGGAAGAGATACTTGAGCACGCCGGCGACATCCATTTCATGGACGGAGACCCCGACGGGGCTCTCGAATTCTGGAAAGAAGCCCTGAAGCTCGCCCCCGAAAATGAACTGCTCGAACGGAAAGTTAAACACAAGACATATTTCTTCAAATGACAACAGGAATCATAAATCTATATAAGGCAAATTCGAAAATCTGCGTGGCATTGCTCATAGCGATGCTGTCGGTCATGACCACCGGATGCCACTCGTCGCGCACAGGTGTTGTCAGCGGAGGAGGCTATGAACACAATTCTGCAGAGGCTCTCTCGCAAGGAGTGCTCAAAGAGCTGTTCAATAGTCTTGAAAACGGCTACTCAGAATGGGAAAGCATGAAGATGCCTGTCACCCTCTCGCTCCGAAGCCCCAAAAACATGAGCATTGGAGGGACACTGAGCATGGAGCGCAACCACTCGATACACATGTCGTTCAGATTTCTCGGCATGGAAGTGGCATCGCTCATGGTCACGGAAGACAGCATATATGCCGCATATAAACTCGAAAGAATCTATTTCGCCGAAAGCATCCGCGACCTTATGGGAGGATTTCCGGCAACCGTGGGCAACGTTCAGGACATGATACTTGGACGGCCGTTCGTGCTTGGAGAAAATAACGTAGCTCTTTCGCAATGCACTCTTTCAGGAAATGGCGCTACATGGACCATCACCCCTGACCGCAGTCCAATGGGAATGAAATATGACTTCACAATCGACACCCCGACCGGCAATGTGGAGCTACTGACAGTCAACCTTCCTGCCCGGTCACCAATAACAGCCGACTATTCAGACTTCGATACATCTGAGACAGGCCCTATGGCCGGCAATACCTCTATCTCTGCCAAAACCTCAAAAACGACATTCACGGGTGAAATAACCCTCAATCCACGCAAAGCAGACTGGGGCAAAGGCTACGGCAAGTCATGGACTGTACCCAAAGGGTATACACGCGTACATGCTGAAGACATCATAAAGAAGCTCAACGCGAAAAAATAATTTCTACACCGACTTAAAAGAGGATATTTAATAACAATCCTCTCAATCACATCCTAATTCATCACCATTACTATTAATGCCACAGTTTTCAAGATTCTGGATCCGCTGTCTGACCATCATCCTGATGGGGCTGCTGCTTGCGTCGTGGCCGGCGGACGCACAGACAAACAAGAAGCGTAGTCGAACGCAACGCACTACACAGCGCAGCAGCACCCAGCACCGTACAATGGAAACTGTGAAGAAGGACAAGAGTTCGACAGAGCGTAAAATCTCGGAGACATCCACCAAGCTCCAGACCAATGCCAAAGAACTCAACCGGCAGCTCAACAAGCTCAATTCGCTCAACGCAGACATCGCCACCACCAAAAATCAGGTGGAGGGACTGCGACAACACATCGACTCGCTCGGCTCGGCCATAAACGCAACTGCCGATTCAATCAAAATCCTCGAAGGCGAACTTGAAAGCATGCGCTGTGCCTATGTCAAGGCGATGAAAGACCTGCAACCCCACTCCGGGGCAGCGAGCGACCTCTCGTTCATCTTCTCCGCCGAAACATTTTCCGAAGCCTACAGCCGCATCAGGTATCTGCGTCAGTTCACCGCATGGAGGGAACGCAAAGTGGAGAAAATACACAGCGCTATCGACCGTATAGCCGACCGCCGCGCCCATCTCACCAACCTGCGCCACAGTCAGGACGTGGCATACCGCAAAGCAGAACAGGCACGGCAGACCCTCTCACGCCAGCAGATGGAGTCGGAAGAAATGGTGACCAAGCTGCGCAAGGAAGATTCAGCTCTCAGACAATCGCTCAACGAGCAGAAACGCAAAGCCGCCGCACTCGACCGCGAGCTCGACAGGCTTATCGCAGCCGAACAGGCGCGTATCGCACGCGAGGAAGAGGCAGCACGACGCAAAGCCGCCGAAGCCGAACGCCAGAGAAAGAAAAAAGAGCAGGCTGCCGCGGCTCGCTCAAAAAACAAAGAAACAGCCCAGAGCAGCGAAGCTGCAAAAACCGACAGCCCGTCGGCCAAAGAAGTGGCCTCCGCCAAAGCGACCACACGCACAGCTGCATCGACCGATGCCGAAGCGCTGTCCGGCTCGTTCGCATCCAACAAGGGCAAACTACTTTTCCCGGTCAACGGGAAGTATAAAATAGTCCGTCCTTTCGGCCGTCAGCCCCACCCCACCCTGCGCCACGTCGAGACCGACAATTCAGGTATCGACATTGAAGTAGCACCGGGCAGCACAGCCCGCTCGATATTCGCAGGCACGGTATCGGCAATCTTCAAGCAGGACGGCTTCAACTCTATCGTAATGATACGTCACGGACGCTATATATCCATCTATGCAGGTCTCGGAAGTGTGAGTGTCAGAAGCGGCGACTATGTAAAAGCCGGCCACACTTTAGGTACAATCCACTCCGACCCCGACGATGGTAACCGAACCATACTCCACTTCGAAATACGCAATGAACGCCAGAAACTTAACCCCTCACAATGGGTAAGATAGCATATATCAACTTTAAGGCCTTCTCTGTGGTTATATTAGAAGTGGATTACCAAATATATATAATTACATAATTATGAAAACTTTTGAAGAACTCGGCGTCAACGAGCCACTGCGCAAAGCCGTCGAAGAACTCGGATTTGAATCTCCGATGCCAGTGCAGGAACGTGTCATCCCCCGTCTGCTCGGCGACGCACACGATATAATAGCCCTCGCCCAGACGGGCACAGGTAAAACGGCAGCCTTCGGCCTGCCGGTGTTACAACGCATAGACCCACATATCAACCGCCCGCAGGCACTGATTCTTGCACCGACACGCGAGCTCTGCCTGCAAATCGGAAGTGACCTTGCGGACTTTTCAAAATACGTACCCGAAGTGAAAGTGCTCCCCGTCTACGGAGGTTCAAGCATCGAAAGCCAGATACGCATGCTGAAAAAAGGTGTGCAGGTCATCGTAGCCACTCCGGGACGCCTTATCGACCTCATCAAACGAGGAGTCGTCAAGCTCAACGATGTCCATACAGTGGTGCTTGACGAAGCCGACGAGATGCTCAACATGGGTTTCCTTGAATCACTCGAACAGATTCTGTCATACGTCCCCGAGGAGCGCAAGATGCTACTGTTCTCAGCGACAATGCCCCCGGATATCCTCAAAATAGCCAAGCGCTATATGAAAGACTATGAGGAAATCGTAGTCGGCACACGCAACGAAGGAGCTGAAAACGTCCGCCACATATATTATATGGTAAACGCGCGCGACAAATATCTCGCACTTAAACGCATTGTCGACAACTCACCCAACATATACGCAATCGTATTCTGCCGCACACGTCGCGACACACAGGAAATCGCCGACAACCTCATCCGTGACGGATACAACGCCGAAGCACTCCACGGCGACCTGTCGCAACAGCAGCGCGACATCGTTATGAAAAAGTTCCGCGACCATGTCGTCCCATTGCTCGTGGCCACCGACGTTGCCGCACGAGGTCTTGATGTCGACAATCTGACCCATGTAATCAACTACGGGCTTCCTGACGACACAGCCGTCTATACCCACCGTTCGGGCCGTACAGGCCGTGCCGGAAAGTCGGGCGTGTCGATTGCAATAATCCACTCCCGCGAGAAAGGACGGCTACGCGAAATCGAACGCATCATCGGCAAGACTTTCGAGCACAAGGAAGTCCCGACCCCGGAACATATCATCGAAAAGCAGCTCTATAATCTTGCCGACCGTATCGAACGTGTCAAAGTCAACGAGGAAGAAATCGCCGCATATCTTCCGGGAATTTCCCGCAAACTCGAATGGCTTTCGGAAGAAGATTTGCTCAAGCGTGTCATATCGCTCGAATTCAACCGACTGCTCGACTACTACAAAGACGCGCCTAAAATCGATGTCATCGACGTGAAACAGTCGAAAGCCGAGCGCAAACGCAACAAAGGGGAGCGCGAACATGAACGTCCTAAAAACGACAAGGAAAAGGACCGCCGGACAGCCGAACGCGGAATGGAACGCATATATATCAACGTCGGCAAACGCGACGGCTTCTTTGCCGGAAACCTCATCGAGATGCTCAACAAACTCGTCACCGGCAAGCGTGTTGACGTAGGCCGTATCGACCTGCTACCGGCCTACTCACTCTTTGACGTGAAGAAGGCTGATGCCCGGAAAGTAGTGGGAGCTCTCACCGGTGCGGATTTCTATGGCAAACGCCTCCACAGCGAAATCGCCGACGCAGAGCGCGACTACTCCAAAATAGCCGATAAACGCAAAGGCAAAAAGAGCAACAAATAATCATCCTCAGACATATCGACAATGAAAAAATATCTCCTTGCCATCGCCATCGGGGCAGCATCGCTGACAGCAACCGCTCAGTCAGCCGCCGACCTGTTCACCTCAGCACCGCAAAACATATTTCCGCTGCTTGACCGCAACACCCGTCTTGACATGGTCGACTATTTCAAGAACGGTATGACCACACCCTCTCAAAACCAGCTCGACGGACGTTCGGCAATCACAGAAATGACACCTGAATCAATCACTGTGAAGATGACCGATTCGTCAGCCATACAGCTGGTGGAGCTGAAAGGATCAAAAGGCAACATCATTGCCCTTATAAGCACTGTAGCCACTCCCGGTCTGGATTCAAATATCCGATTCTATGACCCGGACTGGAAACCTCTGCCGACTGAAACTTATTTCACCAAACCGGGCTGGAAAGAGTGGCTGACCGAAAGCGGAAGCAAAAACGAAGCGAACGTGACTATGCAAGTACCATTCATGCTCGCCTCCTACCGCATCGATCCGTCGACATCGACTCTCACTCTCACCAACAATCTCGACAAGTTTCTTGACAAGGCTCTCTACGATGACCTGTCTTCCGACCTAAAACCGTCGCTCACCTATGAATGGACCGGAAAAGGATTCAAGGTAAAAAAATAATAGCCCAAGCGAAATTTAAACATCACGGCTGTCAGCATCAGGAACAATCCCTGAGCTGACAGCCGTTTTCAATTATCAGACTATCATTGAACCGTCAGAATGTCACCTGAAGCATAGTCTGTATGCGGTTGTCGTGACGCGACATGCCATCCATATCCACACGCCGGCCATAGATATATTCGAGGCCTGTTGAAATCTGTGGAGTGATGTTCCACATTATATTTGCCAACGCATATTGAGCATACTTATACTGCCCGCTCCAAGCAGTCACGCCGCCGGAATAGTCAGGGGCATAGTTGCGCACATGGCTGTAGGTCGTGGTCGCATAGACCTTAGGCGAGATATTGTACTGAAGGCCGAGATAACCGCCCCAAGCCTTCACGGCCTTAAGTGAGCCGTCGCCCGAAGGAACCATGTCAAGGCCTCCTTCATACAGATCCTGAAAATAGCTCGTGATGCCTTTTCCATAGGCAGCCTGATAATACGCGGTGAGGAATGAAGAAACAGAGGCACTTCCACTCATTTTCACACCCCAGCCAACCACATCACGGTTTTTGCCGGAGACCTCATCACGATATAGCATATTGCGCATTATACCTGAAAAACGAAGCCAACTTTTGCCTCCGCCCCATGAATACTGCACATAGGCCGGGATGTCGGGGACACGCTGATTCACCACATAGCTATTCTCACCGGTCGTGGCCGATACCATAGGCATCTCAGCGCCTATAGCAACGCTCCATTTCGAATTGATGTCGTGGCGATAGTCGATAACTCCGTTGGGTATGGCCGTGAATCCGCACGGGCCTTCGTTGTCAATGCTCGGAGGTGCGGCCGCCATATCAGAAAAGAGGCTATAGTCATAACCGACAGTGAAACCTCTATACTTTATATAGGCATAGCAGAGATTGAACCCATAGTCATTACCATTGCCGGTCAGATTGAAATTAAAATAAACCCCAAGCTGATTCTTATCACCGGGCATCGCCACGAAATTGACAAAAAGACCGCTTGTTGCGGCTGTGGCCTGCACAAGACCTCCGTCGCCGGGACGCTGTGTCATCGGGATTGCAGAGGTTGTGAAATCGTAGGCATTATCAATCGGATTACCCCAATCATAGGAAAGTGTCGCTTTGGCCGTTCCTCCTATACCTAAATAAAATTTTCTGTCCTTCCCCTCGATTGCAAACCGTGGAGCACCGGGAACTTTAAACGATTTAGGTGAATTTTCAAGGAATATGTCATAGACATTCACTACGGTCGTATCTGACGATGCAGCGGAGTGAGGATTAACTATTGTCACTTCCTGATACTCAGGCGTAAGAGGATGAGACTGTCCGGAAACAGAAGGCACTATAGCCAAGGCCGGACAAAAGATGATGAAACGTGTAAAAGTATTCATTGTGAAAAATAAAGAAGCTTTAAAATATTAGTGCGTATCCGTAAGCGGTTCACTCATAATACGAGGGATCTATGCGGAACACAAATGACTTGCGAAATACAATCACAATAATGGTAAATATGCCAAGCAGAACCGAGTTAAGCACAAACGGGAACGCATTGTTGAGATGATGAGGATCGAAGATGTCCCTGAACCCGTCGACAATAAACGGCGTGGCGCTGACTGAAATATAATTGGCCGCGAGCACAATTGCCAACGCAAGCGTAGATTTGGCCGGGTCAGTGACTATCTGCGTAGCTTTGTCATAGATCAGAGGCTGGAAAACTCCATAGCCGAATCCGACCAGAACGGCTGCCACACACATCACACCGAAATCATGTCCCACCACCATGAGGATTATACCGCCTGCCATGACAAGCGAACAAACAATAAGCGTCGTCTGCCGCAGAGCCTTCACGACATATGGCAATATGAACCCCGGAAGGAACACCGCGAGGAAGAAAATAGCGGTGACAGTCCCGACTTCAGAATCACCCATCCCGTCTGCCTGCATGAGAAACGGAGTATAGTAGCTGACTATTACGGTTGCATAACATACAAAGAAATAGACTGCGATAAGCGACCATACGCGCGAGACTATGAAGCCGTTCTTCACACGCCCGGAGTTGCCGTTCGCTGCATCATCGACACTTGCGGGGGCTTTGGCATGAATAGCCTTGGCCGGCACGCCGGCAGCAGAAGCCTTGGACGCAACCTTGGCTGTAGCCTTTACGTCGGGCGAAGGTGTGACAGATGCGGGATAGAGATCGGCTTTTGGAATGCCACGCAGAAATACAGACAATACAAGAGGTATCGCCGGAATCAGATAAACGAGAAACGGCAGACGCCAGTTTCCATGATTGAGCCAACCGACGACGTAGGTAGCAATCACAAGGGCGATATTCGAAATGCCCGACTTGATGCCCAACTGCCTCATACGATACTTTCCTACGAACGTATCAGCCAGAAGACCGGCGGCAAGCGGTATGAGCAATCCGCACCCGATGCCAAGCAGACAGCTGATGACAATCAGGTCGACCATGTTTTTGGCAAAGAAATAGAGGATGCCACTCGCCAGATATATGGCGAGTGCCACCACTACTATTTTAATTTTGCTTTTGGACAGCGACAGCTTTCCCGAAAGCAGCACAAACGGGATTATGAAAAGATTTGGCAACACGGTGAGGAGCTGAATCTCCAGTTCAGACGTGTGAGGGAATATCTTGTCCAGATTGCCTAACATCGGTGTGATGGCAAGCCCGGGCAGATTGACAGTCAGAGAGATTGACCATATCGCAATCAGGGTCATAAGGGAGATTGTGCCCTTTCCGGTGTTGATTTTCATAATGTTGACTGTTTGTGGGATGTGATGGGAATGTCAGACATCACTTCGCTGTGCCACCTTTATTTTTATTATAGACATCGTAAGCCACCGCCTGTGGATTGGCAGAGCCATCGTAAGCTTTAGCAGCTTCTGCAGCAATAGTCTCTGCCTCAGCCGGAGTCGCGCCGTTTTCTTCGGCAAGAATTCTTGCATCCGTAGCAGCAATGTCGGCAGGAGTAGGCTCATAACCGGCACTCCATTTTGACGGCTGTGAAGGCTCACGGTTCTCAATCTGCCAGTCGAAGGGATAGAAATCGGCCTGCGGATTGCGCCATGACGGCTTACGCTTGGCAAAGACAATCAGAGGAACACAGAAAAACAGGACAGCGCCACAGAGGATTATGAGTACATACACAACCGGGCTGCCGGTGTTGATCTGAGATGGCGGGAAAAAGCTAAGAACCATAGCTACAATCGCGCCGAGAATACCGATGCCACCGACAACGATTTCACCGAATTTACCACCCGGGATACGGAAACCGCGATGTTTCTGCGGCTGGGTGCGACGCAGTCTGATGAATGCGAAATAAATCATCAATACCAGAATCAGATAGATGACAGTAGCCATCTGCGACATTACCTGATAGGCCGATTCAACCGACGGGAGCACAACAAGCACAAGCGAAAGCAGACTGACAAAAATAGCCTGAACATAAAGAATCGGCTTATTGACACCGCGCGAATTTGTCTTCTGAAGACTACGGGGAAGATAACCGCTCTCACCGACGGCAACAAGACCTGTCGACGGGCCGGCAATGATGACACTGACCTGCCCTATGACACCGAAAGTAATCAGCAAGGCCATCACATTTCCGAGCCAAGGCACTCCGATAGATGCCCAAAGGTCATTGTAGGCAACCAGCAGCGAGGCAAGAAGATTGATGTCCTTTGCAGGGACGACAAAACCTATGGCAAGTGTGGCGAAGACAAATATAAGCACGATAACGGCGACCGCAAGGAAAATCGCACGAGGGAACTGACGGGCAGGATTACTCATGTTCTGCACATGGACAGCATTCATTTCCATACCGCCGTAGAACAGGAAGATTGATGCGGCAAGCACTATAGTGCCTATTTTTGTAAAATCAGGGAAGAAAGATTCATGGGTGAGCATAATCGGCTTTCCCATGCAGAGATATGCGACACCGAGAATAATCAGAACCGCACCGGGCACTATAGTGCCGAACAGACCTCCGAGCGTGCTCAGAATCTTCGACGACTTCATGCCACGGAAAGCAATAAAATTCGTTATCCAATAGACCGCAAGCACCACTACAAGTGTGTAAATCTTGTTGGCCGACAGTTTCGCGTCAAATGATTCCGGCCAGAATATGTATGCGAGCGACACGGCTGCAAACATGAGGACGGCAGGAAACCAGATTACCAGAGTCTGCCACTCAAGATACATTGCCGTCCATCCCCATCGTGGACCAAAAGCTTCTGACACCCAACGATAAAGGCCACCGGAATGAGTGTATGTGGAAGCAAGTTCGGCACAGACAAGAGAAAACGGAATCAGGAAAACGATTGCGGCAAACAGATAGTAGAAAATCGACTGAATGCCAAACTCAGCCTGCGATGGGAGTCCACGGAGACTGACCACAGTAGTGATGATCATTACAGTCATCGCTCCTGTCGAGATCAAAGCCGCCGATGGCTTTTTCACCTGAGGCTTGTCAGAGGATGACCGGGGTGAAGTTGAAGTAGCCATATATGCCTTAATTAATAGATTATTAAACGGGTGTGAAGCAATGAATCAGAGCGTGAGGTAAAAAACGGGAGCCGGCGGTGATGCCGGCCCCCGCTGTGTCATGACCGGCAAATGGTCATGAATACGTTCAAAAAAATCACTTCATAGCTGAAATTTGAGAAAATCGGATTTTACTATGGTCAGAGTTCAACCACCGGATAGACTTCTCCAATCTTTGTACCGACTTTATAGTGAGTACCCTTATGGGCAGACATTGACACGTTCATGTTTGCTGAGAAGAGGTAGACAATATCCGATCCGCCAAACTGGAAGTAAGATATTTCATCACCTTTCTTAAGGGCGACACCTTCTTCAGCAGTAACGACAACCGACGAAACCTGTGGCATCGCAATAGGAAGAATGGCTACATATCCATATTTTGTCTCAAGCACAATCAGGCCACGGGTCTGCATGAATTCATAACCGGCCTGATCAGGAGCGGTCGCACGCCATGCCTCAACCTGATTGGTGGCAGGATTGACCTTATCGGGAACTGCGACGAGATCAACGTAACATGCGCCCTGAATGACACGAGCCTCGCGGACAATGCCTGAAAGCGGGGCGTGCTGACGATGATAGTCAGTCCAGCTAAGGAACGAGTGACACCACATGCCGCCTTTGAATTTATCCTTGTAGGGACTGCCTTCAAGAAGTTCGTCTATGCTCCAGTCAAGTCCTTTGATACGAACATGAGTGTCAGGACGGATTTCCCACTGACCGCCGAAACAAGCATCGGCAGGATGGACAATAATCTTGTCGTCGTCAATGGCTGCGATAGGACGATAGCCGGGTTTCACGTGACGTGCAAACATCTGGTTGAATGTCTTCCATCCGCCACGGGGTTCAAGATACTCGTCCATGTTATAGACCGCACAGTCGTAGAACGATTTGACACTGTCGTCGGTGATTGATTCAGGACTGTCAAGCCAGTTGCCGATTCCGTAGCAATAGTCAACCATCCATTTTGAAAGCGGTGTAAGCTCAGGCTGCTGATCAGCAGGCGCGCATGGAGTCTGGAGCGATTTCACAGGTTCCTGATCCAGAAGGAAGAAGGAACGGAAAAGATGCTGATAGACATGTGTGCCTTCCTTGTTTTCAGCAGGAACCCAGTGCATGTAAGCTTCGAGATAGTCAAGATAGTCTTCAATCGTGGCGATATCAGAAAGTCCGGGAATCTTGTAGGAAACTACTTTGGCGATAGCCTGATTGAATTTGTCCTCCCAATTGTTTTCTTTGATGAGGTCTGCGAGTTCTTGTACTACTGGTGAATACTTCTTGTCTGCCATAGTAATAATAAATTAAGTGTTTATAATTTTTATTTATTGACCGGACACTCTGGCTTCGAAGAAGTTTGTCTAATCCCCCGTAGACCGTCATGCAGGGCCATATTTTTATTCGGTTTGTAGTCTATCTTTTGATTTACATGTCACCTACCCTTGGAATTACCGACAGGCATGCCGCACCTTCAATCAATTTTGACTTCAGGGCGTCTGTGAAGCATACGTTTCGCTGACGTTGCTTTTATAACAACTCAAAATAAAAACCGCCACTTTATTTTTACATTTTTTAATGTTTTTCACAGAGATATATTTAAATTTAACTGCTCTAAATTCAGTCTGTTGCCATATTATAGACAAAACGCAATAATCCCCCTGTATTTACGTTGAAGAAAAAGAGATGAAAAAGAGGTCAGACCTGTTCTGCTGCCATTTCCTGTGCAGGGTAATGGCGCTCATTGCTGTCGCGGTGATAGTCGCGTCAGTATCTTCATGCTCGACTAAAAAAAACACTGCTGCCTCGCGCAACTATCAGGCCTTCATCACCCGCTACAATGTATATTTCAACGGCGACCAGCATTTCAAAGAAACTTTGAAAGAAATGGAAAGTGCTTACGAGGATGACTACACCTCGCAACTCTTCATGCACCCGGTCGAAGCCTATTCCAATCCCAAAGCACCACAACCGAGCGGATCATTCACCCGTTCGATCGAAAAAGCCCAGAAAGCCATTCAGCTCCACAGTATAAAGAAACGCCCCAAGCGCAAACCGGGCCAGTCGAACAATCCGGAATACAAGAAATGGCTTAAACGAGAGGAATACAATCCATTTATCCACAACGCGTGGATGCTCATGGGCAGAAGCCAGTATTTCAACGGCGACTTCCTTGGAGCAGCCTCCACTTTTTACTACGTCGTAAAGCATTTCACATGGCTGCCGGAAACAGTCACAGAAGCAAAACTATGGCAGGCCCGGAGCTATTGCGGGCTCGACTGGCTGTTTGAGGCAGAAACAATCCTTACGCGAATCAAATCCGACGAGCTGACAAATTCACGGCTTAAGGAGCTTTATTATTTCACCTATGCCGATTTCTATATCCGTTCGCATGACAATGCGAAGGCGATACCTATGCTCAAAGAAGCGTTGACATTCGCCGGTGGCTCACAGAAGACGCGTCTGAATTTTCTTTTAGGACAGCTCTATGCTTCCGAAGGTGACAAAACGGCGGCATATCAGGCATATAAGAAAGCAGGCAAGGCAACTTCTGCCTCGTATCGCACCAAGTTCAACGCACGTATCAAACAAAGCGAAGTCTTTGAAGGCGCGGACATCACACCCGAGGTCAAGGCCCTTAAACGGATGACGCGCTACGACCGCAACAAAGAGTATCTCGACCAGATTTACTATGCTATCGGCAATCTTTACCTGTCAAGACGCGACACAGCCAATGCCATAGCCAACTACATTCTTGCAGCAGAAAAATCGACACGTGGCGGTGTCGAGAAAGCATTCTCGCAGATAACACTCGGAGGCCTGTACTTCGACAGCCACCGCTATGACCTCGCACAGCCATGCTATGCCGAGGCCGTCCCGCTGCTTCCCGATGACTACCCTGACATAGCAACTCTCAGAAAGAGGTCAGATGTGCTCGACGAGCTGGCCGTCTACTCACAGAATGTAAATCTCAATGATTCACTGCTGCGGCTGGCCGCCATGCCGGAAGCCGAACGCCTCGCCGTCATCGACAAAATCATCGCTGACCTCAAAAAGCGGGAAAAAGAAGAAACAGACGCCGCCCGCCGCGAAGAGTATCTTGCCGAGCAGCAGGCCGCCGGATCAAACCTGAAACAGGACAATGCCAAAGCTCCGACCTCATTCAATCTGAACACTGACAATTCATGGTATTTCTACAACACCGCCACCCGCAACGCAGGCCGCACGGACTTCCAGAAACGATGGGGCTCACGAAAGCTCGAAAACGACTGGCGTCGACGAAACAAATCGTCGTTCAGCTTCGACGATTTCGGCTCGGGTGAAAACGAAACGGATACTGACGACAACGCCGACGACCCGGAGGAGAACGATGACAAGAGTTCGGATGAAAAGAAGAGTGAAGCGGCAAAAGCCAACGACCCTCACTATCCGGAATATTATCTGAAGCAGATACCGTCGACCGACGTCGAGAAAACCACGGCAGAAGATGTCATACGCGAAGGTCTCTACAACTCAGGCCTTATCCTGAAAGACAAACTTGAAGATTTCGATGCAGCCGATGCGGAATGGCAACGGCTCATGAACCGTTATCCCGACAATATCTACCGGCTCGACATCTATTACAACGAATATCTGATGAATCTCAGAGCCAACCGTCCGGCGGAGGCCGAACGCTACCGTCAGCTCATCTTGAGCGATTTTCCCGAATCGAATTTTGCAAAAGCCATGGCCGACCCGAACTATATCGAGAATCTGCGATCGATGTTCACCCGTCAGGAACAGCTCTATGAAGATGCCTATGCCAATTATCTCGCCGATAACAACGCTAAGGTCCATGAGGCCTATAGCAGAATGAAGACCGAATATCCGCTGTCGCCGCTGATGCCGAAATTCATGTTCCTTGAAGCGCTCGCCTATGTCACCGACAACAAGCCCGACGAATTTGGCGCGACACTCACTGAACTTCTCGAACGTTATCCCGACACGGATGTCACCCCCATGGCCTCGGCATATCTCCGCGGACTCGCGCAGGGACGCAAACTGCGCAGCGGAGGCTCGAACATGCGCAGTATGCTCTGGGACATACGCCTGTCGAACGACTCCACTTCAACCGAAAGCGGAGAAATTGACTTCACACTCGAACCCGAAGAGCCACACTATCTCGTGTTGCTATTCTCCACCGAGAACATTTCGCCAAATCAGCTCCTGTTTGATGTGGCACGCCATAACTTCACCACCTATATGGTGAGGGATTTCGACCTCGAAGTGATGAATTTCGGGCAACTCGGTCTCCTGCTGATAAAAGGATTCAGAAATGAAGGAGAGCTCAACCACTACCGTTCGCTGCTCGCGCAGGACAATGGAGTGATGCTTCCCGAAGGAGTAAGGCCTGTCCAGATAAGCAAAAGCAACTTTGAAAAACTCCTGCAAAGCGGCGGTTCGTTCGACGACTATTTCCGCTTCATCGGAGAGGAAAGCATCAGAGAGACGCATGAGTCAGTCCTTTCGCCCGAAGAATACCCTTCGGCCGGAGAAATGTATGGCGGAGGCGATGACAACAGTGCCGATGGTGAAAGTACCGATGATGAAGAAACCATTGCCCGACCGGCCACCGCTCCTGAAAAAACGCCAAACGACAATACGGAAGCATCAGATGGCTTCGACATTCCTGTCCCCGTCATTGAAACAAAACCGGCTACTGAAAGTGTTAATACAGACAGCGTCACCACCAATGTCACCGCGCCTAAACCGTCTGCCGTCCAGACAATCAAGGGCGACAGTCTGAAAAACGCTGCCGATACATTGAAGAAGGCGACACCTCGACCCGTAGTCAAACCGACACAGCCACCTGTGCCGAAACCTAAGGCCAAAAAGCAGCCACAAAAGCCGGCTGTCCCCAAACCTCAGCCAACAAAACCAAAACTTCCAGACTATCCGCTCGGAAGTGAAGGCGATGAAGATGACTGATACCCTCCAGACTTAATACCTAATCCTCAAAACTTAACACTTAATACATGTCCACCATACTATGGGCCGACGATGAAATCGACCTGCTAAAACCCCACATAATGTTCCTCAAAGGGAAAGGCTATGACGTTGTCACCGCATGCAGCGGAGCTGACGCCATTGCCCTCGTCAACGAACAAAACTTTGACCTCATCATCCTCGATGAGAACATGCCCGGACTGACAGGACTTGAGACGCTGCAACGCATCAAGCTCGAATCGCCCCATATACCGGTGATCATGATTACCAAAAGCGAGGAGGAAAACATAATGGATCAGGCAGTCGGCAACAAAATCGCCGACTATCTCATAAAACCGGTCAACCCGAAACAGATACTCCTTTCAATCAAGAAAAATCTCCACTCCGACCAGCTCGTGTCGTCGCAGACAGGCAACGATTACCGGCAGGAATTCACCCGCATATCACAGATGATAGGCGAAGCATCCAACGTGAATGACTGGATGGAGCTTTACCGCCTGCTCGTGCACTGGGAAATACAACTGTCGGCCACAGAGACACAGATGGACGAACTTCTCGACATGCAGCGTAAGGAAGCCGCCACCGCCTTTGCCAAATTTATCAGAAACAACTATGCGGACTGGATTGTCAATCCTCAGACAGAGGGACGTCCTCTCATGTCGCCTGAAATATTCAAGACCCACGTGTTCCCGCTCCTTGACGCAGGTGAAAAAGTTTTCTTCATACTTATCGACAATTTCCGTCTTGACCAATGGGCGGCGATAAAGCCTCTCCTTGCCGACAGTTTCAACTTCCGCGAAGAACTCTATTGCTCGATTCTTCCGACAGCGACACAATATGCACGCAATGCCATATTCTCAGGTCTTATGCCTAAAGACATCGCGTCGATGTTTCCTGAACTATGGGTCGACGAGGATTCACCCGAAGGAAAGAACCTCAATGAGTCACCTCTGATTGCCACTCAGTTTGAGCGCTACCGCCGTCACTGCAAATTTTCCTATACAAAAATCAACGACTCCGCCGCCGGCGAGAAGCTGCTGCGTGAATTCTCCAACCTGCTGGCAAATGACCTGAATGTGATTGTCTTCAACTTCATCGACATGCTTTCACATGCCCGCACGGAGTCTAAAATGATTCGCGAACTTGCTTCGACCAACGCCGCCTACCGCTCACTGTCCGAGTCGTGGTTCCGCCACTCGTCGGCCATAGAGATATTCCGTCGCATCGCGGCCAAAGGCTATAAGATTATTCTGACCACAGACCACGGAACTGTCAGAGTCGACAATCCCGTAAAAGTCGTAGGTGATAAGAACACAAATACCAACCTACGCTATAAAATAGGTAAAAATCTTGCCTACAATCCCAAGCAGGTCTACGAGGTGAAGAATCCCGGCCGTCTCGGTCTCCCCGCCCCCAATGTCTCATCGACATATATCTTCGCGACAGGCCGCGACTTCTTTGCCTATCCCAACAACTATAATTACTATGTGCAGTACTATGAGGGGACTTTCCAGCACGGAGGCATTTCACCTGAAGAAATGCTCGTCCCTCTCATCACTCTCACCGCAAAGTAACCATACATAAAATATCCGACAGCATTCAAACAACACATACATATTTTTTATCATATATGAAACAGATATTGATACCTTCGGCCGAAGCCCTGCCCGAAGCAGCCCAAGAATTCCTCGGTCTTATGGACGACGCTACCGTCTACGCTTTCGACGGAGAGATGGGAGCAGGAAAGACAACGTTCATCAACGCACTCAGCCGCGCACTCGGTGTTGAGGACGACCCGACAGGCTCGCCCACATTCTCGATAGTAAACGAATATCGCTCAGACACCACCGCCGAACTCATCTATCACTTCGACCTCTACCGCATCGAAAATCTTGAACAGGCCTTCGACATAGGCATCGAGGATTATCTCGACTCGGGCGCACTCTGCCTCATCGAATGGCCCGACCGTATCGCCGACATTCTCCCCGACGACACCGTATGGGTTAAAATCGACGTTATGCCCGACGGCAGCCGCCGCCTCTCAATCGGTTCGCAGGAAGAAGTAGCCAAGGCATGAGACTGATCGAACTTGACGAAAGCGCATCGACCAACAGCTATCTCGCCGGAATAGCACGCGAATCATCCCACGGGACTGTCGTCAGCGCACATACACAGACCGCAGGCCGCGGCCAGCGAGGAAACTCATGGGAATCCGCCCCCGGCGAGAACATCACCATGTCGTTACTCCTGAAGCCTGATGGTCTGCATCCGTCACGTCAGTTCATCATCTCTGAGGCTGTATCGCTCGCCATCGTCAATGTGTTGCGCCGTCACCTTCCCGGACATGACGTAAGAATCAAATGGCCAAACGACATCTATGTCGGCGACGGCAAAATCTGTGGAATACTCATCGAGAACAGCATCACCCCAACAAACATCAATCATTCAATCGTCGGTATCGGAATAAACGTGAATCAGACCGTATTTCTGTCTGACGCTCCGAATCCCGTCTCGATGACACAGTTCGCAGGGAAAAAGTTTGACGTGCGTGACCTCATCGTTGAATTCGCCGAAGAGATACTCCGGGAAGTCGATTGCGCGATAGCGTCATCACTGAACAATTGCACCGACAGTCTCGGCGAACGATATTTCAACGCCCTGTGGCGCACTGATTCATACTATCCATATTTCGACAATATCCGTCATGAACGTATCGACGCACAGATTGTTTCCGTAGCCCCCGACGGCATCATCACTCTGCGTCTTCCCTCCGGCCGTCATCGCAGCTACGCGTTCAAGGAAATAAGCGCAGTGGTTAAAGAATCTTTACTGTAAAAACTTTCAGAGCTGCACCGGCGTTATACCTGCACTAAAAGCTCTAAAGTTATGAATGATTTCAATGAAATAATCAACAGTGACAAGCCAACGCTTGTAGACTTCTTTGCCACATGGTGCGGACCTTGCAAAATGCAAAGCCCTATTCTCGACGAGTTGAAAAATAAAGTCGGCGACGCAGCCAACATCGTAAAAGTCGATGTTGACCGCAATCCGGACCTGTCTGCCAAGTATCAGATCCGCAGTGTCCCGACTATCATCATCTTTAAAAACGGCGAGCCTCAATGGCGTGCATCCGGACTCCAGCAGCTCGAACTGCTTGAAGACAAACTCCGTATTCAGGAGCAGCCGGGAAAATAGGCAGGTCCAACTATTAAATTATACGACAATTTAAGCTACGATTACACATACGTAAAGCCCCGCTTTCATTATTTTGCTTAATGAAGCGGGGCTTTGCCATGACTAACCGTAACGGTCTGCGGCTATTTATCCTCATCCGATGGATGATTTCCATAGTCTATATTATCTGGCCATAAGTGCACACAGGCCCTGCTTGTTAAACTGATAATACATCTCGATCCGTTCAGGGGTGTCATTTTCGAGAAGCAAAAGCATCTCTCGGGCAAATTCAAGAGCCGCCGAGCCATTGGCTGTCACAATGTTTCCGTCGCTGACAGCCTGCGCGTTGACATATCCGTCGGCATTTGTGTAGGTCTCTCCGCCCCATAGCCTGAGCTGCTCAATCCCATTGCCGGTATGCTTTATCGAATTAAGAAAACCGTGTTTAGCCATAAACGAAGCCCCGTTGCATATCGCACCTACAATCTTGCCGCGTTCAATGGCTTGCCTGACTACAGGCACAACTTTCTCGGCAACAGGAGTGGCCCATCCGAAACCACCGATAAGTACCAGCGCGGCATAATCGTCGGGCAACTCCTCGATTCTATCCAATGAATAGTCAGGTTCTATGCGGAATCCGCCTATCGATTTGACACTCTCCATTGTTGGAGCTAACACTTTGTTGACATATTTCGGATTCTCCTTCAAGGCAAATTCATCAGATGATATTGCTTGTGAAAGATAGACAGTTTCATGCGCCGCATAGTCGGGCAGTAGTACATATATGACTTCTTTGCTCATAGTTTTATATTTTTAAAACATAAACAGTCACAAATATAGTGAGAATATTCGATGAAAAGAAAAGCGTTCGTCGACCTTCAGGCCGGTAAGCGGTGGCACAAGCCATTTCTTTGAGTCAAATATACGAATTTCCATCAACCTGTCAATCCATATATGTATAGCGACAGTTGTCTTTGAATTTTTATTTTGGTTAATCGACAGGTATTTCCTAATTTTGCGTCAAATCATATCACCGCCAAAATTTATATCTACACCATGGCAGAAACATTGGAAATTTCAGAAGTCTATCGCGCCGCACAAGTGCTCCGCGACGTAGCGCGCCATCCGCGCCTAATAGGTGTCCCCAAAATCAACCCTGAAGCAGAAGTCTATCTAAAACCTGAAAACCTCCAGCACACAGGAGCATTCAAACTCCGTGGCGCATATTACAAAATCTCACAGCTTACCCCTGAAGAAAAAGCTCATGGCGTAATCGCCTGCTCGGCAGGCAACCATGCCCAAGGTGTAGCGCTCGCAGCCACGCGCAACGGCATCAAATCACTAATCTGTCTGCCGGCAGGAGCTCCGATTTCAAAAATCGAGGCTACGAAGCGTCTCGGTGCGGAAGTGTGTCTCGTCCCGGGTGTGTATGACGATGCCTACCAGAAAGCAGTCGAACTCCAGAAAGAACACAACTACACTTTCATCCATCCATTCGACGATCTTAAAGTAATCGCAGGTCAGGGCACTATCGGACTGGAAATCCTCGAAGAAATGCCCGATGTGGAAGCCGTCATCGTCCCCATCGGCGGCGGAGGTCTGATTGCAGGCATAGCCTTTACGCTCAAGCAGCTCAAACCCGATGTAAAAGTCTACGGCGTGCAGGCCGAAGGCGCTCCCTCCATGTTCCAGTCAATCAACGACGGCGAACGTGTACGTCTTGAAAAGGTGGCGACAATCGCCGACGGAATCGCTGTAAAAGAGCCGGGCACTAACACTTTTGAATTCTGCTCTAAGTATGTCGACGAGATTGTCACTGTGAGCGAAGACGAAATCGCAGCCGCAATCCTCGCTCTCATCGAGCAACAGAAACTCGTATCGGAAGGCGCGGGCGCAGTCTCTGTGGCAGCCGCAATGTTCGACAAAGTCCCCATCAAGGGCAAAAAGACCGTATGCGTGGTGTCAGGCGGAAACATCGACGTGACCATTCTCAACCGCGTCATCACCAGAGGCCTCGTCAAGAGCGGACGTAACTGCACGCTCACCCTCGACCTCACCGACCAGCCGGGACAGCTGTCGGGCGTCTGCCACGTGCTTGGCGAGAATGGCGCAAACATCATCTCTGTCACCCACGAAAGAAATTCACATATCACCTCCATCAACGGATGTCTTATTCGCGTCGAGGTCGAGACCCGCAACAATGACCATATCGAAATTCTGCGCAACGCACTGACCGAAAAGGGCTATCACGTTGTTTAAACTATATATCGCAACCAATATCCTGATTCATTTCACTATGAGAAAGACCATTTCGTCAATGGCATTGCTCCCGCTGTCACTCATGGCTATCGCCATGGTGGCAGAGGGTTGTAAAACCACCGAGAGCAACTACCGTCAGGCATATGAAACGGCAGTTGCCAAAAATCGTGATTCATCGGGCGTGGATTCGACCATCTACGCCAAAATCCGCAATAGCGCACGTACATCCGACCTTGTCGTGAAAGGGGACACTATGCCCATGCGCACCGAATATATCGGATATACCGAAGACGGCGGGGCTTCGCGCGAAACAATCGGCCGTTACAATGTGGTGGTCGGACAGTTCAAACAAGTATTCAATGCCCGCCAGATGCGTGCACGCCTTCAGGCTTCCGGCTATGACTCGACCTTTATTATACATACACGCGAACCTCTCTACTATGTCTGCACTCAGGCGTGCGCTACCCCCGAAGAAGCCGAAAAAGCGTTTGTAAGGGTGAAAACAGACAAATCAATCGTGCTTCGCGACCCTCTCCCCTTCATCCTCCGGCCGGCTCATCTGGCAAGATAACAAATGAGGATTTGCATGATAGCATCGCAGGATTTTTTCACCAATAATTTATTAAAATAATGGGATTTTTATTGACATTTTTATGCTAAATTGAATTTAAAAGCATAAATTTGCAACGGCTATGGATATTGATTTCACGTCTCAATATCCCGACTAAATTCTGCGATACAACCTAATTAACCACGTTTCAACCTTCGACCGTCATAACATAAAAACACTTTGCGGCCGGTATAATGCGACTTTGAAACTATTGACCAAAGCTCTGTTGGTAACAGCTTTTGGCCTGTCAAGTTGCATATATTCCGATGAGACAGAACCGCCACGGATTTTGTTGACACTGCACATGCCTGTGTCAGCAATGATTCCATATGAACCATTTGGAAGAAGCGATATGGCAGACAATTATGCTATGCGTTGCGTTGTTGAAGGTTACAATTCAGCTGATGGCACTAAAGCATTCCGTCACGTCGAGCGAATGGATGCCGACAAAGAAGGCCATTGCCGTCAGATTGAAATCAATGCCGATGAAGGCATTTACAACATTCTAATATGGTGTGACCATACGAATATCAATGAACCTGACAGGGATTTACACTACAATACCGACAATCTGCACACGGTTACGGTCATGCCTGACGATTACATCGGAACTATCCCTTCCAAAGAGGCTTCATGCACAGCCGTCAGTAGCTTAAGTCTTGATTGTGGAATGACATCAACCGTGGAGGCTTTTCTCAATAGACCTCTGGCAAGCTACCGTATAATCTCCACTGATGTTGAAAGATACATACGCATGAGAGAACTGCACCCCGACAAATACCCGCCGATAGAGGACATTAAGGTCGATGTCCGATATGAATTCTTTATCATTTCTTCGTTCAACGTTGATACCGGCAGACCCAATGACTCCGCCAACGGCATCGGATATAGCTTTAAACCATGTCCGGCGGAAGGCGCTATAATCTCCAACACTGTCATGCTCGGAGGAGATATGATTTTTGCATCCGACAGCGATTCGTCGGTAACACTGACCATTGAAATCAAAAGCACTACAGGTCAGACCATCAGCAGAGCCACCGGTCTTAAAATTGATTATCGCCGTGGATATGAAACAACCGTCACAGGAAATTTTCTTACACTCGGAGTCGCATCAGGAGGCATACAGATTGACACAAGCTGGCGTGAGGATATCATAATACGCTTCTGAATCCTTGATTATTAAACTACAAACCAATCACATAAAAAATAACATTCCATGAAAATCAAGCAATTCTTATTGACTGGCACGTTAGCACTGCTCATCGGTTCATGCAGCCGGAATGATGGTTTTTCGCCTGATTCAATCGACAGTTCCCCAATCCACATGACTTTCAGCGTGTCGGCAGATCAGGAACAACAGTCAAGAGCCGGGACGAACCTCCCAGACTCTCCGCCAACGAGAGCATTTATGTATATTAAAGACAATTCAAACAATGCCATCCTACAGAGAGCGATGCCGGGCAATCCGAACGGAGGTCTTTTCGAATTTTCTCTGGAACTTGACCGCAGCCACACATACACTGTCGCTTTCTGGGCTGATGCAGGCGGATATAAATTCGATTCTACAAGCGGACTTGAGGCCATAAAGTATTCCGAGTCATCCAACAACAGCCCTTCAATCGCATATACACAGTGCAATAGCAACTTCAGACCAAGCGAATCGACAGCAACAATCATATTGCAACACGCCGTTGCCAAACTCGTAATCCGTGAATCTTCGCAACTTAACGTCGGAGACCTCGTCAATGTGTCATTCACAAGGGCTAACTACAGTTATTCGGCCGTCGGACAGAGCTATACGAAAGAAAGCGGTTCAACAACCGTATCACTGGAAAAGACCATTGACAGTTCGAATCAAAGCGGCGATATAATATCTGTTTATATGCTTGCACCCAATGATTCATACAAGGCCGGAAACGATCCATCCATGTTTGTCGAGGACTTTTCCCTGACATATAAACCTGACGGAGAATCAGCATCTCACACCCAACAGATTTCCAATGTATCGTTTAAAGCCAATCACAGAACCATTATCGAGGGAAACATCATGAGTCTGTCGAAAGTGGCCCAATCATTCTCCGTAACCATCAACACAGGCTGGAATGACAATACCATTCCCGGAGTTGGCGATGACACACCCGTACCCGGGCCAGGCGATGACACCAAACCGACAACCTATCCGGAAATAACATTAACGACAGCAGGAACTCTCACAGAAGAAAAACTGATTGAAGCTATCGGCTCCGGGAATTCAGTGAAGATTTCAGGCCCGATGAACGACTCTGATTTCAATGTCCTCCGCACCTATCTCGCATCCGATGGCAATGGAAAAGACAAACAGCTGGCACTGAATCTTGAAAATGCCGGAATAACCGAATTGCCGAACCTTGCATTCTGCACGCAGACATTAAATATACATGGAAAAGAAAATCCAAATCCCGTTTCAGGCTTAAAAGAAATCATTTTACCCGAAGGGCTGACAAAAATTCCAGAAGGCGCATTTGTCGATTGCATAAATCTCACAGACGTGACAATACCGTCGACTGTGACCGAATTAGGAGAAATGGCGTTTTACCGTAGCGGAATAACACGACTTGATGCAAAGAACGTGACCATAGTAGGAGCTAACGCCTGTGAGGGGTGCAGGTCATTGCAATCGGTTGTGCTTGGAAACCTATCAAGAATTTATTCTTTTCCCTTCCAAAAATGTGACAGCCTGACGACATTTGACCTGACACGATGCACCGATGTTCCTCAATCGCAAAATACGGTTTTCGGTCCTGCGGAAATGCCCAATCTGACTATATACGTAGCCTCTCAAACCATGATGGAAAAATTGCAAGAACCCAAAAACGGCATAAAGGTATGGACAAGCTGCAATCCAAAGTGGGCCATCGGACCTCCTCCGACCGAATGACAAATCAATCAACCGTCGCAGACACGATATGACATGCCTGTCTGCGACGGCTGATAATACAAATAAAACTCAATTAAGATTCTTAAAGTTAAAATATTGTAAGTATGATCGGGAGTATAATAGATTTTTGTTAACTTTGCGCATATAATTCTATAAAATTGTCACCGTAGACGATACGCAACAACACATATGGCAAAAGTTACAAAAGAAATGGCGCTTGACTATCACCGTTACCCGCGCCCCGGTAAAATCGAAGTAATCCCGACAAAACCCTACGCCACTCAGGCGGATCTTGCATTGGCCTATTCGCCGGGAGTAGCCTATCCCTGTCTGGAGATTAAGGACAACCCGGACGACGTATATAAATACACTGACAAAGGCAACCTCGTAGCCGTGATTTCCAACGGAACGGCCGTCCTCGGCCTCGGCAACATCGGCGCACTTGCCGGAAAGCCGGTCATGGAAGGCAAGGGACTTCTATTCAAGATATTTGCCGGACTCGATTGTTTTGACATCGAAGTCGACGAGACCGATCCTGACAAATTCATCGAAATTGTCAAGGCTCTCGGCCCTACATTCGGCGGTATAAATCTGGAAGATATCAAAGCCCCTGAATGTTTCAAAATCGAAGAGCGACTCAAAGCTGAGATGAACATCCCCGTGATGCACGACGACCAGCACGGCACAGCTATTATTTCAGCAGCCGCATTGCTCAACGCCGTAGAAATTCAGGGAAAGAAAATTGAAGACATACGTCTCGTGGTCAACGGTGCGGGAGCTGCCGCCGTTTCATGTACGAAACTTTACTGCGCCCTCGGCGTGAAGAAAGAAAATGTAGTCATGTGCGACAGCAAGGGCGTAATCTCGACAAGCCGCACAAACCTCAACCCGCAAAAAGCCCAGTTCGCCACATCCCGGCCGATTACAACTCTTGCCGAGGCGATTAAAGATGCCGACGTGTTCCTCGGACTCTCCGTCAAGGACGTGGTCACCGCCGAGATGGTCAAGAGCATGGCTGAAAAGCCCATCGTATTCGCATTGGCCAACCCTGATCCCGAAATCGCATACGAAACAGCCGTGGCCGCGCGTCCCGACATCATCATGGGAACAGGTCGCTCCGACTATCCCAATCAGATTAACAATGTGCTCGGCTTCCCCTACATATTCCGTGGTGCTCTCGACTGTGGCGCATCGGAAATCAACGAGACAATGAAAATCTATGCCGTGCGCGCAATCGCGGAACTTGCAAAGAAGCCTGTGCCTCCGGTTGTGAGCGCCGCCTATAACCGCTCTGACATTAAATTTGGCCGTGACTACATAATCCCGACTCCCTTCGACCCCCGATTGCTCACCTCTGTTTCCCCCGCCGTTGCAAAAGGAGCGATGGACAGCGGTGTCGCACGTCGCCCGATCACAGACTGGGATGCCTACGACGAAAAACTTCGTCAGCTCAAGGGCAATGACCGCAAGTTTACCCGCCGCATCAACGAAGCCGCACGCACCAACCCGAAACGTGTTGTGTTCGGCGAAGCCAATACCGACAACATGCTCCGTGCGGCGGCCATCGCTGCAGCCGACGGCCTCTGCGTTCCCATCCTGCTCGGCAACGAGGAGATGATCGAGAAGCGCGCCCACCGTCTCGGCCTCAACATCGAGGGAATCGAAATTGTCAACCTGCGTCACGACCGCGAAGCATCTCGCCGCGAACGCTACGCAGCAATGCTCACCACCAAACGCCAGCGCAAGGGAGAAAATTTCGAAAGTGCGCTTGACAAGATGTTTGACCGCAACTATTTCGGTATGATGATGGTTGAGACAGGCGATGCCGATGCCTTTATCGCCGGAACACGGTCAGCCAACAACAATGCAGCCGATATCGCCCGCGAAGTCATCGGTTTGCGCGACGGATTCAACCATTTTGCATCAATGCATGTGCTTGAAACCACCAAGGGAACATACTTCCTCGCTGACACGATGGTCAACTGTTCGTCCGATGAAAGCGCGCTCCTTGACATCGCACGCCTCGCCAACGATGCAGTCAAATTCTTTGCCCACGATCCTGTAATGGCACTCGTGTCGTATTCGAATTTCGGTTCTAACGAAGAGGCTGAGCCGTCAATGGTCCACAATGTAGTCGAACGCCTCCACCGTGACTATCCGGAAATGGTGGTCGACGGTGAAATGCAGGTCAACTATGCGCTCAACAAACCCGTCCGCGACAAGGTGTATCCATTCACACGTCTCTACGGAAAGGATGTCAACACCCTCGTGTTCCCCAACCTCAGCGCAGCAAATGCGGTCTACCGCATAATGCTCGAAATGGGAGTCGGCGAGTCAATCGGCCCGATCCAGATGGGTCTCAAGAAGCCGGTCCACTTCATCAATGTCGATGCCGAAGTCCGCGACATCATCAACCTCATCGCTGTGGCAGGTCTTGATGCAGCCACAATGGATCACAAGTAAAAACAAACGAAAGTTTTCTCAATAAACAGCCAAGGGAGTCATCGTCGAGCTATTGACGATGACTCCCTTGGCTGTTTGCTAAATACCTGTGTCAGTCATTATAATCCGCCATCTGGGGTAAAAACTATAAGCCACATCACTTTAAGGGCTAATCGGTCTTTTTTGCCACCAAACATCTACTCAAAGCGGGATTTCCATTTCATCTTCGCTATGGTAGACTGGGGCATAATCACAATCGTCGTGATGGTGCTTTTTGTGTTTCTTATGTTTCCTATGCTTTTTATGCTTTGGACGATAATAGTCATCATCACCAAACGGAAGCTCATAGTCGCCCTCTACCCCCCAATGCGTACGCACAGACCCACAGCTGCTTAAAGCCGCGGGCAATATCACGGATATAATCAGCGTGACAATCAAGGTCGTTAAATTTTTTCGTCTCATAATCAAGTTGAAAGATGTGAATGTCAAGTCCGGAGTCTTTGTTTCTAAACATTGACACTACTGAAAATGTTTATAATTTGGGTTATATCCATGATTTTCGCTATTTTTGCACTGTATCTCACAAATGGATACCCTATCAAGCCAAGAGGAAACAACATTCTCATATCATTTCGATTATGAAAAAAATATTGACCATAATTCTGCTCGCTCTCGCCACATTTAGCGCAGCTGCCAAGGGAAAAGCCCAGATTACATTCGACACGACCGCACACGACTTCGGAACAATCAAGGAAAATGGCGGAAAGGTTTCAGCCATCTACACTTTCACCAATACCGGCGACGAGCCACTGACCATCATCACCGTCACCAACGGCGGATGCGGATGCACCAAACCTGATTTCCCGAAAGCCCCGATAGCGCCCGGAAAGAAAGGGGAAATTAAAATCACCTTTCAGCCCAAAGGCCGCTCAGGAGAGTTCAACCGCTCAGTGAAGGTGAAAACGAATGCAGAATCCGGACGTAAGACACTGACATTTAACGGTGTGATTGTCCCCTGACGGAATCTTGATTACTATCGGGATAAGTAGGGTAAAATCATTTAAGCAGACTGCTTAATGATTGCCATATAGTTTAATACTCAACTATTATTTATGAAACTGCCTGCATTACTATCGCTCCTGACCGTCGGTTGCTGCTCCATCAGCGCTGCTGCCGAGGGACAGGGCGTATGGCTGGAACAGAAACACGATTTCGGTGCATTTGACGAGGGACTGGGTACAGTGTATTGCGATTTTCATCTTGTCAATACCGGCGACGAACCGATAGCCATCATCAACGCACGCGCCAACTGCGGATGCACCCGGCCCGAGTATTCCCGCGCCCCTATCGCTCCCGGCGATACTGCTGTTATACGCGTCGGTTTTGACCCGACAGGCCGTCCCGGCAGATTCTATAAATATGTCAACGTCGATCTCGACGCCAAGCCCAAGCGCACATCGCTGTCAATCCACGGAACAGTCATCGGTTCTTCAAACACATTGAAATCCCGATTCCCGGTTTCGGTAGGGCCGATGAAGCTCAGGTCAAAAATTATCGCCTATGGCGAAGTGCTCAAAGGACACACCGGCGGACAGTTTCTTGAAGGCTATAATGCCTCGGCCGATAGCCTGCGCCCCACGGTCACTGACATTCCCGACTATATAAAGGTGATGGTCGAACCGGCAGTCGTCCCTCCGGGCGACCGGTTTGTAATCTCAACAGTAATCGATGCCGATAAAATAAACGACTGGGGCGTTGTGACCGACTCTATGACTGTCAGCCTCGGCCCGACATCCGATGATAAAATCGTCGTAGAGACAGTCGCAATTGTCAATGAGGACTTTTCAGGACTGTCGTCCGAAGAACGCAAGAACGCCCCGCTACTCGACGCTGATGTCACCGCACTTGATTTTGAGCGCATATCACGCAAATCGTCGCCGGTGACAAAGACATTCTCAATCACCAACAAAGGCAAGAAGCCTCTGACGATACGCAAAATGAGCTGTCCTGACAACTCCGTCGGCATTAAATACAAAAACAGTGAAATCAAACCGGGCAAAAGCGAGAAAGTCAGTGTGACGGTCACTCCGGCACTATTCGGTGACAGCAATCTGCTGAATGCCCGCATCAACATTGTGGCCAACGACCCCGACCATCCTTCAACGATGATACGCGTCGTAGCCGAAATCAAATAATCAATCTCCACCTTAGATAGTTTTTAATTACCCATGGAACATATAGAAAACGATGAGCAGTTCGGCGGTCTCACCGTCAACAAAGGTGTCGACCAGCCCCCCGTGGTCAATCCATATCTACGCCCACGCCGCAGGCGCGTGCTTCCCAATGCCGGAGAACTGGTCGAAGGCATATTGAAAGGCGACATCACCACACTCGCCCGTGCCGTCACACTTGTCGAGAGCCTTTCGCCCGAGCATCAGACCATCGCTCAGGAAGTCATTGAAAAATGCCTTCCGCATTCCGGCAACTCCCGGCGCATAGGCATCACAGGCGTGCCCGGCGCAGGCAAGAGCACGTCAATCGACGTATTCGGACTCCATGTGCTCAAACGCGGAGGCAAACTCGCCGTGCTTGCAATCGACCCTTCGAGCGAACGCACCAAAGGCAGCATCCTCGGCGACAAAACCCGAATGGAGAAACTCTCGGTTCACCCGGACGCATTCATCCGCCCCAGTCCGTCGGCCGGTTCACTCGGAGGCGTGGCCAGAAAAACCCGCGAGACAATAGTCCTCTGCGAAGCCGCCGGATTTAACAATATATTTGTCGAGACCGTCGGTGTCGGGCAGAGCGAGACAGCCGTACATTCAATGGTCGATTTCTTCCTGCTGATCCAGCTTGCAGGCACAGGAGACGAACTTCAGGGCATTAAACGCGGCATCATGGAAATGGCCGACGGCATTGTCATCAACAAGGCCGACGGCGACAACATCCAGCGCGCACAGCTCGCACAGGCACAGTTCCGCAGCGCGCTCCACCTCTTCCCGCCTACGGCATCAGGATGGCGTCCGGAAGTCCTCACATACTCCGGCTACTTCGAACTTGGAATCCCGGAGGTATGGGATATGATTGACCGCTACTTTGAATTCGTCGACGCAAACGGCTACTTCGAACGCAAGCGCAGCGAACAGGCGCGCTACTGGATGTATGAGACCATCGACGAGCAGCTCCGCGCCCATTTCTATCACAATCCCGAAATCGAACGCATGCTCGCTGAAAAGGAAATCCGTGTGCTCAACAACCAGCAATCATCATTCACCGCAGCGCGCGACATACTCGACCTCTATTTCAAAAGCTAACAGCCTTTTATTAACACCCGAATCATATGAGGTTGCCTTAACGACCTCTAAAAACAACCGAACCGAGACAGCCGGTTATTGCGACCAGACAGCGATAGCCGGCTGTCTATTTTCATACACGAAAAATTTCCGCACATTTTTAACCAAAATATTGTAACACACTTGTTTATTTTGAAAAAAACTTTTAATTTTGCGCCATCATTATGTATTCCATTTTTTGTATATCCGATAATGTGATTTAGCCATAATTTAGCACACAAACCAATGAAAAACTCGTGCAAATTATACCTTTATAATATGCTGTCCCGCTGCTATGGCAAAACCCTCCTCCTCACCATGCTGATAATCAGCGGATTATGGGGGGGGGTAAAAGCTACGTCGCCTAATTATCAGTTCGTATTTTCTGAAAAAATATATTTCTCACCATCATCTGCCAGCATTGAACCTGACTTCAATGGCAACCATTTCCGCATAGAGAACATACGTCGATTCCTTTCCGAAACAGATTCTTTACACCGATTTCAAATAGAAGTCATTGGCTCGGCATCGCCCGAAGGAAACCAATCCTACAATCAAACTCTTGCCCGCAAAAGAGCCTCCGCCCTATCCGACTATTTCAAAATACAATACTGTAAAGAACCAAAAACTGTCGTCAGTAAAACCTTACTTAAATCCGCATGGCCAGATGACAGATATGCTGAATTACGGGTCTCTTACTCGCCGCCTGAAAATTCTACTCACAATAACGGAATCAACAGGACCATCATATCCGACAACCATGAGCAGACAGAGACTCCACTTCCACGCGATTCAATAATATATAGCAGCCACAGCCACGAACCGGCACGGGTATCAGACGAATCATCATCCAAAATCACACATGACCATGCCATAGCTTACCGCCAACAGCCAATCCGACTGACAATAGGCTCGAACATTCTTTATGATGCAGCCCTTATCCCAAATATAGGCATTGGCATCTGCCTCAACGAAAAATACACAATCTGGGCAGACTGGATGTACGCATGGTGGAGCAACCGCGACAGACGTAGATACTGGAGAGTCTATGGCGGTGACATCGAAGTCCGCATGCAGCTCGGACATGGACTTGCCGACAATCCGTTTTCAGGCCACCGAATCGGACTCTACGCATCAATTGTGACCTACGACATCCAGACAGGACGCTCGCACACAGGTATAATAGGCGACAAATTCAACTATGCCGCCGGAATCTCTTACGGCTACACTCTGCCACTCACACGCCGTCTAAATCTTGATTTCTCGATAGGCATCGGATATCTGTGGGGCAAATATATGAAACAACACCTTGTCGACACACATGATGTGTGGATTTCCACACATAACCGCCGTTGGATAGGACCGACAAAAGCAGAAATAGGTCTATCTTGGCTCATAGGCACTGACAATACAAACATCAAAGAGAAGGAAGGAGGTGGTGAATGAGACACTTGTCACATAGCATGACCGTCGGCCTCGCTTTGATCTCAGGCATCCTGTTACACTCGTGTGACCATAGGGAACTCTGTTTCGACCACACACACTGGACCGACCTCACTGTCAATTTCGACTGGAGCGCACAACCTGATGCCACTCCGAAGACAATGGTGCTGTATCTTTTCCCGGTCGACGACAGCAAACCGTTCCGCTACGAATTTTCTGATATAAACGGCTCTGACATCCGTGTACCGGCCGGCGAATATAACGCAGCGGTATTCAACGGCTGCACTGAGACCATCATTGAAAGCGCAACCACGTTTGACGACTTTGTGCTTACAACTGACGTTGAGAACATCCTTTCTCCAATGAGCCGCAATCCGTTGCCCGAACCTCCCCGCTACGATGCCGTGAAGGACGAACCTGTCAAAGCCGCCCCCGACATTATATGGGCCGACAAAAAAGAAGGCATATCAGTTAAAATGACTTCAGGACAGTCGGTAAGATTCACTCCGACAGAAGCTACTGTCACATACATGATAAAACTCACCGGGGTCACAAATCTGACACCTTCGCTTGGCATAAGCGGAGCTATCTCTACAATGTCGGAAAATTTCAGCCCGGCCATGAAAAAACATACCGGCAGAAACGTGACCGTTCCCATAGCCTTGACAATGACCGCCCCTTCGACAATCGAAGGATCTGTCACTCTGTTTGGACATTGCCCGACATCCGAACAGCAACATATCTTTACACTATACACATCCGACAAACACTATTATAACTTCAATGTCACTTCGCAGATTCATGATGCACCCGACCAACGGAGAATCACAATCGTAATCGACGGAATCAAACTGCCTGGGCATAACGAGGGCGGTGGCATGTTTCCATCTGTCAGCGACTGGACTGAAGACGTATATCTCGATGTCGACATGAGCTGAATCATAATCATCAAAATAAATAATAATTGTATAACTGTTTAAAACCACATCACAAAATGAACACTAAATTATCTTTTCTCGGGGCAGCAGTACTTTTGTTGACCTCTGCGTGTTCCGAGGACAGTGTAGAGCTGGTCAACAATGGTTCGGAAATCACATTCAACACCAGCATCAGCCGTGCACAGAACCTCGATGCGTCAAACCTTGAATCTTTTAAAGTCTGGGCTTTCTCCGACATTACAGACAGCGCCCCCTTTATCCAAGACGAAACCGTTACAAAAAAAGGGAATAACTCTTATTTTTCATTCGACCATTCAATTTTCTGGCCATCTGATGTCGAAACCCTAAAATTCTGGGCCATAGCTCCAGTTTCAACTCCAAACATCAAGCAAGACGGAGGTAAAAAGCTGACAATACAAAACTATACTCCCAAGCAAAATCCTTTGGAGCAAGAAGATCTTATTGTCGCCAATGCCACAGCCCAAAGATCTGAGGGAACATCAATAAACCTTCAGTTCCGCCATGCACTTTCCCAGATAGTAGTAAGAGCATCCGAAGGGACTGACACCGACGACTCCAAGAATATACAAATCAAAGGCGCTTGGATTGTCAATCCCGCAGCATCCGGTACGCTTTCCACTAACGACGCCGCAACCGAACTAAACTGGGCTGCAAGTTCAACAACAAAAAGCTATTACGGCATGGAGTTTTCCAATGTCAAGACTCTATCTCATACATATTCCTCCATATTTGATTTTGACCCCAAAAACGACGACATCAAAAATCCGCAAACCAATCTCCTGCTGATACCTCAGCAATTGGAAGCATGGGCAGGTACACAAGACGAACAAAATGTAAATAAAGGAGCATACATATTGTTCCTTTGCCGAGTCGAAGCCACCCATGACGGAGAATTGCATGAGGGCGGTTCTGATTCTGCTATAAAATCTGAAAATGGCAAACATACTCATCAGCTCTTCCCTGACACCAAGACATTCGATGAAGCACAATATGGCTATACTTGTGTTCCCATCGGCACAAAGTGGGAACCGGGAAAACGTTATATTTACAATCTCTCATTCTGCGGAGCCACAAGTGGAGCCGGTATTTATCCTCCTGAGGATATCCTTACAAAAATGCCTGACGGCAATGGTAAGTACATCAAGACGCGACCTGTAGGAGAAGATGGAACAAAAGAGAAAAAAGTTGGCGACCCCGTACTCGACGATCCCATCAGATTTACTGTAACTGTTTCCGATTGGGTTGATGCCGGAGGCTCAGCCGGCGGTTGGACCGAGGGTAATATCGACATGAACTAATCAATGTTTATTGAAACGTGACATGTCGCATTTTTGGCTGCATGTCACGTTTCTTTTTTATTTTACCGACAATAATGATACTTTTTCCTTTCAAACCACATTTCATTAAAATATCCCTACAGACTGTGGCATTGATGGCTGTGCTATCGTCATGCGAGGACCGGATAATGTCAGACAATAATAATACTGCGCCCTATCCCACCTTTGAAGTCGAATTTGAATCGTCATGGGTGAAAGGCACTGTAGTGTCAAGGAACACCGATTCCGACATTTCCATCGAAAAAATTGACGAGGGAGGGTTCGAAACAGAAATGTATCTTATCTCGGAATCCGAAACACTCGCTGACAAGCCGGAAGAGCATCACAAGCTATCACGAGGCACAACAGTCACAGCAGAGACATTCCCCAAGACATTCGGACTCTCAGCCATCTGCTACAACAGCACTTCAGAAGCTGCCGACCTGTCAGACTTCATTGCAAACTTTGCCTGCAATACATCCGTAAGTGCCACCGGCGACCAATGGGCGGCATCCGACAAACTATCGTGGCCCGGCTCAGGACGGATACGTTTCATGGCATACTCACCCTACGCGACCACCGATAACGGAATAGTCCATACCGCATCCAACACACATCCTGCCATTGACTTCACGGTAAATGGCGATGTCGCATCCCAGACCGACCTGCTCACCGCAACTACCGACTTGGCAGGAAGCGGGACTCCGACTGTCGGACTGAAATTCGGCCACGCCTTGGCTGCGATAACAATCCGCACCGGCGACGCCATGCTTGCGGGCGACATCACAAAAGCGACGCTCTCCGGCATCTACGGAAGCGGCAGGCTCACACTCTCAACTTCCAGCTGGAGTGTGTCAGGCGAGCCGACCGCCTCTTATTCCGCTGACATCGCATTACGACTTTATGACTCCGATGACAACAAGCTGAATTCATCACCCGGGCTCAACATAGCCGGAGGCAAGAACAACGAAGGAAAAAGCGACGGACTGACTTTCTTCATGATACCGCAAAAACTCACAAGTTCGGCAAAACTCACTCTCGAATTCACCGACAAACTGACCCAGACCAAACGCACACTCACAGCAACCCTCGGAGGCACGGACAAGTCATGGGAAGCAGGAAGGCTTTACACATATTCAGTCTCATCGACAGGCGTTGTCGTAACACCAATTGTGGAATTTGCCCAAAACATAGCCGACAACACTGAGTTTAAGTTTGATTCGATTGTCCCCTTCTCGGGTATCATACGCAATCTCAAACTCACATCCTACGTGAGAGTGACACAGGAAGGAGCTGAAACTAAAGAAGTGGATGCGCCCATAAGAATTCTTGCATCTACCGACGACGGTAAGTCATGGCAGGAAGCCCTGTGGGAGTCTGACGACATAACGGTTGCTGACAAAAAAGTGTTGCAATCACGTGTCAATACCGGGTCGCTGATTCTTCCGGCGCAGCCTTTGTTTACAGAACTACAGACGGCAAAATTTCCTGACAGAGAATTCAATACGGAAATGAAAGACCTTTCGGAGCAAGAATCAGCCAACTGCTACATGATCCTCCGTCCCGGCTGCTATACGTTCTCGACTGTCTATGGCAACTCCATGAAAAACGGGATAGCAAACAAGAGTGCCTATACTATCAACCGTTCTGCACCAGATGCCGAAGCGGGCATGAAATTCTATGCGGACCATAAAAACAATGAAATCACAACTCCATACATAAAACAGCAGGCAGGCCCGCTGAAAGATGCCTTCGTCCTATGGTCTGATTCTCCGGGACTCATCGATCAAGTGGAACTTGACAAGAGTGGTGACTTTATCAGTTTCCGTCTAAGCAAGCATTCTATTGCACAGGGAAATGCAGCTATCGCACTTCGAAATGAAGCTGGAGATATTGTTTGGAGCTGGCATATATGGGTGACCAACTATGACTGGACTTTAAACCGTATAACCACCACCGGAGCTGATAATAAAACGTATATATTCCCTCAAAGCACTCTTGGCTATTGCGACAGTCATCCCGCCGCTGCCGAGCGCAAGATGAAAATAAAATTCGAGTTTGACCTTTCCGCCCTTAAATGCGGGACTATCAGCAAAGAAATCAGCCGTACACAACACGGAATTATCGCATCGCTGGCCGGCGACAACACATATTACCAATGGGGACGAAAAGACCCTATGGTCGCCGGTGTATATGACAAGCCAGACCACATATATTACAACAATGGTATGGTAGGCGAATTCACAATGCTCAACAAAAGGGTGTTTGACTACAATCTCGACTTTAAATTCTCACGCTCAGAACGCGATAACGGAATGAGCCTCGGAGAAGCCATCAGGCATCCCCACCATTTTGTCATGGGTATAAAAGAGGATGAAACCAAAAACTATCGTCATCATTGGCATAACCCGGATGGAACTACATATCTTGATGCTGGTGAAAACATGTATAATGCATGGAATTCCACATCTTCTTTCGGAGGTAACGCGGGAAACGCTGACGAAAAGAACTCCCAGCCTGTTACCAAAACAATATATGATCCCTCTCCGGCGGGCTATCATATTGCTCCTGCAAACGCTTTTACAGGTTTTGCAGCGCCTAACAACGGTGTTTATATTAAAGATTGGTGTTATGAAAACAATCCAATAATATGGGATAGCAATTCAAGATGCTGGACTTTTCATAGCAATTCCGACGGCAGCGGCAATGAAATCAAACTATATGCTACAGGCATGAGAGACATGCATGTACCCAACCCGAATAATATACCGCCCCAACTAAAAGGAACAACTTGGGCTGCATACAGCATGATTACCTATATCTGTTCCTCAAACCTCAATAGCGACAACCAGACATTGATATTTTATCTTGACAACCGAGCATCCAAATCCGGATCATGGACAGGACTTAGCGGAGGCCGAAATTTCGGATCGTGTACCAGCTCCAATAATTCATATGGCTTTACAGTCTGGCCAATTGCTGATTAAACGATAAAATCTCAACAGAAATCACATGCAATCCATACTCCGATAGCGTAAATACGTATCCGGGTATGGATTGTTTCTACTCTCATATTCTGTCAAAAACACCCACTCAGGCAGCACGAAATAAAAATATTTCGCTATTTTTTTGTGTTTTACAACATATTATCGTAATTTTGCGGATAATTTTAACAAATTCATAGGTTCGCAATAATTATGAGTTTTCCTTTGAAAAGCGCAGCAAGCACAGAGGGTCGCCGAATGGCCGGCGCCCGTGCCCTATGGCGCGCAAACGGCATGAAAGACGAGCAATTCGGTAAGCCTATCATAGCAATTGTCAACTCTTTCACTCAATTTGTCCCCGGACATACACATCTCCATGAAGTCGGACAGATTGTAAAAGCCGAAATCGAGAAACAGGGCTGTTTCGCTGCCGAATTCAACACCATCGCCATTGACGACGGTATTGCAATGGGCCACGACGGCATGCTATATTCACTCCCTTCACGCGATATGATCGCCGACTCAATCGAGTATATGGTAAATGCCCACAAGGCCGACGCAATGGTCTGCATCTCCAACTGCGACAAAGTCACCCCGGGCATGCTCATGGCTGCCATGCGCCTCAATATCCCTGCCATATTCGTTTCAGGAGGCCCGATGGAGGCCGGCGATGTCAACGGCCGTCCCGTCGACCTCATCGACATAATGATTGACGCCGCCGACTCGACCGTAAGCGACGAAGCCGTAACCGAACTCGAACAGAAGGGATGCCCGACATGCGGATCTTGCTCGGGAATGTTCACCGCCAACTCAATGAACTCCCTCAACGAGGCCATCGGCCTCGCACTCCCCGGCAACGGCACAGTCGTGGCCACCCACATCAACCGCCTGCAGCTCTTCAAGAAAGCTGCCGACATGATTGTGCGAAACACCTATGCCTATTACCGCGACGGCGACGAAAGCGTCCTTCCGCGCAACATAGCCACCCGTCAGGCGATGCTCAACGCAATGACGCTCGACATTGCAATGGGAGGCTCGACCAACACTGTGCTCCATCTCCTTGCCGTAGCCCACGAAGCGGGTGCGGATTTCACGATGGACGACATCGACGCGCTCTCGCGCCACACCCCTGTGCTGTGTAAGGTAGCCCCCAATTCCCACTACCATATTCAGGATGTCAACCGTGCCGGAGGAATTCTCTCTATCATGAAGATTCTTTCCGACGCAGGGCTGATTGATTCAGCCGTGAAACGCGTCGACGGAATGACTCTCGCTGAAGCGATGGACAAATATGCCATCGGTGGTAAAGACTTCGACAATCATGCCGACGAACTCTGGAAAAGCGCTCCGGGAATGAAGCGCACCACTGAACTCGGCAAACAGATGAGCTATTACAGCACTCTCGACACCGACCGCGCGAAAGGATGTATCCGCGACATGGAACATGCCTATGTCAAGGACGGCGGCCTCGCAGTCCTCAAAGGAAATATCGCACAGGACGGATGTGTCGTCAAGACCGCAGGTGTCGACGAAAGCATATTCCGTTTCAGCGGACCGGCCAAAGTGTTCACCTCGCAGGAAGCTGCCGTCGACGGAATCCTCCGCGACAAGGTGAAAAGCGGAGATGTCGTAGTCATAACCTACGAAGGCCCCAAGGGTGGCCCGGGAATGCAGGAAATGCTTTACCCCACCTCCTATATCAAGAGCAAGCATCTCGGCAAAGAGTGCGCGCTCATCACCGACGGCCGTTTTTCGGGAGGCACATCAGGTCTTTCCATAGGCCACATCTCACCCGAAGCAGCCAACGGCGGCAATATCGGTCTCGTCAAGGACGGTGACATAATCGAAATTGACATCCCCACACGAACTATCAACGTCAGACTCACAGACGAAGAACTCACCGCGCGACGCAAGGAAGAGGAAGCCCTCGGCAACAAAGCCTTCACTCCCCGCGACCGCGACCGCAAAGTCTCGCAGGCTCTCCGCGCTTACGCATCAATGGTCACCTCAGCCGACAAAGGCGGCGTCAGACATCTCGACGACTGACACACACCGATTCATCGGTATATAAATAATTATTCGCACACATTATTCCAAAGACTCTGTATGAGTGAACGAATCACAGGCTCTGAAGCATTATGCCGCGCCCTGCTGGCTGAAGGTGTCGACACCATCTTCGGCTACCCGGGAGGCCAGATAATGCCTTTTTACGACAAGCTTTATGATTTTTCAGACAAGCTTCACCACATACTGACACGCCACGAACAGGGAGCGGTACACGCTGCTCAGGGCTATGCTCGCGTGTCAGGCAAAGTAGGCGTGGTCTCAGTGACCTCCGGTCCGGCTGCCACAAACATCATCACAGGCGTGGCTGATGCCAACATCGACTGCACTCCATTAGTGGTCATTACCGGACAGGTGGCTACAAACTCTCTGGGAACAGACGCTTTTCAGGAAACCGACGTGATTGGAATCACTCTGCCTGTCACTAAATGGACCTACCAGATACGCACCCCGGAGGAAATTCCATGGGCTGTCGCTCGCGCCTTCTACATCGCCTCGACCGGACGTCCGGGAGCGGTGGTGCTCGACGTGACACGCGACGCACAGGTAGGCACAATGGAATGGCACTACGAAAAAATCTCCTATATCCGGAGCTATAACCCGGACCCGGAACTCCAGCCCGGCAACATGCTCAGCGCCGCATCGCTGCTCAACCGAGCCGAACGTCCGATGATAATCGCCGGCCACGGAGTCATGCTCTCAAACGCTGAAGCCGACCTCATTGCGCTCGCCGAAAAAGCCGACATACCTATGGTGTCGACGCTGCTCGGACTTTCGTCCATTCCCTCCGACCATCCTCTTTACAAAGGCATGGTGGGTATGCACGGAAATATCGGCCCTAACATTAATACAAACAAAGCCGACGTCATCCTCGCGGTCGGTCTCCGTTTCGACGACCGTGTGACAGGCGTAATCAAGGGCTACGCCCCCGAAGCCAAAATCATCCACGTCGACATCGACTGCGCCGAGTTCAATAAAAACGTCAAGGCCCACACCACCATACATGCCGATGCACGCAAAGCTATCAAGGCACTCCTTCCGCTTGTCAACAAAAGTTGCCATGCCGACTGGCTCGCATCATTTGACAGACCTGAAGAAGTCGAACGCGAAGAGGTGATAAAACGCGAACTCGACCCATCCGATATCGGGCCTGACGGAGCTATGCGCATGGGCGAAGTGGTACGGAAAATCTCGGAAGCATCCGGCAATTGCGGCATACTCGTGACGGATGTCGGACAGAACCAGATGATGGCTGCACGCTATTTCAAATATACACTCCCCAAAAGTGTATTGACCTCAGGTGGCCTCGGAACTATGGGCTTCTGTCTTCCGGCAGCAATCGGAGCAAAAATCGCCGCCCCCGAGCGTCAGGTATTCGCCTTCATGGGCGACGGTGGCTTCCAGATGACCATGCAGGAACTCGGCACTATGCTTGCATATAACATTGGAGTCAAGGTTATCATCCTCAACAATGATTTCCTCGGAAACGTAAGGCAATGGCAGGCGATGTTCTACAACAACCGCTTCTCCGCTACCCCTATGGTCAACCCTGATTTCGTCACCATAGCCGAGGCCTACGGCTTCAAGGCCGAGAGAGTGGCGTGTCGTGCCGAACTTGACGATGCGATTGCCCGCATGCTGAGTCACGATGGCACTTATCTGCTGGATGTCAACATCGATCCTGAAGACATGGTCTTCCCGATGGTAGTCCCCGGTGCGGCTGTCGACGACATCTTAATAAACCAAACCACCAAATATCAAGGCTAATCTGCAAAAAGACATGGAAAAGAAACTGTTCACCATATCGGTTTTCACCGAAAATCAGGTCGGCCTTCTCAACCGCATCTCCATCATCTTCACCCGGCGCGGACTCAATCTGGAGAGCGTATCGTCGAGCGCAAGCTCAATGCCCGGCATCCACAAAATGAACTTCACATGTACATCGGACCGCGAGACAATGGAGAAGGTCATCAAGCAGATTGAACGGTGCATCGACGTGTTGCGCGCCTATCTCTACACCGACGATGAAATCATCTATCAGGAGGTCGCACTTTACAAAGTCCCGACACAGAAACTGCTCGACGAAAAGGATTTCGAAAGAATCATCCGTGTCCACAACGTGCGCATTCTGGAACTGACTCGCGAGTACACCATACTCGAAAAGACCGGCCACGAAAGCGAGACTCAGGCGCTCTACGAGCTGCTCAACAAATACGGAATACTCCAGTTCATACGTTCAGGACGAATCTGCATCACCAAATCGCCGACAGAACATTTCACCCACTATCTGCACGAGCAGGAATCGCGTCGACAGCAGACCGACAAGTAACCGTCAGACCGCATAAGCCCGATGAATCCTAAACTTTATTCCTACGAATTTTATCTTACGGCTTCAGAGGTCAACGCCCAGCGTGAGATGTCTCTCTCCCGCCTCGTCACCACACTGATCGACACTGCCACCGGCCACGCCAATCTGATCGGCATCGGTTTTGACCGCATGATCCGCGAAGGCATATCATGGGTGCTGAGCAGACTGACTGTCGACATCGACTCCCCTGTCACAGTCAACCGCACATACCGGATGGAGACGTGGGTTGAAAGCGCCAGCCGTCTGTTTTCAGAACGCGGTTTCGAAATGACAGATGCAGAGACCGGCCACACAGTGATGCGAGCCCATTCGACATGGATGGCGGTCAACATGACCACACGCCGCCCCGGAGACCTCACTCCGATATTCGACGGACTCGATGTCATCAGCGACCGCAGATACACAGGCGATAAAGGCGGCAAGCTCCTGCCCTCACGCAACCCCGAAAGGGAGAACAGCTATCGTTTTGCTGTTTCCGACATTGATGTCAACCGCCACGTCACCACACGTCGCTACATCGACCTGATTGTTGACATGTGGCCGCTCGACTACTATGACACAATGAGGCCGGCAAGGTTTGAAATCGCATTCAAACACGAGGCCCGCTATGATGAAGAAGCCGTCGTAGTCGCAGCATCCCACGAAGGGAGTCCGGAGGTAAACGACGTTGAAATCCGTGTCAACTCGACATCATGCTGTCTCGCACGTATCCGGTTCGTAGCCCGCGACTGACTCACATTCTCCTCTCCCATCGGAATTTCAAATTAAAAACTTTAAACTAAAAAAATATTATGGCAAAATTAAATTTCGGCGGTGTTGAAGAGACCGTCATCACCCGCGAAGAATTCCCTCTCGAAAAAGCACGTGAAGTACTCAAGGATGAAACAATCGCAGTCATCGGCTACGGTGTCCAAGGCCCGGGTCAGGGACTCGACCTGCGCGACAACGGTTTCAACGTAATCGTAGGCCAGCGCGAAGGCAAGACTTACGAAAAGGCCGTTGCCGACGGATGGGTTCCCGGCGAGACTCTCTTCTCGATTGAAGAAGCCTGCAAGCGTGGCACTATCATCATGTGTCTGCTCAGCGATGCTGCTGTAATCTCTCAGTGGCCTACAATCAAAGAACACCTCACTCCCGGCAAGGCTCTCTACTTCAGCCACGGCTTCGCTATCAACTGGAGCGACCGCACCGGCGTCGTTCCCCCTGCCGACGTTGACGTAATCATGGTTGCCCCCAAGGGTTCAGGCACTATGCTCCGCATTCTCTTCAAGGAAGGCAAGGGCACTAACTCAAGTTTTGCCGTTTATCAGGATGCAACCGGCCGCGCACTCGATCGCACACTCGCCCTCGGCATCGGCATCGGTTCTGGCTATCTTTTCGAGACCACCTTCCAGCGCGAAGCTGTCAGCGACCTCACCGGCGAACGCGGTTCGCTCATGGGTGCGATCCAAGGCCTTCTCCTCGCCCAGTATGAAGTGCTCCGTGAAAACGGCCACACTCCTTCAGAAGCGTTCAACGAGACAGTCGAAGAGCTCACTCAGTCACTCATGCCCCTCTTTGCTGCAAAAGGCATGGACTGGATGTATGCAAACTGCTCGACCACCGCACAGCGCGGCGCTCTCGACTGGATGGGCCCGTTCCACGATGCAATCAAGCCCGTTGTCTATGACCTCTACGAGAGCGTGAAGACAGGACGCGAGGCACAGCGCTCAATCGACTCCAACACCCAGCCCGACTACCGCGAGAAACTTGAAGAAGAACTCAAGGCTCTCCGCGAAAGCGAAATGTGGCGCGCAGGTGCTACCGTACGCACTCTCCGTCCCGAAAACGCATAAATCCACAATCCCTCAATAAAAGGGAATAGCGGATAAGCAAAACAACAGATTCATATCTCTATCCGACTGTGTTTCGGCATGAGATATGAATCTGTTGTTTTTGCTTATGCCTTATATCGCAGGTCAGTGTCTGATTGTATAGCCAAGCGACAGGTTGGGAAGAAAGATAACTCCGTCAATCGGCGAACAATCCCATGAACCGATTAACGCCGTCAGGCCTATACGCATAAAGAATCCTGTGGTACGCTGATAGCGATACCCGACATTAATCAGACCCAGTATATTCGGACGCGTGACCTGACGGAAATTACAATCCGGAGTAGAAATAATGTCGCCTGTCTCATCATCCCATATCCATTGGCCGGAAATCGTCAACTCCCTGCGCTTAAGAACAGACGGGACTATACCCAGACCCACCTCGAATTTACTCTTTCCACCGCCAAGAATCGCATTGGCCTCAAGGGGAATACACACTCCATTGAATTCCAAGTCCCTCATGTCATAATCAGACGACAATGAACCCGACGTAAATGAGAGTCCTACACGATAGCCGAAAACCGAACCGGCCCTGAAACGGGAATCAAAACCAATGCCGACACCGAACGACGGTCCAAAAAACTCAGCAAAGATATTACGGCTCATCGCAGGTCGCACATCAACGGAGGAAACACTGTCAACACTTGTCGGAATCGACAACGGGAATTCATTTTCTGCTCCTGTTGCGGTCAGACCGGCCACCAAAAGCATCAGAGAGAGTAAAATACGGCACATGATGTTAAATAATATTTAAAACGTGATTTGTGAATGGTTTCATCGACAAATATAGACATTTAGCCGACTGCCATCAGTAAATCGGACGTTAAACATAGTTAACCGACCAATATTATCTACCATCTGTCGCTCTCAAGCCTGCTTTAAACCTTTTTTCAGCCAAGCGCCTGATATGAGCCTCCATAAAAATATCGCGCCTCTAAAACACAACTCCACACACATCGCAAGCCATACTCCGGCAAGCCCCATAGAGGGGGCAAGCAACGCCGCAATCGGAAGACGCACAAGCCAGATACTTCCGAAATTCATCGAAGCCGGGATAATCGTGTCGCCGACTCCTATCATCACACCGTAGCTCACTATAGCCGCGGCAAACATCGGCTCGGCAAATGCCTCGATGCGCAGAGCCTCAACTCCAAGCGACTGAATACCGCCAACAGGAGTCATAAGCTCCATCACCCACGGAGCGCAGATATACATGACCACACCCATCAGCGTCATTGTGACCATGCCGAGACCAACGGTGATATAGCCGAACCTACGTGCGACATCAAGGCGTTTTGCCCCATAGCTCTGCCCGACAAGCGTGGTCGCCGCGTCACCGATGCCATAGCCCGGCATATAGCATATACTTTCAGCCGTCACCGCAAAGGCATTGGCAGCGATGGCCATCACACCGAGAGGCGCGACAATCACCGTCACAGCAATCTGAGCTCCGCATATCACCGCATGTTCGAGAGTCATGGGCGCTGACACCTTCAGCGCTCTCGCAAGCACCTGACGCGTCGGCCGGAACGAGCCGGGATGTCCCACAAGGCATATTGACTTTTCTCTCGCACACAAATACCACATCATCAATCCGGCCGTTACAATCTCGGCCGATACAGTCCCGAGAGCCGCGCCGAGCACGCCAAGTCCCGCACCGGGAAGATGAAATGCATGCCCCAGAACCCCGACTTCACGCGACGGGAATATCAGAAAAAAATTAAAGATAATGTCAAGCACACACATCATCACGTTCAGACCACCGGGGACTTTCATGTTGCCGACACACCTCAACATCGCTCCTCCAAGATAATTCATGGTCAGCAGCGGAAGTGCAAGCACAAAAACGAGGAAATAAAGCGATGCCTTGGGACACACCACATCCGTTCCTCCAAGCCAATGAGGCAAAGGCCACGCGATGGCAGCACCGATCATGACTACGGCGAGGCTGAACAGAAGACAGGCCACTATCGACTGACGCAACACACGCCGGGCTCCGTCATGGTCGGAAGCTCCTATACGGTGGGCGACCTGAACGGAAAAACCGACAGTCACAGCCGAACATATACCCCAGAAAAGCCATAGGCTGGTCGATACCAGCCCGACAGCCGCCGAATCGTCCGCGCCGAGCCGTCCGACCATAGCAGCGTCAATATATTGCATCATTATACTCGAAAGCTGCGCCATCATAGCAGGCCATGAAAGCTGCACTGTCAGTTTCAACTGCTGACGGAAATCAAGAGGAGCACCGGAACGGATGAGTGATATATCGGCCATTAATGAAATACGATAAGATTGCGGTGTCCGGACCATATAGCCCGGACACCATACTTGATTTTGATTTTTTCAAGCCTTCACGAGAAGATCGCACAGGCGTTCGAGACCTTCCTCAAGAGTGTTGCGCGGACAGGCTATGTTGAAACGCACATAACCGTCGACACCATACATCACTCCCGAATTCAGCCACACCCGGGCCTCATCGAGAACCTTCTTGACAAGTTCGTCAGAACCGATGCCGAGAGCTGAGATGTCCACCCACGGAAGATAAGTCGCTTCAAGCCGTGCGACAGGACACTGCGGAAGTCTGCGTCCGAGATATTCGCGGAAGAAAAGATAATTTTCATGGAGATAGACCTTCAAAGCCTCCAGCCACTCCTCTCCTTCCGAAGAGTATGCCGCACGGAGCGCAACGACTCCAAACGGATTGACATCACAGACTTCGTTATCGTTGACCGCACGATCTATGCGCGAACGCTTTGTGGAATCAGGCGCTATTATATTGGCAATCTGCAAACCTGCGATATTAAACGATTTCGAAGGAGAAACACACACCGTAGCCTTGCGGTCGACAGTCCCGTAAGGCACATAGCGGTAACCCGGCATCGTGAGTTCATTGTGTATCTCATCGCTTACGACAGTCACTCCGTGGCGCTGACAGATGTCGCGCACTGCCTCGAGTTCCTCGCGCGTCCATGCACGTCCGGCCGGGTTATGAGGATTACACAGCAGCATCAGGACATTGGCCGGATCAGACGCAAGACGTTCAAGACCCTCCAGATCCATGACATAGGTAAATTCGTTATCCGACAGTTCCTTGCGCAACAAAGGATTCTCGACCACGCGGCAACCGTTGTTCCGAATCGAAGAAAAGAAACAATTATAGACCGGTGTCTGGACAATTACTCCCGACCCGGCAGGAGCAAGAGCCTTGACTATGGCCGAGAGAGCAGGCACGATACCGGGAATGTAAATCACGTCACTGCGGTCGAACGTGTAGAGATGGCGCGAGCTGAACCAGTCGATAAGCGCATCATAGTAGTTTTCGTCCACATACGTATAGCCAAACACACCGTGGTCCACACGACGCCGGAGCGCCTCAAGGATACAGGGAGCAGCCTGAAAGTCCATGTCGGCAACCCACAGAGGAATCACATCGTGACGCGAGTCCCATTTCAAAGACCCTGCCCCCCTGCGGAGCACAATCTTGTCAAAATTAAAATCCTTAGCCATAAGTAACTCTTTAAAATTAGCAGTTCATATTTTCGAGAAAGTAACCCTGAAAGAAGCATCCATACTTCTTGCAGCTATAGCCGGGAAAATCAGGTTGGCGACATATCGACCATCGCCCATTGATTTTCCCTTTCGATAAAACGCACTTCAAATATAGTTAATTTTCAAGAGTTACCGAGCTTTTTGTTATTTATATTTCCGTGACAATCTTACAATCGCCCGGAGCAAGGAGATTTTCATCAAGGATAGTCTCGCCGATTGCAAGCGCCTTTATCGAACCGCTACGGGGATTTTTGACACTGACTATGCTGGAATTAATCACGGCCTGAAGCGACGAGTCCTCAAAAGCAAGGTCGGCATCGTCGCCCATCTGACAGTCTTCCATCACGAGATTCTCACAGTAGCAGAGCGGCTGTGTGCCCGAAATCCGACAGCGGACAAGCCTCAGATTCCGTGAATGCCAGCCAAGATATTCGCCTGTGAGCTCCGAGTCGTAGACTGTAACGTTCTCCGTATTCCAGAACGCATCTTTGGAATCTATGACTGCATTGCGTATCACAACGTCACGGCAATACTGAAACGAATAGTTGCCCTGCTGGCGGTAATTGTCAATATCTATATCCGACGAGTGCATGAAGAGGTAGTCGGCATTTGCGACCTCAACATTGCGCAGCTTTACACCACGGCAATGCCACAATGTCTCCTGCGCATCGGGAATGCGGACATTAGCAAGCGACAGATTGTCCATCTCACGAAACATCTTGGGAGCTTCGACAAGAGTGTCGGTCATGACAAGATTGCGCGAATACCACAGCGCCGCACGCGCACCGGGTGTGAAAAGACAATCTTTCACCTCAAAACCGTCGACATGCCAGAAAGGGTATTTACCTTCAAAAGTACAGCGGTCAGCGACAATATCGCCACAGCATTTCAGCGCCGATTCACCGGCATGAAACGTGACATTCTCAAGTCGAAGACAATGGGATGCAAACAACGGGCGTTCACCCCCGAATTCCTTATCTTTTAATTCCTTTATATTACTTTTTTCCATATTCCGAAGTTAACTGATAGTGTGCCGCTTTTCTTTAAAAGTATACTTAAAAATTCTTATTCAACAGCCTCTTAAATTCAATAGCACAAAATTACTCAATTTCAATGACAAAAAAATACAATCTCATAAAATCCGAATTTTTGGTTTGCTATTCTGAATTTTTGTGTAATTTTGCACTCTCATTGGTTCGGAGGCGTGCATGACTGATTGCATCATTCCGATTAAAAGGGAACACGGGTGAGAATCCCGGACAGTCCCGCTGCGGTAATTTCCAATAACAATGGGCTCAGATACATGCCACTGTGGACGGATAACGGTCATGGGAAGGCGTTCTGAAGAAAAGCCCGGAATAAGTCCGAAGACCTGCCAATGTCACTACTAATGATGTTTTTCTTTCGAGGACGAGAAGACATGATCACAAATAATTTCATTCTACGCTACATACGCTGTTTATCCTGCGTGGCAGTGCCGGTTCTGGCTCTCGTCCCGCAGATTTGTCGTGCCCAGACACCGTCAACGATAGAGCTTGACACAGTGGAGGTCGTTCAGACCCACACCAAAAAATCAATCAAAAGCTCCGCACCGGTGTTCAACCTCAATGAAAAAGAGTTCAACCGGCTCGGTGTGACAGACATCTCCGATGCAATCCACCGCTTGCCCGGAGTGAACCTACGCGACTACGGAGGACTCGGAGGGCTGAAAACAGTTTCGGTACGCGGTCTCGGCTCACAGCACACGGCAGTTGTCTACGACGGCATCGTCCTGAGCGACTGTCAGAGTGGCGAAGTAGACGTGGCACGCTACTCGCTCGACAACGTGGAATCCCTCTCAATGGTCATAGGCGACAACGACGACATCTTCATGCCGGCGCGTGTAGCAGCCTCGGCGGCCTCGTTCAGCATCTCAAGTTTCCGTCGCCCCGACCCCGATAAGCCACTCGACCTCACGGCGCAGGTGAAATACGGTTCTTTCGGTTATGTCAATCCCTACGTCCGCATAGGCAAATCTTTCACCGAAAAGTTCTCGATGAATCTTATCGGTGACTATACTTACGCTGAAAACGACTATCCTTTCCGCCTCAAAAACGGTCAGTACACCACTACCGAGCGCCGAAACAATTCACGCATGAACAGCGGTCATGGCGAACTCAACGCCATCTGGACTCCTGACAGCCGGTCGAACCTCAGCGCAAAACTCTATTACTATGACAACGACCGCCAGATACCCGGGCCGGCAATCTACTACAGCAACGAAAACCATGAGACACTGCGCGACCGCAACTTCTTCGGGCAGCTACAATACCGCAATGCCTTCAACTCAAAATGGTCGCTCCAGCTTCACGGAAAATTCAACTGGGCCTCATCGCTCTATCACGACGAGAACGGCAAATATCCCGGTGGCGAGCTTAACCAGAACTACTGGCAGCGCGAAGCCTACGCAAGTGCCTGTGTGCTCTTCCTTCCGAACGAAAAATGGGCGTTGGACTATTCTGCCGACTATTTCTTCAACAATCTTAACAGCAACCTGACCACCGAGACCTATCCGCGCCGTAACAGCATCCTGCAATCGCTCACCGCGCGCTACCGAAGCCGCCGTCTGACCGCATCGGCCCGCATTCTCGGCTCAATCTACGACAACAGCGCGAAAATCGGCGAAGGGGCACACGATTACAGCCGCCTCTCACCCTCGGCAAGCGTCTCGGTGCAGCCGTTCGCTGATGAGATGTTCTTCGTGCGCCTGTCCTATAAGAACATCTTCCGCATGCCGACCTTCAACGAAACCTACTTTTATCACTACGGCAATCCGGAAGTAAAGCCAGAGACAGCCAACCAGTTCAACGTCGGTGTGACCTATCGCCTACCATCGCTCTCATGGCTTCCTGACCTTGAAATCACCGCCGACGCGTATGTCAACCAAGTCAAGGACAAAATCGTCGCCATACCCTACAATATGTTCGTCTGGACCGTTGTCAATCTCGACAAGGCCCGCATGATAGGAGTCGACCTCACCGAAACCGCGACATTTAACGTCGGACGCCGGCAACAGATACTTCTCACCGGAAATTACAGCTATCAGCGGGCTGAACCTCGCACCCCTTCACAGGTCACAGAGTACAAGAAACAGATTGCCTACATCCCGCGTCATTCAGGCAACGTAACAGTCAGCTATGAGAATCCGTGGGTCAATCTGTCGGTCCACACGACCGCCGTCAGCGGACGCTACGCTACAAACAACAACAATCCCGACACCCGTCTCGGAGGCTATGCCGACGTGGGGCTTACAGCCTACCGTGTATTCGGATTCAAGGGGCACGACTTTGAACTGCGCGGAGACCTCATGAACCTTCTTGACCGCCAGTATGTGGTCGTGGCGCGCTATCCAATGCCGGGACGCTCTTGGCGTGTCTCTCTTAAATTCACACTGTAAAAGGATATCCAACACTATAATTCAAACCGTAATCACTTTTATTCCAATCACAATTATGAAACTAAGCAAATATTTTGCTCTTGCACTCTGCGCACTCTCTTTCACAGCTTGCAGCGATGATGACGATAATGACGCTCGCCCCGATGACGTACCCGGATTTTATGCCGGAAAGACCGTACTCGTGCTCAACAACGGCAATATGTCGGGCAATATCCCCGGCAGCCTCTCGTCAATCGACATGGCAACAGGCACGGTGACCAATAATGTATTCCGCGAAGCAAACGGACGTGTCCTCGGCGACACTCCTCAGGGTGCAATTATCCACGGCAGCAAGCTCTACGTAGCCGTAACCCAGTCAGACATCATCGAAGTGGTCAATCCCGTCACCATGAAATCAATCCAGACAATCAAGCCTACCGGCGAAGGAAGCTCTCCGCGCAGCCTCACCGCAAAAGACGGCTATGTCTACGTCACAATGTTTGACGGCTATGTGGCACGTATCGACACCCTTTCGCTGTCTATCGACAAGACACTCAAACTCGGCCCATGTCCGGAAGAACTCGGAATCGCAGGCAATTATCTTTATGTAGCCGTTTCCGACGGATATAACACCTCTAACAACTGTGTTGACGGCTATGTATCGAAAATCAATATCCCGACCTTCACAGAGGAAGCAAAAATCGATGCAGGCATCAACACCAACAAACTCGTCACAAACGGACGCGAGGTATTTGTCATCTGCACCGGCAACTACAAGGACGTGAACCCTACGCTCAAACGCATCAAATCTGACAACAGCGTTGAACCGCTCTTCGAAGCAGCATTGATGGCAATCAACGGGAATACACTCTACACCATCAACGATCCGTATGCCACTCCTACCTACTGGGCGTATGACATCGCAAGCGGAAAGAAAACCGAGCTTAAACTTGACAAGCTCATCACTCCGACCGCAATAGGTGTCAACCCTGCCACAAACAACATCTTCGTTGCAAGCTACTCCATACCCTTTGGTTACAAAGAGCCCTGTATCGTCAATGAATACACCGCATCAGGCAGTTTTGTCGACCAGTATAACGTAGGTATCGGAGCCGGATGCTTCGTATTCTGAAAATCATATAATGAGACATTCAATTTTTCTATCTCTTATAGCTGTCCTGCTATTGCCCCTCATGCACTCGTGCAAAAGGGGCAATAGCCTTAATTCCATTTCCGGGGATTCCGACACGCTCCATCTCGACTATGCCCGGAATCTCACACTCGAACGGTATGACGGTTTTGTCAAGGCAACCGTCCGCAATCCGTGGGACACTACGAAAACACTCCATACCTATCTTCTTGTTCCCGACAGCATCAATACGCTCAATGGGATTCCGGAAGGGACAGTAATCAGAGTGCCGCTCAAAAATGCACTCATCTATTCGACAGTCCACCAGTCGCTCGTCGGCGAGCTCGGCGCACGCGAAGCCATCGGTGGAGTGTGTGACACCCAATATATCCACAATCCCGAACTGCTCAAACGGATAGCCGACGGCAAGGTGGCCGACTGCGGCAACAGCTACACACCAAACCTCGAACGCATCATACAGCTCAACCCTGATGCCATTCTCCTCTCCCCCTTTGAAAATTCAGGCAACTACGGCAAAATAGGCCAGATGGGAATACCCATCATCGAATGTGCCGACTACATGGAAAGTTCTCCACTCGGACGCACGGAATGGATGAAGTTCTACGGCATACTTTTCGGAACAGAAACACAGGCTGCCGAAATGTTCGAAAATATCGAACAGGAATACAAACGGCTCATCGCGCTTACCGACACCGTGAGCTACCGTCCGAAAGTCATGATAGACCGTCTCTACGGCAACAGCTGGTATGTGCCGTCAGCCAATTCAACTATGGGACGATACATTAAAGATGCAGGAGGCAGCAATCCTTTTGACGGCGCAGGAAAAGCCGGAAGCATCGGAGTATCCGGCGAACAGGTTCTACACGAAGCCGGCAACGCCGATATATGGATTCTTCGCTACGGACAAGCCACAGACAAAACTTTAAGCGAGCTTGCATCCGACAGCCCCATCTACGGACAATTCAAACCACTGAAAGACGGAAGAGTCTATGGGTGTAACACCGAAAAAATCAACTACTACGAACAAACACCCTTTCATCCACACTGGCTGCTGAAGGATTTAATAAGCATCATCCATCCGGAAATCTCCGATCCGGAATACAAAAACAGATATTTCACTCCATTGAAACCTTAAAAGGTTTCAGATATATGCTGACTGCCGGCATCAAAATCACCCGTCTACACCAATCCGCTATGAAATTTATCATAACAACCGTCACTGTCCTCATCCTGTTTGTCATGAACCTCTACATCGGTTCGGTCAATCTGTCGGCCAGCGAAGTTTCCGGCATACTTATGGGCCGCAGTGACGGAGGAACGGCTGAATTCATCGTACTCGGGAGCAGGTTGCCGATGGCAGTCACCGCACTGCTGGCAGGAGCGGGACTTGCGGTCTCCGGCCTTTTGCTCCAGACCGCATTCCGCAATCCGCTGGCAGGCCCTTCGATTCTTGGAATAAGCTCGGGCGCAAGTCTTGGAGTGGCCTTGGTCATGCTCCTGCTCGGCGGTACAATCTCGGCCGGAACTGTCTCCATCGGGGGATATGCAGCCGTAATCACGGGCGCTTTTTTCGGAAGCCTGCTGATTATGGCAATACTGCTATCGCTGTCAACCGTGCTGAAAAACGACCTGATGCTCCTGATAACCGGCATCATGATCGGCTATCTTGTCTCGTCGGCAATCATGCTTCTGAATTATGTCTCGACTGCCGAAGGGGTTCAAAGTTATGTCATGTGGGGAATGAGCACATTCAACGGAGTCTCCCTGTCACAGCTGCCACTCTTCGTGGGGCTTACGACCGCAGGCCTTGTCATAGCACTGCTTCTGGTGAAGCCTCTCAATCTTATTCTCCTCGGCGACGGCTATGCTCGCAACCTCGGTGTCAACATAGGCAGAGTCCGCAACGTGCTGCTTCTCGCCACCGGAATCCTGACAGCTGCAATCACGGCTTTCTGCGGGCCGGTATCATTCATCGGACTGGCTGTCCCTCATATCGCCCGCCTTATCTTCAGGACAGATGACCACCGCACACTAATGCCGGCGACAATTCTCGTGGGAGGAGGGGTCACTCTATGCTGCAACCTGCTCTGCGTGCTTCCGGTCAATTCCATACTTCCGGTCAATGCGGTCACTCCGATTATCGGTGCGCCAGTAGTAATCTGGATTTTACTGCGAGGGCGAAAAAGAGCCTGACAAAAACTGAATTAAAGTTCAAACCTCAGACCCAGATTCAGATTAAAATTCACAGGTTTTTCCTTATAGATGGTCCTGACATCAGAACCGTCATCAAAATAATAAGCGATACCCGGCTCGGCATAAACACCCATAAATTTTGTAAGGCGGAACTGCACACCTGCCGACGCATTAACCGACCATTGCAGAGGCTTGACTTTCAAATCGTCTGTCTCACTTGATTTCACGACATTTTCAATCACATAGTTTCTTGTCTGCGATGCCGAAACACACTTCTCGACCATTCCTCCCGCCGAAGCATAGAGATCGATAAATTTCCATGTGAACAGACGGTATTTCAGATTGACAGGAATTCCGACATAATGGAGCGACTGATTTCCTACGAAATAATGCTTATCACTCCCCTCTCTCATGTCGGAATCAAGTTTTGTGTAGGTCAGACCGCTCTCGATGCCCAATCTGTCATTGAAATCATATCGCAACGAAAGTCCGAAGCGCACCGGCTGCCGATGTTTGATTGATGTCTTAAGTTCGTTGCCACGATTAAGCAGGATTATGCCAAGCATAGGATCGTCCGCCCACATGTATTGGTCAATTCCGACTCCCGGTTCTGAAACAGGCTGCGGCGAAGAAGTCCTGCCAATCGATGACGAATTTCCGCCTGAAGCATAAAGCCCGAAAGTCAACCGTGAAGTCCTTTTAGTAACGATAGGTCTATCATAATTATAGGTCTCTGCTTCCCGTCTGACAGGTCTGTCGCTCTTATTCGCTTCCGTTGGAAGATCCGGGGCTTCTTTCTTCTCTACGTTGACAGAATCCGGGAAAACCGTCTGCTCCGCATCAACATCAACAGCCGAGACATCTACATGTTTTTCAGTAGTCCTGACATCGACATGGGAACAGGCAATCACCTTGTCAGATATTTTTGCAAGCTGTTCAGCCAATTGGACATCTACAGATTCCATAACCACAGGCTCGGAATCGGTATAGTAAGCAGGCGAATTTGCAATCTCCGCTTCATGACCACCCAAGATCAGCCAAAGCCCTGCACAGCCTAAAAGTAGTGCCAAAACAGCAGCCAAAGCGCGCAATCGAGCGCCGAAGACAACAATTGCAGGCCTGCTCCCGGTCTCAGCTGCCTCCGGGGATTCCGACATTGACTTATGGCGCTGTTCGATTAAGTCCCAGAGCCCTTCGGGTTCTTCGACTTCGAAATCGGCCATTTTATCCTGTATTTTTTTCTGCCAAAGGTCTTTCATAGTTAATTCCGGATTAATTGACATTCTTTCTGATAACTCCTTATTTTTTCCGCCAAGATAGCTTTGGCCCTGTGTAACTGTGAAGCCGATGTGCTTTCCTTGATACCGAGCAGTCCGGCTATCTCTTTATGGCTTCTACCCTCAACCACATACAGATTGAATATCATTCGGTAACCATCGGGAAGCTGACGGATGAATCCATATATGACCTCGGTGGGGATTGTATCTACTTCAGGCTCTTCATCAGGCATGTCGGCATGTTGGTCGGTCACTTCCGTGAAATCAATCCGGGTGCTTTTCCGTATAAATTTAAGCGATTCGTTTACAACCACCTTTATCATCCATGCCTTCAGCGAACCCTCTCCACGAAAACAGAAATCTCCAATCGAAGCAAATATTTTGATGAAACTCTCCTGCAGCACATCTTTCACATCCTCTTCTTCAAGAAGATAACGGGAGCATACGGCTGTGAGAATTCTGATATATCGAGAATATACCATTCTCAAAGCCGCAGGCTCGCCGGCGTTGACGAGACGTAGCAATTCCTGTTCGCTGTCAACTGTTTTCAATCGCTATTATCTGAAGTTTCTCATGTATCCTTAACGAAGTAAGAAGCATATTTAGTGTCAGAAACTGACTGTCATCCTATTTCAACAATGCTGCCGACACGAGACCCGACGGAGCTTCACCATGAGTCTCATTGCGCATTGTAAGGTCAAATTCAAGCGATTTCTTCCCGCTGAATGAATTCCAGTGGAGCTTGATTTTTACAGGGCCACGGTCGGAATGAGGGAGATTGTTAAGGTTAAATGCGATAAGAGCGTCGCCATACTGACCGTTAATGTCACCCTTAGCATCGTGGCGAAGTTCGAGTTCATAGGGATTCTCAGGATCAATGCCCGAAAGAAGGTTTATAAAGTGAGGTTTGCCGCTTCCGTCCCACAAGGTGCGGATTCTGAGGGTCAGATAACCGTCTTCGGCAACAGTCACCCAGTCCTTTACAATTTCAATCGGATCAGAACCATACGTCAGGCCATCTTCATCGATATGTATGATGACCGGTTCTTTCGTACGGATGCTGTCAATCCAGTTGATCTGAACCCCGTTGGTTCCAGAATAGGACGGATCTTCCGTGTAATTTACCAAAGCCCTAACCTCTTTATCCCCAAAAGGAGAAGCAGTCATGTTGGTTGCGACAAGCGATGTTTCATCATTAAGCACCATACTGAATGTTCCATCCTCTAAAGGGCATACGGTCACGACCGCAGTCGGACGATAGAGAGAACTGTTGTCGTTGTCATCATCAAGACACGACTGTAAAGAGACAGACATGGCTGTAAGCGCAACGAGGGGTAAAAAGCGGACAGCCTTTTTCACAAACTGATTCATGGTTTCTATTGATTATTCTTTTGATTGATTTTATGTGGTGAATATATCCTGTACAGAGGTCATTCTATCTCTATAAATCCACATTTTCACAAATCTTGCATGGAGATGAAATTTTTTTCATAAAGATTTTTGCATTATTCCTTACCTTTGCCACAGAATATCAAGAATCACAGCCGGTAATGGACACTTCGACCAACACAGACAATCAGACAGTGCCGGTGGGACGCTTCGCTCCGTCACCGACAGGGCGCATGCACCTCGGCAACATATTTACCGCCGTATTATCATGGCTATCCGTCCGCTCAAGAGGCGGACGATGGATATTACGCATCGAAGACCTCGACCCACAACGTTCGAAATATGAGTATGCCCGACAGCTCGAAGATGACCTGCTATGGCTTGGTCTGACATGGGATGAAGGAGGAGTCGATGACATCGGCCCGCACGGTCCATACCGTCAGAGTCTCAGAGGCGAAATCTACAATCAATATCTCTCACGCCTTAAATCGACCGGCCTTACATATCCCTGTTTCTGCACACGCGCCGACATAATGGCAACCCAAGCTCCGCATCAGTCCGACGGACGTATCATTTACAAGGGGACATGCCGCCCGAAGGATTTTCCTCTTTCCGGCTCACTTACAGCGCCCACACAGCGACATGCGACCAGACTTTTCGTCCCTGACAAGGACATAGAATTCAATGATGGAATTTTCGGCAAACAGACCAGCAATCTCGCGACGGATTGCGGAGACTTTGTGCTGCAACGCGCCGACGGAGCATGGGCCTACCAGCTGGCAGTGGTGGTCGATGATGCCCTTATGGGTGTAACAGAAGTTACCAGAGGCTCTGACCTGCTGCTATCAACCGCTCAACAGCTCTATCTCTACAATCTACTGGGATTTAAAGCTCCGTCCTACGTACATCTGCCTCTAATATGCAACGAGGATATGCGACGCCTGTCGAAACGCGACCAGAGCCTAAGCATGGAAGCTCTGCGCCTGCGCTATTCCCCCGATGAAGTAATCGGCCATATCGCAGCTCTGGCCAATCTGACACCATCATATTCACCATGCTCGCTAAATGATCTTGTCAGGTCGTTCAGTTGGGACAAGATACCTAAGACCATGTCAATGGTCCATCGCATCAGTCAATAAGCTTTCGGAGACGCTGAATGTCAACAGCCGGAAACACCGACCGGAGATGTGTCATAATGCGGCTGTAGGATTCTTCCGGTGTCCGGTCTTCACAGGACGAAAGAAAATCATCACCGTAGAGCGCCTCGGGAGTCGTATAGCGCGCAATACCCCATCCGTAGGATTCACCGGAACGTGAAATTGAGTATTCGAAATCGGCGATTACAATCCGCGTCAACATCTGAAGGCGGGTAAGCGCCGGCTCAAGACCTCCGCGACGACGATTGGTTTTACCTACCGTCGCCGGTTCAATCACATCAATGAGGTCAAACGATTTACGATGACGCTTTACGGTCAGCCCGCAGAGGTCTTTCAACTCTTTTGACAGAAGTGATTCATGAGCGCGTATAGCGTCGAGAATCATCTTTTCGGAGACACCGGACGCAACGTCAGACCCTACAGAGGCTGAAGGCCGCAAAGCCCGACGGTAGTTGGCAAAGTCGGGTAGCCATTCAAGACTGACATACCCGGCCTTGCCATTGAACAATTTACCGTAGGCGCAATTCATATTGCGAATCACCGGACCTTTCCATTCCCACGGACCTTCTTCTTCAGAAAACCACAGCCCCGGATCAACCATTTCCTGAATGGAAAAACCCTTGACTGAATTTCTGAAAAAAGGCAGAAAACCGATTTCAATCACTTTCGCCTCAAGATCGCCGGAAGAACAGAGCATTTTTTAGAATTCTGAATTTGGATATGAGTGATCAGGTATCATATACGTTCAAGAACTGTGGCAACAAGGTCCTTAACCGCATTTTTATAATTGGGATTGGCATTATTGTTCATGCGGTTTGCAATGATAGAGCAAACCGTCATGGCTCTATGTCCCATCAGACGGCCAAGTCCCTGAAGGGGTGCTGATTCCATCTCATAGTTAGTGATTTTACGTCCATTGAAACGGAATTCCTCTATCCTGCGGTTGAGGTCTGGATTGGCAAGCGGCAGACGCAATTCACGTCCCTGAGGACCGTAGAATCCCACGGCCGAAATAGTGTTGCCACGCACCATGTCGTCACCTCCGATCCGGTTGACAAGCTCTTCGTCGGCATTCACCACATAGGGCTTGGCCCAAAGAGGATTCCAGCCGACGGCATCGCAGAAAGCGTGTTCGAAATCGAGATCTGCCACAAGGTCTCTGCCTGCATAATAGTTGAGCACACCGTCAAAACCGATAGCTTTCTCGGCAATTACCGGCGTGCCGATTGTGAGTTCAGGCTGAAGCGCTCCCGATGTGCCTATGCGCACAAGAGTCAGGCGACGTTTATCCTTCTTTACTTCACGTGTCTTGAAATCAACATTGGCAAGGGCATCAAGCTCATTGATGACAATGTCTATGTTGTCAGGACCTATGCCATGAGACAGACACATGATAGGTTTGCCATTGTAAGTACCACCGATTGTGTGGAACTCACGCGACGACACCTCGAAATCAGTAGTGTCGAAGAAGGAAGCCACCATGTTGACACGCGCCGGATCTCCGACAAGAATAACGCGGTCAGTCAATTGCTCGGGAAGGAGATGAAGATGAAACACCGATCCGTCAGGATTGATGATAAGTTCAGACGGAGCTATGATTTTATTTTCCATGATAGGTTAACTGTTAAGATGATTAGTATAAACTATTATATAGGTAAAAAACGCCGGAATAATTCTTAATGTTTATGAGAGAGGACACTTAACGGAGACGATAGCGTCCGCCGGGAATGCTGATAATCAGTGCACGGAATTCCATGTCGATAAGCATGGACATCAGCCGGGCGACAGGCATGTCGATACGGCTGCTCAGCTCAGGAAGCGTGGCCTCCCCACGCGAAGTAAGCACTGCAATGACGGCTTCTTCCTCAGGTGTCAGCTCTGGAAACAGACTCGGGACTGCATCATCTGTCCCGGCCACAGGCCATCTCATCTGGCTGCAAAAATCGGAAGCCGATGTGACAAGGGCGGCCATGTGGTTTGCAATCAGGCTGTTGCAGCCGGCAGAATATCTGTCGGAAATACGTCCCGGAAGCGCGAACACGTCCCGATTATATCCCGAGGCAAGACGGGCGGTGACAAGCGCTCCTCCCTTGCTTGCTGATTCAACAACCACAAGGGCATCCGAGAGACCGGCCACAATACGGTTACGCGCAAGAAAATTACCTTTATGGACAGGCGTTGATGAGCGGTAATCGGTCAGCAACATTCCCTGATTCCTGACCATCTCGACTGCGACCGACCTATGCTGAGAAGGATAAAGGGTGTTCAGACCGTGGGCAAGCACCGCAACGGTCGGAAGCCCATAACGAAGAGCCGCCTTATGGGCCGCTATATCTATGCCGTAGGCAAGTCCGCTGACAATCACAGGCTTTTCCGGGAAAAACGACGCAATGTCACTGACAAACCGCTCGACAAAATCTACTCCATAGGCGGTGGCATGGCGAGTCCCCACGATGGATATGAACCGTGAATGATTGAGGTCACAATCGCCAAGTCCGTAGAGCATCAGAGGAGCGTCGTCACACTCCAAAAGCCGTTTGGGATATTGGTCGGATTGGAAATATATGGCCGAAATCGAGTTTGAGCATATAAATTCGACTTCACTACGAGCCTTATCCAGCGCCTCGCCACGCACGGAGGAAGAGAAAAGCCTGTTGGAAAACCCCATTACGGCCGAGAGTTGCGATTCGGTAAACGCAAAGAAATTTTCCTCAGACCCGACTCGCTCAAGAATGGTCGCGGCAAGAGGCGGCGTTAGCGAACGTAATGAGGAGAAAGCGATGCGATATGTCAGAGAATCGTCGGTCATAGATAGTCGCGGAATGCTTCGGCGAGTATGTCGCCACGTGACAGCCTACCGTTTTCAAGACATACAACCGTGACAAGGGCATGGACAACGTGAGCACCGGTGGCTTCATTGTAGATGTCCTGAACAAAAATGAATCGAGCCCCTTCGCGCCTCATCGACAGGCGCGAAACCATAGTCTCTCCAAGGGTGAGCGAGGAGAGATATTCAATCTCGATTTTTCGCACCACCGGATCAAGTCCTTTTTCCTGCATCTCACGAAACGATGTTCCGGCATGCTCGCAGAAATCATGTCGCGTGATTTCAAGGTAGTGCAGATAGTTGGCGTTGTTGACTATTCCCTGAGAATCCACTTCATAGTCACGAACTTTTATTTGCAGCTGATATTCCATTTTCTTCAATTCATAGTTTTACTGAATGCTTAATTCAGGCCTGATTCATGATTTACCGACTTTACTTAACTTATAAGTCCATCAGCCCTGAACGGCATATCATGAATCAGGTTAAGCATTATAGAGGTAGCGTTTGATCGAACGCTTCGGAGTCTTTTCAAATTCGTTTGCAATCAACTGGATGCGGTCGATCCGCTCATAGGGAGCGACAAGCTTGTTGAGATCCGCGCGCACCTGCTCCATGAGTTCCGGAAGCTTTTCGTTTTGTATCTTATCGCGGTCCATCGCCTCATAATCGGGATATACGAGCGCTATAAGATGCTTGCCACGTTCGACGACGAGGCTTTCGCATACGTATGGCATATTATTAAGCTTGGCTTCAATCTCCTCGGGATAGATATTCTGCCCGTTCGCGCCGAGAATCATTGTCTTGTAGCGCCCACGGATGAATATGGTTCTGTCATCGGAAAGCGTGCCCATATCCCCTGTATGAAGCCAGCCTTCGGCATCAATGACCGCTTCGGTTGCTTCGGGATTCTTAAAATATCCACGCATGACATTCTCTCCCCTGACACAAATCTCACCCGGAATGCGTTCGGGGTCGGCACTATCGGCAATCTTACATTCCATCGACGGAAGCGTCCTGCCGGAAGACGACGGTATGAACTGCCGCCACGGAGTGTAGCTGATGAGCGGTCCGCACTCGGTCATGCCATAGCCGACAGTAAACGGAAACTTGATGCGGTGAAGGAATTCCTCTACCTCGCGATTGAGCGGAGCGCCACCGACAATCACCTCAGCGAACTCTCCGCCGAAAGCCTCGACAAGCTGATTGCGGATTTTACGGAAGACAAGTGTCTTGAGCCCCGGAAGCTTGAGTGCATTGCGCACTGCCGGCTTTTCGATGACCGGACGCAACTTGTTGCGGTAGATTTTTTCCAATATCAGCGGGACACAGATGACAAGGTTAGGCTTCACTTCAGCAAATGCCTTAAGGAGCAGCTTAGGAGTGGGAAGTTTGCCGAGAATCGTGACATGAGTGCCTACAGCCAACGGGACAAGCATATCGAAAGCGCAACCGTAGGCATGGGCCAATGGCAAGAAGGATAAAGCCCGCGAGCCACGGAAATGCAATCGCGAATTGACACCAAACCTGACATTTCCGCCAAGATTACCGAGAGTAAGCATCACACCTTTTGAGAAACCCGTAGTCCCGGAGGTGTAATTTATCTCGGCCAACTCGCTCTCGTCAATATCGGGATAATCAATATCGGCTGTGGTAAACCCGTGAGGATATCTGCGACGCATCTTTTCGGGAAGACGTGAAAGGAATTTTTCAACAGCACGGTTATTGACAGGGTGTTCGGCCAGCACCTCACGGCGGTCAAGCGACATGACAGCCTTGACCAGAGGAATCTTCTCAAACTCCATGTTGTCAAATATGCTTTCATTTATGAAAAGCATCACACTGTCGGAATGATTGATGATATGCTGTGCGTCCTGAACATTAAAATCATGAAGCACCGGAACCACTACCGCACCATAAGTCAGAGTAGCCATATAGACAACCACCCACGAGAAGGAATTACGCCCCATCAGAGCAATCTTGTCGCCACGTTTCACTCCACATTCCTTGAACAGCATGTGGAGTGCCGCGATACGACGCGACATATCGGCATATGTCATGGTCTGACCGCTGCCAAATTCGGTTAGCGCCGGAAGATCCCAGTTTTGCCGGAAACTTGAAGCGTAAATCTGCAAAAGGTTATCTTTATTATTCATGGGTGACTCTCATAAATGTTTGTTATTTTATAACGTCGGCTTTCAGACAAGGGTTTATGCTATGCCCTATAAAAATCCACAGTCAAAAAAATAACCGGTATTTTTTTAAGCCGCCTCTAAAAAAAGCACCTCGCGCGCGCCCCTCCGGTGGGGGGGGGACGGGCGCGAGGCCATTATAGATATCAAAATTAACTAAAAATCCGATCGAATCAGAGCTTCTTCATAACTTCCTTGACGGGAGCATTCTCAGGATCCATCTCGAGTACTTTCTGGAAGTATTCGCGAGCCTGTGCATTGTCGCCCTGCTGCATGTAGTAAGAGCCCATGCGGGTATAAGCCATCTTGTAGGCATCGGCATATTTCTCCTTGTTGGCGGGATCTTCGTCATATGCGGCAATCATGGCCTTGTAGGTTTCAATGAGCTCCGGAGTTGTGTTCTCAGCACCGTCGCGGATCATGAGAAGAGTGGCCTTGTTACGGTAAAGCGGGCCTTTGTTGGCTGCACCCTCGATGGCAAGGTCAATGTTCTTGATACCGTTGGTTGCTGCTTCCGCACGCTCGGGCGAACCCTCAGGGAGAGAAAGACCAAGGTTCTTATAACGGTTTGAAAGGATGAAGTAGTCATTAAGAGTGGCGTCGCCTGCATCAACAAACTTCTGCATGTACTCCACAGCTTTCTGGTCATTTTCAAGATCGTTGTACATCGACGAGATTTCAGCAAGCATCTGCTTGTTCTTCTCGGGATTCATTTCATAAGCCTTCACGTAGGCATCAATCGCATCCTGCGGACGGCCAAGCTCTCCGAGAATATCACCATAAGTAGAGTAGTCGGTCGCTGTGAACTTGGCATTTGTATGAGAGAAAAGTTTCTTTGCAGCTTCCTCAGCTCCGGCAAAGTCCTTAAGAGTGGCCTTGTTGAGCATCACCATGCGCTGCATATACTCGTTTTCGGGGTCAGCTGCAAGCACCTGATTGGCAACATCAAGCGATTCCTGATACTTCTTGCCGAAGTAAAGGAGACCTGAATAGCGCTGCTCGTCACCCTGGAAGTGGTTAGGGTTCTTGATATATTTGCCATACTGCTCGGCAGCTTTTGTGAACTGGTTGCCGTCATAATATTTTTCAGCAAGCTCACTCTGAGCGAGAGCCGAAGTCGGAAGTTTTTCGTTAAGTTCAACGAGCTTGCCGATAGCGAAGTCCGGATTAACCTTGTTGTAAAGGTTTGCATACTTCACATATGCTTCGGGATTTACGTTTCCTGCCTGCTCATCATAAATCATGGCCTGCTCATAGAAACCTGCGGCCTGACCTATGTCAGAACCCTTTGCCATATCGCCCTGAAGCACATAGACCTGAGCTTCCTTGTTTTTAGACACCTTCATGGCGTTGGCGATATTCTTCTCAATCTCCTTGGCATAGAGAGTGGGATCTACGTTGAAATAGGCGCGTGCGATAGCTGCCATCACCGACGCATCTTTCTTGTTACCCTCAAGAGCCTGCTTGAAATAAGTCTCGGCTTCTTTTTTGTTTCCGTTTTTAAGGGCAATTTGTCCGAGACCTACATAGTTGTAGCCATATGCCGGATCAGCCTGCACACCCTTGTTGAAACTTTCGGAAGCAGCTGCAACATTATTATTGTCAAGCTCAAGTGAACCGAGATAGAAGTAAGACACAGCCTTCTTGGTTGAAGGATCGTTTAGTGTCTTTTCAAGAATAGTCTTTGCCTTGTCAAAACGTTCGGCATTGTAGTAATCTACGCCATCCTGATAGCCACCCTGTGCGAAAGCAGTCATCGCCATGCCTCCAAGCACAAAGGAAAAGATAGTACGGAATTTCATGTCTATGGTTTATTATTTTATTTTTTATTTTTCAATTCATTGTTATCTGTCCTGTCGACCGCGTCCCACCGACACACAGCCGGTCTACGACACGACAAACAAGGGCTCTACAAGAGCCTACTATTATAATCTAACGCAAAATACGACATTTTATTTCCAATATGCAAGAATCTGCATAATTTTTTTTGTCGCACTTATTCAACCGATACCATGCGCGGACGCAAAGTTGCCGGTAAAATACCTGTCATCTGAATCAGTTTCTGACCTTGGAAACCGGTAACAAAGCTATAGAAACGGTGTGTCGTCGTGCCACCGGGAGCAGTCGAAATCATATATACCGAACGGAACAGAGGATAGCTTCCGTCAAAAATATAGGCCTGATAGGGCTTATATGCCTGAACCACATCGTTTCCACGGATTTTAAGCACCTTCACATCCTGATTAAAATCAAGCATGGTGGTATCGCTCTTCTCGACAGCCTTCGCAAGCTCTTCAACAGATTGCTCGCGGCCTTTCATATCACTTGAGACCCAGCTGACACCGATCACACCCATGGCATTCTTGTTCTCAGCGACGGCCTTGAACACTTCTGGATTTTTCTTCACAGCCGAGACATTCGGGCCGAACGGGCGGCCGTTCATTATAGAATCACGCATATATTTCACCGTCGAGGATCCCTGATGATCAAAAATCACAGAGATTTCACCAAGCTTGCATGGTTCTACCTGATCCCAGCGGGTGACATCGCCCGAAAGTATTTCAGCAATTTCCTTGCGCGACAGAATCTCGACAGGATTCTGGGGATTCACTATAATGGCAAGAGCATCGACAGCGATGCGCTGCTGATGGACAAGCTTCTTGTTACTGCGAAGATAGCTCACCTCTTTTTCGGTAAGAGGGCGTGTCACAACCGCAGCTTTCACACTACCCATAGCCATAATGGAATCAATACAGGCATTTTCAGGAAGATAATATGCCACGACATCCTCTTTTGGATAAATGTACTCATAGACATTTATTTCCTGCTCCATGATGTTTTCAAACGACTCGTCACAGGCAACCTTGGCCAATGGAGCGGGCTGCATCGACGACGACTTCTTGCCACATCCGCTAAGAAGGGCAAGAAGTACGAACGCTGTGACAGCGGCTATGCTTTTCAATGCTGTTGTCATTATATTATAATATAATATGTATTACCGTTATTCAATCATATCGTGGTCGTTGCCATAACCGGGCTCTATGCCTTTGAACTGCCTGTAGGCACGCCATAAGCCATAAACTGTAAACAGACCGCCGGCAACCCAACGCATCCAGCTCCAGTTGGGGAAAAGTATATCAAAGAATCCGCAGAAGAATAGGATACCTACTCCCACATAAATAATAATCATTATAATCCCGAAGATTTTGCGCATTGCGGCAGGCGTTCCGGAAGAATTTCGTTGAGCACTCATAGCTGTATAGTTTAAAACGTTAAATTTTTAATTCATGCGTAGCCACTAAATGTTTACGCTTATAAATTTAACAATTGGTCATGACTAAAGTTCGCACCGTCTGACAATTAAACATCAATGTCAGTCATATTGCAAACAAACGCTGTAAAATTAATGAAAATATCTTAAATTACAGCTCTCCTTTCACTAAATTTCAAACCTTTAACACATCTCCCTTAGTCCGCAATCATCCACGCAGCCCCCGATACCCTCTTATTTTCTCAATTGAAATGCAAGTCTGGGCGAACCGTTATCGGTATGGATAATCCCACAGAAATTGAACGACGATTTTGCAATCCAGCGCCTCATCGGGACGTTGTCAGAATGAGTATCAATCCTTATATTGCCGATTTTAGACAGGCAATAGGCGAGACAGCAGTCAGCCACGCCTTTTTCGACACCTGCCGACGCTATACGATGGATTGTCCCATAGGCCGAATCGTCAAGCCACGCCCCTTCAATCTCAGCATATGTCGGATCAGAGCCTATGATGAAACTGAACACTCCGACAATCCGCCCGCCGGAGCCGGTTACGACATGACTGTATCCGTTTTCGATATCCGACTCAATCAGCTTTCGTTGGGGATAGCCGTTGCCCCATTGCCCCCGGTTACCACACACGGCCATAAAATTTTTCGCATGGTCATAAATGTCCATTATGACCTCGATATCTGAAATCTGTGATAAGCGTACTGTCAGCATAATACAATCGTAATGATAATTAACCGTTACAAAAATATGTATTTCCAACCGTTTTTTTGCAACGCACCGGATCTTTTGTCGGTCCGCCACAGTATTTTTTCATCAGATACTGACTATATTTGCAGAAAATATTCTGAAGAAGCTTTTTAATCCTTGATTTCTATGGATGTCAACGAGACTATCGGCAATTTACAGGCAGGAATGTGGGTTTATGGTTTTGGCGAAGAAATCCGCCGGCTACTGCTTGACACCGAAGAACTTTGCTTTGAACTCAACTCTTTGTCGCCTCGCCGCGAGACCGAACGGGCACATATCATCAAAGCTCTATTCGGCAAAATCGACGAACCCTTCACCATCCATTCTCCATTCCATTGCGATTTTGGGAAACATATCACCATCGGCAAGAACTTTGTGGCCAATTTCAATCTGACCATACTTGACGAAGCGAAGGTGACAATCGGCGACAATGTTTTCATCGGGCCAAACTGTGGCATCTATACAATCAACCATGCCTTATTGCCCGAACAGCGCAATGCCGGAGTCATGCGCGCACTCCCTGTCACAATCGGCAATAATGTCTGGCTTGGCGCAAATGTAGTGGTACTGCCCGGGGTCACAATAGGCGAGGGTTGTGTCATCGGCGCAGGCAGTGTCGTCACCCATAGCCTGCCTCCATTCACACTCGCGACAGGAAATCCATGTCGAGCCCGCCGCTTAATCGACAAGTCTGACAATGTCGTCCCAATTAAAAAAATCCACACAGCCATCATCGGGGCTGAGCTTCCACACAAGAAGCCTGACCGATAAAACATCCGGGTAAAAAATAAACGACACCCGATTAATTCGAATGTCGTTCTTAGTGGCGGGGACAGGACTCGAACCTGTGACCTTTGGGTTATGAGCCCAACGAGCTACCACTGCTCCACCCCGCGATGTCATTTTCGTGGTGCAAAGGTAGAGACTTTTTCATTAATAGCAAAATTTTAGCCATGAATATTGTGTTAAAATTATTTAATCGCTCAATTGCCGTCCCATTTTTTACTCTTTTATCCGTTATATGTGAAGAGAGAATCAATTTTAATTGTCCGCACAAGGTTTTTTCGATGCGGATTTCGTAAATTTGCACTTATGCACAACGGATCATCATTTTTTTCGCAGATACCGCCGGTCACAAAAAATCTGATTATCATCAACCTGATAGTCTGGCTGGCGATGTTCGTATTGCCGGGTCGTCTCGGCACAGGTCTTGAAAACTTCGGAGGTCTCCACTATTTTCTTGCATCCGACTTCAACCCTGCACAGCTTATAACATACATGTTCATGCACTCCACCCAGAGTTTCGCACACATATTTTTCAATATGTTTTCTCTTTGGATGTTTGGCATGGCGCTTGAACGCACGCTCGGCAGCGCGCGCTTCCTGTTCTATTACGTATCGTGCGGCGTCGGAGCGGCTCTTGTTCAGGAACTCGTATGGGCTCTTACATGGGAAGACACTATGGTGAGCCTGCTTGCAAAATACAACGCAATTGACTTTCCCGAGGCGCGTGAGTACATCGGACATCTCATGTCGACACCCGACGGCAAAGCGGCAATCGCCCAAAACCTCAATATGTTCGTGACCATCGGCGCGTCAGGAGCAGTCTACGGCATATTGCTCGCATTCGGCATGCTATATCCCAATGCTCCTCTCTACCTATTCTTTATCCCTGTGCCGATAAAAGCCAAATGGATGGTAATCGGCATGGGAGCAATCGAGGTCCTCATCGGACTGAGCGAAGCAGCAGGCAAGGCAGACGGCATCGCACATTTCGCACACCTCGGTGGCATGATTTTCGGACTCCTCATAATTCTCTACTGGAAAAAGAAAGGAACTTTCCATGGGGGTTACTGATACGATGAAGCAGATGCGCCGCTCGTTTGACGGCTCAACAATGTTGATGAAAATCATATGGATCAACATCGGCATTTTCATATTGCTGCGCGTGTCAGCGATAGTCTGCATGTTTGCAGGCAGCCCGGATTTCATAAACATCATCATGAGCTACATCCAGCTGCCAAGCGACCCTGCGATACTCGTCACACGCCCGTGGACGATAGCTACATACATGTTCGCGCAGTACGACGTCCTCCACATACTCTTCAATCTCCTATGGCTCTACTGGTTCGGGACACTGTTCATGATGGTGGCAACCCAGCGCCAGCTTTTCGCCCTCTACATACTCGGAGGTCTCGGAGGAGCGTTTCTTTTTCTCGTATGCTATGCCATCATGCCGGTCTTCGCGTTTCATAGCGCGATGCTTATCGGCTCTTCAGCCTCAGTCATCGCAATTGTCACAGCGACCGCCATACTAATGCCCGACTTCAGGATGCACCTGCTGTTCATCGGCTCTATATCCCTGAAATGGATTGCAATCGCGACTATAGCCCTTGTGCTCATCGGAGTCACAGGAAACAATGCCGGAGGTGAAATCGCCCACATCGGCGGAGTGCTGACCGGAGCGATATACGCCTTGAGGCTGAAACGCGGCCACGACATAACAGGCCCGTTTAACCGAGCCTTTGACCGCATGGCAAACCTATGGAACAGGTTCGCCTCCACCGTCTGGGGAAGTTTCTCTTCAAAAGCCAAGAACTCCGCACCCAATCAGGCTTCCGGGCGGCGACAATATCAAGCCGACACGACTCCCCCACCCTATGGCAAAACCCCGACTTGCGACGACAACGACCGTGAAGTGCTCGACGCAATTCTCGACAAAATAAAGAAATCAGGCTATTCAGCCCTAACACCTCAGGAACGACAGCGACTCTTCGATGTAAGCCGAAAAATAAAATGAAATTTCCCACCCCACATAAACCGGTAAGATCAACCATTCTTGCATTGGGCGTCGGCCTTAATTTGGCCGTGGCAATGCTCACGATATTTTCGGCTTACGGCGGAACATTCAACCCGGAAGAAAGAGTCATCGCCTCGATGGCAGCCATGGTGCTCCCGCTCCTGCTTATTGCAGGCATCGTCCTGAGTGCCATAGACCTTCTGTTCGACAAACGCCTCATTCTTGTAATTGCAGCCGGATGGGCAGTTTCCCTCCCTTCCATACTCGTCTTCTCACCCCTGCACTTCTGGAAACCGTCACTGACCGAGCAGCAGCAAAAAGACTCGTTTACTTTTCTGACATACAACGTGCTTCATTTCTGGGACTTCCGTGGAGAAGACTATCCCGGAGTGGAAAGAAATGAAACCCTCGATTATATTCTTTCTACAGATGCCGATGTCGTAAACATACAGGAATACGACGTCCTCGACACTAAAGGCCCTTGGAAAATCAAAGAATCGCAGGTCGATTCGCTCAAAACCCTCTATCCGTATCAATATACCGATCTGGACCTCAAATACGCTCTTTTTTCCAAGTACCCGTTTGAACAAATCGAACTTCATACCCCACGCGAAGCAAGATTGGCAATGCTTGGATTCAAGCTCAACATAAAAGGGCATGAAATCCACCTCATCAACGTCCACCTTAAATCAATCGGGCTCACACCCGAGGACAAGACTCTCTACAAGGAAGCCCTTGACCTGCCGGCAACCAAATCCGAGCTTAAACGCGAACTCAAGGAAGTGAAATCACAGCTCCTGTCCAAACTCTCGGAAGCTTTCAAGATACGGACCATACAGGCCCGTACCGCAAGAAACATCGTCGATTCCATCGGAGGGCCGTTTATAGTTGCAGGCGACTTCAACGATATCCCAAACTGCTATGCGGTCCGCACAATCAAAGGGAAAGACATGCACGACGCATATGCCGAGGCTGCCTTCGGACCGACAATAACATATCATGGCGATAAGTTCTACTTCCGCATAGACCAGATTCTCTACCGAGGACCGTTCAAAGCTGTAGATATCGAACGCGGCGACATTTCGTCGAGCGACCACAACCCGCTTCTCGCAACGTTCGTCTTCGACAGGGAGAAACAATAACACGATTCTCCGATCCGCCTCCTTCATACACTTATTCAATATACCACGAAAACAATTTATCACATTAAATAATCCTGCGATGAATAAAATTCTAACCGCCGCGCTCGGAGCTGTAATGCTTCCGGCGGCACTTAGCTTCCCGACCGACATGTATGCACAGACACGTCAGAATCCGTTCATGGTTCCCTACGAGACTCCATTCGGGATTCCGCCTTTCGACAAAATCACCTATGACGACTACCTTCCTGCAATCGAGAAAGGTATAGCCGACAAAAAAGCCGAAATCGAGGCTATCGCCAACAATCCGGCCACTCCGACTTTCGACAACACCATCCTTGCGATGGAAAAAAGCGGCGCGCTGCTTGAAAAAGTAATGCTTGTGTTCGGTGCGCTCGACGAGACAGACAACAACGAACACATGCTCGCTATCTCCGAGAAGGCCTATCCAATGGTCTCGGCCGCTTCCGATGAAATCATGATGAACGACAAGCTGTTCAAGCGTGTCAAGTATCTCTACGACAACCGCGACAAACTCAATCTCGACGGTCCGCAGAAACGTGCGGTCGAACTCTCCTATAAGAGCTTCACCCGCAACGGCGCTCTCCTTTCAGCCGAAAAGAAGGAAGAACTCAAGACTGTGAACAACGAACTGACCCAGCTCTTCCTCTCATTCAATAAAAATCTCCTCGCAGCGACCAACAAGTTCGAGCTTACAGTCACCGACCCTGCCGAACTCAAAGGCATCCCCGCCGGAATCGTCAGCACCGCTGCCGAAGAAGCTGCGAAACGCGGCAAAAAAGGCCAGTGGGTTTTCACTCTCCATGCCCCAAGCCGTCTGCCGGTTCTTAAATATGCCGACAGCCGCACGCTACGCGAAAAAATGTATAAAGGCTACATGAATCTTGCCTCCGAAGCTCCTTATGACAACCGCCCTGTCATCGGCAACATCGTCAAAGCACGTTCAAAAAAGGCCGGTCTTCTCGGCTTCGACGATTTCGCGTCCTATATGACAGACAAGGTGATGGCCAAGACTCCCGAAGCCGCTCGCAACCTCCTGCTCCAGATCTGGAGTCCGACCAAGGACAAAGTGGCCGAAGAAGTCGCAGAGATGCAGGCCTACATCGATGAATCGGGCGAGAAATTCAAGCTTGCTCCATGGGACTACTATTACTATGCCGACAAGGTACGTAGCAAGAAATATGCCCTCGACGAGAACGAGGTCAGCGCTTATTTCTCTGTCGACAACGTGCGCAAAGGAATCTTCACCCTTGCCGAACGCCTCTACGGAGTGACATTCACCGAACTTCCCGATGCGCCCAAATACAATCCCGAAGTCAACGTCTACGAAGTCAAGGACAAGGACAACAACCATGTCGCCGTGTTCATGACCGACTACTTCCCCCGCCCCTCAAAGCGTCAGGGCGCATGGATGAGCGAATTCAGAGGCGCATTTGAAGATGCCGACGGTACTTCCGCACGCCCCATCGTCTACAACGTGGGCAACTTCACCCGTCCGACAGCCGACACTCCCGCCCTCCTTACCATCGACGAGGTGCAGACCATGTTCCACGAATTCGGCCACGGACTCCACGGAATGCTCACCAAAGCGAAGCTCCGCAGTCAAGCAGGCACAAACGTCGACCGCGATTTCGTCGAGCTCCCCTCTCAGATCACCGAACACTGGGCCTTGGAACCTGAACTCCTGAAAGAATACGCCTTCCACTACAAAACCGGCAAAGTCATCCCCGAATCACTCATCAAGAAGCTCGAAGCCGCCTCTACCCACAATCAGGGCTTTGAAATGACCGAACGTGTGACTGCCGCACTTCTCGACCTCGAATGGGGAGCGCTCAACCCCTCCGACAGCGACAACATCGACATCGACCAATTCGAAAAGCAGGTCGCTGCCAAACTCGACATGCCTTCACAGATTGCCTACCGCTACCGCTCGCCCTACTTCAAACACATCTTCGGCGGTGACGGATATGCCTCCGGCTACTACACCTATCTGTGGGCCGAAGTGCTCGACACCGATGGCTTCGAACTCTTCACCGAAAAGGGAGTCTTCGACCCGGCTACCGCTAAGTCATTCAAGGAAAACATTCTTGAAATGGGCGGCAGCGAAGACCCGATGACATTGTTCAAGCGCTTCCGCGGCCATGAGCCCAAAGTCGACGCCCTCCTGCGTCTCCGTGGACTTGCTCCCCGCAATGAAGCTGCAAAAGGTGGCGATATCAACATCCCCGGCGGCAAATAAAGCCATACCCCTAAATTCATAATTAATGTTAAAAGAAGCTCATTATGCTTTTTAACATATCCCCAAAGATAGGCCATTCCAAAAGAATGGCCTATCTTTGTTTCAGCAATTAAATCGGATACATAACAATTTGCGAAACCCTAAAATTCACATGTAACGTATTTATTCTAAACTATTGCATTATGTTAGAAACAACCTACGTTAACTAATAAGTGAATCATAGGTTACGAATCCGGCCACTCGTGAGAGTAGCCGGATTTCTTGTCTGCACAAACAGACCTGCCGCCATCACTTACTCCAACATCGCAGAATTATTGCATAGCAATCTGATTTTATGGGGTTAAATAATGTCAATTATATTGTAAGTACTGCGAATAATACCTACTTTTGCGTAGGATACACGGATTTATTGTATCAACAATTCTCATTTTTAATATTTTTAACTAAATTTTAACCGCCTATAGACACACTGCTACTCTAACCAATCAAAACCGATAAAATGGAACAACTGACTAAGCTTACTGACCGGGATCTGGTCGCCGCTTATGCCAACAACAATAATGAAGCATTCGACGTACTTCTCCAGCGCCATCAGCAGAAAGTATATTCCTATATCTTACACATTGTGAAAAACAAGGATGTCGCCGACGACATTTTTCAGGAAACTTTCGTCAAGGCAATCATGACTATCAAACAGGGCAGATATATGGAGCACGGAAAATTCTCCGGATGGCTAACCCGTATCGCCCACAATCTAATAATCGACTATTTCCGTCAGGAAAAAATCGAAAATGCCGTGTCGGCCGACGAAGAAGGAACCAACATACTCAACCGGCGTGACCTCTGCGAAGGGAACATCGAGGATGTCCTCGTCAGCACACAGATTGACGAAGATCTCCGTCGCATAGTCATGGCCCTCCCCGATGCCCAGCGCGAAGTGCTCGTGATGCGGTTCTACCGAAACATGTCGTTCAAGGAAATAGCCGAAGCGACATCCGTCAGCATCAACACAGCCCTCGGGCGAATGCGCTATGCGATCATGAACATGCGCCGCATTGCAGCTGAAAACAAAATTGCATTGGCCATCTGATTCCATCAGACCGCGCCAATGCCATTCCTCTCATCCCTACGTATCATCACCTCTTCTCCTGCCGCCCTACTCCTCCACGCGCCATCTGCATCTCATCAATTCCGATAAAAAACATGTCACGTTTCAAGTTTCGCAATCTCACTCTACTCCTGCTCTCAATCCTGACCGCCATGCCTGTGGCAGCCGTGGAAACCAAACAGAATGTCGACCTCACCCCACAGCTCCACGGTGTCATCCGCCCGCGCTGGGAAATGGACACAAAAGGTGGTGAAAACCGTTTCCAGCTCCGCAACGCACGTCTGAGCGTCAACGGAATGCTCGCTCCTGAAATCGACTACTATTTTCAGGCCGATTTCTGCGACAGAGGCAAAATCCTGTTTCTCGACGGTTGGGGACGCATAGCCATCACTCCCGCACTGAAATTTCAGGCCGGACAGTTCCGCATCCCCTTCGGCACTGACTGCTTCCGTGGTCCGGGCAACTACATCTTCGCCAACCGCTCATTTATCGGCGGGACGATGAACAACGTCCGTGGCGTAGGCGCAAAACTCTCCTACACCTTCGCCCTTCCCGAAAGCTCGTCGCTGCTCGTCGAAGCCGGAGCATTCAACCCGACGACAATCACCGACCAGAACATCTGGGTCAAAAAAATGGCCTATGGAGGCAAAGCCCTTTATTCGGTAGGCAACGTGAAATTAGCCGCCGGAGCTGAAACCCTCATCCCGGATTCAGTCCGCATTAATTCCCTGACCGCATCCGCCACTTGGTCCTGCGGACGCTGGACCGTTGAAGGCGAATACCTCAACAAACACTACGTCAACAACGCCCACAAAGCAGCCCACGGCTATAACTTCTTTGCCGACTACGCCTTCCCGGTTAATGCCGGCGTATTCAACCGCGCCTCAGTCCAAGCACGCTTCGATGGCATGACAGCCCACAGCAACGGCCTGCGCAACGACCTCGGCCTCCTCTCGACCACCCATTCGGCCCGCAACCGCATCACCGTAGGCGGAACTCTTTCATATAACTACAAAGCCATCCACTGCGACCTCAGGCTTGACTACGAAAAATATTTCTACCACCACGATGCCACAGTCCCTGTCGGCGGCGGTGACAAGATATGCGCCGAAATGGTCATTAAATTCTGACGGCAGGCTATCAGCCACCCAAGGAATCTCTCAGCTTGAGACAAAAAACATATCTGCGCAAGTGACTTTATCGGTCGCTTGCGCAGATATGTTTTTCCGGCCTTTTGCCGGAACATTACTACAAAAAAAAGGGTAAGCTGACTACATCGCACCGCTACAACCCGATACCGTTGCTTCGATCAAGACCTGGCGGGGTTTTCGGGGAGCTGGTCGTGTAGGACTTACCCGGCTGCAAAGGTACGACTTTTTTCTGAATCCGCAAGCATTTTCGGCGGTTTAATTTCGCGACTTCACGTATTTCATTAGCTATATGCCTATTATCTCAGAGTGTCACGCCCACCGACAGCGCTAAATAAAAACTGCCGGAGCACCATACGCCCATCAATATTCCGAGCCACGAAGTCAGTCGTCATTATTTTTCGGGTCGGTAAGCGCCATCTCCATTCAGCCAACATCCGTCGACATAGAGAGGATAGCCGTAGCCGAGAGGCTTGAACGGATTATCCATAAAGTCTATGAGGCTGTCAACCGTCGTACCGACACGGGCATTCTGCGTCACATCATCTATGATAAATGTATAAATTTCCGATCCGCGAAGCACTCCATCCTCCTCACTGAATTCCTCTTGCAACGTCCTTCCACCAAGTCCCTTGAAACAGGCCATCACATCGGCATACTCCTTATCACTAACCACGACGAAATATGCCGATGCCCCATAAGTCAGACTTTTGATGTAGACAAGGCTGTCGGCATCGGCAGGAGCAGTCTTGAAAATACCGTCAGCCGGTGTCTCCAGTGTGACTGTCATGCCCTTAAACACCGCTTTGCCAAACATCAGACTCCCGGGGCTCTCGATGCCCGAACGCAGACGGATGCTCTCGGCAATTCCTTCGGCAAACTTCACATTATCCGAGAAAAAATACTTCAGATTGTCCATCGACTCCAGATTGCAAAAGCCATAGACTCCCGGCGAATGTTTGTCAGCTATAAAGTCAGCATATTCCTGCGAACGTATTGTCGCTTTTATAAAATCAACATAATTTATCGACCGGGGAATATAGTCATTCGCCATATAGTCACTCCAACCGTTCCCAAATGTAGCGATAATCCCTGCTTGGTTCTTGTCACCTGTCACCTCATCATCAAAACTGTTTCCGAAACAATCACTCTTACATACACAGCCCACATAAAGACCATCAGACGGAGGCATGGGGATGCTTTCGTTTCTATCATCTATCCCAAGATAGCGTGTACCTATAAAAGTCTGGCTGTCCGGCATACCTGTCTCGACAATATAGTCCCAGTGCGGACTGAATGTCTCCTCATCGCCCGGCTTTTCATTGCCCGGACGGCCGGGACTGTCATTATTGTCACAGGATGTCACTAATACGCATGATAAAAATAATAGTAAAAGGCGTATAATTTGTAAGTTCATAATATGATATTTTTAATTCAGAACATCTATCGTCTTAACGATGAATGCACTGAATATTTATTAAATTTACTAATTGATTAACCAATGCAAACCTGTGCCGCCACAGCTGTGCCGTCTATCATTTGTGTAACCCGGATTAAGGATAATGGTAACATCTATTTTACTGTTTATTTTACAATCCATAATGCCAACATGAGCTGAGAAAACAGCACTATCCACATTACCATGTATTTATACTTGCTATTTTTACCCATAATATAAGTTACACACGTAATAATAGCCCATATGTCTACTATTACATTTCTATCGTTGATTGAGCCTGTACTTATTTCCCATATCATATAGCAAATAGCCACAATCAAGCCAACGACTACCACACATTGATAAAATATGCTTGTGTATATATCGAATATATTCTTTGAAATGGATGACATATTTACCTCATATTACTATTTCAACGCAAGTTTGACGAAAATTAAATGATTGAGAAATTGGCGATTAGTGGCAATAGACTCTCGTATCTAACGTTTTTACTGATATAATTTTCCTTTTTTGACTTCGGGAGGACATTTCTCGCATCCTGAAATTTCCTATTTCTCAAACAAATAGGCCCGAGAGAGGCGGAATCAGGATGCTCCGTCATCACCGCCTCAGCTTCGTAGAGTGTGCGGTCGGCAGAGCCTGAGCATCCGGCAACGGCAAATAGCGAGAGAAGCGTAATGATTGACAGAATGAATTTTTCCATAACTACATCCTGGGGGAGATAGAATCGTCGGCCGGTTCACTTCCTTCCATATGCCTTACGCAACATCTTGCGCAGACGGCGGAGCTGGTTCATGGCGAAAAGGAATACAGGATTGGGTGGCGAAACGATATCGGTAGCCATCGTCTCGGCCATGGTCATCGGAGGCTCAGAGCCGAACTGACCCGGATAGATCACGATAAGGTTGTTGCCTGCAAGATATTTCTGCAGATATTCGGGGACGGCATCCATGTCGCTGTCAAACGACACCGACGAACGTCGCGCCGAAATGACGATAAGCAGGTCGTCGTCGTTAATATCATTTGACTTGATGACAAAGTCGTCGTAGCTCTCCACGGTCGAAAACGACATCCGTATGCCCAGTTTGCTCTGGGTGATTACGGTGCGTATGAGAGGCGCGGTCGAATCCTCACACCAGAACTCCACGCGACATCCCACCTGACGGCCGAGATTACCGACGGCCTGCACCCAGCGGCGGAAACCGGTCTCGAACTGCGCCTTTTTGGGGACAGCCACCAGTATGCGCGTCACGGTGGCGAGCGGAATGAAGCAGCGCGACATGACCACCATGCGGTTGGTCGAGCGCAGCAGCTGCTCGATTTTCTCGCCGAGGAAAGAGTCGATGATGCTCGTGCGGCGGTGGATTCCGAGAACGAGCTCGGTTATGTCGCGTTCCTCCATGGTGTTGAGCACACCGGTGATGAAATTGAGGTCGAAACGCTCGATTGCAGTAAGACTTGTCTCGACAGCGGCGGCCGCACGCTCGGCAACGTCGAGCGAATTGCGCCCGATGGCCTTTGACGAGGCGGAATTGTCGTTGCGGACATGAAGGGCATAAAGGTCGCCGGTCACTGATGTGTCGGGGAAACGCATCGAAAGCGCAAGGTCGACAATCGAGGGGGCGGTCAGCGGATTGGAGATGGCCACAAGAGTGCGCGGATGCGCGGTCGAATCATCCTTGACGCCCTCCTCATCGTCCTGCTCAAGCAGCTGGACCTTAAGGCGCGAGGCTGCACGCTCCGTTCCGAACGACGACACGGTGCAGGTGACAAGTATCATCACCACCGTTCCGTTGAGCACAGTCACGTCAAACAGGTGCATTTCATAGCCGATCATGACCACTGCGAGCGCCACAGCCGTGTGTGCGTTGGACAGCTGATACATTATCGAGCGGTCAATCGGAGTGAGCCTGTAGACCTTCTGTGTCACCCATGCGGCAATCCATTTCGAGAGCATTGCCACGGCGCTCATAACCGCTGCGGTGTAGAGCGTGGACCACCCGTCCATCACCACGTGGAGGTCAATCAGCATCCCGACTCCAATAAGGAAATAGGGGATGAAAATGGCGTTGCCGACAAACTCCAGCCGTCCCATCAGCGGCGAGCGTGCCGGGATGAAGCGGTTGAGCACCAGTCCGGCAAAGAATGCGCCGAACACCCCTTCGAGACCGATGAACGAGGCAAGGGCGGCAGCCCCGAAGACCATCACCATGACATAGATGAACTGGGCTATGCCGTCGTTGTAGCGTTTGAAAAAATAACGCGTGACACGCGGATAGATGTATATCAGCCCCACACAGTAGAGCGCAAGATAACAGATGACGGGGATGAGCGAGGTGACCGATCCGTCGCGGTAGACACCGAGGACGCCCGCAAGCACGATGAGCGAGCCGAGCACGGTGACGATAGTTCCGGCGATGGCTATCACGACGGCAGGCGATTTCGTCACCCCGAAGCGTGTCACTATAGGATAGGCAATCAGCGTGTGTGCGGCAAACATCGAGGCGAGCAGCGTGGCTTCAAGGAAGTGCATCCTAAGGGCTGCCATAGCCACGAGAGCGCCCAGTATCAGCGGTATGACAAATGTGAACAGGCCGAATGTCAGTCCCTTGCGCAGATTTTTGCGCAGGTGGTACATGTCGATTTCTATACCAGCGAGAAACATGAGGTAGAGAATGCCGACCTGTCCGAAGACCTCGAAACTCATGTCGCGCGCCAGAAGGTTGAAGCCGTGAGGCCCGACGACGACACCCGCCACTATCAGACCGATGACGTGGGGAATCCTCAGACGGCTCAGGACGAGCGGAGTCAATAGGATTATAGCCATCACGGTAAGGAATATCGGGACGGGAGCAGTGATCAGCGGGGCAGTGGCCGGTATGGCGAGCGATAGCAACATAGTGATGCAAAATTAGCTAAAAGCCCGCAATTATCGAAATACCCGGCCATGAAAAGAGCAAAGCACAGCCTGAAGCGCAAACCGGAGATGAAAGTTTTTTTCTGAAACCGACAGGAAAGAAATTACAACAGAGGTGTTCCAGAACCTGAAACACCTCCGAAGAAAAATCAAAAAATATTTTATAAAATCCCAAATAGAGAGACCATGTTAAACTCAATCATCCGAACTATTAATTTCAAAATCAAATCTTTGATTCTTACTATTAGTCAGTTGCCCCTTCATCTTCACAGCTCCAGCCTCATCAAACTCTAAAGTACCATTCCAACTGGCACATTTTAAACCTTCCTGAGTGGTCTCATCTAAAGTAAACACATTAGTATTACACTGCTCATTATATCTGCCATTAAGATTGAGCACAGCACTATATGGTTTACCATTTTTCAAATAGATGTAATCACCCGATATTTCTTTGGTAGAATTATTAATCGTGAAATTTACCTTCACATCATTATTCCCAATTTTTCCCAACAATATATATATTGATTTTGGCATATCAACAAAATAGTCGGGGCTGTAACAAGTGTCAGCCTCAACAACTATCTCCTCATCAGGAATTGCTTCATTTTCATTGGCTTCATAAGATTCCCCGATATTCATATATCTGTTAATTATACGTTCCGGATTCATATTAAGCGTATTGGAAGATTCTATGATTTTAGTTGTAAGCTCGGCATTAATATCTCCCTCCATCCTCAGTTGAGGGATGATAAAGAAAAACCATGTGACGACAAACGATATGACAAATACACAGATATTGGCTATATATTTCCATGCATTATACTTTGCCTTTATCGCATTTACTTTGTATTCACATTCTCCGTAAGCACCTAACGCGTGTAAAGCAGCATTACCTAAATTTTGTAAAATGCCATCACCCTTTTTCCACCTTACACGACGAAGGAAACTGTCAATCGCCTCTTTTTTAGCGACGTCTATCGCATTGGCAATTCTCAAGGAGATAATAAAACTGATAATCAACACAATAATCACATCCCAAAATATATCAGAGGATATTTCTTTAATCTGTGATTTTGTCCGTTCTATAACAAGATTCTTTAGAGTCGAATCTATTTCTATCGGACTGTCTCCGGGAATAATACTGAAATCCGGGATAGACAACTCGTCGCCCATGATCTCAGACTCTTCACAGACAACATTCTTATAGTTGTTGACGCGCTGAACATAATAGGACTCACATTTTACGCCTAAATCAGATGTATTCAGTTCAGCAAGAAAATCTTGAGCAAAATCTTCATCTGACTTTGTATAATATTTCCATGTATTAGGAATCGCCGTAAACAATGTATATTTACTTTCTATAAAACCGTCAACTTCTTCGCTGACATAATCGGAAATAATATCCGGAAGTTTTTCTCCAAACTTATGATTTCGCTTCAATCTGATATCATCATAGGTTTTGCTGAGACTCGCGAAATAGGCTTCTGCGTCCTGCTGCATTTTATGGAGCTTTTGCATATCCATATTATAGCTTTCCTCGGAGATATAGCCGTTACTGCTGACTTTCTGCTCTATAACAGCGGCAAACTCCTGAATCGCAGCAGCTTTGGATTTGCGTGCGCGTTCAATCTGCGCGCTGCCCTTATCTGTCAAGTCAAAATCTTGCTTATCATCTTTAATGGAGTTCAATTTGTCCTTATCCTTATTTCTGCAAGCAATAAGGATTTCCCTAAGTTTTTCCGTCAAATCTGAATCCTCGTCAATCAAGTAGAATCTCATCTTGACAAGCGATTCTTTTGGAACATTTGTCAGACTGCTGAGACTGTCAAGTGAAGTATGCTCCATTACTAATTCATCATATAAGGATGAATAGTCTGCATTTTGCAAGTCTGAGTCATTGTCACCACATGAAGTTAGCAGCAACACTACAGACAATAGAAATAGTATTCTTTTCATATTTATACTGAATTTTAAGGGTTCGTTATAATAGATAATCTATATATTCCGCAATTTCCTTATACATAGGAGCTCTTTCCTTTTTACTAAACTCGTTTCGGTTTATCTCGCTTCCCTTACGAATAGGATGCAAAACCGACGATTGCGTTTTATGATCTTCAGCCATCAACGCAAAATACTTTGGATCAGACTTTTGTCCGCCATGATGAAGCTCAAATGCACTATACCCATGATCTGCAACATTTTTATTTGTCGGGTCCTTATATAGTGGAGCTAACCCACGTTTCATTCGACCGAGATTAGTCTCGCAACCGTCTTTTACATATCGCGGATTACCGTTGTGGAATTTCACAGGGTCAAAATCACCAGTATACTTCCTCGAGACTTTCATATTTCACGATAACCACCCTTAGAGAAAACCGCTGCCACTTCTTTTGTCATGGACTTTACCACAGTGGGGCTCAGACCACGTGCAGTCGATTTAGCTGCCGTCTTCGCAAGGCTACGGGCCGTTCCTTTTCCGGCATCCTTACCTACAGTCTTCACTGCTTTCTTCGCTCCTGCTTTTTCGGCTCGTTTTACCTCTTTTTTTATAACTTGTTTTCCTATGGTCTTCGCCACTTGCCCATCCGAATATAGTGGGCATAAAAACATTAAAGTTACAAATATTGCTATTATAGTCTTATATCTCATATAATTGAATACTATATTAAAAAACATATCAAAAAAAAGAACACTGACACATTTCAAGTCTTGCATCTCAGGGTAGGCTCTGGAAAATGCCTTGGAATGAAACAAAACGAAGAAAATGCTGTCAGTGTCCCTCGAATCGAGGACACACAAAACTTTGCACACAGTGCAGGCGTGAGCCTACACTGATTAGCCGCATTTTTATCATATTCATTCCGCTGTCGAGAAATTTTCCAGATTTACCCTTGGTGATTACGATAAAATGTCAAAGCTTGTGGCTTAATATTTTGGGGAGTCGGTCAATGCCCGGTTCTTGATAATACGATGTTAAGGTTAATAATCAGTGGTTGACGGCTACCTCGATGGTAGCGTAGTGCAAATATAATCATTTTCCTTCCACATTTGCAATATCAGGATGGGGTTTAACGCTATCCCGACCGCATTTTCTTCGATGTATCCGCAAAATTAAACCACGGGTGTTTCAGTGTTTGAAACACCCGTGGTTTAATTTTCATAATGCGATTGCGCAGTGCCGGGGGGAATTTATTCAGAACGTCACCCCTTTGTAGCCTGACAGCAAGAATTTCTGTACACCGACCATGATTCCTTGTTTTTCAGCTGTTGCGCTGTCGGATGATGTCGGCTTCCGAAGCGAGCTGTCCGCGCAGCCACGAGGGAGCGACGACCTCGATGGCCGGCCCGTAGGAACGGAGCTTCATGATGAAGTCAATGGTCGGACGGACGAAGATCGCAAACGTGTCGGGCTCTCCCTCGACCTCCTCCTGCGAGTGGTGGAGCGGAAGCGAGCGGACATAGTTGGCCTGACCGTCGAGGACCTTTATGACAATGCGCTCCGGGGCTTCGTCGGTCATCACGCCTACGGAGTGGACAAACAGTCCGTCGACATCGAGACCGGCGGGAAATTCAAACGTATCCTGCGTCGGGGTGAGCTCCCTGATGCGGTCGAAGGCGTAGGGGCGGATGCGCCCGTCCTCTCCCTCGCCGATGAGATACCACCGGTTCATGCTCTGCTTCACGGCGTAGGGCATGATGCGGAACGTCGAGGGGACATTGTGGGGATTGAAACCGGCATAGCTCATCGTCATCACCTGCCCTGCCTGCATAGCCTCGACAGCAACGGCGAGTTTCGGACCACCCGACGGCGAATGCTCCGGCAGAATCCGGCCTGCCAGCGTGCGGCTCTCGCCGACGGTGTTGACAAGGCCGAGCGTGTCAAGGAGCCACGTCTGCAAGCGTCCGTCGCAATCGTCCTGAGCGATGTAATAGACATTCCCCCGCGCCGCGTCACACTCCAGCGCTATACCGAACAACTCCCTTATCCCCTCGCGGTAGCGGTAAAACGTGGAGCGCGACAGCGGCGACCCGTCGTTGAGCGGCGAATCCTCCCACCTCCGGCTGATTTCTCCGAAGGTCAGCCGCCCGTCAAAGCGCGCAATCGTATTCACAAGCCAAATATATCTTTGTATGATGGGTAAAGTCGACATGATTTCAATCTGTTTTTTCGTTTACACCCGCAAAATTACAACGCAGGTGTTTCATTTCGTGAAACACCTGCGAGAAAGTTTAGAATTTGAACTTTCTTTTTCAGATTTAGCTACTCTATTTCATTAAATCTTTAAAAATTTTGATAAGAGTGCCAACTAAAGTCCCAACATCTTCAGGTTCGACGTCCTTAATAGCATCATGTTTTCCTATAAGAACACAGTTAATTTAAATTTTAGTTTTATTTAATTTCCAAAAATTGAAAGAATATTATCAATCCATGAATCATAACCTTTCACTCTGAAAGGTCCTCACTTTGGACAACGTAGTATTGATCTCTTTTCGAATACGCAACCACAATTTTTACATTTTACTTTATCTGCCATAGGCTGTTTTTTTATATGGTTATAAATTTTATTTTGTTTTGAGGGTTATTTGGTAGAACGCATTGTTATTTAAAAATATCCAAAAATAAATCAATTAATCCTGAACTGGGACTAATCCGATATGAGCCGCAATTAGGGCATTTGTTCGGATCACATCTCTTGATAAAACCGGATGTTACAATCTGAGTAAACTTATGCCCACACTTATCACACTTCATTTTTCGTTCTTCACGATTATACATATACTTAGATTTATAAAATAATTCACGCTTTTATGATTCACTTAAATTTTATTTGAATTTATCAGTTGTTTTGGCCCTTCCAAAGACAGTTTGCCTTCATATAACTCATGTTTTATAGTATTCAAAATCTCATAACAATTCTTTTCGTTTTTAGCATCTTTAAGTTTTGAATATACATACTCAGAATATGCACGTTGGTGGCCTGTCTTATGGACTGCACCCTTAAAAATACTATTGACATCAGTTGGCAAAAAGATTCCATTTTCAGGAGCATTTATATCTATCTTAAATTTTTCAAGAATCTTCCTACTTTGGTCGGCATATTTATCACCGCCTTCCACTACATGATGAGCAGCGGCGCCACCAAAACCCCAATGAATATTCTTGTTTTGGGACGGCATCGCCTTATACATATTCTTGCGAAGAATATCACCGGATGCTTTTTGCCCTAAAATCAGTCCTGATTTATCATAATTGCCTATCTGTTCAAGCGTAAGGAACTGGTGATATGGAGAAATAGCTTTTCTGCGCTCACGCAGAAGAATTTCATTATACTTTTTCGATACGTCTGATCCGTCAGAAGCTAAATTTTTAACCAAGGGCACAGGTTTCCTTTTAACTGGATCCCACACAACCTTAATAGCCTCTTTACCTTTTGGTAGCAAAAATTCTTTTGTACCACTTTTTAGACAGACTTTTCCTGCATAAGATAATTTTATCGCTTTCGAACCAGATTTCAATGATTGCTTATATACTGAGGAATAACGTTTTGCGACGACAGCCTTTGTTGTGCGTAATTGAGAAGGGGAAACAATCATGTTTTTACTTTTTTTCTTTGAAAATTCAAGAATCGTTTTCACACCTTCCCTCTCAAATGTCTTTTTCAACTGAGCACGCATGCTTTTACGAAAAACTTGATTCGCCAATAAATCGTCGCCATGCGATATTGCAAATTTAGCAAGTTCTTTGGGATTCCTTTTTACTGTCTTTTTTACTACTTTTTTTGTCACTGTTTTTACAGCCTTTCCTGTCTGTGCATTAGCATAGTTATAGGAGCAGTCATTGCCCACAATCAAGACAATGATAAAAAATAAGGCTAAAATTCTTTTAAATCGCATCGGCTATATTATTATAAAGATTATCATAACTATTATTTATAAGCATCAATACTTGATTCCTCAAATCTTCCCGATAATTCTCAGGTATTTGCGCCAAAATCGCATATTGACAATATGCAACAAGTTCATCATTTGAATCCAGTTCTTCAGGTTCAGAAATTATCACATCAGCAAGATCTGTTCCAGCCTCTACAATTATTTGAAGAGCAAAAAATCTCGGGTCTGAACTTAGAGAAGTTAAAGAAAAAGCATTAGAAGCAGCGTTAACCAAGCCTGTTGTCTTTTCTTTTCCTATAAATTCTTTTATATGCGCCAATTCCCCATCGGGAAATTCTATATTGATTTTCTTAGGGTCAACCATTTTCGGCTCTATCTGCAACTCTCGGCCGGTAAACGCATTATAATATTCTAATTGAAGTTGATACATATCTCTCAACATTGAGGATATATGCCGATAAAATATATCAGTATAGTCCTCACCGTCAATATATTCCTGCCACAGTTCCTTAAACTTTGACTCGTCTCTACCGAATACGACAAGCAAACGTCTATAATCTAAAATTCCACCAGAGAATTTATCAATCACTTTCCTGAGACTTTCATTCGATAATGAATCCAGTTCAAGCTCAATAGATGCAGATACTATTTGATCATAGATTTCAATTGAATTCATTTTACATTCAAAAATCTCATCACGAATTTCGCTTAAATATGAATATTTGGATGCAGTTAAAATACTATCATCAACAAATTTTATATTTTTAGCTGAAAGCTTCTTAGCAATATTCTCCAATATCGGATATGGTGCGGACTCGGCTATCGGAATAATCGAATCTGTAAATATCGAATCCATCATTGGAAATATCCTATGATATTTAATGTAGAAGTTAACACCCTCATCCAAATCTCGCGCATAAAAACTTTCCATTATTTTTCCTCGCTCAAAAGACATTCCAATCAAAGGTTTTAAAGCTGGCGATTTATTTACAATAACACCTGTCTCAGCTATCTGGTCAAATGATTCTTTATCTGCATTTTTCAATATCGAATCACAGTAAACACTTGTCAATTCCGGGAAGACGGAATAGTATTTAGCATAAAATTCCGCACATTCTTTGAAGTTTCGATTCCGAAAACTACCCATCATCTTATCTTTATCAATCGCCGAAGCAGACAATAATTTAAATGCAGGCGTTTCTTTAATTATAGCTCCTATTTGCGCAATATCATCAAAAGGAAGTGCTAAAATAAGAGGCATTATTGAATCTTCGATGGCTTTATTCCATAGCGAATCGGTTGAAAAATCATCGGCATACCATTGAGCAAATTCAACCGGTCCTCTAATATCATATTGGCCTGCGACGTCCTCTACTGTTGTGATACAACTCGACAAAGTCATCGAAGTTATGAATCCGATGCTAAATATGGCGATTTTTAGTTTCATTAATCGCACTAAAAAACTAATTCCTTTCATATTATCACACATAGTTTCTATTTAAGTTATTATCTGATTGATTTCATATTTTCGCTTCAAGTTGACAACACAGAATTCATGCTATTTTTTGTTGTTTTCTAAAAATCGCAAACCTACTTATTTTAAATAACTTCATTATAAAATATAATCAATATAATCTGCTATTTCTTTATACATAGGAGCTCTTTCTTTTTTGCTAAATTCTCCTCGATTAATTTCACTCCCTTTCCGGATTGGATGTAATACCGATGACTGTGTCTTATGATCTTCCGCCATTAAAGCGAAATAATTCGGATTTGATTTTTGACCTCCATGATGAAGTTCAAAAGCACTGTATCCATGGTCGGCAATTCTCTGATTGGAAGGGTCTTTATATAATGGCGCTAAACCTCTTTTCATTCTCCCCAAATTCGTCTCACACCCATCTTTCACAAAACGGGGATTACCTTTATGAAATTTAACTGGGTCAAAATCTCCCGTATATTTCCTTGAAATCTTCAAATATGGGTCGAATTTAGGTGATATTAAAAGAGGTTTACTACGTCCTCTAATTATCACATTAATTTCACTATAGGCTCCTTTCTTAAAGACTTCCGCAACTTCTTTTGTCATTGATGCAGCCACTTTAGAACTCAGTCCTATCGTTGTGGATTTAGAAACAGTTTTAATCATACTACGCTGAGACTCTTTACCCGCTTTTTTTTCAATCAATTTGGTCACCTTTTTAGTGCCAATTTTTTTTGCCTGCTTTATTTCTTTCTTTATAATTTGTCTTACAATAGTTTTTGCGACTTGTCCAGTAGAATACGCAGGAAATAGAAATAGCGATGCTATGATTATTGTTATTGTACTTCTTAATCTCATATAATTCAATTATTTTTTTGAATTTAATCGATACAAAAAAAGAACACTGACACATTTCAAGTTTTGCATCTCGGGAAGGCTCTGGAAAATGCCTTGGAATGAAACAAAACGAAGAAAATGCTGTCAGTGTCCCTCGAATCGAGGACACACAAAACTTTGCACACAGTGCAGGCGTGAGCCTACACTGATTAGCCGCATTTTTATCATATTCATTCCATTGTCGAGAAATTTTCCAGATTTACCCTTGGAGATTACGATAAAATGTCAAAGCTTGTGGCTTAATATTTTGGGGAGTCGGTCAATGTCCGGTTCTTGATAATACGATGTTAAGGTTAATAATCAGTGATTGACGGCTACCGCGATGGTAGCTCTGTGCAAATATAATCATTTTCCTTCCACATTTGCAATATCAGGAAGGGGTTTAACACTCTCCCGACCGCATTTTCTTCGATGTATCCGCAAAATTAAACCACGGGTGTTTCAAACACTGAAACACCCGTGGTTTAATTTTCAGAATTCGGTTGCGCAGTGCCGTGAAATTTATTCAGAACGTCACCCCTTTGTAGCCTGACAGCAAAAGCATGAAAATTTAACATCATAAATTGGCTAAGTGAGTAATCATATTGGTCAAGGATGCCGTATCACGGTGACGACAGAGCGTAAAGTCCGCCAAGGCACTATGGGAGTATAGAGTTTAAAGTATAGAGGGAAAGAAGTAAGGATTTTTTCGAGTACAGTCGAATGTTTTGATGTTTTCGTGGAAAGTTTCGAGTACAGTCGAAAATTTAGCTATATTTGCAAAAAGATTCGACTATGGAAGAATATTTAGACATAATAGCCCCATATAATCTATGGTACGGGAATCAACTTCCCGCCGGATTCACACGTGACACATACACCCGAAGCCTTATGAAGTATACCGGAAACCGGCTCGTTAAGGTGTTGACCGGTCAGCGACGCGTTGGCAAAAGCTATATCATGCGACAGGTTGCCAACGAGCTTATAAAGAGCGGTATAAAACCGGAGAACACGCTTTTCATCAACTGTGAACTGTCGGTGTTCGGTTTCATAAGAAATGCTGATGACCTCAGCAGTCTTGTAAGCGCTTACCGCAATCGCTTCAATCCCGCCGGACGTCTCTATATCTTTATAGATGAGGTGCAGGAAATCGATGAATGGGAACGTGCGGTCAATTCAATGTCGCAGGACTACACTGTGGAGGCAGAGCTGTTTATCTCAGGTTCAAATTCACGGCTGCTTTCCGGCGAACTCGCCTCGCTTCTGTCGGGACGGTATGTGGAGTTTATGATAACCCCTCTGTCGTTTGACGAATACTGCGGAGTTCACTCCTTCGAAAAAGAACGCGGAGCTTTTCTGAGATATATGAAAGACGGAGGACTGCCGGAACTGATTAATCTCCCGGACGATGAGGTGAAGCAACGCTATGTGGCCGGACTGCGCGATTCGATAATGCTCAAGGATATTGTAAAACGATATTCGATAAAGGATGTAGGGCTTCTCGAAAGTCTCTTTGCATATCTTGTCAACAATGCCTCCAATATGATTTCCATAACCGGTATAGTAAATTTCATAAAGAGCCGCGGAAACAGGTCGACCTACGATACGGTAGCAGCCTATATCATGTATCTTCAGGAGGCTTTTCTCGTACATAAGTCAGAGCGCTACAATATCAGCGGTAAGGAACTGCTCGCAGGTAATTTCAAACTTTATATAAATGACCAAGCCTACCATAATTATCTGTTTTCGTCTGTGAGATATGGGTTAGGATATGTGTTGGAAAATATCGTGTATCTGGAGTTTGTGAGAAAAGGCTATGTTGTCAATACGGGCGTTGTGAAAGGGCGTGAAGTCGATTTCATAGCGGTGAAGGACGGGCGCACCGTCTATGCACAGGTCGCTTATTCTGTACTCGATGAGGAAACGGCTCAGAGGGAGTATGAATCTCTTGAACATGTCAAGGGCGAGGGTGAGAAGTTTCTGATAACAATGGACGACGACCTGTTGCCGATGCGCAACGGTGTCCGCCATCTGCGGGCATGGGAATTGGGAACGGAATTGTAGATAGGTTCATGGCTTGGAGTTAGATTTTCAGTATAGAGGGGAAAGTATCGTTTTTTCGAGTACAGTCGAAAGTTTTGATGTTTTCGTGGAAAGTTTCGAGTACAGTCGAATGTTTTGACGGTATGGTGAAATCGGTGGTGGATATAAAACAGCAGCGCCGGCCCGGGTGGGGTCGGCGCTGGATGTTTATTGGGGGGTCAGACGTTTATCTGAGAGTTCAGACGCTGTCTGACGGATTTATCAGAGTTCGGTGTGAGCCACGTCGATGACTTCGGGGGCTTCCTGACGGGGAATGACAGGGAGATCGAAGGCATCCTCGATGTCGTCCTTGCCACCGACCACGATGCGCTCGTAGGAGCGGAGGCCTGTACCGGCGGGGATGAGGTGACCGCAGATTACGTTTTCCTTCATGCCCTGAAGGTAGTCGACCTTGCCGTTGATGGCAGCTTCGTTGAGCACCTTGGTGGTTTCCTGGAATGATGCAGCCGACATGAACGACGATGTCTGGAGGGCGGCACGAGTGATACCCTGAAGAATCTGCTCGGAAGTGGCGGGCTGTGCATCACGAACGACAATCGGACGGAGGTCACGACGCTTGAGCGATGAGTTTTCGTCGCGGAGCTTGCGGGCAGTGATGATCTGACCGGGCTTGACGTTCTCGCTGTCGCCTGCGTCGGTGACAACCTTCTTGCCCCAGATGCGGTCGTTTTCGTCCATGAAGTCGCGCTTGTCGACAACCTGCTGCTCGAGGAAGTTGGTGTCGCCCGGATCGAGGATGTTGACCTTGCGCATCATCTGGCGTACGATGACTTCGAAGTGCTTGTCGTTAATCTTCACACCCTGCATGCGGTAGACGTCCTGAACTTCGTTGACGATGTATTCCTGAACGGCTGTCGGACCCATGATGTTGAGGATGTCGGCGGGAGTGATCGCACCGTCGGAGAGCGGTGTGCCGGCACGCACGTAGTCGTTTTCCTGCACGAGAATCTGCTTCGACAGGGGCACGAGGTATTTCTTGGTCTCTCCGAGTTTGGATGTCACGGAAATCTCGCGGTTGCCACGCTTAACCTTGCCGAAACGCACCTCACCGTCGATTTCAGAAACGATGGCGGGGTTAGACGGGTTACGGGCCTCGAAGAGCTCTGTAACTCGGGGAAGACCACCGGTGATGTCACCGGCAGAACCTGCCGCACGAGGAATCTTGACGAAGATCTCACCGGCCTTGACGGTGTCGCCGTCGTCGACCATGAGGTGAGCGCCCACAGGGAGGGCATAGGTCTTGACAACCTCGCCGGTAGCATCGACGATGTTGGCTTCGGGGACTTTGCCACGCTCCTTGGATTCGATGATAATCTTTTCGCGGAGACCGGTCTGTTCGTCGGAATCGACGCGGTAGGTGACATTTTCCTGGAAGTTGACATATTCGACCTTACCGCCGACTTCGCTGACGATAACGGCGTTGAAGGGGTCCCATTCGCAGATGACGTCGCCTTTCTTGATTGTAGCGCCGTTGTCGAAGAAGAGTTTCGCACCATAGGGGATGTTGGCGTTGGTCAGCATCATCTTGGTGTTGGGGTCGACGATACGCATTTCAGCGAGTCGGCCGATGACCACGTCAACGTTGCGGCCCTTTGAGTCGGCCTCGTCGGTCTGTACGGTGCGGAGCTCGTCGATTTCGAGGATACCGTCGTAGCGCGAAGTGAGTGAGTTGACAGCAGCGATGTTCGAAGCCACACCACCGACGTGGAACGTACGGAGTGTAAGCTGAGTACCGGGCTCACCGATTGACTGGGCTGCAATCACGCCGACAGCCTCGCCCATCTGCACCATGCGGTGGGTGGCAAGGTTGCGACCGTAGCACTTGGCGCAGACACCCTTCTTGGATTCGCAAGTGAGCACTGAACGGATCTCAACAGATTCGATCGGCGACTCATTGATGCGGTCGGCGGCGATATCGTTGATTTCCTCACCGGCAGCGACGATGAGTTCGCCATTGGTGGGATCGATGATGTCGTGGACAGAGACACGTCCGAGGATACGTTCGCCGAGCGAAGCGACAACCTCGTCGTTGTTCTTGATCTCGGTGCAGACAAGTCCGCGAAGCGTTCCGCAGTCCTCTTCGTTGATGATAACGTCGTGGGCCACGTCGACAAGACGACGGGTAAGATAACCTGCGTCGGCAGTCTTAAGCGCAGTATCCGCAAGACCCTTACGCGCACCGTGGGTCGAGATGAAGTATTCGAGCACCGAAAGACCTTCCTTAAAGTTCGCAAGAATCGGGTTCTCGATGATCTGACCACCCTCAGCACCGCTCTTCTGCGGCTTGGCCATAAGACCACGCATACCTGAGAGCTGACGAATCTGGTCCTTAGAACCACGGGCTCCGGAGTCAAGCATCATGTAGACAGGGTTGAATCCCTGCTTGTCGGCAGAAATCTGCTTCATGAGCGTGTCGGCAAGACGAGAGTTGACGTGTGTCCAGATATCGATAATCTGGTTGTAACGTTCGTTGTTGGTGATGAAGCCCATCGAGTAGTTGTTGAGGACTTCCTGTACCTGCTCGTAGCCTTCCTTGACATACTGTTCCTTTTCGGCAGGAATAAGCACGTCGCCGAGGTTGAACGACAGACCGCCCTTGAAGGCCATGTAGTAACCGAGGTTCTTGATGTCGTCGAGGAACTGGGCCGAACGGGGGATACCGCAATATTTGATTACGCGCGAGATGATGGTACGCAGTGATTTCTTAGAAAGAATCTCATTGACATAGCCAATCTCTTTGGGGACATACTGGTTGACAAGCACACGGCCGACAGAGGTGTTCTCGACGAGGTGCTTGATGGGATTGCCGAATTCGTCAATGTCGTCAACCACAATCGAAACGGGGGCGTGGAGAGTCACACGGCCTTCGTTGTAGGCGATTTCAGCCTCCTCAGGTCCGTAGAACTTGAGGCCTTCGCCCTTGTCGCCCTTGCGGAGCTTGGTGATATAGTAGAGACCGAGCACCATGTCCTGAGAAGGCACGGTGATAGGCGCGCCGTTGGCGGGGTTGAGGATGTTGTGAGAACCGAGCATGAGAAGCTGTGCTTCGAGAACGGCCTCGTTGCCAAGAGGAAGGTGAACCGCCATCTGGTCACCGTCGAAGTCGGCGTTGAATGCCGTACATGCGAGCGGATGGAGCTGGATAGCCTTACCTTCGATCATCTTGGGCTGGAATGCCTGAATACCGAGACGGTGAAGAGTCGGGGCTCGGTTGAGGAGCACCGGGTGACCCTTCATTACGTATTCGAGGATATCCCATACGACAGGCTCTTTGCGGTCGACAATCTTCTTGGCCGACTTGACGGTCTTGACGATGCCACGCTCGATGAGCTTGCGGATAACGAAGGGCTTGTAGAGCTCGGCAGCCATGTTTTTGGGGATACCGCACTCGTGCATCTTCAGCTCAGGACCAACGACGATAACCGAACGGGCCGAGTAGTCGACACGCTTACCGAGGAGGTTCTGACGGAAACGGCCCTGCTTACCCTTGAGCGAGTCAGAGAGCGATTTGAGCGGACGGTTGGCCTCGGTCTTGACAGCCGACGACTTGCGAGAGTTGTCGAGGAGCGAATCGACAGCTTCCTGAAGCATACGCTTCTCGTTGCGGAGAATCACATCGGGAGCTTTGATTTCGATGAGTCGCTTGAGACGGTTGTTGCGGATGATCACACGACGATAGAGGTCGTTGAGGTCGGATGTGGCGAAACGGCCACCATCAAGAGGCACGAGGGGGCGGAGTTCGGGGGGAATCACCGGCACGGCCTGAAGAATCATCCATTCAGGACGGTTGCGCTCGCGAGAGGCGCGGAACGATTCCACAACCTGAAGGCGCTTGAGGGCCTCGGTCTTGCGCTGCTGCGAACCTTCGGAATTTGCCTGATCGCGGAGTGCGTAAGAGAGGTCGTCGAGGTTGATGTCCTTGAGCAGATCATAGATAGCCTCGGCTCCCATCTTGGCAACGAATTTGTTGGGGTCTGTGTCGTCGAGAAGCTGGTTTTCGCGGGGAAGACGATCCATGATGTCGAAATACTCCTCTTCGGTAAGAAGGTCGAGACGCTGAACGGGATTCTCACCATCGGCGGCCGCACCGGGATTGATGACAACGTAGCGCTCGTAGTAGATGACGGCATCAAGCTTCTTTGAGGGAAGACCGAGAAGATAACCGATCTTGTTAGGCAGCGAGCGAAAGTACCATATATGAGCCACGGGCACAACAAGCTTGATGTGGCCCATGCGCTCACGACGCACTTTCTTTTCAGTCACTTCCACACCACAACGGTCACAGACAATGCCTTTGTAACGGATGCGCTTGTACTTGCCGCAATGACATTCGAAGTCCTTTACAGGACCGAAAATGCGCTCGCAGAAAAGGCCGTCGCGCTCAGGCTTGTAGGTGCGGTAGTTGATGGTTTCGGGTTTTAACACCTCGCCGCTTGACTTCTCAAGAATCTCCTCGGGCGAAGCGATGCCGATAGAGATTTTCGAGAAACCGGTTTTTTGTTTATTGTCTTTTCTAAAAGCCATATTTTAGATATTCAAAAGCGATGTTAAGTAATTTTTTCGATGGTATATCGAAATCCGGGCACGATGGCCGGACTCCGATACACCGTCAATAAGGAGAGTGATATTACTGCTCAAGGTTGATGCTCAGACCGAGGCCACGGAGCTCATGGAGAAGCACATTGAGCGATTCGGGAATGCCGGCAGGCGGCATTGCGTCGCCCTTGACGATAGCTTCGTAAGTCTTGCTTCGACCGGTAACATCGTCGGACTTGACTGTAATGATTTCCTGAAGGATGTGGGCGGCGCCGAATGCTTCGAGCGCCCAGACTTCCATCTCTCCGAAACGCTGTCCACCGAACTGCGCCTTACCGCCAAGCGGCTGCTGAGTGATGAGTGAGTACGGACCGATCGAACGTGCGTGCATCTTGTCTTCGACCATGTGGCCGAGCTTAAGCATGTAGATGACACCCACGGTAGCGGGCTGGTCGAAACGCTCGCCTGTTCCTCCGTCATAGAGGTAGGTCTTACCGTAGCGGGGTATTCCGGCCTTGTCGGTCCATTCGTTGAGGTCTTCAAGCGTAGCACCGTCGAAAATCGGGGTTGCGAACTTCTCGCCCAGCTCACGGCCTGCCCATCCGAGCACAGTCTCGAAAATCTGACCGAGGTTCATACGCGAAGGCACACCAAGCGGGTTGAGGACGATGTCGACAGGAGTACCGTCGGCAAGGAATGGCATGTCTTCCTGACGCACGATGCGCGACACGATACCCTTGTTACCGTGACGACCCGCCATCTTGTCGCCCACAGAAATCTTACGCTTCTTGGCCACATAGACTTTGGCAAGCTTCATGATGCCTGAAGGAAGTTCGTCGCCGATAGAGATGTCGAATTTCTTGCGACGGAGCTCGGCATCGATTTCCTTTGATTTGCGCAGATAGTTGACGATTGTGGCGCGAATCATATCGTTGATGCGGTTGTCAGACGTCCACTTCGAGAGGTTGATTGTGTCGAAGTCAATCTCACGGAGAGTGGCTGCCGAGAATCGCGAGCCTTTCGGGATAATGTCTGTTCCAAGGAAATCCTTCACACCCTGCGAGGTCTTGCCGTCGGTAAGGGTCATGAGCTTGCGGATAAGGAGATCCTTGAGAGCGTTGAGACGATCCTCGTATTCCTCGTCGAGCTTGGGAAGGACAGCGCTGGCGCTCTTCTTGGTCTTTTTCTTTTCGGCTTTCTGGAAAAGATGTGTGCCGATGACAACACCCTTGAGCGACGGAGAAGCCTTGAGAGATGCATCCTTCACATCGCCGGCCTTGTCGCCGAAGATGGCACGGAGGAGTTTCTCTTCAGGAGTGGGATCGCTTTCGCCCTTAGGAGTAATCTTACCGATCATGATGTCGCCGGGGACGATGTGGGCTCCCACACGGATGATACCACGCTCGTCGAGATCCTTTGTAGCGTCTTCCGACACGTTGGGGATGTCAGATGTAAGTTCCTCCATACCGCGCTTGGTTTCGCGGACTTCGAGGGTGTACTCATCGACATGGACAGATGTGAGGATGTCTTCGCGGACCACACGCTCGTTGAGCACGATAGCGTCCTCATAGTTATAGCCCTTCCAAGGCATGAAGGCAACCTTGAGGTTGCGGCCGAGAGCGAGCTCGCCCTTTTCAGTAGAGTAGCCTTCGGTGAGGATGTCGCCACGCTTCACTCTCTGACCCTTCTGGCAGATAGGACGGAGGTCGATAGTGGTGCTCTGGTTGGTCTTGCGGAATTTCGGCAGACGGTATTCCTTGACGCTGTCCTCGAACGAAACAAATTCTTCGTCCTCGGTGCGGTCATAACGGATGCGGATGACGGTAGCGTCGACAAATTCGATTGTACCCTCGCGCTCAGCCATAATCTGGGTGCGGCTGTCATGTATGAGCTGTCCTTCGATGCCTGTTCCGACGATTGGAGATTCGCTGCGCAGCAGAGGCACAGCCTGACGCATCATGTTAGATCCCATGAGCGCACGGTTAGCGTCGTCGTGTTCAAGGAAGGGGATGAGAGATGCCGCGATAGATGCAATCTGTGTGGGCGACACGTCCATGAGTTCCACCTGATCGGGAGCGACAATCGGGAAGTCGGCGTCAAGACGGGCTTTCACGCGGTCGTTGATAAACTCGCCGTCGTCCTTGACAGGAGCATTGCCCTGAGCGATGATCTTGCCTTCCTCGATTTCAGCTGTGAGATAGACAACCTCGTCGTTGTTGAGGTTGACAACACCTTCTTTAACCTCGCGGTAGGGAGTCTCGATGAAGCCGAGATCGTTGATCTTGGCATAGACACAGAGCGAAGAGATAAGACCGATGTTCGGGCCTTCAGGGGTCTCGATCGGACAAAGACGTCCGTAGTGTGTATAGTGTACGTCGCGCACCTCGAAACCTGCACGCTCACGCGAAAGACCGCCGGGGCCAAGGGCCGACATACGGCGCTTGTGGGTGATCTCGGCCAAAGGGTTGGTCTGGTCCATGAACTGCGACAGGGCGTTAGTGCCGAAGAATGTGTTGATAACGCTCGAAATTGTCTTGGCGTTGATAAGGTCGATCGGAGTGAACACCTCATTGTCACGCACGTTCATGCGCTCACGGATTGTGCGCGACATACGGGCGAGACCGACGTTGAACTGATTGTAGAGCTGTTCGCCTACAGTACGCACACGACGGTTGCTCAAGTGGTCGATGTCGTCGACATCGGTCTTCGAGTTGATAAGTTCAATGAGGTATTTGATGATGGCGATGATGTCCTCCTTGGTGAGCACCTTCACGTCCATCGAAGTAGTGAGGCCGAGTTTCTTGTTGATACGGTAGCGGCCCACTTCGCCGAGGTCATAACGCTTTTCGGAGAAGAAAAGGTTGGTGATGACTTCGCGCGCGCTTGCATCGTCCGGTGGCTCGGCGTTGCGCAGCTGCCGGTAGATGTATTGGATAGCTTCCTTCTCGGAGTTTGATGTATCCTTCTGAAGGGTGTTGAATATAATCGAGTAGTCGGAGGTGTTGGCATCTTCCTTGTGGAGAAGCACAGTCTGAACCCCCGAGTCAAGAATTTCCTGAATATTGTCTTCCTCAAGCACAGTCTCGCGATCAAGGATCACGTCGTTACGCTCGATAGACACAACTTCGCCGGTATCCTCGTCAACGAAGTCTTCAACCCATGTTTTGAGCACACGGGCAGCGAGCTTACGGCCTACGGCTTTCTTAAGGTTGGTCTTATTGACCTTTATTTCCTCTGCAAGTCCGAAGATTTCGATAATGTCCTTATCGCTTTCAAGGCCGATGGCACGAAGAAGTGTGGTGACAGGGAGTTTCTTCTTACGGTCGATGTAGGCATACATCACATTGTTGATGTCAGTCGCAAACTCAATCCAGCTGCCACGGAACGGGATGATACGTGCGCTGTAGAGTTTAGTACCGTTGGCATGGGTGCTCTGACCGAAGAACACACCGGGCGAACGGTGAAGCTGTGACACGACAACACGCTCGGCTCCGTTGATGACAAACGTACCCTTGTCTGTCATGTAGGGAATCGGGCCGAGGTATACATCCTGAATCACGGTAGCAAAATCCTCGTGGTCAGGGTCGGTACAGTAAAGTTTGAGCTTAGCCTTGAGAGGCACGCTATAGGTCAGACCACGTTCGAGACACTCGTCGATTGAGTAGCGCGGCGGGTCGATGTAATAGTCAAGGAACTCAAGTACAAAGTTGTTGCGAGTGTCGGCGATAGGGAAGTTTTCGGCAAACACTTTGAAAAGGCCCTCGTTTTTTCTTTTTTCCGGCGGAGTGTCGAGCTGGAGGAAGTCCTGAAAGGACTTTAGCTGCACCTCGAGGAAATCGGGATAAGGAAGAGGGTTTTTAACCGACGCGAAGTTTACGCGTGGTTTAGCTAAAGTTATGTCTGACATCTAATCTTTTGGATTAAACATTAAAAAAGAAACTCGTTGTGTTGTTGATGGTAGTGCGCAGGAAGAGTCAATTTAACATTAATTAACCCCAGCATCGCCCAATATTCAGGCCTCGGCAAATAAGAGAATAACCCAATGAGGCGTGAATGAGCGACTTATGAAACCGGCCGATGCTGAATTTTTATTTATAAATATAAATATTTATGATTTTTTATAGCAACCCGTCCATTTTAACGCAAATAGGTTAAGAAACTCCCGTAAGGGAGAATCTTAACCCATTGTACCTGATGAGCAGGAATATTATTTGAGCTCAACCTCAGCACCAGCTTCTTCGAGCTGCTTCTTGAGGCCTTCTGCATCAGCCTTAGCCATGCCTTCCTTGATAACGCTGGGAGCGCCGTCAACCATTTCCTTAGCTTCCTTGAGGCCAAGACCGGTGAGTTCCTTAACGAGCTTAACAACAGCGAGCTTAGAAGCGCCAGCAGACTTGAGGACTACGTCGAAAGAGGTCTTCTCTTCTTCAGCGGGTGCGCCAGCAGCAGGACCGGCAGCAACTGCAACAGCTGCAGCAGCGGGTTCGATGCCGTAAGTTTCCTTGAGGATCTGAGCAAGTTCGTTTACTTCCTTAACGGTGAGGTTAACAAGTTGTTCTGCAAAAGCATTAAGATCTGCCATGATTTTATAGTTTTATTGTTGTTTTTAAATTTGATGATTGGTTAAGGGGTATTGAGCAGAGAGGCTGTAGGATATAAGGCTTACGCTTCCTTCTTCGAAAGAGTTTCGAGGATGCCGTGAAGTTTGTTTCCACCAGAAGAAAGTGCGGAAATAACGTTCTTGGCGGGAGACTGGAGAAGAGCGACAACGTCGGCGATAAGCTCGTTCTTGCTCTTGATAGCCACGAGGGTGTCGAGCTGGTCTTCACCCATGTAGACAGTCTCTTCAACGTAAGCGGCCTTGAGTCGGGGAAGAGTGGCGTCTTTGTCAGCCTTTCTGATGTCCTTGATAAGCTTTGCAGGAGCATTGCCTGTGTTTGAAAGCATCAGAGAGGTCGAACCGTGGAGAGCTCCGTAGAGTTCTGAATAGTCACCTTCGAGCGATTCGAGAGCCTTGTGAAGAAGAGTGTTCTTCACGACCATGAGCTTGATGTCGGCCTTGTTGCAGGCACGGCGGAGAGCTGTGGTCTTTTCGGCATCGAGGCCGGCAGTTTCAGTGAGATAGAAGCAGCTATACTCCTGAAGAGTCTTAGCTATATTCTCAATAGCAATGATTTTATCTTCCTTTTTCATTTTGTACAGTCAGCTTTAGAAGTTATTCGTCGATTGACTTGGGGTCAATCTTGATACCCGGACTCATTGTGCTCGAAAGATAAATGCTCTTGATATAAGTACCCTTAGCGGCAGCGGGCTTGAGCTTGATGAGGGTGTTGATGAACTCACGGACATTGTCGGCAGCAGCGGGAGCTTCAAAAGAAACCTTACCTACTGACGAGTGAACGATACCGTTCTTGTCAACCTTGAAGTCGATTTTACCCTTCTTCACTTCCTCAACGGCCTTGGCAACGTCATTGGTCACAGTACCGCTCTTGGGGTTAGGCATGAGGCCACGGGGACCGAGGACACGGCCGAGGGCTCCGATCTTACCCATGATAGCGGGCTGGGTGATGATGACATCAACGTCAGTCCAACCGCCTTTGATTTTTTCGATATATTCGTCCAGACCTACATAGTCTGCACCGGCAGCCTTAGCAGCAGCTTCGGCATCTGAGTTACAGAGTACGAGTACACGCACCTGCTTGCCGGTTCCGTGGGGCAGCGTCACAACGCCACGTACCATCTGGTTAGCCTTACGGGGGTCAACGCCAAGTCGAACATCCACGTCAAGCGAAGCATCGAACTTTGTGAAGGTAATTTCCTTAACGAGGTTTACTGCTTCAGCAAGACTATACACCTTCCCGGCTTCAACTTTCTCCTGGGCAATCTTTTGATTTTTTGTCAGTTTACTCATGTCAATTGAAGTTTAGATGTTTTCGGGGAATGTTCCTTTAACGGTGATACCCATGCTTCTGGCTGTACCGGCAACCATACGCATTGCCGATGCGACGGTGAAACAGTTCAAATCGGGCATTTTGTCCTCAGCAATTGCCTTAACCTGCTCCCAAGTCACTTCGCCGACTTTCTTACGGTTGGGCTGTGCAGAACCACTCTTAAGCTTGGTAGCTTCGAGGAGCTGGATTGCCACCGGGGGAGTCTTGACTACGAAGTCAAAGCTCTTGTCGGTATAATAAGTGATGACTACCGGAAGTACCTTACCGGCTTTGTCCTGAGTGCGGGCATTGAATTGCTTGCAAAACTCCATGATGTTGATACCCTTGGAACCAAGAGCAGGACCAACTGGAGGCGAAGGATTGGCTGCTCCGCCTTTGATTTGCAATTTGATCTGTCCAGCAATTTCTTTAGCCATGATAAATCTAAATTTTTGTTAATGATTCGGTTAAAACGATGCCATCTCTTCTTCACCATGATGTCTCCCCGACTACCTTCGTAACCAAGTGCCGGAGAGCCGTCATTTAAATTAATGTTTCAAATTTTGGCTCGGAAACTGTGACATCTCCCGTGGTGTCGTGGAAAAATCCTCGACACCGCGCGATGATTATTCACGCTCTACCTGAGAATTCTCGAGTTCCAACGGAGTTTTACGTCCGAAGATTTTGACCATTACCTTAAGCTTCTTCTTCTCACGGTTAACCTCTTCAATAGTTCCTGAGAAACCACTGAAAGGCCCGAAAGTCACCTTTACGGTCTCACCTACCATGTAATCATTTCCATCGTCAGGAGTGTCAATCATTTCATCGGCAGTACCCATCATTCTAAGCACTTCGCTTTCGCGTAATGCCTCGGGAGCCGCGTTCTTGCCACGTCCACGAAGGAAATCAATCACATTTGTAGTGTTACGGAGCTCATAAAGCACCTCGCCTGTAAGAATGCATTCCACAAAGACATAGCCGGAGTAAAGGTTTTTCTCCTTTACCACCTTCTTGCCATTGCGGACTGACATTACCTTCTCAGTAGGAATCAAGACCTGAAAGACGTAATTGCCGAGGCCGGTGTTACGGATGGCTCCATCCAATACTTCTTTGACCTTAGCTTCCTTACCTGAAATGGCACGCAGCACATACCAGGCTTTTTTCAATTCTTCCGCCATTGATTTTCTTCTGTTAAGAGATTACTGACCGAGGCTATAAATGAAGTGCATTATGGTATTGACCACCTGATCCATCGCGAAAATTATCGCGGCTATAATGATGGAAGCGATCAGCACGATAACTGCGCTCTTGACCAGTTGGCTTCTTGTAGGCCAAGTAGTCTTATACCGAAGTTCGGTATAAGACTCCTCGATATCTGTAAGCAGTTTAAGTTTACTCATTTGTCGTGTTTTTTGCACGGGACGAGAGGCTCGAACTCCCGACACCCGGTTTTGGAGACCGGTGCTCTACCAACTGAGCTAGTCCCGTATAAGGAAAACCGACCTTCGATTCTTTGAGTCACCCCGCCGAAACGAGGGTCGGTTTTGGTTTTATTCAGAGGCCTGCACCAACAGGCTCTTGAATGGCTTTTTAAGAATTATACCGTAAGGTATTATTCGAGAATTTCGGTGATCTGACCAGAACCTACTGTACGACCGCCTTCACGGATAGCGAAGCGAAGACCTGCGTCGCAAGCAACCGGGTTGATGAGCTCAACGTTGATCTCTACGTGGTCACCGGGCATTACCATTTCTACACCTTCGGGAAGAGTGATTTCGCCAGTTACGTCAAGAGTACGGATGTAGAACTGGGGACGGTAGTGGTTGTGGAACGGAGTGTGACGGCCGCCTTCTTCCTTCTTAAGGATGTAGACAGAAGCCTTGAACTTGCTGTGAGGTTTAACAACTCCGGGGTGGCAG
>NZ_CAJTQC010000001.1:3918-312928 GCF_910578445.1 uncultured Duncaniella sp. | reverse complement strand
GGGTAGTGGCCGTAGGGCTGTGTGAGTTCGAATCTCATCTCGGACACCTCGAAAATCCTGATTAAGATTTTCTTAGTCAGGCTTTTTTATGAAAATTACAGAAATAGCGACGCTTTTTTATAAGCAAAGCAAGATAGAAACAGCGGTTTCCAATCTTATTCTGTAATAAAAAAACAAACAGTCAGATTTCTGACAAATTTATCGTCCGGGTGGTGGAATTGGTAGACACGCTACTTTGAGGGGGTAGTGGCCGTAGGGCTGTGTGAGTTCGAATCTCATCTCGGACACCTCGAAAAATCTCAGATAATTATAATTATCCGAGATTTTTTTGTATATCCATACCTACCGGTATTATATCCTACTCTTTTATATATACTTCTATTTATGAGCCTCATACACAGACTTCGATAAAGTCCATTGTATTGTTTTTTGAAAGATATGTGTATTGATTGAGGAATTTTCGCTAAATTTGCATCAAACCGAATTATATTGCTAACGCAAACAAGCCATGCCGTATTTTCCATTTTCGGTTTTCAGCGAATAATTTACTATATTTGCCAATAGTTTCTCCATAATGTCACCGACCCTCCGGGCAACCGGATGCAATCCTGAGACCGGAAATTGCAGCGGACAGTCATCACGAGGAAGTCAACGACATTTAGAGGCTGTAAAAAAGCAGCCTTTAGGACTAACGTTAATCCATACATACAACCGACATACGATAATGAAAGGAATAGTATTGGCAGGAGGTTCAGGCTCAAGGCTCTACCCTATCACCAAGGGAGTGAGCAAGCAGCTGCTTCCCATCTATGACAAACCGATGATCTATTATCCGATATCGACCCTCATGCTCGCCGGCATAAGGGATATCCTCATCATCTCCACTCCACACGACCTTCCGGGCTTCAAACGCCTTCTCGGCGACGGGTCGGATTTCGGAGTCAGATTCGAATATGCGGAACAGCCATCGCCCGACGGACTCGCTCAGGCATTCATTATCGGAAAGGATTTCATCGGAAATGACTCGGTATGCCTCGTGCTTGGAGACAACATATTTCATGGAGCAGGTTTTTCAAAAATTTTAAGTGATTCTGTCAGAACAGTCGAAAATGAAGGCAAGGCCAATGTGTTCGGCTACTGGGTAAACGATCCCGAACGCTATGGAGTGGCAGAGTTCGACAAAAACGGCAATTGCCTCTCGATTGAAGAAAAGCCTCAAAATCCGAAATCGAACTATGCGGTGGTAGGACTTTACTTCTACCCCAACAAAGTTGTGGATATCGCAGCCTCCATCAGACCGTCGGAACGCGGAGAGCTTGAAATCACGACCGTCAACCAGACCTTCCTCGACAATGGCGAGCTAAAAGTAAGCACACTGCCCCGCGGTTTTGCATGGCTTGACACCGGCACTCACGATTCGCTTGCCGAAGCTTCGATATACATTGAAGTGCTCGAAAAGCGTCAGGGACTTAAAATCGCCTGTCTCGAAGGCATAGCCTATCGACGTGGATGGATTTCACGCGAAAAAATGACAGAAATGGCCATGTCGATGAGCAAGAACCAGTATGGTCAGTATCTCATGAAGGTCATAGAGGAACTCGACGGCGACAATATCTAAAAAATAAAAACGTCAACATGAAAGTAATCGAGACTGATATAGAAGGATTAGTCATAATCGAACCGACGATTTTCACCGACACGCGCGGATATTTTTTCGAAAGCTATTCAAAGCAGAAATTCGATGAAAATGTACGCCAAATCGACTTCGTTCAGGACAACGAAAGCTGTTCGAGCTACGGAGTGATGCGCGGGCTGCACTTCCAGCGTCCACCTTTCGCTCAGTCAAAACTGGTTCGCTGCGTGAAAGGTGCTGTGCTCGATGTTGCCGTCGACATCAGAAAAGGTTCACCGACCTATGGCCGCCACGTAGCCGTCGAACTGACAGAAGACAACCATCTTCAGTTCTTCATCCCACGTGGCTTCGCCCACGGATTCGCGGTTTTGAGCCCGACAGCCGTATTTCAATATAAATGCGACAATTTCTATGCCCCTCAAGCCGATGGCGGAATCTCCATACTCGACACGAGCCTCGGCATAGACTGGCGTATTGACCCGGCAAATGCGATACTTTCTGAAAAAGACACCCGTCATCCAATGCTTGCCGAGTTCGACAGCCCGTTTGATATAGGCATCAATCTATATAATTAATAATAATCTCTACCTTAAAATTACCAAAATCCTTAATAAACATCAAAAATGGTACACAGATTTATTCTCAATGAAGTTTCATACTTCGGACCCGGTGCTCGCAAAGAGCTGCCAGAAGTTGTCAATCGCCTCGGCAAATCAAAGGCCCTCATCGTCACTGATGCCGGCCTCGTTAAATTCGGTGTTGCAAAAATGGTGACTGACGTGCTTGACGAAGCTGCCGTCCCCTATGAAATTTTCAGCGATGTCAAGCCGAATCCGACTGTCACAAACGTAAAAAACGGCATCGAGGCTTACAAGAAATCTGGTGCTGACTTCATCATCGCAATCGGTGGTGGTTCGTCAATCGACACAGCAAAGGCTGTCGGCATCGTCATAAACAACCCTGAATTCTCCGACATTGTATCGCTTGAAGGCTGCGCCCCGACAAAAAATAAGTGTGTGCCCATCGTAGCACTCCCCACAACCGCAGGAACAGCTGCTGAGACAACCATCAACTATGTGATTATCGACGAAGTCAATCATAAAAAGATGGTCTGCGTAGACCCCAATGACATTCCCGCAGTTGCCATCGTCGATGCAGAGCTCATGTATTCACTTCCGGCTTCGCTCACAGCAGCCACAGGCATGGACGCCCTGACCCACGCAATCGAAGGCTACATCACCAAGGGTGCATGGGCGCTCAGCGACATGTTTGAAATCGAGGCCATCCGCATGATCAGCCGCAACCTCCCGACCGCAGTTGCCGAACCGTCAAACGCAGTGGCACGCGACGCTATGGCTGTTGCACAATACGTTGCCGGAATGGCATTCTCAAACGTAGGTCTCGGCCTTGTGCATGGCATGGCCCATCCTCTCGGATCACTTTTCGACATTCCCCACGGTGTTGCAAACGCACTCCTGCTCCCGACAATCATGGAATGGAACATGCCGTCATGTCTCGACAAATATCCCGCAATTGCCGAAGCAATGGGTGTCGACATCAACGGTATGACACGCGAAGAAGCCGCTCAGGCTGCATGCGACGCCGTAAAAGCGCTCTCAATCAAGGTTGGCATCCCGCAGCATCTCTCTGAAATCGGCATCAAGGAATCCGACATCGAGACCCTTTCAGAACAGGCAATCGCCGATGTCTGCACCCCCGGCAACCCGCGTGATGTCACTATCGAGGACATCAAGGCACTTTATACCAAAGTGCTCTAAACAACCCATCCAAGAACCATATCCCTTTCTATGAGAATACTCGTAACAGGAGGAGAAGGTCAACTTGGCAACTGCCTGCAAAAGGCAGTTGCCAAGTCTCCTAATGAATACATATTCACCGATGTCGACGACATCGACATCACCGATCCTGAAGCCGTAGCGCTCGGGGTCAAGGTCAACGACTTTCAATTAATCGTCAATTGCGCGGCCTTCACCGACGTGGACCGTGCCGAACGTCAGGAAGAAATCGCCGAGATGATCAATGCCACAGCCGCAGGCTATCTCGCAAAAGCGGCAAAAGACAACGGCATTCCACTGATATGTATATCAACCGACTACGTGTTCGGAGGCAACCTCGGCAATACTCCACGCACCGAAGACGAACCCGTAAACCCGACAGGTGCTTACGGACGTACCAAACTTCATGGCGAAGAGGCTATCATTGCAAGCGGCTGCAACTATATGATCATCCGCACGGCATGGCTCTACTCCGAATTCGGGCGCAACTTTGTCAAGACGATGCTCCGCCTGACGAGCGAACGCGACACACTCAACGTCGTGTTCGACCAGATAGGGACTCCAACCTATGCCCAAGACCTCGCCGACGCGATTGTCGATATCATCGACAACGGCAAATATATCGGGAACGACGGAGTCTACCACTACTCTAACGAAGGGGTCTGCTCGTGGTATGATTTCAGCAAGATGATTCAGGAAATCTCACAGCCTGCCGTCGACGGAAAATATAAATGTGATATCCGCCCATGCCACAGCGATGAGTTCCCGTCAGAAGCCGTCCGCCCCTCATTTTCGGTACTTGACAAAACTAAATTCAAAGGCACTTTCAATCTAAGCATCCCATTCTGGGTCGACTCGCTCAGGAAGTGCATCGAAAACATCCAAAACCAGAATCATGAAGAAGCCTGAACGCAGCATTCTCATCACCGGTGGTGCAGGATTCATCGGCAACCACGTGGTGAGGCTTTTTGTCAACAAATATCCTGACTATCTGATAGTCAACCTCGACAAACTGACCTATGCAGGAAATCTCGCCAATCTCAAAGACATTGAAGACAAGCCAAACTACCGTTTCGTAAAGGCAGACATAGCCGACCTTGACGAAATGCGCCGGGTGTTCAATGAATATGAAATCGACGGAGTGATCCATCTTGCAGCCGAAAGCCACGTTGACCGTTCGATAAAAGATCCGTTCACCTTCGCCCGCACGAACGTGATGGGTACTCTCGCCCTCCTTCAGGCTGCACGCGAACGCTGGGAATCATTGCCCGAACGCTATGAAGGCAAACTTTTCTACCACATATCAACCGACGAGGTATATGGCGCACTCGAACTGACCCATCCCGAAGGAATCGAATCGCCATTCACCACCGCCGCCTCATCGGAACACCATCTCGCCTACGGAACAGAATTTTTTCTCGAAACCACCGGCTACACACCTCACTCCCCCTACTCCGCCTCAAAAGCGTCGAGCGACCATTTTGTCCGTTCCTATCACGACACCTACGGGATGCCGACACTGGTCACAAACTGCTCCAACAATTACGGTCCTTACCAGTTCCCGGAAAAACTCATCCCCCTCTTCATCAACAACATCCGTAAAGGCAAGCCACTACCTGTCTACGGTAAAGGCGAAAACGTGCGCGACTGGCTCTTTGTCGAAGACCACGCACGCGCCATCGACCTGATATTCCACCGTGGGACTGTTGCCGAGACATATAATATAGGTGGCTTCAACGAATGGAAAAACATCGACCTCATAAAAGTAGTCATACGCACAGTCGACCGTCTGCTCGGCAATCCGGAAGGCACAAGCGACAGTCTGATCACCTATGTCACCGACCGACCCGGACACGACATGCGCTATGCCATTGACTCCCGCAAGCTACAGCGTGAACTCGGATGGGAACCTTCGTTGCAATTCGAAGAAGGAATCGAAAAAACTGTCAGATGGTATCTTGACAATGAAGAGTGGATGGACAACATTACTTCAGGCGACTATCAGCGCTACTACGACGATATGTATTCCAACCGTTAAACGTCTAACCAATCGCCGAATGGAAAATCAAAAATCCAACGGCGATTGTTTTTTATTTAAAATCTCTCCTTACGATTATCATGACCGACGTGATGACACCTTCCGAACGCAGCCGTTGCATGGCAGCGATAAAGGGCAGGAATACCCGACCCGAAATGATGGTCAGGAAATTCCTGTTTGCCAGAGGACTGCGTTACCGCGTCAATTCACGTAAACTCCCCGGCTCACCCGACATAGTGTTCCGAAAGTATAAAACCGTCGTGTTTGTCGACGGTTGTTTCTGGCACGGACATCAGAATTGCAGGCTTTCAAGACTCCCCAAAAGCAATGTCGACTTCTGGAGACACAAAATCAACCTCAATATAGCCCGCGACTATCGCACCGATGTCGAATTGCGGTTGCTTGGATGGAGAGTGATACGTGTGTGGGAATGCTCACTGCGCGACAGCAATTCACGCGAGGCCACTCTCAGCGCTCTCTACGACCGGATTGTCAGTCCTCACTCATGTGCATCCTACACGATGAAAGAGACTGAAAGCGGAGTCGTCGCCGAACCGACCGAAAGCTACGGCAAAAGATAGTGTCACAGAATTATATCTGTGAGCGAAAAAAATGATTCAATCACCATGTCAGACCAGAGTTTCACTTTCTATCGGCCATCACCGCAATTAGCTCCATATGTCAGATATTACTGGACGCTACGCTCGTCGGAGGCATCAAGCGCGCTTACATTCCCTATCGGATGTCCGCAGATAATCTTCCATCGCAAAACGACATTCTTTATCCCTGAACTCTCCACTTCACAACCACGCCTCACCATCAGCGGACAGGTCAATTTTCCGGCCCATATCCGGACTACCGGTGAACTCGACACGATTGTAGCCGTCTTCCGGCCTCATGGCCTGAGCATGTTCATAGGCCCGATGCTCCACGATTTCTACAATATGGAAATTTCCGGTCTTGATATCGCCGACAGAGAGATTGACAGACTTGATTACGAGATTGGAAATTGCAAAGATACACCGACATGCGTGTCGATAATCGACAGTTTTCTGCTTGCCCGGTTAAAGACCATGCAGACCGGTAAACACAGCACGATGATGGCTCTTAACCACCGCCGGCTGGATGCAACCGTCACGCGGATTCTAAACACACCTGACACACGTATGGATGAACTCCATGAACTGTCGTGCCTCGGTAAAAAACAGTTCGAACGACTGTTTAAGTCACACATAGGCATGAATCCTAAAGAATATTCCCGCATAGCACGTTTTCAAAAATCACTACACCTCATGCAACGCCACCTTGACTCCCCTATCGACTATGCTGAGATCTCACATTCATGCGGATATTCCGACCAGTCACATTTCATACGCGAATTCAAACTGTTCAGCGGTCACACGCCAACGGAGCTACTGTCAGTTACAACGCCTTATTCCGACCTTTTCACCAATCCTCTTTTGTAGTATCCGGACAATGTCCCTTTTGTTCTATCAGATAATTTCCGCAAATTGTAACTTTGCGGAAAAAACAGAAGAAATATGGACAGACTCCAACTTCAGGTAACAGAAGTCAATCCGGCAAGCACTATACGTGCCTATGCTTTCGAAATGTGGATGAAAGCACCAATGCCTATGGTCACTCTATTCAAGACCCTTGACATCACACGTCTGCTGCGGATAAGCCGGAAAAGAAACATGAAATTCAACATGCTCATGTGTTGGTGCATAGGCAAGGCCGCAAGCGAAATCAAGGAGTTCTACATGCTCCCGGTAGGCGACAAGCTGATGCGCTACGAGGCAATAGCCGTCAATACAATCGTCGCGAACAGTGAAGGAGAAGTCAGTTCATGTGACATCCCGTTCAGCAATGATATCAGCCAGTTCAACGCCGACTATCTGCGACTGACCCGACATGTAGCGCAATCATGCTGCAACCACGACATCACTGACCGCATGGTCATCGGCACATCCGCACTTGTCGATTACGACATAGACGGCGCTGTCGGGATGTATAGCGGCATATTCAACAATCCGTTCATGATCTGGGGCAGATACCGTCGCGGCCTCTTCAGGACAAAGCTGCAGGTCTCGTTCCAATTTCACCATACACAAATGGATGGCGCTCACGCCGCCCGGTTTCTAACCGGACTGCAGAACACCATCCATGAAATAAGATAAAATTCCGGTTTACCCTTTATTCTGGAAGCACATCATAAGAAATTGCTTCAAGATAGTAATATGAAAGGTAGGGCTTGCCTTCCTTTTCCTGACGGGCAGCAATCTTGGCACGGAAATCATTGATGCGGTCTTCAAAAGTCACGATATTACGCTGGCCCTTGGCCGTACGCTCGGTTGCGCATCCGCTTTCAGTCTTGGTTTCTGTCGAATCGGCAGCAATATCACCATTCTCAGCAGCTTTGGCAGCAGCGGCGGCCTGAGCCTCCTCATTGCGACGAATCATCTCCTGAATCGCATCCTCATCCACTCGCTCTTCACAAAGAATACCCTTGACCTGCAACTGACGGCGCACAACGCTCTTCGGGAAAGGCTCACCCATCAGAGGGAACGCCTCGCAACGAAGCATGATGCTGTCGGCAGCTCCGGCAATGAACGCCTTTTTGCCACCGTGGGCACAGAGGTGTGAGCAAACTCCTTCGACAACGATAGTATCGCCAAGCATATTGTCGGCATTGGCAAACACTTCGTCAACACTGACAGCATTGTCAGCCGATGCTCCTGCATCCGATTTTGACGAACCGCCACATGAAATCATAATCATGCAGAAAACTGCAAGAATGGAAAAGATTGATGTTTTTTTCATTTGTTTATTGTTTTATAGATACACCCATATATGAGGCTACGGCATCAGCCGCGCGGTCTCCGTCGATGGCAGCCGATACTATTCCGCCGGCATAGCCCGCACCCTCACCACAGGGATAGAATCCCCTGAGTCCTACATGCGAAAGGGTTTCCGCATCGCGAGGGATACGGAGTGGAGACGATGTGCGGGTCTCTGCCCCGATCAATACGGCCTCATTGGTCAGAAAACCTCGGTTCTTACGGTCAAAATCCTTGAACCCTTGCTGCAAGCGACGCGCAATCCCCTTAGGCAACAAGCGGTCAATGCGTGCCGAATGTATGCCGGGCGCATAGGATGTCGGAGGAAGATCCGACGACTGACGGGCCGACACAAAATCGGCCATACGCTGTGCAGGTGCGTTCTGTGTCCGGCCGGCTTCTTCCCAGAATGCCTTTTCAATCATCTCCTGATAGCGCATCATCTTTAATGTGGCATCGTCACCGTCGGGAACGTCTTCGGGCAAAATTTCGACCACCATTCCTGAATTAGCCCAGCGGGTTCCTCGGTTTGAAGGCGACATGCCATTGACCACCAACTGTCCGTCTTCACTTGCAGCCGGAATGATGAATCCTCCGGGACACATGCAGAACGAATAGACCGCACGGTCATCCACACGGGTGAGCATAGTATATTCGGCCGCAGGCAGATACTTTCCTCTGCCATCCTTCGAATGATAGCGAAGACAGTCGATGAGTTTCTGAGGATGTTCGAGACGCACTCCTATCGCCAGCCCCTTTGGTTCCATAGTCACATTGCGGTCGCGGAGCATACGGTAGACATCACGAGCCGAATGGCCTGTAGCAAGAATGACAGGGCCTCTGAATTCAGCACCGTCGGCCGTCACGACACCCTTCACCTCGTCGCCGTCAATCATCAGGTCGGTCACTCGGGTATTGAAGCGCACCTCTCCGCCACAGTCAATGATGGTGTTACGCATCGCTTTAATGACTTCGGGAAGTTTGTCAGTGCCGATATGAGGATGAGCATCGACCAATATATCCTCCGACGCTCCATGCTGGGCGAAAATATTAAGTATCTTTTCAACAGACCCACGTTTTTTTGAACGGGTGTAGAGCTTTCCGTCAGAGTATGCTCCAGCACCGCCCTCGCCGAAACAATAGTTGGAATCGGGATTGACCACACCATCACGGGCTATGGCGGCCATATCCTTACGGCGCGAATCGACATCCTTGCCTCGTTCGAGCACCACCGGCTTTATACCGAGCTCAATCAGGCGCAGTGCCGCAAAAAGTCCTGCCGGCCCTGCCCCGACTATCACGGCACACTTGTCGGCCGACACTCTGCGATAGTCGACAGGCTTAATCAGAGAGGCATTGTCGGGCATCTCATCAACATAGACTTTCAAAGTCAGATTGACCATCACCTGACGCTGACGGGCATCAATCGAACGCCTCACGACGGTAATATGCCTGATTGAATTGGCATCTACTCCCAGACGACCTGACAGTTCGACTTTCAGCAACATCGGTTCACCCGCCACTTTGGGGCTTACTCTCACATCTATTGTTTCCTGCATTTTGATTCGGCTAAATTATTAATATATAGTGTCGGTATTACTTGTTGTCTATCCGGCCATGTTCCGTCCCGGCAGAAGCACCCAAAGCCCCTGCCTTCTCCTCCATGTCACGCATTGTGTGTCCCATCCACCACCAGAGAGTGACAATAGCGACAATAAATGCGATAATATCCGACCCGGCCATCGAAGCCCAGACGCCCGGAACACCCCAAAACCGTGGGAAAATTATAAGGAAAGGTATAAGGAACAGAAGCTGGCGGGTAAGCGACAGGAAAATTGACATCTGCGGCTTTCCGACACTCTGGAAAAAGTTCTGAATCACAATCTGACACCCGACAACAGGATAGACTACAAAATAAATCCTGAATCCTTCGCGGGCTATCCTGATAAGGGTCTCGTCGGTGGTGAACAAAGCCGAGACCTTGTCGGGGAATCCTTCGCTCACAATCCATCCGAGCGATGTGATGGCAACGCCTATCCGGATGCCGAGACGAAGCACCCTCTTAACCCGGTCAAAATGATTAGCACCTATATTATATCCGAGTATAGGCTGCATTCCCTGAGTCACACCAAAGACTATCATTACGAAAAACATCGTGGTTCGGTTAAGGATGCCATAAGCGCCCACAGCCAGATTTCCGTCAGCGCCACCGTAGTCAAGAAGCGCACGGTTGATGAATATGACGACCACACACGCACACACATTCATCAGGAACGGCGACAGACCGATGGCATAGATTCGTTTTATAATGGCCCATGAAAACCACTTGTTGCCTCGCTGGAAATGGATTGAGCTTTTCTTGGATAGGAAGTGGGACATCACCCATACAAAAGCCGAGAACTGACCGCATACAGTGGCGCAGGCAGCACCCCTGATGCCCCAGTCAAGGACAAAAATAAACAGCGGGGCAAGCACCAGATTGACCGCCACGGAAATAAGAGCCGAAATCATGGCCTTGCGCGGATAGCCGGTGGCTCGCATCAGGTTGTTCAATCCGATAAAAACAAAGCCGATAGGTGTTCCGTAGAGAATCACCTCCATGAATTCCATCGCATAACCGACAGTGTCGGCCGTTGCACCGAAAAAGAGCAAAATCGGCTCAAGGAATATCAGTGTAAGGCCACCGAACAGAATAGAATGGATGAGACACAGAGTGAAAACATTGTTGACCACGTCTGTGGCACGGTTGTAATTCTTCTGTCCTAAAAAAATCGACACTATCGTCGCGCCGCCGGCGGCAATGAGCATGCAGAAAGCTGCGACGAGGTTCATCAGCGGGAAGGTGATGGCCAGACCGGCAATAGCCAGCGGTCCGACACCGCGTCCAATGAATATACTGTCTATAATATTGTAAAGCGATGTTGCAACACTTGCGATGATTGCCGGTACGGAATATTGGACGAGAAGTTTTCCAACTGACTTTACTCCGAGATCTTCTGTCGATGTGCTTGCATTTACTGCCATCTGATTTCCCTTTTTGACTGACCTGTTGATGAAACGCGACGCAAAATTACGAAGTTTGCGCTATAGGTCTATGATATTACAAACTATTTAACAATGTTATTGTTCATTACTATCGGCCCTCTTCAGGAAGCTTACGCTCAAGGAAGAAGCGGCGTGTCATGAACACAAGCAGAAGCGTCCCGGCAATCTGCGAGATTGAAGCCGACCAGAACGATGCTGAAAAGTCGACATATTCCGCGAGCACGCCTCCGGCCAATATACCGAGTCCCATACCACAGTCCCATGAAGTGAGAATCGACGAGTTGGCCGTCCCCCTCTGGTCGCGCCGGGCCACGGAGATGAACATATTAAGAAAGGCCGGATACATACGGCCATTCCCGAGACCGATGAGCACGGCAGAAAAATAGTAGGCCCACTGTCCCGGCGAGAGTGCAAAGAGAGTGAATCCGACACAACTTATCAATGCCCCCTGCAGCGCATTCTCCGTGAGCTTTCCTTCCCGCAAAGATTTTGCCCCATAGAGACGGGAGACGAACAGGCCGGTCGAAAGAAGGGCGAAAAAGAGTCCCGTACCGTCGGTGATGCCAAGTTCCTCCTTGCCATAAATAGCGACATAATTACTCATCACTCCCCAACAGAAACCGAAAAGCAAGATATTGATGGCCATAAGCCATGCACGTCCCAGAAAAAAGTGGTCAAGGCTGAATGTGGGCTTATTTGCGACAATGGCTCGCGGAGGCAGTTTTATGGAACATGCCATGTAGAACCCGACAAAGGCGACAACAAGCGAAATCCAGAACAGAAATTGGAAATTGCCTGTAATGGAATATACATAGATTCCTGCCGACGGAGCGATAGCCATAGCCAGATTGTTGCTGAGGCCGTAGAATCCGACACCCTCATTACGCCGCGACGAAGGGAGCACATCTATCGCAACCGTACTGTTGGCCACAGTGGTCGCTCCGAATGGCAGACCGTGGAGAGTGCGGACAATCGCAAACATCAGGATTGTGCTTGCCCCGATATAACCTGTGAAACATATAAAAAATGCAAAGAAACACAGCATCAAGACCTTCTTACGGTTAAAACTGTCCACGATAAAACCGCTGAAGGGACGGACAATCAACGCAGCCACGACATAGCCGGAAAGCACAAGACCGATAAGGTCCTTATCGGCATGAAACTGTGCATCGAGATAGATGGGAAGTAAAGGCGTCAGCAGATAGAACGAAAAAAACATCATGAAATTTCCGGCCATCGCCTTGCAGTAGTTTGAATTCCATAATTTTTCTTTTACGGAATCCGATGCAGCCTCGCCGCCTGCCATATGCTTCGATTCACTCATATATTCAAACCTTAATTACCTCGATATACCTGAAATCCGGCGTCGCTAAAAAAGTCCGTAAATCATGCGCGTTAATCAACGACACCTCATAAAAACGTCTGCAAAGTTAGCAAGATTTTTGTCGCCGACGAAAATCTTGCATGTTAATTGATAAATCCAACAACTTTTACAGCCACTCCCACGTTATGATTAAAGAATCCCAGAAATCCGAAGGGGTATAATCAAACCTATAGCCAATAACTACACATTTGATAAAATTATAATCATTGTTATTTTAATTAAAAGAAACAAACTGACATGAAATTTTTAACTGATGAAAAACTGACCATTGTCGGCGCAGCCGGAATGATCGGATCTAACATGGCACAGACGGCAGTCATGATGAACCTCACGCCAAACATCTGCCTCTACGATCCATACGGACCGGCTCTTGAAGGCGTGGCCGAAGAACTTTTCCACTGTGGCTTCGAGGGTGTCAACATTACATATACAACTGACATCAAGGAAGCTCTCACAGGAGCGAAATACATCGTATCGTCAGGTGGTGCAGCCCGTAAGGCAGGCATGACACGCGAAGACCTTCTCAAAGGAAACGCAGAAATCGCAGCACAGTTCGGCAAGGATGTCAAGCAGTATTGCCCTGATGTAAAACATATCGTAGTTGTGTTCAATCCGGCTGATATCACCGGCCTTATCACCCTGCTCTACTCAGGCATTGAACCCTCTAAGGTCACTACCCTTGCAGCGCTCGACAGCACCCGTCTAAGAAGCGAGCTCTCGAAATATCTCAAAATACCTGCCGACGAAATCACCAACAGCCGTACATATGGCGGACATGGCGAACAGATGGCCGTATTCGCATCAACTACTTTGGTAGACGGCAAGCCTCTTGTCGACATTATTGGTACACCGAAGCTCCCGCTTGAAGACTGGATTGCCATCAAAGAGCGCGTAATTCAGGGTGGAAAGAACATCATCGAACTTCGCGGACGTTCGTCGTTCCAAAGCCCGGCCTATCTGTCGATCGAGATGGTAGCCGCAGCTATGGGCGGAGCACCTTTCCGTTGGCCGGCAGGCACATATGTCAACAACGACCGCTTCAAACACATCATGATGGCTATGGAAACTGTCATCAGCAAAAACGGTGTGGAATGCAAGCCCGTTGACGGTACTCCCGAAGAAGAAAAAGAGCTTGAAAAGAGCTATCAGCACCTTTGCAAGCTTCGCGATGAAGTGATTGAAATGGGAGTAATACCTCCTATTGCCGACTGGCACAAGTTCAATCCTTATATGGAACGTAAGACCTGTTGAGAACTTGCCCCGATAAAAAATCGGGGCAAAAAAAATTACTCGTCATCACGACGAATAACTTTTTTACCTTAAATCTAATACCATGAAAAACTTGTCACAAAGGTATAACCTTTCGCATTAGCCGCCAAATAAAACGGCATAAAAATTTCTTATTTTAATAAAATTTAACCAATTACTTCTTTTTTCACCATTTTTACCCCTCTTCGGGAGGTGATTGTTGTGGATTAAGAAATAATTGGTTAAATTTGCATTTGCATAAGCTCCGACTTATGCCCTCACAGCATTAATCATCAATGTATGGGACAAATGATAGCCATCGTGGGACGCCCTAATGTGGGCAAATCCACACTCTTCAACAGACTCACCCAATCGCGCACGGCCATTACCAACGACGAGGCCGGCACAACACGTGACCGCCAGTATGGAAAAGTGGACTGGAACGGAAAGGAATTTTCGATCGTGGACACAGGCGGCTGGGTGGTAAACAGCGAAGACATCTTCGAAAATGAAATCAACAAGCAGGTCTATCTCGCAATCGAGCAGGCCGACGAGATACTTTTTGTCGTAGACGCAGCCAACGGTGTCACTGACCTCGACGATCAGGTGGCCCAGATTCTGCGTCGCTCCACCAAGCCGGTCATCCTTGTAGCCAACAAGGTCGATGCGGGCGACTCGCTCTACAACATCGCCGAATTCTACAGCCTCGGACTCGGTGACCCGATGGGAGTGTCAGCCGTCAGCGGCTACGGCACGGGAGACCTTCTTGACGAAGTAGTCAAAAAAATGCCTGAAAAAGATGACGACGAATCAGAACAGCTCGACGACATACCCAAGATTGCCATCGTCGGCCGTCCGAACGCAGGCAAATCGTCAATCATCAACGCCTTCATCGAAGAAGAGCGCCACATCGTGACAGACATCGCCGGGACGACCCGCGACTCGATTTATACGCGCTACAACAAATTCGGCTTCGACTTCTATCTCGTCGACACAGCAGGCATACGTAAAAAGACCAAAGTCACCGAAGACATCGAATATTACTCGGTCATCCGCTCAATCCGAGCGATTGAAGCGTCGGATGTCTGCATCCTTATGATTGATGCCACACGCGGCATCGAAGCTCAGGATGTGGCAATCTTCTCGCTCATACAGCGCAACAAGAAAGGCCTTGTCGTCGTGGTCAACAAATGGGATCTCGTTCAGGATAAATCCAAGGAGGCCATCAAGCACTACGAAGACTCAATCCGCTCACGCTTCGCCCCGTTTGTCGACTTCCCGATAATCTTTGCATCGGCCATCACCAAGCAGCGTATTTTCAAGGTGCTTGAGACAGCCCTTCAGGTATGTGAAAACCGCCGCCGCATCGTCCCGACTTCTCAGCTCAACACCGTCATGCTTGAAGCGATTTCAGCTTATCCGCCACCGGCAAACAAGGGTAAGTTCATCAAAATCAAGTATGTCACCATGCTGAAAGGTTCTCCGATTCCGACATTCATATTCTTCTGTAATCTTCCACAGTGGGTCAAAGAACCATACCGACGCTATCTGGAAAACAAAATCAGAGAAAACTGGGATTTCCACGGAACTCCAATCAACGTATTCATGCGCGAAAAATAATCGCACCTTCACGTCCATCACAGATGCACCCGCAAGTGTATCCTGATCACTATTTATGAAAATTCTCTCTAATACCATAATAATATTATTGGTTACATGCCTCTGCGACTCCGCCTTCGGGCGAAGCGTAGAGTCATGGAATTTTGGATGGAAATTCAAAGCAGGAGATCAGCCTGCGGCAGAATCCCTATCGACCGACGACTCATCTTGGACCGACATCGACCTGCCGCATGATTTCCAGATTTCACAGGAGTGGGTCGAACCGTCGCCGAACGAACGCCCCGACATGACCAACCAGATGGCAAACGTAAAAAGCCGTCTCAGTCCTCGTGGATTCAAGGAAATGGGCATCGGATGGTATCGCAAATCATTCGTGCCGGACTCGGCATGGATCGGCAAGAGAGTCTTGCTCGATTTCGAAGGGATAATGCTCACAGGCGACATTTATCTCAACGGTGTCAGAGTGGGTGGCACGGACTACGGCTATCTCGGAGCAGAAATAGACTTGAGTCAGGGGCTTAAATATGGCCAAAAGAATGTAATAGCCGTCAAAGCCGACACAGGCAAACCCGAAAATTCGCGATGGTACACCGGCGGAGGCCTCTATCGCGATGTGAATCTTATCGTCACTGACAAGAACCATTATTTCACACGCAATCCGCTGAAGATAACGACTCCGGTGGTCAGCGATTCGCTCTCAACCGTAAAAATCGAGGCTGAGATAGCATCACGCCATCGCCCCGACAGCCTGACGGTAAAAATCGAAATAGAATCGCCCGACGGAATCATCATCCATGACTCCACCAAAAAACTGCGCAACTACCGCAGCCAGCGCATACGCGAATTCCTGATTGACAGCATAGCAGTCGCATCACCGCAACTCTGGGACACGGAACATCCCGCACTCTACACTCTCCGTCTCTCGCTCATAAACAAAGACGGCGCTGTCGCCGACACCTACAGCGAACATTTCGGCATACGCAGCGTGGAGTTCTCGCCTGAATTCGGAATGAAGCTCAACGGACGCAAAACGCTGCTCAAAGGCATCGCCAACCATCATACGCTCGGCGCACTTGGCGCAGCCGCCTATCCGCGCGCCATGGAAAAACGCATACAGCTCCTGAAAGAGTTCGGGTTCAACCACATCCGCACCTCACACAATCCCTACAGCAAATCGTTCCTCGATCTCTGCGACCGCTACGGCATACTCGTGGTCGACGAACTCTACGACAAATGGAAACGCCAATATTCAGGCGACCGCAAGGACTGGAGCGAACAGTGGCAGCACGACGTGGAGGAATGGGCAAGACGCGACCGCAACCATCCGTCGGTTGTCATGTGGAGTCTGGGCAATGAACTCCAGATGATAAGCGACCTCCCGTTCAACGACTGGGGAGTCACGCCCTACCGACTTCAGAAAATGCTTCTCGACCGTATGGACGGCACACGCCTGTCGACAGTCGCCATGCACCCGCGCGGACGAAACCATTTCACCGACAGTCTGCCCGCGCCGCTTGCGCTCGTCACCGATATCGCCTCCTATAACTACCGATACATGTATTTCCCGGGTGATTCCCGGAGATTCCCCGGCATGATTTTCTATCAGAGCGAGGCCAACACATCGGGCATGGGGCCAAATTATTTCGACATGGATCTTGACAAGGTGGTCGGACTGGCCTACTGGGGCATGATTGACTATCTCGGCGAATCTCAGGGATGGCCCGCCAAAGGCTGGGCTCAGGGTGTGTTTGACATATCGCTCGAACCCAAACCGATGGCCTACTTCCTGAGAAGTTTCTTCAAACCGGACGAACCGGTGGTACGCATAGCCATAGCCGAAGCCGACGACAATTCCGAATGGAACGGTGTGACTGTCGGGACAACAAGATTTTCGTCACACTGGAACAGGAAAACCGGTGAAAACCTCAACCTCTACACTTTCACCAACGCCGACGAGGTTGAACTGCGGATTAACGGCAAAAGCATAGGCCGCAAGCAAAACAATGTCAGCGATTCCAAGACACGCAACCGCATTGTGTGGGAAAACATCCCATATACCAAAGGCCATATCGAAGCGATAGCATACCGCAACGGTGAGAAAACGCCTGTCGCACGCCATCGGCTCGACACCACCGAAAAAGCATCGAAACTTAAAGCTGAAGGCGACAATCCCGCATGGAAAGCTGACGGTACGGACCTCATCCATGTCAGAGTCAGCGCCTGCGATTCAAAAGGCCGTCAAGTCCCCGACGACAATACACCGCTATCGTTCCACGTCGACGGACCGGCGGAAATCGTAGGTGTAATCAACGGAGACATAACATCCGACGAACTGTCGACAGGCAACTCCCGCCGCCTGTTTAACGGAACTGCCACAGTGATACTCCGCTCAAAACGGGAAGCCGGCGACGTAAAACTCACCGTCACTCCACAAGGAGCGATGAAAGCGGCAACGGCAACATTCAGCACCAACTGATCATCCATACCAAGAACATTCATAACAAAACAAAGACATACTATCCCATGAAAGCAGACGAAAAGAACTATTATATCGCTGTCGACCTCGGTGCGACGAGCGGTCGAGTAATCCTCGCGTCATTCGACGGAGAGAAAGTTGAGACTGAAGAAATCCACCGATTCAAGCATCCGATGCTCCCGATCGGCGGCCATATTTTCTGGAATCTTCCGGGTCTCTACAATGAAGTGCTCACCGGTCTGCGCAACGCTTCTGTCAAGCTCGGAGAAATCGGAGCGGAGGCACGCTCAATCGGTATCGACACATGGGGATGCGACGTGGCCTACTTCCATGCCGACGGAACTATCGCAGGTCTCCCCTACTGCTACCGCGACCCGCACACAACCGGCGCGGTCGACAAATTCTGCGAGGAAATGCCACGCGAGAAAGTCTATGAGAAGACAGGCATCCAGTTTATGGACTTCAATACCCTGTTCCAACTCCACACTTTAAGCAAAAAAGAGGGCAATGCGCTCAAAAACGCCGATAAAATCCTCTTCATGCCCGATGCGCTCAGCTATATGCTCACAGGCAATGCCGTGACCGAACGCACCGTAGCATCAACATCGCAAATTCTCAACCCCAACACCGGCGAACTCGATGCGGAACTGCTCGAAAAAGCAGGCCTCACCCCCGACCGTTTCGGAAAGCTTGTCAACCCGGGCTATGTAATCGGCACACTCACCCCCGGCGTACAGCATTCAACCGGACTCGGCGCTATCCCCGTCGTTGCCGTAGCAGGCCATGACACAGCATCGGCCGTAATCGGTGTCCCGGCTAAAGATGAAAAATTCGCCTACCTCAGCTGTGGCACTTGGTCACTGCTCGGTGTCGAATCGCCCAAACCCATCATCAACGACAAGGCATTCGAATATAATTTCACCAATGAAGGCGGAATCGACGGCTCAATCCGATTCTTAAAAAACATCTGCGGCCTGTGGCTTCTCGAGCGCTCACGTACCGAACTCAAGGACGCACCCGAAAATATCGCCGACCTTTGCGCACTCTACACCACCACCGACATCAACAGCACTATAAATCCTGACGACCCGGCATTCGCAAATCCGAAATCAATGACCGAGGCTATAAAGGAATACTGCAAGCGCACCGGACAGCAAGTCCCCGAGACAGCAGCGGAATTCATGCGCGTGATTTTCCGCAGTCTCGCACTCCGCTACAAAGAAGTGCTCGGATGGCTGCGCGAACTTTCGCCCAACGAAATCAACACGCTCCATGTCATCGGAGGCGGTTGCCAGAATGCCCACCTCATGCAGCTTACAGCCGATGCCATCGGCCTCCCTGTCGTGGCCGGACCGTCGGAATCAACTGCCCTCGGCAACATTCTCGTACAGCTTCGTGCCGACAACCGCGTGAAAGACATCGCCGAGATGCGCCGCGTAGCTGTCAACTCGACTGAGACCAAAACGTATCTGCCGAAATGACAGTGTCGACCTCAACTCACGACCAATCCATATCTCAATAGAACATATAATCCATTTATTAATACCACAAACCAAATTTTACCTTACATCATGAAAGAAGAATTAGTAAAAAAGGCTTATGAAATCGCCAAAGAACGTTATGCAGCCGTCGGAATAGATACTGACAAAGTACTTGACCAGATGCAGGATTTCCACCTCAGCATGCACTGCTGGCAGGCAGACGATGTGGCAGGTTTCGAAAATCAGGGTGGCTCGCTCACCGGCGGCATCCAAGTCAACGGCAACTACCCCGGTAAGGCCCGCAATATAGATGAACTCCGCGCGGATATCCTCTATGCAATGAGCCTCATCCCCGGTAAACACCGTCTCAACCTCCACGAAATCTACGGTGACTTCGGCGACAAGTTCGTTGACCGCGACCAGTGCTCTGTAGAACACTTCCAGAGCTGGATTGACTGGGGTAAGGCAAACGATATCAAACTTGACTTCAACTCTACCTCATTCTCTCACCCCAAGAGCGGCGACCTCAGCCTCTCGAACCCCGACAAGGGCATCCGCGATTTCTGGATCGAACACTCTAAGCGCTGCCGTGCCATCGCTCAGGCAATGGGTGAGGCTCAGCAGGATCCCTGTATCATGAACACTTGGGTTCACGACGGTTCGAAAGACATCACCGTAAACCGCTACATGTATCGTGAACTCCTCAAGGATTCTCTCGACCAGATTTTCGAACACAAGTATGACTGGATGAAAGACTGCGTTGAATCCAAGGTGTTCGGTATCGGACTCGAAAGCTACACCGTAGGTTCAAACGACTTCTATACTTCCTACGCTGCCAAGAACGACATGATGATCACTCTTGACACCGGCCACTTCCACCCGACCGAAAGCGTAGCCGACAAGGTATCAGCCATGCTCCTCTTCGTTCCCGAACTCATGCTCCACGTATCACGCCCCATCCGCTGGGACTCTGACCACGTGACAATCATGGACGATCCCACTATGGACCTCTTCAGCGAAATCGTGCGTGCAGGCGCTCTCAACCGCGTTCACTATGGTCTCGACTATTTCGACGGAACACTCAACCGCATCGGTGCTTACGTAATCGGCAGCCGTGCAGCCCAGAAGTGTATGCTCCGCGCACTCCTCGAACCGACCGACACACTCCGCAAATACGAGCTCGCCGACAAGAGATTCCAGCGCCTCGCCCTCCTCGAAGAGTGCAAGAACCTCCCGTGGAACGCTGTCTACGATATGTTCTGCCTCAAGAACAACGTACCCGTAGGCGAAAGCTACATCACTGAGGTAGAAGGCTACGAACGCGACGTGACATCCAAGCGCTAATCATTAAATTTTAAAAGTATAGAGCTAAAATATAGAGTATAGATCTGTCAGGACAACACCAATCTAAGATACTATACTCTATATTTTAAGAGGGTGTTTAATAACAATAGTTAAAATCTGAGTGGTGTATCTTTTAGGTAAATTGTTGTAAGCGAGGAAGGAGCATAGCGCGCTATGTGACTGACGAGCTTCAACAATTTAGCAAAAGAGACACCAAGGCTTGGTAACTTAAAAATTTTTATTCATGAAACAGCATACAGAAGAAAAGACAATACCATCGCCTCCGAAAGTTTTGAGTGTCTATGACTCTTCATTTCAGTCACATAGCACGCTATGCTCCTTCAATTCAGAGCCATATCCATCTCAAAACTTTCGCTCAGATTTTAACTATTGTTATTAAACTCCCTCTAAATCTCTATGCTAAAACCAATCAAACATGCTACTAATAGGTTTATTAATCATAGCCGTAGGTGCATTCTGCCAGTCGAGCTGCTATGTTCCCATCAACAAGATTAAGTCGTGGAGCTGGGAAAGCTACTGGATTGTGCAAGGAGTATTCGCATGGCTGATTCTGCCGTTCCTCGGCGCACTGCTCGCCGTGCCTGCGGGACATTCTCTCTGCGAGCTTTTCGTCCCCGAGCAGTCGTTCAATGTCTGGATGACAATCCTGTTCGGAGCATTGTGGGGAGTCGGCGGTCTGACTTTCGGACTTTCAATGCGCTATCTTGGCGTCGCACTCGGCCAGTCAATCGCACTTGGCACTTGCGCAGGCCTCGGTACAATCATGGGTCCTGTCCTGCTCAACATTTTCTTCCCGGAAAATGATCCTCTCTCTCAACTGACATTCGCCGTGATTCTCGGTGTGATTGTCACCCTCATCGGCATCGCCATCATCGGCATCGCCGGTTCGATGAAGGCATCCTCACTCAGCGAGGAAGAAAAGAAGGCAGCCGTCAAGGACTTCAATTTCCCCAAAGGCATAACCATCGCACTCCTTGCCGGTTTCATGAGCGGATGTTTCAACGTCGGCCTCGAATTCGGCAGCGGCATCAACTTCGGCGACCTTACTCCTGACATCTACAAGACTCTTCCGGCCACATTCCTTGTGACACTCGGAGGTTTTGTGACAAACGCCATCTACTGCTTCTATCAGAACCAGAAAAATCATACTTGGAGTGACTACGGCAAGACAGGCGTGCTCGCCAACAACCTTATTTTCTGTCTGCTGGCCGGCGCGCTGTGGTATAGCCAGTTCTTCGGACTGGCGCTCGGCAAGGGTTTCCTCACCGACTCTCCGACACTCATGACACTCTCGTTCTGCATACTCATGGCCCTCAATGTCGTGTTCTCCAACGTGTGGGGCATCATCCTCAAAGAATGGAAAGGCTGCTCGTCGAAGACCATCACGGTTCTCATCATCGGCATCGTGGTCCTCATCGTGTCATGCTTCCTTCCCCAATTAATCGGATAATCCAATCTCACATACACAATCAACTATGTCATCTATCTTAGAAAATCGTCCCGCACTGCGCGAGGAAGTGGAAAAAGTGGCCGAAGTGGCCGGTTATCTCTGGCAAAAAGGCTGGGCTGAACGCAACGGCGGCAACATCACCGTCAACATCACCGAACACGTCGACGATGAAATCCGCAACATGCCCGCTATCTCACCCGTGACACCCATCGGTCTCACCCTCCCCCATCTCAAGGGCTGCTACTTCTACTGCAAGGGCACAAACATGCGCATGCGCGACCTCGCATGCCGTCCGATGGACAACGGTTCAATCATCCGCATCACTGACGACTGTGCACACTACGAAATCATCGCTGACAAGCCTGTGAAGCCCACTTCTGAGCTTCCTTCACACCTTGCAGTCCACAACTATCTCATCTCAAAGGGTTCTGACTACAAGGCTTCAGTCCATACCCACCCGATTGAACTCGTGGCAATGAGCCACTGCAAGAAGTTCCTCGAGAAGGACGTGGCAACCAACCTCCTTTGGAGCATGATTCCCGAGACAAAGGCATTCTGCCCCCGCGGACTCGGCATCATCCCCTACAAGCTCCCCAGCTCAAACGAACTCGCAGAAGCTACAATCAAGGAGCTCGGCGACTATGACGTGACTCTCTGGGAGAAGCATGGTGTGTTCGCTGTCGAGAAGGATGTCATGGCGGCTTTCGACCAGATTGACGTGCTTAACAAATCGGCCCTTATCTACATCGCAGCCAAAAACATGGGCTTCGAACCTGACGGCATGAGCAACGAGCAGATGCGTGAAATGACTGTCGCTTTCAATCTCCCGAAATAAAAAAACGGCATAAATCACGACAGTAAAAAACATCGGCCATGCAGAATTTCAGTTCTGCATGGCCGATAGTCTTTTTATTAATCCTGACGTGACCGATTGGAAGTCACGCTACGCGGCATTAACCATACTGGATTGTACCGTCAGAGTTGCGGTAGTCGTCGAAACTCTTCTCATACTGGTCCATGGCACGGAGGCTCATACCCATGCTTGAGAAACCGCCGTCGTGGAAGAGGTTCTGCATAGTCACCTTGCGGGTGAGGTCGCTGAACATCACGATGCAGTAGTCGGCACATTCGTCGGCTGTCGCATTGCCCAGAGGCGACATGCGGTTGGCGAAGTCCATGAGCGACGACATACCCTTCACACCGCTTCCGGCAGTGGTCTGAGTCGGAGACTGCGAGATGGTGTTGATACGCACTGATTTCTCACGTCCGTAGATATAGCCGAAGCTACGGGCGATAGATTCAAGAAGCGCCTTGGCGTCGGCCATGTCATTGTAGCCGAACATGGTGCGCTGGGCTGCGATATAGCTGAGAGCCACGATGCTGCCGTGGTCGGCGATTGCATCGAGCTTCTTGGCAGCCTGAATCATCTTGTGGAACGAGATAGCCGAAATGTCAAGAGTCTTGTTGAGCAGATCGTAGTCGATATCGTCATAGAGACGTTTTTTACGTACATTGGGCGACATGCCTATCGAGTGGAGTACGAAATCAATCTTACCGCCAAGGATTTCCATTGACTTCTGAAACACCATTTCGAGGTCTTCGACATTAGTGGCGTCAGCGGGGATGACTTCAGCGCCGAGCTGTTCGCCAAGCTTGCTTACATCGCCCATGCGCACGGCCACAGGAGTGTTTGACAGAGTGATTGTTGCGCCTTCCTCTACGGCTTTCTCAGCCACTTTCCAGGCAATACTCATGTCATTGAGCGCGCCGAAAATGATGCCGCGCTTTCCTTTCAAAAGATTATAAGCCATTTTATAAGGTAATTGGTTCTTATGAATGATTCTTGACTGCAAAGATACGGAGATTTCGCGTGAAAAAAGTCATTAAGCGTCGTTTTTACACTCATTTTGTTGGATTATCGGCCTTTGTGACTTAATTTTGTACTGTTTTAAACCATTTCATCATAAATTTTATCCATCAACAACCACAGTTATGCCGGTAATCCGCATCGATTCTCTCGACCATCCGGGAGTCAAGCCATACTGGTCGCTCACCGAGGCGCAGCTGCGCAACCGACTCGAACCAGAAAAGGGAATTTTTATCGCTGAAAGCCCAAAAGTAATCCGGGTGGCCATCGCTGCCGGCTACGAACCCACATCACTGCTATGTGAGGAACGGCACATCACAGGCGATGCGGCCGACATCATAGCCTCGCGCCCTGATCTGACCGTCTATACAGCTTCCCGTCAGATGCTCGCATCTCTCACCGGCTACACGCTCACCCGTGGAGTCCTCGCAGCCATGAAGCGCAAGCCTTTCCAGCCGCTTGACACGCTTCTGAAAGATGCCCGGCGCGTTGTGGTCATCGATAGCGTGGTCGACACGACAAATATCGGTGCTATTTTCCGTTCGGCCGCCGCACTCGGGATTGATGCAGTATTGCTCACCCGCTCATCATGTGACCCGCTCAACCGCAGAGCCGTAAGAGTTTCGATGGGCACTGTATTCCAAGTTCCGTGGACATGGCTCAACGGCCCTGTGAATTCATTGAAAGAATATGGATTCAAGACTGTCGCAATGGCCCTCACCGACAAATCAGTCCCCCTCGACCATCCCGGACTTAAAGCCGAGGAGCGTCTGGCAATAGTCATGGGCACGGAGGGCGACGGACTTGCATCGACCACCATCGAGGAAGCCGACTATACGGTCCGCATCCCGATGGCCCACGGCGTAGACTCACTAAACGTCGCTGCCGCAGCCGCCGTAGCCTTCTGGGAACTGCGAAAGTAAACACTGACGATGCGCACTAATCATTCGCAAGACAGCTCGGTAAGATAATCTTACTCAAAAGCATCATCCTCGTATCGTATTTGTAGCACATTGCTGCAATTCATCCCTTTGATGATTGTAGACTTATAGTCATTTTTGATTTCCCCTTTTAGCGACAGTTTATATAAGAAAAGCTGATAATCGTGTGATTATCAGCTTTTTCTTTTGAGCCGCGAGTGGGACTCGAACCCACGACCTTTTCGTTACGAATGAAATGCTCTAACCAACTGAGCTATTGCGGCTTGAAGTGAGGTGACGGAGGTTTCAATCCTTCACCTCTTTTATTTTCGACTGCAAAGTTAATGATTTTTCCTGATTATACAGATGCCTGACGGCAAAAAAATCTTATCACTTTCAGTTTCCCAATGTCTGCTTAGTGAAGGTAAAGACGATTTTTGCCTTATCAAAATCGAGTTTACCCATGACAGGCTCTGTCACATAAGGAGTTATCGAGCTTACCTGAGTGGAAGTGGTGTTATAACCGTAGTAATAATTATAGTAGTTCGATGATGAATTGACAAAGAACGACACCAATGCGGGACATATCACAAACTCCTCATCCTCAGCTGTCACCTCTCCCCGGTCAATGATGTCCATCAGATAGTCGCGCATCGACGAGACGGTATATGACTTGGTAGTCGAGTTATATGAAGCATAGAAAGATGACACATCGTCATTAATCTGTGTGCCTGAGAAAAATTTCGACTTGTCTTTCTTCTTGACAACAAGGATGTAGGGGGGAGGAGTCAGGCCATAGTTATTTTCAATCTCCTCGACCGGAATGGTGAGCGAGAGTGAATTGATGACAGAAAGAGCATTGCTCTGCTCCTTATAGCGTTCGATAATCTGACGCGCAGGGAATGTAAACTCCACATCGTAGCCTGTCGGACCGACAAGTATAGCCTCACCTGAAGTGGCGCGCTGACGCAGACGCTCCGACATCTTGTAGGCAATATTGTTGTTGGTGATAATCTCAGGTGTCACAGCCATATATGTCCCTGTACCGTTAAGAATCGTGTCGCGCTGAGGATCGGTATTCGGGATGGGCTGAACCGAACGATAATAGACATTGATCATGTTGCTGACCACACGGGTGACACGTCCCGAGCCAAACGAGTTGGTGATATAAAGGCCGGGGAACCATTCGGCAAATGCCTGAGGAGTGCTGAAGGTAGATTCCTTGGTCTTGAACTCGTTGTAGAGGTCAACACCGATCTGACGAGGCAAAGTGACAAATATATCCTTGTATATACTGCCTGAATTATCTGCTCCGACACCTTCCGCACCGTCAATCAAGCCGGAGTAAGTGGTTGACCCGAGAAGTTTCGACGAGTCATAATAGTCCTTCGGGTCGAAATTACTGTAGATTGGCGACTGGAGCTGGCGGGTGAGAGGATAGACAGAGACACCCATCGGGACGATGGAGTCGCCGGCAAAGCCATCCTTAAACATTGTCAGGATAAGCTTTACGGAGTCAATGGTCTCCGGAGTGACACCGACCGTGTCGACATAGGCTGTCGGCATGTACTGACACACGATATCGCTCGAAAGCGAACCGTAGCCATCTGCATCAATCTTACCGAGCAACTGAAGCACGGTGCGCGACTGCACGAAATCATTGTCCACAGCATGGCCCGACACTGTAAACGCGGAATCGACTATAATCTCAACCTCATCCTGAACCAGACTACCACCGGCAGTGGTAGTGGTCTCGTCGCATGAGGCGACTGCCATTGCGGCCACAAAGCCGGCTGAAAGCAGAGCTAATTTTTTCATTTAAAAAGCAATGTGATGAAAAACGGATTCAATCTTCTTCCTCGCCGAGAAGCGTACGGTAGAACTCTGTGTAGGCTCCCACTCGGCTGTCGTCGTCTTCGTAAGGCAGGAATGGTTTTCCCGACTGGCGAGCATACTCCACAAGCGCAGGATCCACATCGGGAGTCACCTGAATTACAGCATCGGCATAATCCATTGCAAGACGGTTGAGAGTAGCGAAGTCGACAGGCTCTTTGCCGAGAGCTGCAATCTCCTCCTCGGTGAAATCGTTCATAAGGAGTTTTTCAGCAAAACGCGGGTCAAGAGTTCCTTCAAATTTCTCAGGCTGGAGGGCATAGACAATCTTCGAATCGCGGAAAGTGGGGTCATCACCGTATTTGCGACGCAGATAAAGCGGAGCAAGCGCCGACACCCAGCCACTGCAATGAATCACTGCGGGCTGCCAGCGAAGCTTCTTGACCGTTTCGGCAACGCCCATAGTGAAGAACATGATGCGTTCGTCATTGTCGGCGGCAAGCAGATCGGTCTCAAGCCCCTTTTCAGGCATAGGCTGGAAATAATCGTCGTTGTCAATGAAATAGACCTGCATTCGAGACGGCAGAAGGGTGGCCACCTTTATGATGAGAGGGTGGTCTGTATCATCAATAATCAGATTCATACCCGACAGGCGTATGACCTCGTGAAGCTGATTGCGACGTTCGTTAATGCAACCGTATTTAGGCGTAAATGTTCTTACTTCAAATTCTTTGCCGTGGATTCCTTGGGGAATATCACGACCAAGCACCGACATTGGGGTGTCAGGGAGATAAGGTGATACTTCCTGAGAGATGAAAAGTACTTTTTTTGACTCCATGCAGGGTTAGATAGACTTTTTTAATCGAACCGGCGACAGCTCATCGAAAGCACGAAACCGTGGGATTCCGAACCCTGAGCGCCGGTTCTTTGTTATGTGATTCGGATTGCAAAGTTACGAATAAATTTTCATTTTTCCCACTACAACCTCGGTTTAGGAGCAACTTTTCGACAAAAGCAGCTAAAAACAGCCCTCGATGGCACGCATTTAGCACCTTTTTATTTTGACATCAGCCGGAAAATTACTACCTTTGCACGAATTATCTGCTATCAGTAGAACATGAGACAATTAAAAATCACTAAATCAATCACCAACCGTGAAAGCGCCTCGCTCGACAAGTTCCTTCAGGAAATCGGACGAGAAGAGCTTATCTCCGTCGAAGAAGAGGTAGAGCTCGCCCAGCGTATTCACCAGGGAGATCAAAGAGCACTCGACAAGCTCGTGCGTGCCAACCTCCGCTTCGTTGTGTCAGTAGCAAAGCAGTATCAGAACCAGGGACTAAGTCTCCCTGACCTCATCAACGAAGGCAATCTCGGCTTGATTAAAGCGGCACAAAAGTTTGACGAGACCCGTGGTTTCAAGTTTATCTCCTACGCCGTATGGTGGATTCGCCAGTCAATCCTCCAGGCACTCGCCGAACAGAGCCGAATCGTCAGACTTCCGCTCAATCAGGTCGGCTCTCTCAACAAAATCAGCAAAGCTCTCTCCAAGTTCGAACAGGAAAACGAACGCCGTCCGTCGCCCGAGGAACTCGCAGAGAAACTTGATGTGCCGGTCGACAAAATCGCCGACACCCTTAAGGTCTCAGGCAGACACATCTCGGTGGACGCACCATTCGTGGAAGGCGAGGACAACAGCCTTCTTGACGTGCTGACCAACGACGACTCTCCAATGGCCGACTCGACGCTCACACAGGAATCGCTGTCGAAAGAAGTGGAACGCGCACTCAAACAGCTCCACGACCGCGAACGCGAAATCCTCAAAATGTTCTTCGGAATCGGCTGTCAGGAAATGACGCTTGAAGAAATCGGCGCTAAATTCGACCTTACGCGTGAGCGCGTGCGCCAAATCAAGGAAAAAGCAATCCGCCGGCTGAAAGGACAAAAAAGCCATCTGCTCAAAGCCTATCTCGGGCAATAAGGCTGTGGCTCGGCGAAAAAGCATCAAAGCGTTTTGCCTGAAATGCCCCCTGAACCCAACAATGGCCGTGAGGACAAATCCCCGCGGCCTTAAATTTTAACCTGAAATTATCCTCACCTTAATAATAATTACATTTTAATTTACAGAATACCATGCTCGCGCTTTCACTATTGCTTTCGCTCACGGTCACAGTGAGCAATCCCATCGGACAGGAACGCACAGCTGTGCCTGTCACCGTTCCCGTCGGAAAGAACGGTAAAGAAATCAACTCAGTAACCATCAAGGGCCATCCGGAAATCGCATGGCAGCTCGACGACCTAAATGACGACGGGCTCGCCGACGAGCTCGTGTTTCTCGTCGACCTTAAGCCAAACGCAACTGAAACATATAAAATAGACCTCTCGTCAGAACCGGCCAACAATCAGTCGGCCGCCGGCACATATGCCTACATCCGCCTCAACGACAAAAACAAGAAACACCCGAAGATACAGGCCATCGCTTTTCCCGGCGACGCCGACAACCGCCAGATGTATAGCAGCATCTACGGCCACGGTGCAGTCCTCGAGGGACTTTACAACGCCATACGCGTGTACATGGACAACCGCCAGAGCGTGGACCTCTATGCCAAAAACACCCCTCGGCTCGAACTTGAGGAGACAGGATTCTACACGACACGCCAGCAGCTCGAAGAAGGCTACGGACGCGACGTGCTTTGGGCCGGCACATCTGTAGCACTCGGTTCGTTCAGAGGATATCAGAACGAAGCTCCCGTCACGATAGACACTGTGACGACACGCTCACAGCGCATCGTCACTACAGGGCCTGTAAGGTCGATAATCGAAGTGTCGGACCGCGGATGGATATACAATGGAAAGCCTGTCGAAATGCGGCAGCGCTACACCATCTATGACCGCCACCGTGACTATGACGTAGAAATAAAACTCACAGGAGCTGACTCAAAATCGACATTCTGCACCGGTGTGCAGAAGCTTGCAGTCGATAATCAGGGATTCATAACCGAGACCGGCCTTGCCGGAAGCTGGGGCACTAACACCCCCGACAAAAACATGGCTGACATCACCGACACTATCGGCCTTGGTATATGGGTTCCGGCCACCAACCTGAAGTCAGTCAAGGAAGATGACATCAACTACCTCATGCTGCTACGACCCGACAAGAACGGAGTGATCCGCTACAGCTTCACTTCAGGTGCGATGCGCGACTCCGCTTCTCCTCATTCGGCCGACGCATGGTTTAAATCCCTGAAATCATGGGAAAATCTGAAAAACAACCCTGTTACGGTAAAAATTAAATAAGGCCAGACACATCACCGCCACGGTATAGCCGGGCCGGACAATCCATTTTTTGATGGATTGTCCGGTCCGGCTCTTTTTATATGACGACACAACATATACGCCCAAAACCTTAATGTCGCTCAAACCGTTAATACGGTAACAAACTTTTCATAACTCACACTTATCTAATCTACTCATGAAGATAGACAACTCAACAAACACCTCTTCAGGAAAAGCCATGCAGCCAAAGAGAGCCGCGATAAAATCGACGGCCAAAGGCTCGATTACAATGTGGGCAATGGCGATACTCATAATCACATCGATTCTCAGCCTGCGCGGACTGCCGTCGGAGGCGAAATTCGGTGTGCAGTCAATCTTCTACTATATTTTCGCCGCCGTCGTGTTCCTGCTGCCGTTCTCGCTCGTCTGCGCTGAGCTCGCCTCGACATACACAAAGTCGGGAGGTCTCTACCGCTGGGTATCGGAAGCATTCGGACCACGATGGGGATGGACAGCTATGTTTCTCGAATGGATGACAATCATAATATGGTTTCCGACCGTACTGATGTTCGGAGCGGCTTCGCTCGCCTATATATTCTGGCCGGAGAGCTTTGACCAGCAGCTTGCATCAAACAAAATCTACACACTCGTAATAGCATTCCTACTCTACTGGGGTGCGACCTTCAACACATTCCGCGGAACGCGTTCGGCAAACCGGCTGAGTACCTACGGCGGACTTTACGGCACGATAATCCCGACGGTAATCCTCATCGTACTCGGCATCATATATTTCGCCAGCGGAAAGACCATCGAGCTGTCCGACACTTCATTTTTCCCTGACTTCAGCAATCTGAGCACAATAGTGCTTGCAGCATCAATATTCCTGTTCTACGGAGGCATGGAAATACAGGCTGTCCACATCAACGACATGAAAAATCCGGCGCGCGACTTTCCAAGAGCCATATTCCTCGCCATCGCGGTAATAGTCATCGGCTATGCTCTCGGCACACTCGTGATTGGAATCGTGATACCGGCACAAAACATAGACTTGCTTCAGGCACTTCTCGTCGCCTACAATAAACTATGGGAGAGCTTTGGCCTGTCGTGGCTCGGGAATATCATGGCCGCATTGATAATGTTTGGCGTACTCGGACAGGTCAGCGCACTTGTCAACGGCCCTTCCGTCGGAGTAATGGCCGTAGCGCAGTCCGGCTATCTTCCGAGAGGGCTACAGACTGTCAACAAAAACGGTGTAAACCAAAACATTCTTTACATATCCGGGGCAGTCGTATCGCTACTCAGCCTTGTCATCATCATACTCCCTACCGTCGAATCGGCCTACCAGATAATGTCGCAGCTCGCCACCATCATCTATCTGGTCATGGTGCTTATAATATATGGTGCGTTCATTCGACTGCGCCGGACAGAGCCCGGCAAGAAACGCGGCTTCAGAGTGCCGGGAGGGAAAGCCGGAGAATGGATTGTCTGCGGAGTGGGCATATTCGGAGCGCTTGCAGCACTGTTGCTGAGCTTCCTGCCGCCATCACAGATTTCAACAGGAAATCCGATTGTCTATGTGGGCATATTGCTCATCGGGAGCGCGGTCTTCATCGCGTTGCCCCTGATTGTCTATGCTTGTCGAAAACCATCATGGCGTAATCCAAACGCACATTTCGATCCTTTTGACTGGCAGATTGAGGGGCGTGAACCATGGCAGGTGTCAAAATGGGCGCCCGGCTATGAACCTGACGAGGAAGAAGCCGAGAAGGGCCAGACAGAGGCCATCGCAAACCACGGCAAAGGAAAACACTGACCGTTTTGAGGGAAAATCCGTCGCCTGAAAGTGACAGGCTTCATGGATTTACGGCATGTGGCATGAAACACACGGCAGGAGATTTTTATGAACCGCCGTGTGTTTCATATCTATTTTGCTCACGCTTAAACAAAAAAGTTGCGCGTTTCGCACATTTTTATTACTTTTGCGACAGAATTGCAACACCGCCCCAAAAGGCCAACCGTTGCATAATCATGGAGCACAGACAACGCCGACTCCATCGAATCTTTTTAGTTAGACATTGTAACTGCTTGTTTCTCAATATACTACACCAACAAGCAGGAATAGAAACTATTTCTAAAAGTGTCCGACATCCACTCCCAAGCCACATCATTATCCCACTCCGACCCCGCTCCTGACATGCCCGTTGAAGAAGCGCGATGGTTTGCCATGCGCGATCTGACACGTCCAAACGCCAAACTCCCGGCGTTCCGCATGTTGTCAGAACGGGGATTTGAGGTATTCACCCCGATGGTCACAAAGCTGAGCGTAAGCCCGGCCGGAAAAAAATTGCGACTTCACGTGCCTGCAATCCACGACCTGCTTTTCGTCCATTCTACCACAAGTGCGCTTGACCCAATTGTCGAACATACCCCCACCCTCCAATATCGATATGCCAAAGGCCTCGGCTACCGCGTCCCGATGACTGTGCGCACGGCCGAAATGGCACGCTTCATATTCGCGGCTTCGCTGACGGAAAGCCCGCAATATTACCAGCCGTCGGAAATCACCCCTGATATGTATGGACGTCGCGTCAGGATAATCGGAGGTCCGATGGACGGCTATGAAGGATTTCTGCTTAAAGCCCGAGGCACTCGCAAACGCCGCCTGATAGTAAACCTCGACACTTTTCTTGCGCTCGCAGTTGAAGTCGCCCCTGAATTCATAGCCCTACTGCCGGACTGACCTGCATCAGGGACTTTATCGGGCATCTTCCCAAATACTCTAAATCAATCACAAAGCTTATTATTGATGGGCATCGACAGCCCGTCAGGCTATCATACGCCTCAGCCGTAAGCACGGCGATGGCAGGAGGATTAATCCAACAGACAATAAAAAAATATTTCGTCAATGGGAAATTGTAATATCACCGTGGCCGGGACTGGCTATGTGGGCATGAGTATTGCCACTCTGCTCGCACAGCACAACCACGTTACGGCCATCGACATAATTCCCGAAAAAATCAATCTTATCAATCAGCGACAGTCGCCTGTAAAAGATGAATATATCGAACAGTTTCTTTCTGAAAAAAATCTTGACCTAACCGCGACTGATGATACCGGCATAGCCTATTGCAACGCTGATTTCATCGTGATTGCAACCCCAACCAACTATGACCCAGTCAAAAACTACTTTGACACAACCAGTGTCGAGGAAGTCATCGACACAGCGCTATCATTAGCACCTGATGCGGTAATAGTCATAAAATCGACAATTCCTGTAGGATATTGTCGCTCACTATATCTAAAATATTATCGGAAAGGAATCAAACGGCTCAATCTACTCTTTTCCCCTGAATTTCTAAGGGAAAGTAAAGCCTTGTATGACAATCTATATCCGTCGCGCATAATAGTCGGCATACCCAAGATAATCGACAACGACGAATATAAGTCTGAAAACGAAGCCATTGAGTCTATTGCCGACCTTGAAAAGCTCGACCGCGCAGCCCGCACATTCGCATCGCTTCTCCAGCAGGGCGCAATCAAGCAGGAAATCCCGACGCTTTTCATGGGCATGAAGGAGGCGGAGGCCGTGAAGCTTTTTGCCAACACCTACCTCGCCCTCCGCGTCAGCTATTTCAACGAGCTCGACACCTACGCCGAGGTCAAGGGTCTCGACTCACAGGCTATCATCGAGGGTATCGGCCTCGATCCGCGCATCGGCACTCACTACAATAACCCCTCTTTCGGCTACGGTGGCTACTGTCTGCCAAAGGACACCAAGCAGCTCCTTGCCAACTATGCGGATGTGCCTCAGAACATGATGACGGCCATTGTTGAGTCAAACCGCACCCGTAAGGACTTCATAGCCGACCAAGTGCTTAAAATGGCCGGATGGTATGACTATTATAACAATAACACCTTCCGTCCGGCATCTAAAGACTCACAGCTTAATCCCCCAAGTGGATTTGAAGGAAAAGAACTTAATACTTCATCCTTAAACCTTGATACTTCACGCAATTCCGAAGGAAATTGCGTGATCGGGGTCTACCGACTGACGATGAAATCGAATTCCGACAACTTCCGCCAATCGTCGATCCAAGGCGTGATGAAGCGCATCAAGGCCAAAGGCGCGACTGTCATCATCTACGAACCGACGCTTGAAGACGGCTCAACCTTCTTCGGCTCGCGTGTAGTCAACGACCTCACCGAATTCAAACGCCTCTCCCACGCCATCCTCGCCAACCGCACCTCCCCCGACCTCACCGACGTCGAGGAGAGAGTCTATACACGTGATTTGTTTTCAAGAGATTAATTACCAACTAAAAACAATGGCCTCAGTAAAAGGTAATATACTTCTTAATGGAATCAACACTATTACGGGGATACTTTTCCCAGTGGTAACTTTCCCTTATGCTGCGAGAGTCTTGATGCCAGATGGAATTGGTTCAGTCAATTTTCTCAATTCTATAATTTCATATATCGTATTGCTTACGAGTCTTGGTATTCCGATGTATGCGGTTAAAGAGATCGCCAAATATAGAGATGATAAACCAACCCGTGACAAAATTTCAGCTGAAATTATATTATTAAGTACCGGATTATGTCTATTAGGCTATATAGGCGTATGGATATTAGGAGAGTTCGTGCCTCAAATTCATCAGCAATCAGCTTTATTCTATATTTTAAGTCTCACAATTTTATTTAACACGATTGGTGTAAACTGGTTCTATCAGGGAATCGAAGATTTCAAGTTTATAACCATCCGGGCTATTATAATTCGTACGCTGGCTGCAGCCGCATTATTTATTTTTGTCCATAATGAATCAGATTTATTAATCTACGGCCTAATCATAGTTGGTTCTACGGTGGGAAATAACCTGATAAATTTTGTCCATCTGCGAAAGCATATTGATATCGGACTAATCTATTTTCGGGAACTTAACATCACAAGACATCTCAAGCCCTCACTTCACGTATTCATCCTGAATCTCATAATCAGTCTATACATACAGTTGAACTCCATAATGTTAGGTTTTATGGCAGGAGATGATGCAGTCGGATATTTCACCGCTGGGACAAAGATCTCTCATATAGGACTAACATTGATAACCTCTCTCGGAACAGTCCTATTACCAAGATGCTCTCACTTACTGAAAACTGGTGATCATGATGGCTTTAGATCGGTAATAAATAAATCATTGAATGTCACACTTGCTCTATCTCTCCCAATGACCGTCGGTCTAATGCTTTTAGCTGCTCCTATCACAATCATTTTCTGTGGCAATGAATACCATCCTTCAATACCGGTGTTATATCTCAATGCCCCGGTCATAATTTTCATTAGTCTCACCAATGTAATGGGCATACAGGTACTATACCCGATGGACAAAGTCAACTTGGTGATAATCAGTGTTACCGGAGCAGCTATATTAAATCTAATTCTAAATTTCTTGCTAATTCCGCAATATGGAGCAACTGGAGCTGCCATTTCAACTTTGATTGCTGAATTCTCGGTATTACTTCTTCAGATAATATTTGGTCGTAAATATTATCCTTTCAGACTATCGGCATTATTCAATCTAAAATACATAATTGCCACCCTTATTATGGGAATTGCGGTATTTACGCTCACATACCCTCTCCATTCTGACATAATTAAAATCCTAATAGGAATAGGTGTAGGCATAATTACATATTTCATCACACTCTTGGCTATGAAAGAGCAAATTAGCATAGAATTGTTGACTATTGCAAAAAATAAAATTGGATATGGAAAATAAAGATTATGACTATCTGATAGTCGGAGCTGGACTATTCGGAGCAACCTTTGCTTATCTGGCTCACAAACAAGGGAAAAAATGTTTGGTTATTGATAAGAGAGCTCACACCGGCGGTAATATCTACTGCGAAGATATCGAGGGCATCAATGTTCATAAGTACGGGGCGCATATATTCCACACAGCCAACAAGGATGTTTGGGATTTTGTAAATTCAATTGTCCCGTTCAATCGTTATACTAACAGTCCGGTTGCTATCGCTCCGAATGGCAAACTCTATAATCTGCCTTTCAACATGAACACATTCTATCAAATGTGGGATGTCAAAACTCCAGCAGAAGCGATTGAGAAATTGGATGAGCAGCGAAAGGAGGCCGTTGAGAATATGCGCTCTGCAGGAATAACCGAACCTCGTAATCTGGAAGAACAAGCACTCTCTCTTATCGGACGCGATATTTACGAGCAACTCATCAAGGGCTATACCGAAAAGCAATGGGGACGTCCGTGCTCCGAGCTACCAGCTTTCATAATCCGTCGTCTACCGGTCCGCATGACTTTTGATAATAATTACTTCAACGATTCATACCAAGGTATTCCAATCGGTGGCTATAATCGTCTTATCAATGGTCTCCTTAATGGAATTGAAGTCAGAACAGATACTGATTTCTTTGGAGACCGTAACAAGTGGGAAAATATTGCTGAAAAAATAGTATTTACTGGAAAAATCGATGAATTTTACGATTATCGATTTGGCAAACTTGAATATCGTACCGTACGATTTGAGACAGAGACTCTTAATCAGTCGAACTATCAGGGTAATGCAGTCATCAACTATACATCAGCCGAGATTCCCTTTACTCGAATCATCGAGCACAAACATTTTGAGACATTCGGTAATGCTATATATGATAATCCCAAAACTGTCATCTCGCGCGAATATTCAACAGAATGGACTGACGGCATGGAGCCATTCTATCCCGTGAATGATGACAAAAATCAAGCAATTTACGAACAATATCACAAACTTGCAGAGAAAGAAACAAAAGTCATTTTCGGAGGACGACTCGCAGAGTATAAATATTATGATATGGCTCCGATAATTGAACAAGTAATCAATTTATTTTGATAATGGATACTATAAAAGATACTACTATGCTAGTCTGTTGTCATAAATCAGACTATTTTAGATGTGGAGATGGATTTTTTCCCATACAAGTGGGTAAAGCAATATCCAAGTGTGATTTAGGAATAACAGGGGATAATTCCGAAGAAAATATATCCTCGAAAAATCCAAATTATTGTGAACTTACTGCACATTATTGGCTATGGCGCAACAAAAAGTATGGCAAATTTGTCGGTTTGTCTCATTATCGTAGATATTTCGATTTTAACCTAAATCTGCCATTTTGGAAAAGCTATAAAAGTATTTCGGTAAGCCAAGCAAACAAGACTCCGCCAACACTCCCAAAGAATATTTCTGAAATATTACAAAAATATGATATAGTGTTAGCGAAACCAAATCTATACCCCTATTCGTTGAAACATGATTATTGCTATTGCCATATCATAGAGGATTATGAGATTCTTAAAGCAGTTGTTAAAAATCTTACACCTGAGTATTTTGATAGTTTTATTAAGATAATGGAGCACAACAATAAGCTATCGCATTATAATATGTTCCTTACCAATAATAAAATTTTTGAAGATTATTCAGAATGGCTTTTTAAAATTTTATTTGAGGTAGAAAAAAAATGTAAAATCTCTGAGTATCCTAGTCAAGCCAGAATTTTTGGTTATATGTCAGAACGGCTTCTAAATGTTTATGTTCATAAACATAATCTCCGAGTCAAGTATGTACCAATCGTGAAAATTGAGGATAAGCAAATTAAACAAGGGCATTTATTTTTGAGAAATTTAAAAACTCGAATCATAGCCAATATTAATAGTATTTAGAAATAAATTAAAACATTATAAGTTTTAGGAATGCTCAAAAATTATTATTTGCAACGATTTTGTTCTAATTAATTCACAGCATTTATTAACATCGTAAATTATTCATGGCTCTAACAAAAAAATCATTAGTCTCATTGCTTTGGATATACTTCATCATTTTCTGGGGCACTGGGTTTAAGGATTTTATTCCTATGAGTATTCGAACACCAATTAGTTTAATCCTCTTCATGGCTGGATTTATCTATGCATTTAAATCTTGGTCACACAGTTTAAAAAAAATTGATTTAGCAATATTCACAATTACCATTCTTATACCTATAGTATGCAGTATTCAGGCTTATAGAATTTTTCATCAGCCAATCTTTATGGGAATTGCTTCTTTGAGAAGTATATGGATTATATTATTAGTATATGTTCTAAAAAATAAAATTAATACAAATACATTAATCCATAAGATTTGTAATTTTACTTTGTTGATGATGATATTAGACATTATTCTACTATATATTTTTGATATTGATAATATTAAATTATCGTCATTAACAAGTACAGGTGATGATATTGTTGATAAAACTTCCTTAGTAGAAAATGAATTACGAGGAAAACGATTGGCATTTGGCTGCGAGTTTATCATCGTTGCAATGGCATGGTGGAGCTATTGTGCTTATACTTTCAAGGATAAAATAGCTATTCGCAAAATGATATTTACAATCATTTTTACAATGTTTGTCTCAAAAGGTCGAATCCAGTTAGTTACTATGGCATTAATCTGGGTTCTTCCATACCTAATAAATTTTAACTATAAGAGCTTTAAGAAAATATTATCCTATGCCATTCTTACAATTCTAATTTTGTTTTCATTACCGGCTGTCCGTCAGAGATTCATAGTAATTGGAGATCTTTTTGGAGTTTCTAATTCCGCAAAAACAGGTGATTTCTCTGGTGTAGCCCGACTGAATGAAGTACTTCTTGCCTTTCCATACATTAAAGATAGTCCGATATTTGGATCCGGTAATATTAGCTACCATTTTAATAATGGATTCGAGGGATGTTTAGGCGATTATTTTTTCGTAGCTGATATAGGTATTGTCGGCATGATATTTATTGGAGGCCTTTTTCTATGCTTATCATATCTTTGGCTATTTATTTCCTGCTCTAAATATAATTTTAAGAAGCATACTACCCAACATCTATTTGTTAAAATCTGCTGTATTATCTATTCATTCCTTCCATTTATGGGATTAGTCCCATTAATTGGTGAGAATATACAAATAATGACTATTCTACTATTAGGATGTTTCTCTCTTCCTCAACATTCACAAAAAACAATATTTAATAGAGACGATAATGGATGTAAGTATAGTAATCGTCAATTACAACACCAAGCTCTTACTTAAGGATTGTCTTGATTCAATTCAATCCAAGACATTAGGCTGCCATTACGAAATCATTGTAGTTGACAATGCGTCTAAAGATGATTCAGTTGACATGGTTAAATGTGAATATCCTAATGTTATTTTAATAGAAAGCAACGAAAATCTTGGTTTTGGCCGTGCTAATAATCTCGGGACGAAACAGGCTAAAGGCAAATATCTATTCTATCTAAACTCTGACACAGTCCTTCTAAATGATGCTGTAAGTGAATTCTTCAGATTCGCTGAAAGTGCAGAGGAAAAATTAGGAGCTCTGGGTTGCATATTGACAGGTCCGGATGGAAATACCTGTCATTCTTACGGGAAAATGATAACACCCGGATATGAACTTAAGACTGCGATAGCACGCTACCTAAGATTCTTAAAACCACGATGGCTCACAATGCCTGATAAAGTAAAAAAGCCACTTTCTGTCGATTATATTACAGGCGCTGACTTATTTGTTCCACGAGAAGTTTTTGAGAAAACTAGAGGCTTTGATCCGGATTATTTTATGTACTGCGAAGAGGTTGATTGGCAAAAACGAATGGACAATCTTAATCTCAAACGGTTTATTATTCCCGGTCCTGAAATTATCCACTTAGAAGGAGGAAGCGATACAACCAAAACTAAATCATGGTCAAAATCGCGCATCTCAAATATCCAAAAATCCAGGAGAATATTCTATCAAAAGCATTTTAATAAAAAAATATTACCTCTTTTCCTTATAGCCCAAAATATAATACAATTACCTTGGAAATTATTAAAATAAACAAAACGATGGCTGATATAGAAAAAATAACAAACGATGATTTTGTTGCTGGCAAACCACGAGTTAAACGTGAACGAAGTTTAAAACGATATTGGCGTATGATTTTGCTAAAAACAGCGAATATATTGCCAATAAATAAGTTTACACGAGCAAATATTTATCGTATGGCAGGGGTAAGCATTGAAAAAGGAGTAGTGCGTATGGGTAAAGTACATATGGATACTATCCATCCAGAAGATGTTATAATAGGCAATGGCTCTGTCATAGCTGATGGTGTACATCTTATAACTCACTATATGGATGTTAAAAATATGCGTGAATTTGCCTATTTCAGAGGACAAATCAGAATCGGACGTTACTGCTATATTGGAACTAATACAATTTTTACAAAAGGTGTAACAGTTGGAGATGGTGCAATCATCGGAGCAGGGTCTGTAGTAAATAAAGATATTCCTCCTTACGAAGTATGGGCAGGCGTCCCTGCAAAATGTATCTGTAAACGTTATTCCGAGCTATCCGATATTCCTAAGCCTGAAGAAATCAAATTAAAATAGCTGAATAATGATTCAAATTTATCTTGTTGACTATCTTGGGGTACATTGTGGAATGCACTATTATTTAGAAGCATTTAGAAATGTCCTCTCTGATATTCCTAATACAACTGTTAATATACTGTCCAATTACCCTAATAGGGTGGATGAAATACCATTCTTTATCAACCAATATAAGGGTAATAAATTAATAAAAGGGGTTGCATTACTAAAAAATTTACTTAGACTAAAACGGTTCATAAAAAGATATCCTAATGGAATATACATTTATCTGACCTACGGAAATTCTATTGATTTGCCTTTTATGAGAATAGTTGCTCAAGCACATCATCATCTGATTGATATCCATGAAGCAATTGCACAAAATGTTGATGCTAATGAGAGGTTAAAACATAGATTTAAACATCTCTATCAAAACAGAATTAAAGCTGTAATCTCACATTCAACCCGAACAAATGATTTTTTGAAGGAATATAGCTATAAATCCAAGCGACTTTCTGTTCCTCATTTCAAATATGTATTCCCAAAGGAATATGATGCCACTAATATTTCAAAAGATATATTTGATGCCACAGATAAAAAACGCCTAAACATTCTATTTTTCGGTAATCTAAGTGAAAGTAAAGGTATAGATATTCTACTAGAATCTGTCAACCTTTTAGAAAACAACATTGCCGATAAATTAAATATCATTATAGCGGGTAAGGATTTTGATGGCGCTGTTGACCGTGTAGTTCCAAAAACAGGACGATCAGTCAAAATTATACGTCGGCATATCACCGACGATGAACTTCGATATCTATATCAGAATGTAGATTATCTTTCTTTACCTTATAGAAAGACATCCCAAAGCGGTATTTTAGAAATGGCGTTCTATTTTAAACGTCCTATTATAGCCTCCGATATTCCTTATTTCCAACAGATGTTATCTCAATTTCCATCATTTGGAGTCCTTGCAGGCAATACGGCAGAAAGTTATGCCAAAACACTTGAGAACACAGTCCGAGAACATAGACAGTCTATTTATTATACAACCTCAGATTATAATAAATATGAAAACAGGTCTGAAATCAAGCTTTTTATTTCAGACTTCGTAAAGTGGCTTGATATAAAATAAATCAATCATATATGAAAGTTGCTATCGTCGGGACGCAGGGCGTTCCGGCAAATTATGGCGGATTCGAGAGTCTTGTCGAGAATCTGCTGGGAGTCCATTGTCCTGAAAATGTGGACTACACGGTGTTCTGTTCATCAAAGGATATGCCCGACAGGCTTCCTCAGTACAAAGGTGCGACACTAAAGTATGTCGGTCTTCATGCCAACGGGGCGCAATCCATTCCATACGACATCCTTTCAATGTGTCGTGTGATTAGTGGGTATGACGTAGTCCTTATCTTAGGGGTCTCTGGTTGCCTTTTCATGCCTGTTCTGAGAACATTATGCCGTAGTAAAATAATTGTGAATATAGACGGACTGGAACATCGACGGGCAAAGTGGGGGAAGATGGCACGTTGGATTCTCCGTACGTCGGAGTCTATGGCCGTTAAATTTGCCGACATAGTTGTATCTGACAACAAAGGAATACAAGACTATGTCACCGCGACTTACGGCAAACCATCAGAATTGATAGCCTACGGAGGTGATCATGTCAAACGAGAGCTCACAGACGATTTTATTGATTCTACCCTTGACAAATACGGATTGAAAAAGGGAGACTACGCTATAACCGTATGCCGAATCGAACCTGAGAATAATAGCCATATTATTCTTGAAGCCTTCTCAAAGACAGATAAAACATTGGTATTCATCGGCAACTGGAATCACAGCGAATATTCGAGAAAACTTAAAGAGAATTATTCAAAATATTCCAATATAAAAATTCTCGATGCCATCTATAATCTTGATATTCTTTACGCACTCCGTTCAAATGCCGGAATCTATATGCACGGTCATAGTGCGGGGGGGACAAACCCATCTCTCGTAGAAGCCATGTTCTTCGGTATTCCAATTATAGCCTGTGATGTGGTCTACAACCGTGAAACTACAGAAAACAAGGCATATTATTTTAAATCTACTGACGATATTATTTCCCATATAAATTCTACATCGCTTAACGGACAGGACATGGTCGAGATTGCCAGCCGTCGTTACACTTGGAAACATATTTCAGATCAATATTGTAAACTATATCAATAACGTATTATGAAAGGAATCGTCCTTGCCGGTGGGTCGGGCACACGCCTCTACCCCATCACAAAAGGGGTGTCGAAACAGATGCTCCCAATTTATGACAAACCAATGGTTTACTATCCAATTTCGACCCTCATGCTGGCCGGAATCAGGGATATTCTTATAATCTCAACCCCGACAGACCTGCCCGGATTCAAGCGGCTGCTTGGCGACGGTAGTGACTACGGCGTGAAATTCACATATGCCGAGCAGCCATCGCCCGATGGGCTCGCACAGGCATTCATCATCGGCAAGGACTTTATCGGCGACGACTCCGCCTGCCTCGTCCTCGGCGACAACATCTTCCATGGCGCAGGATTCTCGAGTGTCCTGAAAGACGCCGTGAAAACAGCCGAGGAAGATGGCAAGGCAACCGTATTCGGTTATTGGGTCGATGATCCTGAGCGCTACGGCGTGGCCGAGTTTGACAAGAACGGCAACTGCCTCTCGATTGAGGAAAAACCGGAGCATCCGAAGAGCAACTATGCTGTCGTAGGCCTCTATTTCTACCCAAACAAAGTGGTAGACGTGGCAGCGAACATCAAGCCGTCAGCACGTGGCGAACTCGAGATCACAACCGTCAATCAGGAATTCCTCAAAGACGGCGAACTGAAGGTCCAGACTCTTCCACGCGGTTTCGCTTGGCTCGACACCGGCACTCACGATTCACTCGCCGAGGCCTCAATATATGTCGAGGTGCTCGAAAAGCGACAGGGGCTCAAGATTGCCTGTCTCGAAGGAATAGCCTATCGCCATGGATGGATCTCACGCGAACGCATGGTTGAAATCGCACGTCCCATGCTCAAAAACCAGTACGGACAGTACCTCATGAAAGTGGTTGACGAAATCGACCGAACTGACACACCAAATCTTGACTGAATATGAACGTAATAGAAACATCAATCCCCGGAGTTGTCATCATCGAGCCACGCATTTTCAAGGATGCCCGCGGCTATTTCTTCGAGAGCTATTCGAAGAAGGAATTCGACGAGAAGGTGCGTCCAATCGACTTTGTGCAGGACAACGAATCATGCTCGACCTACGGAGTGATGCGCGGTCTCCATTTTCAGCGCCCACCGTTCGCCCAGTCAAAACTTGTGCGTTGCGTTAAAGGCCGTGTGCTCGATGTAGCCGTCGACATCCGCAAGGGCTCTCCCACCTACGGCAAGCACGTGGCCGTTGAACTCACGGAGGACAATCACCGCCAGTTCTTCATCCCACGCGGATTTGCCCACGGATTTGCCGTCCTCAGCGACATTGCGGTGTTCCAGTACAAATGCGACAACTATTACCATCCGGAAGCCGACGGCGGAATCTCGATACAGGATGAATCGCTTGGAATAGACTGGCTGATTGACCCCACGAAAGCCATCCTGTCCGAAAAGGATCTAAACCATTCAGTCCTTGCCGAATTCGATTCTCCATTTGATTTCAACATAGACCAGTACAAAAAATGAACATACTTGTAACAGGAGGCAACGGACAGCTTGGAAACTGCCTCCAAAATGCTGTCAAAGGTTCAAAAGACAATTACATCTTCACTGATGTCGCCGAACTCGACATCACAGATGCCACGTCTGTCAGACAGATGGTTATGGACAACGACGTAAAGGTAATTGTCAACTGTGCGGCCTATACCAACGTGGACAAGGCCGAGGACGATACCGAGCTCGCCGAACTGCTCAACGCAACAGCTGTCCGTAACCTCGCGGAAGCTGTAAAAGAAAACGATGGGACCCTCATCCAGATTTCAACGGACTACGTATTCGGCAAAGAGCCCTACAACGTCCCCTGCCGGGAAGACCAGAAGGGTACACCAACAGGTGTCTACGGTCTCACAAAACTGCACGGTGAGCAGGAAATCGCAAAATCAGGCGTTAAATCACTCATATTCCGTACCGCTTGGCTATACAGCGAATACGGCAGGAACTTTGTAAAGACAATGCTAACCCTGACATCGACCAAACCGCAACTGAAGGTCGTGTTCGACCAGGCCGGTACGCCAACATATGCTCAGGACCTTGCCGATGCAATCTTCTTCATTATTGAAAACCGAAAGATAGAAGGAAACGAAGGCATCTATCACTATTCAGACGAGGGCGTGTGCTCATGGTTCGACTTCACAAAGATGATAGCGGAATATGCCGGAAATACCACCTGCGATATCCGCCCGTGTCACTCCGACGAATTTCCCTCCAAAGTAGTCCGCCCCTCATATTCAGTCCTCGATAAGACAAAATTCAAGGAAACATTCAGTTTAAAAATACCCTATTGGACCGACTCTCTAAAAGTTTGCATTAAAAACATAAAGAAAATATAGAGTATTTATGGTTTTAATTAATAAAATAAGGAAATATAGTTGGATATTACGAGCATTGCTGCCATCCATCTGGTTTAATTTTAAACAACTGCCGATTTCACAAGCGATTAAACTCCCGATATTATTATATAAACCCAAATTTGTGGCTACATCTGGGCGTATCGTCATAGATTGCCCTGTAAAATTTGGCATGATTAAATTAGGATGTAATTGTGTCAGTATTTATCCCAATAATGGAATTATTTATGAAAATAAAGGTGTGATAACATTTAAGGGCAGTGTTTTAATCGGCAATAATTCTTCTATTGCTGTAGGAGCTGGAGGCCATCTTGTGTTAGACGATTTTTTTCGTGCCACAGCCGCTCTCAAATTGATATGTTACAATAGTGTGCAGTTTGGTAGAGAAGTGTTAGTCGGATGGAATTGTATGTTTTCGGATACCGACTTTCACAAGTTAACATTTATTAACACAGGGAGATATTCCAAGGGTTTTGGCAATATAGAGATTGGACATAATTGTTGGTTTGCAAATAGTTGCAAAGTCTATAAAAATATTAATCTGCCACCTAATTGTGTTGTGGCATCTGATACTATACTTTATAAGCATATCTCATGTGATCCATATTCATTGATATGTAATGAGAATCCAATTGAAATTAAAGCTGTAGGTATATATCATAACTGGAAAGATGATAAAATTAATTATACAGAGTAATTGAATATAAAAATGAAGCGTAATATACTAATAACCGGCGGAGCCGGTTTCATCGGCTCACACGTGGTGCGCCTTTTCGTTAACAAGTACCCCGACTACCGCATCGTCAACCTCGACAAGCTCACATACGCCGGCAATCTCGCAAACCTCAAGGACATAGAGGACATGCCAAACTACACATTCGTCCGGGCTGACATCTCCGACCTTGAAGAAATGCGACGTATCATCAGGGAATACGAGATTGACGGAATCATACATCTCGCCGCCGAGAGCCATGTCGACCGCTCGATTAAAGACCCGTTCACTTTCGCCCGCACAAATGTCATGGGCACTCTTGCCTTGCTACAGGCCGCCAAGGAATACTGGGAGTCACTTCCTGAAAGATATGAAGGCAAAATGTTCTACCACATATCCACCGACGAAGTCTATGGCGCTCTTGAGCTGACAAACCCCGAGGGTATCGAATCGCCTTTTACAACCACGGCATCCTCCTCCGAACACCACCACGCTTACGGCACAGAGTTCTTCCTCGAAACAACAAAATACAACCCGCATTCACCCTATTCGGCATCGAAGGCCTCTTCAGACCACTTTGTCCGCGCCTACCACGACACATACGGTATGCCAACGCTCGTGACAAACTGCTCCAACAACTACGGCCCTTATCAGTTCCCTGAAAAGCTGATACCGCTGTTTATCAACAACATCCGTCACCGCAAGCCACTTCCTGTCTACGGAAAGGGCGAGAACGTACGCGACTGGCTCTATGTCGTCGACCACGCCCGAGCAATTGACACCATATTCCACAATGGCAAGGTTGCCGAGACATACAACATTGGCGGCTTCAACGAGTGGAAAAACATCGACATCATCAAGGTAGTAATCCGCACAGTCGACCGTCTGTTAGGCAATCCCGAAGGCTACTCCGACGAACTCATCACCTACGTCACCGACCGCCTCGGCCACGACATGCGCTACGCCATTGACTCCCGCAAACTCCAGCGCGAACTCGGCTGGGAACCATCCCTGCAGTTCGAGGAAGGAATCGAAAAAACCGTCCGCTGGTATCTCGACAATCAGGAATGGATGGACAACATAACTTCCGGTGACTACGAAAAATACTACGACGATATGTATAAGAACAGATAATAATGAAGATATAACGGATTGAATCAATACGAAATTTTGAATCGTGGCCATCGTATGATTTAATATTTGAGTGGGAAAGATGAACGTCATCCACGCCGCATGGCAGAACGGATGCAAAAAACTCGAATTCCTCGGCTCGTCGTGCATCTACCCTCGCATGGCCCCGCAGCCAATGCCCGAGTCATGCCTGCTCACATCCGAACTCGAGAAGACCAACGAGGCCTACGCACTCGCAAAAATCTCAGGACTGAAATACTGCGAGTTCCTCAACCGTCAGTACGGCACGGACTACATCTCCGTCATGCCAACAAACCTCTACGGCCCGAACGACAACTACCACCCCACGCACTCCCACGTCCTCCCCGCACTAATCCGACGCTTCCATGAAGCGAAACTCGCGGGCGAACCGGTCGTGACATGCTGGGGCGACGGCTCGCCGCTGCGCGAGTTCCTCTACGTCGACGACCTCGCCCAACTATGCGTGTTCCTCATGAACAACTACTCCGGCAACGAGACCGTCAACGCCGGCACAGGCAAGGAGCTCACCATCCGTGAACTCGCCGAACTCGTCGCCCGGACCGTAGGCTACGAAGGACGAATCGAATGGGACACCACCAAGCCAAACGGCACACCCCGCAAGCTCCTCGACGTCTCCAAGGCCACACGACTCGGCTGGACAGCATCAACCTCCCTCGCCGAAGGCATACGCCTCGCCTACGACGACTTCCTCTCAAACCCAATGCGCGCCGAGCGCTGACCTCACATCTCACACACCAACTAACAGATAATACAGATTACACTAACTGTCCCCGTGATTTCTCATTCCGGAAATCACGGGGACAGTCTTTTTTAATAACCTTTATGAACCTTATTCTACCTTATTTTATATCCTATATAAGTTGTCTGGTATTGTCAGAATGCCGGGTAGCCGGGATTCTGGACATATATACCGCCTGAGAAGTTGTATTGAGCGACGGGGACAGGGAAATATTCCTCGCCGGTCTCGAATGACGCATTCTGATAATAGATGCGGTTATCCTTTTCTGCGGCAAAATAGTTGTTCATCGTCTCTTTTGCAATGCCCCAGCGCACGAGGTCAAAGAAGCGTTCGCCTTCCATTGCTTTCTCGAGACGCATTTCTGTGCGAAGAGCCTTGCGGGCATATTCCTGATTCCAGCTTGCGGCGGGATAAAGACCGATTTTATAGTTGGCGGCATCTTTCGACGGGTCATTGAAATCACTGACATAATTGCTGTTCATAGCGCGGCTGCGGACACGGTTGATGAGAGTGCGGGCCTCGTCGAGACCATTGCCTCCGATTTCAATCAGGGCTTCAGCCTTGTAGAGAAGAAGGTCGGCATAGCGTATAATCTGCCAGTTGAGAGCCGATGCTCCCCACGGCCAGCCTTGTGTGGCATCAGGTGATTCAGGTGAGAGCCAGAAGCGTTTGGTGTTGTTGTAGCCATAGGTATCGCTGTTGCGCACCCACAGGCCGCAGGGACGTTCGGTATAAGTTTTGTATCTGATTGTCGGACGACCGATTACGAAGTCGAGGCGTGGATCGACATTACCATCCACATTTCCCAGTGTATAACTTCCGTTGGAATCGAATACTACCTTTCCGTAGTCTGGACGGTTCTGATAGTCGAAGAGTGGCAACCCGTTTTCATCTGTCTGATATGCGTTGACGAGATCTTGCGAGGGGAGGAAAAATCCGTCGCCTTGCCAAGGGCATCCGGGGCCTGTCATAGAATTCAGAAGCATGCTCCAGTTGATGCGACCAACACCGCTTGAGCCATCGTCTTTTGAAAATTGTATAGCAAACACGGATTCAGGTCCGTTTTCATATTCGAGAAGGTCGAGTTGCTGGAAATCGGCAAGAAGGTCGTAACCTTGCACACGGTCAATGAGATCGACAACTTCCTGAAGAAGCGACTTGTTGATATTGACCACTGCATTGGTCTGAGAATCTTGTTCGTATGCCTGATAGAGCTTGACTTTTGCCGCATAGGCAAGGGCAATGTGACGGTTAACACGTCCGATTTCTGTCTGGGTTTCTGGAAGGTCTTCGGCAGCTTCAAGGAGTTCGGAAGCGATGCGTGCGAGATGCTGTTCGCGTGTGAACTCATCGTTTCTTACAGACTGATACGCGTTTTCCGGGAGATTGATGTCCATGTATGGGATTCGGTTGAAAAGACGGACAAGTTCGAAATACCAGTGTGAACGGATTACTTTCACTTCGGCGATACGAGTATTTTTCTCCGGGATTATATTCTCATCAACTTTGTTGAGCGCGCGGATTGCTGAATTGCAACGTGAGATTCCACAGTAAACGTTAAACCATTTTCCATCAAGAAATCCGTTGTTGGGCTTAATTTTCGCTGTTTCCATGTCATGGATTTCCCAAGCGTCAGTCTCACCGCCGCCACCTTTGTAAGCGTTGTCGGCACGCACTTCTCCATAGCTCCAGTTGGTGACAGGAAACCAGTGCGGGTCATTTGAATCTGCGTATCTGCATCCGAATGTCGCATAAGCTCCGCTGACAAGGAGGTTTACAGCCTGAGGATCGTTCATATTGCCTTCGGAGAGCGGTCCTTGAGGCTTATTTTCAAGAAAGTCGTCGCTGCATGCTGTGAGTGTAAGGCAGACAAGCGCAGCAGTCATGATATTTTTAAGTGTCATTTTGGTCAGTATTTAAGATTAATTTTAGAAACCGAACTGAATTCCGAACGTGTATTGGCGGGGCAGGGCTTATGGATAGCCGAGACCTTCGGGGTCAGCACCGGTGTATTTTGTTAATGTGAAGAGGTTTTGTGCCTGAAAGTAGATGCGGGCATTTTTCAGACTAAGTTTACTCTGTATGTTCTGGGGGAGTGTGTAGCCCAGTGAAAGAGTCTTGAGGCGTACGAACGAACCGTCTTCAATAAAATATTCCGAACCTTCATTTTCGTTATTGCTGTTGTCGACTGATGGAGCCGGGATATTTGATGCGTAGTAGCCTGTCTGAAGATATTTTTCATAAGCGTTGGCTGCCCCGAGGAGCTGAGTGCCGTGGTTTCCTGTCCAAAGAGGGAAGAAGTCAGTGTAGAATTTAGAATTGTTCCAAGCGTCACGAATAATGCTGTTGAAGAACATGCTGAGGTCGAATCCCTTCCAGTTCGCTCCGAGTGTCAGACCGAACTGGGCTTTCGGAAGGTCTGTTCCGAGCCAAGTGCGGTCACGGTCATTGATTTCGCCGTCTCCGTTGGTGTCGACGTAGCGCACACGGCCTACTGCCGGATTGCCAAAGCTGACTTTATACTTTGACTTGTATGCGTCGACTTCCTCCTGAGTGCGGAAAATGCCATCGGTCTTATAGCCCATCCATGAACCGAGAGACTGTCCAACAATACTCTTGTCAATACCGTTGCCGCCGCCCCATGTGTAGTAGATATCTTTCATAAGGTCGGTAACCTCGTTTTTCATTGCTGTGACGTTGAGACCGATGTTATAGCTGAAATCCTTGTTGAGCGACTGACGCCATTCGGCCGTGATTTCAACACCTTTGTTGATCATCGAACCGCCGTTATACCAGCAATAGCCTCCTTCACCGATAGTTGCGATATATGGCTTTTCAACGAGCATATCGTTGGTCTTCTTGTAGAAATAATCAAACGAGAAGTTAAGTTTGCTGTTGAGAAGCGATGCGTCGAATCCGACATTTGTCTGGTAGGTCTTTTCCCATGTGAGGTCGGGATTGGTGCTGCGCGAACGGAGTGCGCCGGGAGTGAGGGTATTGCCGCCTCCGATTGCATATGCCGCACGGTCGAGGTCCATTGCATATTTTGCATAGAAAGCGTCGTTAGCTATGATATCGTTACCGTTGACTCCGTAAGCGCCACGGATTTTCAGGTCGCTGAGCCAGTTGCGGGTGCTTTCCATGAATTTTTCCTGTGAGATGCGCCAGCCGGCAGAAACTGATGGGAACCAGTCGTAATTATGACTGTTGGAAAGGCGGGAAGAGGCATCGCGACGCAGAGTGAAGGATACGAGATATTTATTGTCCCATGTGTAATTGATTTTTCCGAATACAGAGAACATCGAGTAGTTCGACGCGCCTGAACCTGTGTTTTTATTTGAAGTGACGTTGCCGAGATAGAGATAATTGGGGTCTTCGATTTCAAGGCCTTTACCCTCGCCGAACATATCTTCAAAATGATTGCGCTTTGCTTCAATGCCAATCAGTGCCATCAGAGAGTTTCTGCCGAAATCCACATTGTACTGTGCGGTATTGGTCCACACCCAGTCAGTGGTCTTGCTTGAATATTGGAAGAGGCTGTTTGTCTTGTCGCGCAGATTGGCGGGAGTGAATATTTTGTCATTGCCGTTGTGGTAGTTCACGCCGAAGTTGGTCTTGACGATAAGATTCTTGATCGGTTCGATTGAGAGATAGGCGTTGCCGAACACTCTCCAGTATTCGCGTTTGTTGGTCGCTTCCTCTTTAATCTGGCGCATCAGGTTGGGAGTGTCATTGAGACCGAATGCAACCTGATCGTTGAAATTGCTTTCTGAATCATAAACAGTACGGGCCGGGTGCATTTTGATGGCATTTTCTTCGATTCCGCCGGGTGCGTTGTGCTGACGCCACCAGTTGACAGTGACATTGCCACCGGCACGGAGACGGTTGTTGATGAAACCGTAGTCAGAGCTGAAGCGAGCGTTGGCTTTCTGAAAATCCGAGCCTTTGATGATGCCGTCGTGGTCGAGCCAGCTGAGCGACATGGATGAAGTGCCGTTCTCGTCGCCTTTTGAAAGACCGACGCTATAGGTCTGCATGAGTGCTGTGCGGTGAATCTCTTTTTCCCAGTCGGTGTTCTGAGGATTGACCATGACACCATTGAGGTTGGCATATGGCTGGAGTTTTGGAGTCGCGCCGTTTCCATAGAGTTCGGAAGTAGGGGTTGTTCCGTATGAATACTTATAGGCTGACCAATATACTTCGCCCCACTGGTCGGCGTTGAGCATGTCGAGTCCGCTTTGGTATGTCTGGAGTGTCATTGTCGCGTCGAATGTCACACGGCATTCTCCTTTCTTTGCGCGTTTGGTGGTGATGATGATGACTCCGTTGGCTGCCTGAGCGCCATAGATTGAAGCAGATGCGGCATCCTTGAGCACTTGAATTGACTCCACATCATTGCTGTTGAGAATCGTACCGGGATTTTCGCGTGTCATAACTCCGTCGATGACATATAGCGGACCGTTGGCATCGCCGCGGAACGACGACGCACCGCGGATTGAAGTTCCTGTGCTTAAACCGCCCGGTGTGCCATCGGTGGTGATGCTCATACCTGCCACGCGTCCTTGCAGAGCCTGAATGACGTTGCCGGTAGGAGTGTCGGACACATCTTTCATCTTGACCACTGATACCGAACCTGTGAGGTCGGATTTCTTTTCGGAAGAATAACCGACAACAACCACTTCGTCAAGAATCTCGCTGTCTTCACTAAGATGTATTGTCATTTCCGCACGGGCTTCGACTGTCGCAGTAACATACCCTACATACGAAATGGTCAGTTTGCTCCCTTCCGGGACTGAGATTGTAAATCGGCCGTCAATGTCCGTGGCCGCTCCTGATTTAAGGGTTTCAGAGAATACGGATGCTCCGATTAATGGCTCGTCGTCAGTCTTTGAAAGGACTGTGCCATGCACCGTGATGTTTTGTGCTTGTGCGCCTATCGCAGCCAATAGCAGGAAGAACGCAAACAGGATTGTTTTTTTCATGTCTATTATGATTGGTAAAGTTTTCTGACGCAAAGTTATTGATAGAATTATGTTTGCGTCTTTCACTCATGTTGCATCGGGTATTAAAAATCGGTCATGGCTGAAATTTTAATACACAACGCAACATTCTTACTATTCTATTGTGTCGCAATGATTGATGGTTATTATGTTATTATATAATAGATGCCGGAACTGGGCAGATTGCACGTTCCGGCATTTATGATGAGCTATGTGGTGGTGACTGTTTTAACCGGATTCTTATTTTGCGGCGATGCGTTCGCGAAGCTCCGATGGGGTTTCGCCAAACGCTTCCTTGTAGCATCTGGTGAAATAGGCCGGTGTCGAGAATCCAACTTCATAGGCGATTTCGCTGATTGATTTCTGTGTAGTTGTCAGCATTTCGCGAGAGCGTTTGAGACGGAGATTGCGCAAAAGTTCCACAGGCGTATAATTGGTAAGTGCCTTTATTTTTCGGTATAGCTGAGATCGGCCGAGCCCCATCTCTGACGCAAGCCGGTCGATATTAAGGTCAGGGTTGCCCATTTCAGCCGATACTATATCAAGAAAGCGTGCGTAGAACTCGTTTTCACTGTCAGGATTGATTTTGGGCTTTGGCGTTTCAGCCGGAGTGGTTGCGAGGGGTGACTGATTGCCCCATAGATTTTTGATGCGTCTGCGGTTTTCGATAAGATTCCGGCAGCGTGATTTCAGTACAGTGGTGTTGAACGGTTTCGCCACATAACCGTCCGCGCCGCTCTCATAGCCTTGGGCTCTTTGCTCGTCCATTGAGCATGCTGTCAGGAGTAGTACAGGGATATGCGAAGTGGATATTTCATCCTTTATCCTACGGCAGCACTCAAGTCCGTCCATGACAGGCATCATCACGTCGCAGACAATCAGGTCAGGTACGTATTTCGCGGCCAGTCGCAACCCTTCTTTGCCGTTAGATGCAAAAATTATGGTATATTCATCGGCAAGAAGCTGGCCAAGCATATTGCGGATATCCTCATTGTCGTCGATTACGAGCAAGAGCGGCTTGTCTGTGTCGGCTTCCGGTCGATTTGTCTCGATTTCTCCAAGTTCTGTTTCCACGTCGGTTTCTGAGATTGCTTTTGTCGCTATCTCGCTGTTTGTCCCGGCCACATGTCTAACGGGCAGTTTTACTGTGAACAGAGTACCTTCGTTTAGGCGGCTGTCCACTTCGATACTGCCATCATGTAGCTCGACAAATGCTTTTGCAAGAGAGAGTCCTATGCCTGAGCCGTTGGGATGGATTTTGTCTACCTGATAGAAACGGTCGAAGATATTGTCAATATCCTCGGCTGCGATTCCACGCCCTGTGTCGGCTACAGACAAAACGAGCGTTTCACTGTCGTCGCAATTGGCCGAAAATTTGATTTTACCGTTGTCAGGTGTGTATTTGAAAGAGTTTGACATCAGGTTGAAAACCACACGCTCGATTTTTTCAATGTCAATGGCTATTGAAAAATTGTCGGGTAGATTGATGTCAATGTTCAGTTTAATGTCTCTTTTGCGTGCGATTGCAAGAAATGAATCGGCCCAGTCAGTCAAAAGCGGTTTGAGTCTGACTTCCTCGGGATTTATGTCCAGCTTACCGTTTTCATACTTCCTGAAATCGAGTATCTGGTTGATGAGCCTGTGAAGAATTTTTATGTTCTTATAGGCTATTTTTACCAGCGTGTGTTGCTGGGGCGTGAGGTTGTCGGCATTGACAAGCTGTTCGACCGGTTCGGCGATGAGTGTGAGTGGAGTGCGCAGATCGTGCGACACGTTTGTGAAGAATATCAGTTTTGATTGTGTGGCCACATGGAGTTGCTCGTTTAGCGCTTTCTGTGTATCGCGCTGTTCTTCAAGCAAGCGGTTTTGTTCCATGAGCTGTCTCTGATGGTGCTGGCGTTGCCAGAAAGTGCGAAGGACAAGAAATAGTACACCAAGCAGCAGTACGACAATCGCTATTGTGGCATAAAACAGGGATGTCTGTGCCGAATGCTGATTCCAGAAATCATCAACCTGACTTTTAAGCATTTTTATTTTTGCTGATTCCTCTTTCAAGGATTCATTCTGAAGGAGCAGTATGTCTGCGTTGCTTAAATCGACCGGCGATGAAATTGGAAAGGTTGAAACCTTTTCATAGGGCTCTCCCTTGAGTATGGCCAACGCTGTGCGGATGAGCCGGTGGCCTTCGGTGGGATAGAGGAATGTTGCATCAATCACACTGTCGGCCACAGCCTTTATGCCTATTTCCGGGGCAGCGTCGATACCGATGACCTTAACGTCGAGTCCATGTTTTCTGGCCATTTCTGATGCGGCGATGGCCATGCGGTCGTTGTGGGCATAGATAAGATCGGCATCTTTATTGACAGAAAATAAAGAATCGCATACGCTTGCGGCATCGTCATAATTCCAATTGCCGTAAGCTGACGCGATTATGCTTATATCTTCTTGTGCAGCCCCTTCGATGAATCCGGAGTGGCGCTCCTTGGCCGGTGTTGAGCCTGCAAGCCCGTAGATTTCTATCACTTTTCCGCCTTTACCGATGAGATGTCGGGCGTAGTGGGCTGCCGATCGGCCGATTCCGGCATTATCTACGCCCAAGTAGGCGGTATAACTGTCTCCGTTGATGTTGCGGTCAAAAATAATGACAGGTATCCCTGAGTCATATACCTCTTTTATAATAGGTGTTATGGCATCGGCTTCATTTGGGGCTGCGATGATTATGTCAAAGCCATTATCTTTGAAGTAACGTATGTCGGAAATCTGCTTTTCGTTGCTGTCGTCAGCGGAGCGTATCTCAACGGTCGCTTCAGGATGAAACATTATCTCACGGTTGATTTCATCGTTCATTTTTGTGCGCCAGTCATCCTGACTGCATTGCGACACTCCAATCCGATATGTCTTTTTCTCATGGCATGAGGACAGGAGCGCAGATAAGGATATGATTGTAAGAAATAATAAATAAATCCTCTTCATGTGGTCTCAGATTATTCGGTCTGTTGGATAGGTTTTGTTCGATACATGCAAAGATAATCATAATAATATGAAAAACAGAGCCTTCACTTGCAAATTTTGTGCGATGCAACATTTGTTGTACCTTATGCATGATTTTTAATACTTGCTGTTTGAAATAGTTAGTAGATTTGCATTGTCAAAATCAAACGCGACATAAACCTTATAATAAATATGAAAAAATTTTCCAATATCATGATGACTCTGGTTACAGCAGCTACCGCAATAGCCGGCAACCAGAATGCAATGGCCGGCAACGGTGTTGAAGTCGAGCATCTCGGGACAAACAACACTTTGGTCCGGGTTACGACTGACGGAAAGTATCTCATACTTCCTGTTCAGGAATCAAACGATGAGGCTGCCGTCAATGTCCTCGTTGATGGACGGCTTGATAAGACACTGAGTGTGCGTCTTGCAAAATCCAAGGTAGATTACACCGTTCCGCTGAATATTGAAAAGTACAAGGGGAAGAAACTTCTCCTTAACGTAGTGACATCCCAGAATCGTTCGTCGGTCCGGGAGGCTAAGGAAGATGCGTGTTGGACCAATTTTGAAGTGTCGGATACTTTTGACGTTTCCAACCGTGAGAAATTTCGTCCGGCTTACCATCACACTCCTCTCTTCGGCTGGATGAATGACCCTAACGGAATGTTTTATAAAGACGGTGTCTGGCATTTGTATTATCAGTGGAATCCTTACGGATCAAAGTGGCAGAATCTTTCGTGGGGACATTCGACAAGTCCTGACCTCATTCATTGGACACGGTCGGAAGATGCGGTGATTGAGCCCGACGGCCTCGGTATGATTTTCAGCGGCAGTTCAGCGGTCGACAAGGACAATAGTGCCGGGTTCGGGAAAGATGCGATAGTAGCCATGTACACTTCGGCTGACGCCAGCCAGATTCAGAGCCTTGCTTGGAGTGAGGACAATGGCGCGACATTTAATAAATATGCGGGCAATCCTGTCCTTACGCTTGAGAGCGAGGCCCGTGACCCGAACATGTTCTGGAATCCTGACACAAAAGAATGGACTTTGGTGCTCGCACATGCGCTTGACCACGAGATGTTGATTTTCACCTCTCCCGACATGAAGGATTGGACCTTGCAGAGCCGTTTTGGACGTGGGCTTGGTGCGCAGGACGGTGTCTGGGAATGTCCCGACTTGTTTGAATTGCCTGTAGAGGGCTCCGGTGAGAAGAAATGGGTGTTGCTCTGCAACCTGAATCCAGGTGGCCCGTTCGGCGGAAGTGCGACTCAGTATTTTGTCGGTGACTTTGACGGCAAAACATTTGTGGCTGATACGGATGCGTCGGGCAATGTCCCTACAAAGTGGCTCGATTATGGTAAGGACCATTATGCTACCGTAAGTTTTAGCGATGCTCCGGACAACCGCCGTACAGTTATCGGCTGGATGAGCAACTGGCAATATGCTCCCGAAGTGCCGACCATGCAGTTCAGGAGTGCGAACACTCTTCCTCGTGAAATCGGACTTTTCCGTGGAGCTGACGGAGAGATATACGCTTCATCTTCGCCCTCTCCGGAACTGGAGGCACTTCGCGGTAAACTTACTCTTGATGTAAAATCAAAGAAGATAGGGCAGAAACCGGTTTCATTCCGTTTGCCCTCTGAGAATGATGGCGTTTGCGAAATATTGGCGGATGTCAATCCGGGTAATGCAGGGAAAGTCAGCATGGAACTTTCGAACAGCAAGGGTGAAAAAGTAGTGATGATTTATGATGTTGCGGCGCGTACGCTTTCGTTTGACCGCCGTGAAAGCGGCATTGTCGATTTCAGTCAGGATTTTCCGGCTGTGACATTGTCACCGACTTTCGGTGATGGCAAAAATATAAGCCTTCGTATTTTCATTGACCGCTCGAGCATTGAGGTCTTTGGCGACAATGGCCGTTTTGTGATGACAAATCTTGTTTTTCCGAATGAGCCCTATTCAACATTATCAGTGAAGACAGAGGGCGGAACCTCCAAGATAGCCAACTTCCGGATTTATTCAATCAAGTAAACAAAGTTGTATTATAGAATTCATAGAAAATAAAAATAAGTCTGAAATATGGAAGTCACCCAACCGTTAGCCACCGATAAAAAGAGCACTTTGTTGCAGATAGCGCCAGTGATGCTATGCTTTTTCGCAATGGGATTTGTGGATCTCGTCGGAACTGCTTCAAATTACGTCCAGAAGGATCTGGGCCTCACCGATTCGCAGGCCAATCTTTTTCCTTCGCTTGTCTTCTTCTGGTTTTTGATATTCTCAGTGCCGACAGGCATGCTGATGAACAGAATCGGACGCAAAAAGACAGTCATGCTAAGCCTTGTGGTCACAGCTGCCTCTCTGATAATTCCTGTCACGGACGACAGTTACCTTACAATGCTTATCTCGTTCTCTCTGCTTGGAATCGGCAATGCCATCATGCAGACCTCTCTAAATCCTCTTGTCACCAATCTGATCAGTGGCGACAAACTTGCATCGACCCTGACTTTCGGACAGTTCGTTAAGGCTATCGCCTCGTTTCTCGCTCCGATACTTGCCGCATGGGGCGCTACGACCTTCCTTCCGACTTTCGGCCTTGGATGGCGTGCACTGTTCGTGGTTTACGCTGTAATCTGTTTCCTCTCTATTTCTGCACTCGGTGCGACTCCTATTGAGGAGGAGCGTCCTGACAAGGCATCGGGTGTAGGGGAGTGCCTGAGACTTCTTGGCCGTCCATTCGTGTTGCTGTGTTTCCTTGGAATCATATGCCATGTCGGAATTGATGTCGGCACGAACACGACTGCCCCTAAGATAATTATGGAGCGTATGGGGCTTCCTCTGGAAGAGGCCGGTTTCGCAACAGGTATCTATTTCATATTCCGCACTGTCGGTTCGTTTGCAGGCGCGTTTATTCTGCGTTCGGTTTCATCGAAACTTTTCTTCGGGCTCAGTGTCGTAATGATGCTTGTGGCAATGGTGATGCTTGCTGTTTGTGATACTCTTACCCCGATTTATGTGGCGCTTGCCCTTATCGGATTCGGCAATTCCAACATTTTCCCGATAGTTTTTTCGCAGGCTCTCATCAGTTCTCCGAAAGAGAAGAACGAGGTGTCCGGCCTCATGATTATGGGGCTTTTCGGTGGCACGGTGTTCCCGCTTGCTATGGGATATGCTGCCGATGCTATCGGCCAGATTGGTGCTGTCGCTGTCATGACAGTCGGTGTAACCTATCTGCTTTACTACACTATTAAGATTAAAACCATAAAATAAATAGAAAGAATCATGAAAGACTATGTAGTCGGAATGGGAGAGGCTCTGTGGGATGTTCTCCCTGAAGGAAAGAAAATCGGTGGCGCTCCTGCAAATTTTGCGTATCACGTGTCGCAGTTCGGACTTCCGAGCTGTGTGGTCAGCGCAGTTGGCGACGATGCGCTCGGTAAGGAAATTCTTGACAATTTTACATCCAAAGGGCTGAATCAGTTGATAGAGACCGTGCCTTATCCGACAGGAACTGTGCAGGTTGAGATTGATCAGGCCGGTATACCTCAATATGAGATAAAAGAAAATGTGGCGTGGGACAATATTCCTTGCACCCAAAGTCTTGAGGAGCTTGCAAAAAATACCAAGGCAGTGTGTTTCGGTTCTCTCGCACAGCGCAATGTGGTGTCGCGCAACACGATAAACCGTTTCCTTGATGTAATGCCTAAGTCAGATGACAGTCTTGTCGTGTTTGATGTCAATCTTCGTCAGGGTTTCTACAACAAAGAGATTTTGTGTAGCTCGATGGAGCGATGCAATATCCTCAAGATAAATGATGAGGAACTTGTGACAGTCAGCCGCATGTTCGGCTATCCCGGTATTGACCTTCAGGATAAGTGCTGGATTCTGCTTGGAAAATACAATCTTAAGATGCTGATTCTCACCTGTGGCATCAACGGCAGCTATGTTTTCACACCCGGTAATGTTTCGTTTCAGCCGACACCCAAAGTGGAAGTGGCGGATACGGTCGGTGCAGGCGATTCATTTACCGCAGCCTTTATCTCAAGCATAATTAAAGGTAAGTCGGTAGCCGAGGCTCACGCTCTTGCTGTTCAGACCTCTGCTTTCGTCTGCACATGTCAAGGCGCTATGCCAATCCTCCCCGCTGAATTTACAGCCTGATTTAGATACATATGTATTGAATGTAATCAGCCTCCGAGATAATTCCGTCTCGGAGGCTGATTTTTTTGAGGGGGAGAGAGTAGGGTATTCTGCTGATTACCGCATAAAAAATATTATTATGGGAGCAAAGTGGCTTTGCCGATGACAAGTTCATAAGAATGCCATCGGTTACTTCATCGTTTCTTATCTCGGAAGTATGTTTGAAGCCCAGTTGGGAAGCTCTTCAACATAGCGTTTTGCAAGCTCACCGTCGCTCAGTCGGAACAAAAGCCGGGCTTCCGCGTCCTCGATTGAGTTGTCGTAGACATAGAGCCTGTCAACGTATGGAGCCAAGGCTATACAGTTTGCGATGGACTTGTCGTAGCGGGATATGATTTTAGGTATAGGCACATCGTGACCTCCATTCAGCACTCGGTTTGCTACTCGCTTCGCATTTATTGTCGGCGATTCAGTGGAAACGAAGAACAGACGGATAAAGAATCCGGATTGCTTAGCTCTGAGAATGTAATTGACCTTATCGGTGGCCGACATCACAGTTTCAAATATATGGCTCTTGCGTTCTGAAAGACATTTTTCCCTCCATTCATTGCAATAGTTGGCGGCTTTGAGAACTGACTCCTGATTGTTCCAGTCGCCGAATATATCACGTGCGACATTATCAGGGTTGATATATTCCGAATCTTCCAGCCATTCATGATGCAGAATCTTGGAGGTCACGGAAGTCTTGCCCGATCCATTAGGTCCGGCAATCACAATCAGGACCGGACGATGTTCACTTGCCGCCATTGTGAAGCCTGTTTAAGGTTTCTTCAACTCTTGCGCGTGCCGCCTGCGTAGCCGCTTCAATCCCGGCAGCCACACGTTCGGCAGCCCGGCGGGTGCTTTCGCGGGCATCCTCGGCAACCTCACGCATAATCTGAGCCATGCGCTCATCGCCCGGCTCCTCCATCGACGTCAGTCGATAATTATTCATCTCTGCTTCCGACATAATATAATCTTTTCTTATTCAACGCCAAAGTTACGAAAAAAGTCTGAACCGACCTTTTCTTTTGTAATATACAATCAGTCTTCCTGTTCGTAATAATATGAGTAGTCGATACCTTTCATGAAAGTGTCGCGGTCGTTTATCTTGTTAGTAAGTGCTGACCGAAGCAAATCTTTGATAGCAGTTGAATCGACAACGCTACGTGTCATAGCTTCGAGGTATTTACGTTTGTTGACGTGACTCCAGTCAATGCAATGTTGTAGATTTTTCTTCAACATGAGATCGAGCCAAATGCGGGTAGCGCGACCGTTGCCTTCTCTGAACGGATGGGCGACATTCATTTCAACATACTTGTCAATGATATTGTTGAACGAATCCTCCGGCATACGTTCAACATTCTCCAATGTCTGACCCAAATATTGAGCCATCGCGAACTGGAATCCGGCTTTGGCTATATTGACGGTCCTTATTTGTCCGGCGAAATAATAAAGGCCTCCGAAAAGATAAGCATGAATCTGCTGTAATCCTCTCACCGTGCCAACCTCGATACTATCGATAAGGCTGCTCTCAAACAAAGCGTATGCTTTCGACCGACTTTTGCCGTCAATACTCTCGTCGCTGTTGGTGAACCATTCAGTGAATCGGGAAGCCTTATTGTTCGGGAAACTCTTTGCCAAAGCTATAACACCGACATTATCAAGCACATCCGTGAGACGGCGTTTCCCATCTGGAGCAAGCAGTTTCAACTGGTTAGTGGCACTAACCACTTCATTGCCTTCGTTGCGTAGTTTGGTTTTCAGGTACTTCCAGTAATTGCGGTTCTTGGCATAGTCATCCTGTGCGTTGAGCACCCCGACTATATCAAGCACTGAGAACCACCATTTTGCTCCTGCCTCGTCCCAGACAGCCCGCACTTCGCGGTCGTCAAAGAATCGTATTGATATTTTCTGTACTTCGCTCATGGCTTAATTATGGTTTAGATATCCGACTCTGATTATGGCATCAAGAGTGTAGAATTTCAAGTTACAATTGACTTGTCGCTCTCAAAAATATCAATAAGTGAACCGAATTTATTTAATTTTTAAACACGTCTATTTTTAGTGGATAGTAGTGAATTGTATTACTTAATCTTCAAATCTGTAACGTAAGTATACTTCGTCTTCACATTTCTGTAATGGTACAAATTTGATGCAAATATAAACTAAAAAGCCATAGAAAACAAGTACTCGTAGAGAAAAGTGTAAATGAAAATGGAGTGTAACTCACTGAGTTACACTCCATTTTGTTATCGTTGGTTTGATGGTTTACTTCACTTCCTCAAATTCAACGTCGTCAACGTGGCCTTCGCCGGGGTTGTTGGGCTGCGATGCGCCGGGATTAGCTCCGGGCTGTGCGCCTGCTGCCTGCTGTGCGTTGAGGATTTCCTGCTGGATTGCACCGAATGTGTTCTGGATTTCGGTGATTGCAGAGTCGATAGCTGCGATGTCCTGAGCCTTGTGAGCTTCTTTAAGCTTATTGAGGGCGTTGTCAATCTGAGCCTTCTTGTCGGCAGGAATCTTATCGCCAAGCTCCTGAAGCTGTTTTTCTGTCTGGAAGATTACAGTGTCAGCGTGGTTGAGCTTATCAATCTTTTCCTTTTCCTTGGCATCGGCTGCTGCATTGGCTTCAGCTTCTTTCTTCATACGTTCGATTTCAGCGTCGGTAAGACCGCTTGAAGCTTCGATACGGATGCTCTGTTCCTTGCCTGTAGCCTTATCCTTGGCTGATACGTTGAGGATACCGTTGGCATCGACTTCGAAAGTAACTTCAATCTGAGGTATGCCACGGGGTGCGGGAGCGATTCCATCGAGGTGGAACTTACCGAGAGTCTTGTCGTCCTTAGCCATAGGACGTTCGCCCTGAAGCACGTGGATTTCAACTGAAGGCTGATTGTCGGCTGCGGTCGAGAATGTCTCGCTCTTACGGGTCGGGATAGTGGTGTTGGCTTCAATCATCTTAGTCATCACGCCACCGAGAGTCTCGATACCGATTGACAGAGGAACAACGTCAAGAAGAAGCACGTCTTTCACATCGCCTGAGAGGACACCGCCCTGAATTGCTGCGCCTACGGCTACGACTTCGTCGGGGTTTACACCCTTTGAAGGTGCTTTGCCGAAGAATTTCTCAACAACCTGCTGGATAGCGGGGATACGGGTAGAACCACCGACGAGGATTACTTCGTCAATATCTTTAGGAGTCATGCCTGCATCCTTGAGGGCTTGTTCGCAAGGCTTGATTGTTGCCTGAATGAGATTGTCGGCGAGCTGTTCGAACTGAGCACGTGTAAGGGTCTTTACAAGGTGCTTAGGACCTGTTGCTGTTGCAGTGATGTAGGGAAGGTTGATTTCAGTCGATGTGGTCGACGAAAGTTCAATCTTGGCCTTCTCGGCTGCTTCCTTAAGACGCTGAAGAGCCATGGCATCCTTGCGGAGGTCTATGCCTTCTTCTTTTTCAAATTCGTTGGCAAGCCAGTCGATGATTACGTGGTCGAAGTCGTCACCACCGAGGTGGGTGTCACCGTTGGTTGATTTTACTTCAAACACGCCGTCGCCGAGTTCAAGGATTGAGATATCGAATGTACCGCCACCGAGGTCAAACACTGCGATCTTCTGATCCTTGTCTGACTTGTCGAGACCGTAGGCAAGAGCTGCTGCGGTAGGCTCGTTGACGATACGCTTTACAGTAAGACCGGCGATTTCACCGGCTTCCTTTGTTGCCTGACGCTGTGAGTCGTTGAAGTAGGCAGGAACGGTGATGACAGCTTCGGTCACTGACTGTCCGAGGTAGTCTTCAGCTGTCTTCTTCATTTTCTGAAGAATCATGGCTGAGATTTCCTGTGGAGTATATTCGCGACCGTCAATGTCGACACGGGGGGTATTGTTATCGCTGCGAACCACTTTGTAAGGCACGCGGTCGATTTCTTTTTCTACCTGATTGTATGTCTCACCCATGAAACGCTTGATAGAATTGATGGTGCGCTTTGGGTTTGTGATAGCCTGACGCTTGGCGGGGTCACCTACTTTACGTTCGCCGCCATCGACGAATGCTACGATTGAAGGTGTGGTGTTGCGACCTTCGCTGTTAGGGATAACGACAGGGTCGTTACCTTCGAGGACTGAAACGCAAGAGTTGGTTGTTCCAAGGTCAATACCGATAATTTTTCCCATAATGAGTTAGATTTATTTTTTTGTTTGTATATATTTTAATTTTCATGTCGCCGGATGAGTTTCTATCTCCAGATAGGGATGCCTTTTTCCGACATTCATTAATGTAACAAATTTTATGCCAAAAATGTTGATTGAAATCTAACTCTCTTTTTATCAAATTTTTGTAAAAAGCGACAATCTGACAAAATTACTGACACGACATGTCAAGACGGCAGTTTGGCAGTGAAGAAGTGTGAATTGTCTGGCTTGAAATCAGGAATTGAGTTCTGACTGACGTATATAATAAATAAAGGAGAGGGAGAATGAGGTGGGCTTTGAATAGGATTAGATTAATTTCTTTATGGTCTCTTAGGTTTTTATATCTCATTTTTGGTTTAAAAAGTCTTCACTGACAGGCATAAATCTTATGTAATATGCTTATTCCGAAGGATTATAGCAGTTCGATTCCTGCCTCCGCGCATTTTTTGATTTGTTCCTCGGGCCATATTGAAGCCTGTACTTCTCCGATATGTGCTTTGTGGAGCAGGAACATACACAGGCGGCTCTGGCCGATGCCTCCGCCGATGGAGTAGGGCAGTTTGTCTTCGAGCAGCATGCGATGGAAAGGGAGCTGGGTGCGTTCGGTGCAGCCTCGGATTTCGAGCTGTTCGATGAGTGATTCAGGACTCACGCGGATGCCCATCGACGAGATTTCAAACGGTATTTCAAGCACCGGATTCCAGAGGATAATGTCGCCGTTGAGTCCGTGATAGCCGTCTTCGTTGAGCGAAATCCAGTCGTCATAGTCCGGCGAGCGTCCGTCGTGGGGTTCTCCGCCGTCGATTGGCGCGCCTATACCTATAATAAATATAGCGCCGTGTTCCTTTGCTGCGATTGCTTCGCGCTCGCGGGGTGTCTTGTCGGGATAGCGTTTGGCAAGTTCCTCGGCATGGACAAATGTGATTTCCGGAGGTAACACGGGGGTGATGTGAGGGAAGCGCTCAAACACCATTTGCTCGACTTCGAGCAATGTGTGATAGATGGTGCGCACTGTCTCTTTCAGATATGAAAGTGTGCGGTCCTCCTTGCGGATGCTCTTTTCCCAGTCCCATTGATCGACATAAAGTGAGTGGATGTTGTCGAGGTCTTCGAACGTCCGGATTGCGTTCATGTCGGTATAGAGTCCATAGCCCGGAGCGATATCATAAGCGCCGAGCTTATATCGTTTCCATTTGGCGAGCGAATGGACGACTTCGGCGGTTTTTCCTCCCATGGCATCAATTTTGAATGACACGGCCTGTTCCACTCCGTTGAGGTTGTCGTTAAGGCCTGTCCCGGTCAGCAGGAATAGGGGAGCTGTGACTCGGCGTAGCTTGAGTTCTCTGGCAAGGGTGGTCTGGAAAGCGTCTTTGACCATCTTGATTGCAACCTCTGTCGTTTCGGGAAGGAGTTTGCGGTGATATTTCTTGGGAATAATAAGTGGCATGGCAATGTTGTTTTATGAATAATTTTATTGTTTTTGGCAAAGATAGATATAAAAGATTGTATTTGCAAGCAAAATGTAAATAGTTTTGGCTGTTTGCTTGCAAAATGATAAGATTTGCTCTTGAAATAGTGCATTTGGTTATTCTCGATCGCATCCGGCAGGCGTATTTTTTCGGAATGCTGCAATTTAGTTTCTGATGGATTTTGAAGAGTTGCCTAAATCAGTTAAATTTGCAGTAAGAAAATCAGTCTTCCGATCATGACACTTGAGCAAGATATAAATAATGCGGTTGCCGCTTTGGACAAGGGTGGTGTGATTCTCTATCCGACCGATACTGTATGGGGCATCGGGTGTGATGCGACAGATTCTGCTGCTGTAAGGCGTGTGTTTGAGATCAAACGTCGTGCCGACTCCAAGGCGTTGATTACGCTTGTGGCTGATGTGGCTGACATCGGACGTTATTCGGCAGTCGCGCCGTCAGTGGCTTCAGCTATAATAGGCGCTTCGGACAGACCTACGACTGTAGTCTATCCCGGAGGACACGGACTTGCCCCGGAGCTTCTGGCCGAAGATGGCAGTGTCGGGATGCGTGTCACTGCTGAGCTCGTTTCGTCGTCGATATGCCGGGCATTGGGAAGGCCGCTCGTTTCGACTTCGGCAAATATAAGCGGTCAACCTGCCGCCGGAATTTATGGCGAGATTTCAAGAGAAATCATAGACGCTGTTGACTATGTGGTCGAAGCGCGCCGAAATGACGACTCCCGCTCCATGCCGTCGCGGGTGGTTAAAATTAATCCTGACGGAAGCACAGTCACGCTCCGTCCATAAAAAACAGATTCATGATGAACGAGCGAAAAATGCGATTGGCTTATATTTTCGCCGACTATCTCTCCACGCTTGCCGGAGTGATGGTCTTTACGCTCGTGCGCTTTCTGCTTGTCTCCGACATAAGGATGCGCTACGTCGAGATGTCGGCTTTTTTCGGTTCATATGGACTTAAGCTGACTCTGTCGCTGTTTCCGCTCTTCATGCTTGGTCTCTATTATCTGTCGGGATACTATGTCAATGTCACAAACAAATCGCGTGTGACAGAGTTTCTCTCGACCGGGATGAGTGTGGCTGTAGGGGCGCTGATATTTTTTATGGTCGTGTTGCTCAACGATGTGCTTCCGCGACGGGTGATGAACTACGAGATTCTGCTCGTGTTTTTCGTGTGCTTGTTTGTCCCGGTCTATCTCACACGTCTTGTGCTCACCTCCTTGTGGATTTCACATTGGCGTGGCTCGAAACTCGAAAATGTGGTTGTCATATCCGGCAGTGACACATGTCCCGATGCGGTTGCCGATATAATTGTCAGGAGTAATAAATGCATACGGTCGATAATAGGCATTGACGTGCATAATTCCGACATTCAGGCTGAATTGTCGGTCAGTAGGCTCAGCGCCGCAATGCGCGATGCCGGTGCGACGGCTTTTGTCGTGGCGCTTCCTGCCGACAATCCGGAACTGATTTTGCGTGTGCTGGGATGTCTCTATCCTCTTGACCGTGCCATCTATGTGAGTCCCGACGACTATACGCTGCTTGTCTCAAGAGTGCCTTACGACAATCTCCTTTCCGAACCGCTGGTCGATATATCGCGTTCGTCGCTCTCCGACTCGGTAGTGTCGATGAAACGTGCGAGCGATGTGGTCGGCTCGCTTGCCGGGCTGTTGTGTGTCACACCGGTGATTGCTGCGCTTGCATTGGCGATAAAACTGAAATCGCCCGGCCCGGTGTTCTATTCGCAGGAGCGGATAGGCTATCACCGCAAGCCGTTTAAGATATATAAATTGCGTACGATGACGGTCGATGCTGAAATTGAAGGCCCTTCACTTTCGAGTGATAACGATCCGCGCGTGACAACCATAGGCCGATTCATGCGCAAATATCGTCTCGACGAGCTTCCGAATCTTTGGAACGTTTTGCGTGGCGACATGTCGCTCGTCGGTCCGCGTCCTGAACGGGAATATTTTCTCAGTCAGCTTCGTGTCCGTGCGCCGCACTGTGCTTTGCTCCATCAGGTCAGACCGGGGCTGACATCGCTCGGCATGGTGAAGTTTGGCTATGCGTCGACCGTCGATGACATGGTGGCACGTTTAAAATATGATTTGCTTTACATTCAAAATATATCGGTCTCGCTTGACCTTAAAGTGATTTTCTATACTTTCCGTACCATCTTTCGCGGTGAAGGCAAGTAGGAAGCGATAAACTCAAGATATGCTTATGACAAAAGTGATTGGTAATATAGGAAATAGTTTCCATGAGGCATTCATGGCACTGCTCGTATGGCGCGAGCGTCATATCAAGGAAAAGACATTCGTCATAATCCTTGCTCTTCTGGTCGGTATCGTCGCAGGGGTTGCGGCGCTTGTGCTCAAGACTCTCATCCATCTCATCAGCACGACGCTGACTGCGAGAATCAACATTGACGAGGGAAGTTTCCTTTATCTCGTCTATCCGTTGATCGGTATTTTGCTGACGATGCTGTATGTGAAATATATTGTCCGCGATAACATTTCGCACGGTGTCACGCGTGTGCTTTATGCGATTTCGCAAAACAAGTCGCGCCTTAAGAAACACAACATGTACACTTCTGTTTTAGCCAGTTCAATCACCATCGGCTTTGGCGGATCGGTCGGAGCTGAAGGCCCGATTGTCTACACCGGTGCTGCCATTGGCTCTAATCTCGGGCGCGTGTTCCGCATGTCTCCGCGAATCCTGATGATTCTTGTCGGGTGTGGAGCGGCGGCAGGTATAGCAGGCATATTCAAAGCGCCGATTGCAGGTATGCTTTTCACTCTTGAGGTGCTGATGCTCGACCTGACAACCGTGTCGGTCATGCCGCTGCTTATAGCCTCGATTACTGCCGCGACCATGGCATATGTGTTCACCGGCTATGACGTGGAGTTTTTCTTCGTGCAGAGCGAGCCGTTTGTGACGGCCAGAATCCCATTTGTGATTCTTCTCGGGCTGTTCCTCGGATTCGTATCGCTTTATTTCACACGTTCGATGAATATGATGGAAGGGGTGTTCCGCCGTCTTGGCAAACCTTGGAAGAAAGTGATAGTGGGCGGCTCGATTGTAGCTCTCCTTGTGTTCCTTTTTCCGCCTCTCTATGGCGAAGGCTACACTTCGATTATCGACCTCCTCAGTGGCAACCCTGAATCAATTGTCAACAGCTCGATTTTCTACAAGGACAGGGAGTCGGTCTGGTGGATTCTCGGATTCATTGCCGCACTGGTGCTTCTGAAATCCTTTGCTACTGCTTCGACCAACGGTGGTGGAGGCTGTGGCGGCACATTCGCACCGTCGCTCTATGTGGGATGTATGGCGGGATTTTTCTTTGCCTATTTCCTTAACACGGTCTTCGACCTCGATCTTTCGACCAAAAATTTCGCGCTTATGGGTATGGCCGGAGTGATGTCGGGTGTGATGCATGCTCCCTTGATGGGAATCTTCCTCACGGCTGAGCTGACCGGCGGCTATGACCTTTTCCTTCCGTTGCTGATTGTCTCGGCCATATCCTACGGAACGATAAAGTTCTTCGAGCCTTACAGCATCTACACCATGCGTCTCGCCCATGAAGGTAAGCTCATTACCCATCATAAAGATAAGGCGGTGTTGACGTTGCTGAAAATCAACAACGTCATAGAGACCGACTTCGTTTCGGTGCAGCCGGAGATGAATCTTAAAGAAATGGTCAATGCCATCTCACGTTCGTCGCGCAATCTGTTTCCTGTAGTTGATGCCGGAGGAGGTCTGCTGGGAGTGGTGCTCCTCGATGAGATACGCAATATCATGTTCCGGCCCGACTTGTATAAGCGTATGTATGTCAATCAGTTCATGTCGCTGCCTCCTGCCGTCATAGATGTCAGTCAGAGCATGGAGAGTGTGATGAATGCCTTTGACGATACCGGTGCGTGGAATCTTCCTGTGGTTGAGGACGGTAAGTATGTCGGTTTCGTTTCGAAATCGAAGATTTTCAATTCCTATCGTCGCGTCCTGCGCCATTATTCCGAGGATTAGAATCGGACAACAGTTTTATAGACTTTTTGTATTATCGCACCTTTTCAAAGATTTCAAGGCTTAATTTTGTTGCAGTCAACAAAATTAAGCCTTGAGTTATGAAAAATCATCTTTATCAGTCAGTAAGTCTGCTTCTAAAAAGAATTTGGCTGTCGGGACTGTCAGTAAGTCAGACGTTGTTGACAACCTGCATGCTGTCTCGAAAATGCATCAGCGCTTCGGTCAGATTATTATCTTTCCTGTGGTCCGTTCTTTGATTATTCCGTGGCGGAAAGCGTAAAGAAGCTCTGTCAGCTCGTCAATCTGACTTTGTAGGATTTTGCCCTTGTCTGTGTCGCGCACACGTATGCGTTGCGTTGTCTGTTCGACCATTTTAGTCGAGCGTACGATGTCAGTACCGCTTCTGATGGCCTCTTCTTCAGAGATAAATGGCTCATGTTCTACAAGTTCGAAGTTGCTGCTGTGGTAGATGAGCGTATAGCCGGCAATACCTGTGGTCTTGTGATAGGCTTTTGCAAAGCCACCGTCGATAACCATGAGTTTGCCGTTGGCGCGGATCGGGCTTTCCCCTTTTTGAGTCCTGACAGGAACATGACCGTTGATGATGTGGCGTTGCGAGCCGTCCACGCCGAATTCATCAAGAATCATGTCGCATATTTCCTCGTTTTGTCGCAAGGTGTAGTAATATCCTTTTTCTTCCTTGTGGGCTTCCGGGTCTTTTATGAAATACCGTTCGAAGGTGGTCATCTTGCTCTTGTCGAACAACGGAGAGTCCGGACCGCACCACAGATACCAATAGTAGTCACGTGCGTAGGCCTTTTCTTCAGGGGGCGTGTCATCGTTGAATGCCGAACGCAGCAATATGCCGATTCGGTGGAAGAGTTCACGTCCTTTGTATTTCTCACCGTAGACTATCACATCTTTTAGCGAGCCGTCGGCGTTGAGCGGCATCGAAGCATGGAAAAGCAGATTGGAGTTGTAGATGCCATACATGCAGCCATGACTGAAAAGGAGCGAGATGTGGTGTTTAAGGCCGGTGCTTACTGAGAATGAATGGCGGAGCTTGGCCATGAGTTCTTTCTCCTCTTCGGTAAGTTCATAGGGGTTGGCCGGGTTTATTGTCGGGAAGTTTGTGTCGCAGATGTCATATGCCTTGCCGTCGATTTCGACAGTACCTTTATCATAGTCTATCTTGTGGAGCAGATTGCGGTCGGTCATTTCCCATTCCGGATGCTTCAGTGTCATCGCGCCTTCAAGTTTGAACTGTATGACTGCGATGGCCTTGTGCATCTGGGCCATAAGGCGTAGGGTCTTTTCAGGATGCTCGTTGTTGTCCTTGTCTACGCGTGGAGCGAATTCCGTGCATGGATCGTCGGCATAGGTCTCCATCGCCATTGTGGCAAGCGGGAGGAGGTTGATGCCATAGCCGTCCTCAAGAGTGGTGAGATTCGCATATCGTAGCGAGACGCGCACGACATTGGCTATGCAGCATTCGTTGCCGGCGGCTGCGCCCATCCAGAGCATGTCATGGTTGCCCCATTGGATGTCCCAGTTGCCGTAGTGACACAGCGTATCCATGATGATGTGTGCGCCCGGACCGCGGTCATAGACATCGCCGAGTATGTGGAGCTGGTCAATGCTGAGCTTCTGGATGACCTTACACATGGCTACGACGAATGCATCGGCCTGTCCGGTTGATATGATTGTCTCGATGATGCGGTTGAAGTAGGCCTGCTTGTCGTATTCGCCGCGTTCTTCATGAAGAAGTTCCTCGATGATATATGCAAATTCTTTCGGCAGGGCTTTGCGGACTTTCGAGCGTGTGTATTTTGACGATACACTTTGGCATACCTTTATCAGCTGATGAAGTGTGATGTTATAGAAGTCTTCCATGTCCTCCTCGGTGGACCGGACAATCTGCATCTTCTCCTCCGGATAATAAATCAGCGAGCATAGCTGGCGGATTTCGTTTTCCCGCATCGACGTGCCGTAGATGTCGGTTACCTTACGTTTGATATTTCCGGAGGCGTTTTTTAATATGTGGCGGAATGCCTCATGCTCGCCGTGGAGGTCGGCGACGAAATGCTCAGTGCCTTTCGGCAGGTTGAGTATAGCTTCAAGATTGATGATTTCTGTGCTTGCAGAACTGATGTCGGGGAAAGTCTGGGCAAGCAGCTCAAGTATTCGGCGGTCGTTTTCTGCCTGTTGGGTTGTGACCTTTGTGTCGATAGGTGACATGGCGGTTAGATTATCGTTGATTTGACAGGGGGCATTCTTGTGTCCCCCGTTTTTCTTTGGAAGCAAATTTAGTAATAAAATCCTATATTAGCGTCGAAAAGTGTAAATAAAATTCAAATTACAGTAAGGCTTGTATAGTTGGAGTCGATTTTCACAAGTTTTAAGTGGCTAAATTTTGGCGTGAATGTTAAATTTATTAATTTTACAACCGATTTGTAAAACATTTAGCTTCTCTACCTTAAACCATTGAAACTTATTAAACTACGCATATATGGTAAATTTTTCACTTGAAGGCAAGGTCGCTCTTGTGACCGGCGCCGCTTATGGAATCGGGCTCGCAATCGCTCAGGCATATGCTGAGGCCGGTGCGAAAATTGTGTTTAACTGCTCTCGTCAGGAAACTGTCGACCGTGGTCTCAAGGCATACAAGGAACTCGGTATCGAGGCCAAAGGTTATCTTTGCGATGTTACAGACGAAGAAGCCGTAAAGGCTATGGTAGCTGATATCGAAGCTACAGTCGGAACTATTGACATCCTTGTAAACAATGCCGGCATTATCAAGCGTATTCCCATGGAACAGATGAGCGTGGAAGATTTCCGTCGCGTAGTCGATGTCGATCTCATTGCACCTTATATCTGTGCCAAGGCCGTTATCCCAGGTATGATTAAGAAAGGCCACGGAAAAATCATCAACATCTGCTCGATGATGAGTGAGCTTGGCCGTGAGACTGTCAGCGCATATGCGGCAGCCAAGGGTGGCTTGAAGATGCTTACACGCAACATCTGCTCTGAATATGGCGAACACAACATCCAGTGTAACGGCATAGGCCCGGGTTACATCGCAACCGAACAGACTGCACCTCTCCGCGAGCGTCAGGCCGACGGTAGCCGTCATCCTTTCGACCAGTTCATCATCTCAAAGACTCCTGCCGCACGTTGGGGTACTCCTGAGGACCTCATGGGCCCCGCTGTCTTCCTTGCTTCTGATGCGTCGGATTTCGTCAATGGCCATGTACTCTATGTGGATGGCGGTATTCTTGCATATATCGGCAAGCAGCCTAAATAATAATAGTTTAGTGTCTGAGCCGGTTTTTTAGATATGAAGTGTGTTACGATGTCAGCCCGATATTATAGGGCTGATGTGGATAACCGCTTGGACTTTGATTGACCGGCTCGCGACAGTAAGCTGTAAAATTGGTACAATACAACGTGGAACAAGTTTTTTCTTATATCATAGGACTGGGTGCGGCTGTGATGATGCCAATCATCTTCACCGTACTCGGCCTTTGCATTGGCCTTAGCTTCGGTAATTCGTTGAAGTCAGGCCTTAAGGTTGGTGTCGGTTTCATCGGACTCTCGATTGTGACCGCGCTTCTTACCTCGGCTCTTGGCCCGGCCCTCGACAAAGTTGTTGAAATTTACGATCTTCAGCTGAAAGTTTTCGACATGGGATGGCCGGCCGCTGCAGCTGTTGCATATAATACTGCTGTCGGTGCGTTTATTATTCCCGTGTGTCTTGGTGTCAATCTTCTGATGCTTCTCACAAAGACCACACGCACGGTCAATATTGACCTTTGGAACTACTGGCACTTCGCCTTTATCGGTGCTGTCATCTATTTTGCAAGCGAATCTCTTGCATGGGGCTTCTTTGGTGCGATTATCTGCTACATAATCACATTGATCATAGCCGACATGACAGCCAAAAAATTTCAGGGTTTCTATAAGGACATGGAAGGAATCTCTATTCCGCAGCCTTTCTGTGGTGGCTTTGTTCCCTTTGCATGGGCCATCAACAAGGGGCTTGACATGATTCCCGGTATTGAGAAACTTGAGATTGACGCTGAAGGAATGAAGAAGAAATTCGGACTCCTCGGCGAACCCCTCTTCCTTGGAGTAGTGGTCGGCATAGGCATCGGATGCCTTACCTGCAACTCAGGCGCTGAAATTGTCGACAAGATTCCTTATATTCTCGGCCTCGGTATCAAGATGGGTGCTGTCATGGAGCTTATTCCCCGCGTAACAGTGCTTTTCATTGAAGGTCTGAAGCCTATCAGCGATGCAACCCGCAGCCTTATCGCCCGTAAATTCAAGGGCGCTGACGGCCTCAATATCGGCATGAGCCCTGCGCTTGTCATCGGTCATCCGACTACCCTCGTGGTTTCACTCTTGCTGATTCCCGTGACGCTTCTTCTTGCTGTCGTCCTTCCGGGCAACCAGTTCCTTCCTCTTGCTTCGCTTGCCGGAATGTTCTATGTCTTTCCCCTCGTGTTGCCTTTCACCAAGGGCAATGTAGTCAAGACCTTTATCATAGGCCTTGTGGTAATCGTGATGGGACTCTACATGGTGACAAATCTTGCCGGAGCATTCACGCTCGCAGCCAAGGATGTATATGCCGCTACCGGCGACGCCGCGGTTTCAATCCCGGCCGGCTTTCAGGGAGGCAGCCTTGACTTCGCATCAAGCCCCCTCGCATGGATTATCTATCAGTGCACTGAAAATCTTAAATGGATTGGTTCAGGACTCCTCGTCATTGTGACAATGGGTCTCATGATATGGAACCGTATTCTCATCGTCCGCAATCAGAAAGCTATGGTTGCCAAGAATTCAGATGAAATTCAGAAAACAGAATAAATAGACTTATGAAGAAAATATTAACAGCTATCGCACTTATGAGCATCTCACTCTCAGGTATGGCTCAGACCGAATATTCGGTTCTTCGTGCCTGTCATCCCGATGACGTAAAGCATTATGACACAAAGCAGCTCCGCTCACACTTCATGATGCCCAAAGTCATGGAACAGAACAAAATAAATCTCACCTACTCAATGTATGACCGTCTTATCTACGGTGGTGTCAGCCCCGTAGGCAAGGAGATTGTACTTGAAACCATCGATCCGCTCAAATCGAAATATTTCCTTGAGCGTCGCGAGCTTGGCGTCATCAACACAGGTGGCGACGGCATCGTGACTGTCGACGGCAAGGAATATGAGCTCCACTTCAAGGATGCTCTCTACGTAGGCCGTGGAAATAAGAATGTGACTTTCCGCAGCAAGGATGCGGCAAACCCTGCAAAATTCTATATCAATTCAACTCCTGCCCACAAGGAATACAAGACCCAGCTCATCACAATCGATGGGCGCAAGGGTTCTATCAAGGCTAACTGCATCAAGGCCGGTTCGCTCGAAGAGTCAAATGACCGCGTGATCAATCAGCTCATCGTTTCAAACGTGCTTGAAGAAGGACCTTGCCAGCTTCAGATGGGTCTTACCGAGCTTAAGCCCGGTAGCGTCTGGAACACAATGCCGGCTCATACCCATGACCGTCGCGTCGAGGCTTACTATTATTTCAATGTTCCCGAAGGCAACGCAATCTGCCATCTCATGGGTGAGCCTCAGGAAAACCGTCTCATCTGGCTTCACAACGAGCAGGCTGTAATGTCGCCCGAATGGTCGATCCACGCTGCCGCCGGAACTTCAAACTACATGTTCATCTGGGGCATGGGTGGTGAAAACCTTGATTATGGCGACATGGACAAGGTGACCTATCTTGAAATGGAATAATGTTTTTTTATCCAATATAAATCATAAATTATCATGAAAGTCGTAACTTTAGGCGAAATCATGCTTCGCCTTTCTCCCGAAGGAAACCATCGTTTTGTTCAAGTAGATAATTTCGATGTCATCTGGGGTGGCGGCGAAGCCAATGTGGCTGTCAGCTGCGCAAACTATGGCCTTGACGCTTACTTCGTGTCTAAACTTCCCAAGCACGAAATCGGTCAGGCTGCTGTCAATGCCCTCCGTCGCTATGGCGTACACACTGACCACATCGCACGTGGCGGTGACCGTGTAGGTATCTACTATTGCGAGACCGGTGCTTCAATGCGTCCTTCAAAGGTGATCTACGACCGTGCTAATTCAGCTATTGCTGAGGCCGATCCCGAAGATTTTGATTTCGATGCAATCATGGAAGGAGCCGACTGGTTCCACTGGAGCGGCATCACTCCCGCTATCAGCGACAAGGCTGCCGAACTTACCCGTCTTGCCTGCGAGGCTGCAAAGCGTCACGGCGTGACTGTTTCTGTCGACCTTAACTTCCGTAAGAAACTCTGGTCAAAGGAAAAGGCTCAGTCAATCATGCGTCCTCTCATGCAGTATGTCGATGTCTGCATCGGCAATGAGGAAGATGCTGAACTCTGTCTCGGCTTCAAGCCTGATGCTGACGTTGAAGGCGGCGAAACCAACGCTGAAGGCTACAAGGGCATCTTCAAGGCTATGGCCAAGGAATTTGACTTCAAGTATGTCATCTCTACCCTCCGTGAATCATTCTCTGCTACCCACAATGGCTGGAAGGCTATGATCTACAACGGAGAGGAATTCTACGAGTCAAAGCGCTACGACATCAACCCCATCATCGACCGTGTAGGTGGTGGTGACTCATTCTCAGGTGGTGTCATCTACGGCCTTCTCACCATGCCTACTCAGGGTGAGGCTCTCGAATTTGCAGTTGCCGCATCTGCTCTCAAGCACACTATCCCCGGTGACTTCAACCTCGTCACTGTTGACGAAGTCAAGGCTCTCGCCGGCGGTAACGCAAACGGCCGCGTACAGCGCTAAAAATATACAAATAAAAACTCCCGCTAATAAAAAACTCCCGCTACCATGTGATAGCGGGAGTTTTCTGTATATTTTTAGCGCTGTTTTTAGTGAATTCATATGGGCAAACATTGACAGGAAATGTAATATATTTGGATATATTGATTTTAAGATTTATATTTGTATATGATTGCTAATTGATAGTAGTGGAATTACATCATTATTATCATCGAATTTTGTGAATAACATACAGATTTAAATATTAGTGCTATATGAAAAATTTTTTATTCTTATTATTCGTAGTTTTTACTATGGATGCATGGTCTCAGATAAAATCTGAGACTGATGGTAATGTATGGGGTGATTGGGAGGTATATCAGACATGTTCAAGTCGTGATATTGTCGGTAATACGTATATCTGGGAAACTTTATTTATGTGTCAGTATCCTTCGGAAGTGGAACTGATGAAACGAACTGATGAAAATGGAAATATAGAATTTAAATTAGTTAATCTTTTTGGTACTGAAGATTTTATAATGTCATATGATTCTCAAAAAGATAAGGTGTATTGGAATAAAACGGAAACAAAATACGTTGTGCCTTCTCATATTGTATCTCCTAGTTTCAAGCCTTTGGAGTATGTGACTGTAAATGCTGGTCAGGGGGAATTTCATCCAAAACGAGGATTGAAAATGAATTTATTTTTCATGTGTATGGAGACCCAGACAGGACAGTATTATGGATATAATACATCTCATAAATTTATTTCACCCACTGTGGTTTCGCCCTCATATAGTATCTATTTTCATGAATCACATCCTAATTCGGAATATGGAATTATACGGGCTAATAGCGAAAATTATTTAACTCATTTTAAATATGTTGTAGTGAGTGATGCAAATAGGGATACATCCGATATCAATAATTATCTTGATTACCTTAAAGGATATAGTGAGAAAATTCCTGATTCAGAATGGGTAGTTGCTGTAGGTGAAATGGACGCTAATACAGAGGTATACGTTCCATTTGAAAAGACAGGTTATCATATCGTGTATGTAGTAGGATATGACAATGATGGTGATTGGCTTACTCAAACATTAAAAGGTACTTTTGCTACATTAATAGATGGCGAGAATTGGGTTAAACTTGGTAAGGGAAGAATGGTAGAGCCTGAGATTGCAAATGCTCCATATACAAATGGATTTGAACCTATATTAGATGCTCAAACTCTTAAATGGCTTGGAAAAGAATATGAGGTGGATGTAGAGATGCACAGATATAAGACTGGTTTATTTAGGGTTGTAAATCCATTAGGTGAAAATACTCCATTTGAGGATTTCTCTATGATTATACCAGATAATCTTTACCAAACACGTCCATATTTACATAAAAGAGAATTTATTTTTGATCGAACATCAGGAAAGCAGTATTATATAATAATACATGCAGAAGAGCCGAACGATGTTTGGTGTGAATATTCTTTATTAGGAGCTAATTTTATTCAGAATGATAGTGGCGTATTAGAAGATGTTACAACTTCCATCTATTATAGTCTGTATAATATTAGCCCATGCTGTCTGGAGTTAGTTGATAATGTAATAAAAACAAAAGATGAGTATAAATCGGCATATCAATTAAATGGCGCTAAATTTTATTTCGAATTACAACTTCCTGAGAATTCTAAATTAGAAGATATCGATAATGTTATTGACAATTTACAGCCAAAGTACTATGATATAAATGGACATGAAGTTGAAACACCACGAAAGGGTTTTTATATTGTGAAGAAAGGAAATAAAGTTTTTAAGAAAATTATTCATTAATAAACTAACATTAAACTCGTTTATGTCGGTTTCTGACAAGATTTATTTGGTATAAGAATACTTGTTGAATCAGTTAATGAGTAGACTATATATGGCACTCAAGACATTGGTCATTTGAAAATTTCATAAACCAATACCTTGAGTGCCATATCTAAACTGCTTCTATCCGAGGATACAGTTTATATCTTTGGATTTTTTACTGATAATAAACTGTTTTTCTGATTGATTATGTCGAACTCACGCTGAGATAGTCAATCGCTTGGCGGAGGGCTTGGTCAAGATAAAAGCCGGACTTAAGCTTTGCGTTTATTTTTCTGACATTGTCCGTAAGATGTCTGTATTCTTTGTCGTCAATCTTTTTTAGTTTTTCGTCGAGCGTGGCCAATGAGTTGACGGTAAGGCCTATGTGTTCCTTTTCGATAAACTCTGCACGTCCGGCTTTGGACCATACAATAACCGGTGCATTACATCGTAGGTAGAGTGATACTTTGTGTGGATTGTTATATGACATGTATTCGCCGATACGCCCGACTCCGTCATCAAGCGACTCTCCATACCATGAGAGTCCGAAATCTCCCATGTGGGATTTTATTATCTGACGGTCAGAGACTATGCCCATATAATGCAGATTTTTGTATTTCGATATTTCTTCCGTATCAGGATGATGCCCATAGATATAGATGTCTCGGTCGGGCATTATTTCCGCAAGTTTTCTCAGATAAGGATGGGTCTTGAAAGAGACATTCCCTACATAAAACAGTGAATAGTTGCCGGCTACAGGTTCGTGAGGTTCGCCGGATTCGCCGTGAAGATAGTCCATGATTTCATAATCAATCATTTTGACTTTGCATCCATGCTCCGACAGCCATTGGCGCATCATGTGGTTGTGTGTCAGAAGTACATCTGTGGCATTTAACCGTTTTATTTCCTCGTCGGGTGTGAGCGATTTGTTTCTGAAAGATGAAAGGTCGTGTATAAGACAGATGATTTTTGCCCCGTGTCGGTGTGCCTTCTCGCAGATTTTGTCGAAATACATTTTCATTGGATATTGCAGGACTATTACGTCATTTTGATGAATTGACATCATAGCCTTTTGTAGTCCGATTAAATTGCGAATGCCATGAATGATGTTATTGTGATAGAAGGTTCTTTTTAATCCTATGTTCTGATAGCCTAAATTTTCTAATGTGATGTCTATATCACTTTTGGCGATTCCACCACCATTGTTGAGATGCTTGTAGTTCCGTGAGATAAATTTCCGGTTTAACATAAACAGTCTCTGTTTTATTGAAGAAACATGATATTCGACAAAAGTACGATAAAAAATAGAAAATAACCCATTTTTTGACGATGAAAAAGTTGGGGCTTTAAATCTTTTTAGATTTGTTTGTATTTTGGCCGTTTTTTTATCAGAGTGAGATATTTATAAAAATAGTCCCGTGAAGGCCTTAGGCTATCACAGGACGTCTTTTATGTTTGATAAGGTTCGATAAGAGACTCAAAGCTGCATGCTTAGCGGTAGGCAGCGGTTGAGATATTCGCGCGCTGCCGTCCACGGAATGTAGATGTCGCTGCGTCCGGGAATCAGGGGCACAGGGACTTCGTTAAGGTTGACCCTTACATAATATTTCCCGCTCTCGGCACGGAAGACAATCATCTGAAGATTTGATGCCATCGGCACTACATAGAAATCGCGCCAGTGGAGGCCCACTGTGTCGAAATAGTTAGTCATGTAGTAGCAGCCGGGAATGTGCATGAGCGCCAGAAGCGGCATCATTGTCTCGGCATGTCCGAAACGGAGCATTACGCTGTATTGGTTCTTCCCTTCGATATAGTCGTCGACAGTTGATATCAGTTCGGCAAGAAGTCTGCTCGCAAGTTCAGGGGCGGCGTTTGAGAGGGTAGAGGCAGAGTGTGTGAGATAGTGATGGAGATTCTCGACACTCCAAAGCGCATTGATTTCTGCTTTGGTGAAATATTTCTGGAGGTCAAGTTCGATTGACATTGCCGAGCATCCGGCAAGAACCTTGTAGATAGCCATGCTTACGTCCTTGGCTTCGTCGCCGTCAAACGGATAGCTTTTCCCCAGCGCGCGTTCGGCCAATGATGTCGGGACTTGCTTGTTGAAGTAATCGTCATAGACTTTGTGCCATCCTTCGCCTGCCATATATTCCTTGTAGGCTTCATCGTTTTGCCAGGGACGGACGAGCGGTGAGTTCTGACGCCCTGACGACATGTAGATTTCAACTTTGTTGTTGAGGCGTGTGAGCTGGTGGGTAAACTCGTCCATTGACATCACACAGCGTGGAACGTATGACGAGATAGCATTGATTTTTGTGTTGTCAAACAGTGGACGGAATGCCATGAATGCGCGCGAGGCAATGGCGCGCTGTTCGGCCATGCCGAGCGAGTCGAGTGCTCCCCACCGTCCGGCTGTGCGCTCCACCACAAGGTTGCAGACATTGATAAGTTCGCGTCCCATCGGAGTGATGGTCCGAAGACTATCGGCCTTGTGGAGTGAACGGAGAAGCGAGGTGGTATATTTCGACGACGAGAGGAAGCGCGCACCGTGACGGCCTACGTGGTTCAGGTAGACAGGCTTAAGCGAGTCGGGGTAGGCGAGGCCATCGACTGTACGGTCGGGATAGGGAATGGCCGAGCCTTGACATTCAATGAACGTATAGTCGGTTGCGGTCGGGTCGAGTGCGTTGGCCGATAGGGCAGCACCGATGACGAAGGCAAGTAAAAAGTGTCGTTTCTTCATTGTGGATGACAATTCTTTTTAGTAGCTTTGCGGGAACGTAACACCGTAAATAAAATAACACTGAAAAAATGGGTGTAGTTGAAACATATAAGCAATTGATTTCTGAAAACCGATTGCGTGAGGCTATCGAGGAGCTTGACCGACTCATAGAGGCGACGCCTGATGACGATGCGCTGCTCTTTGCCCGTGGAAAAGCTAAATGGCGTGTCGGTGACCATGCCGGCGCTACCGGTGACTATGCCAAAGCTTCGCTGATCAATCCGGATGGTCCGGCGGTAAAGGCGCTTGAAAACGCACGTGACATCGCTGATTTCTTTAATCCGGATCTGTACAATCCATAGTGTAGGGCATAACAGCCGTTTCGTGAAAATGAATCCGGCTATATCTGCTATATCAGTGCGCACACTTGATAAAAAGCATGCACACTGATATAACGATTGTCTTTACGGTTTCGTTTATGGCAAGTCGTTTTGTCTCGCTATTCTTTTTCCGACAGTTCAAGCCAGCGAAGCTCTTTTTCATCAAGAATATCCTTGAGTTCGCTGTATCGGCGCGCCTTATCGGCGATGTCGGCTATTTCCGCTCCTGAATTAAAGAGTGATTCGAGAGTGGATTTTTCTTCTGTCAGTTCTTCGATTTCTTTTGTCAGCGCCTCCAGCTCTTTGCGTTCTTTGAATGTGAGTTTCTGCGGGCGCGATGTTTCACGACGCTGTGAGGATGGCTGCGATGCCGGCTGTGATGCCTTGGCCGTTTCCTGCGATGCCTTCTGCAATTCCTTGAGATAATTGCGGTAGTCAGTATAGTTTCCGGGGAAATCTTTGATTACGCCGTTTCCTTCCATGACAAAGAGGTGGTCTACTATCGAATCAAGGAAGAAACGGTCGTGGGAAATGACGATGACACACCCTTTGAACTCTCTGAGATATTCCTCAAGGATGCCGAGGGTCATGATGTCGAGGTCGTTTGTCGGCTCGTCGAGAATCAGGAAGTTTGGCTGTGTTATGAGGACGGCGGCAAGATGAAGCCTGCGCATCTCTCCTCCGCTTAGAGTGGAGATATACTTCTGCTGGTCGGCAGGCGAAAACAGGAAGCGTGTGAGGAACTGCATCGGCGAATAGTGTGTAGTCCCGTTTATGACCACGTCCTCTGTGATGTCGGTTATGGCATCGATTACCTTTTTGCCGGGAGGAAGCTGAAGTCCGTCCTGCGAATAATATCCGAAACGGACTGTCTCGCCCACATTCCACTCTCCGCTGTCGGGGGCTATGAGGCCTTGAAGCATTTTGACGAATGTCGATTTCCCGACACCGTTCCCTCCGATGATGCCAAGCTTCTCGTAGCGGGCGAAGGTGTATGTGAAGTCATCGAGAATCACTTTGTCGCCGAAACGTTTCGAGATGTTTTCAGCCTCGAAAATCTTAGATCCGATATAGGATGATTTTATTTCTGTCGGGTCGATTTGTTTCTCGTCATAATTTGCCCGGGAGCGTTCCTTGAGATCATAGAACGCGTTTATTCGGTAGCGCGCTTTTCCGGCACGGGCCTGCGGTTGCCGACGCATCCATTCCTGTTCCTTGCGGAGCGTGTTTTTGACCTTGGCAAGCTCACCTGTAAGGGCCTCTATGCGCTCCGCACGCCGACGGAGATAGAGGTCGAAGTTGCCCTCGTAGGTGAAAATCTGCTTCATGTCGATTTCAATAATCTTGTTGCAGACGCGGTCAAGGAAATAACGGTCATGCGTGACCATCAGGAGTGTGACACGCATGCGTGTGAGGTAGTTCTCCAGCCATTCGACCGACTGGAGGTCGAGATGGTTGGTAGGTTCGTCGAGAATCAGCAGGTCGGGATTTCCGAGCAAAACCTGCGCGAGCGCGACGCGCTTTATCTGTCCGCCGGAAAGGTGGTCGACCGTCTGGTCCGGATTTTCGATGCCAAGCTGAGAGAGCATCTGGCGTATGCGGTCTTCATGACCCCATTCCTCATGCTCCTCAGGTTTTACAGTGGCAACCAGATTGTCCATTATCGACAACCCTTTTTCAAACTCCGGCATCTGTGCAAGGAATCCGACGCGAAGGCCATTGCGGAAAATCACGTTACCGCTGTCGGGGGCTTCAGAGCCGGAAAGAATACGTAGAAGTGTTGATTTTCCTGTGCCGTTCTTGGCTATCAACCCTATTTTGTCACCCTCGTTCACTCCGAAAGTTACCGAGTCAAAGAGCATGCGGTCGCCGTAGCTCTTGGTGAGATTTTCAACTTGAAGATATGGTTTCATTGGTCAAGGCGGTAAAATCGGGAACTTATACGTCCAGACAGGCATCAAGTGATTCAGTGATTGCTTTACGGTCAAGATTCTGTCCGATGAATACGATTTTAATCATACGGTCACCATAGTCCGGATCCCAGTCGCGAAGTATCGAGGGGTCTTGTTCGGCCATTTCGCGAAGTTCGTCCTCGGGCGCTGTCGCAAACCACATTCCGGCTTCTTTCAGCTGTTTCTGACGGCCGGCGCTCTCGAAGAGATATGACATGTCGGGGTTGTTGCCGAAATAGCATATTCCTTTCGAACGGATGATGCTTTTTGGCCAGTTGTTGGCTGCAAGATAGTCGAATTTGTTGAGGTCGAAACCGGGACGGCGGAAATAGACAAAGGTGCTTATGCCATATTCCTCCGCTTCGCCTTCGCCATGATGGTGGTGGTGATGATGGCATCCGCAAGTGCATTCATGCCCATGCTCGTGATGGTCGTCATGGTGGTGGCCGCATTCACATTCGTCATCATGGTTGTGATGGTGCTCGTGTTCATGTTCATGCTCATCTTCGTGTTCGTGGTGATGATGCTCATGATGTTCATGATGCTCGTGGTGGTGGCGTTCTTCCTCCTCGATTTGTTCAATCGGTTTTTCGATTTCCTTGACCCATGCGGCGGAAGTGGCTACTTTGGTGAAATCGAAGAGGTGTGTATTGATTATACTTTCGATATCGACATCGGCATAGTCACACTCGATGATTCGTGCCCCGGGATTGATGGTCTTGATTATAGCACGGATTCTGCCACGCTCATCGGCTGTGACTTCCGAAATCTTGTTGAGTATGACGATGTTGCAGAACTCAATCTGCTGGATTACGAGGTTTGCGATATCTTCCTCGTCGTGCTTAGCGGCGGTGAGAGCTTCTCCGCAGGAGAATTCATCCTGCATGCGGAGAGCATCGACCACTGTCACGATGCAGTCGAGACGTGGAACTCCGTTTTTAAGAAATTCCTCACCCATGCGCGGAATCGAGCAGATGGTCTGAGCGATTGGAGCCGGTTCGCAGATTCCGCTCGCTTCAATGACGATATAGTCAAATTTGCCCATCGAGAGTATCTCGTCGATCTGTTTTACAAGATCCATCTTTAATGTGCAACAGATACATCCGTTCTGGAGGGCGACAAGTGAATCGTCCTTCGAGCCGACAATTCCGCCACGCTGTATAAGGTCGGCATCGATGTTGACTTCGCCGATGTCATTGACGATTACAGCAAATTTAATTCCACGTTCGTTGGTAAGAATGTGATTGACAAGTGTTGTCTTTCCGCTTCCAAGATAGCCGGTAAGCAGGAGTATGGGGGTTGAGGCTGACATATGCTTAAAGAAAAACCTTAGATATGATTAAACTGATTGTTGAATTGTGTGCTGTAGATTTCTGCGTGGCAGACTATACCGTGCTGGTTACCATTCGATTTTCACGGCTGTTCCGTCAATGTCGACAGGAATCGGCGGATTGAGCTTTGTCAGCTTTATCGAGCCGGAAGTGATGGCCGGATAGGCTGAAAGCAGAGCCGAACGGATGCGGCCGACCACGTGTTCGAGAAGCCTTGATGGAATTTCCATCTCTTTGCGGATGATTTCGATGGCTTCCGCATAGTTGAGCGTGTCGGCGACATTGTCTGTCATGACCGCGCGGTCAATCGGATAACACAGGTGGACGGTAAGTTCGAATGTATTGCCATTGATGCGTTCTTCCTCAAAGACGCCATGACGTGCGAATAGCCGAAGACCGTTGATTTCAATAATGCCTTTCATTATTTTGACCGGGTTTTAGAGGCTGTTTAAAATTTAGTGTCAATTTTTAGTGGAGTATCTTAACCCAAAAACTCCAAGAGGCTTAAAACAGCCTCTTAGTTAGTTCCACGAAAGATTGTCGGATTTCTTGAATAAGCCTTTGATGCGGTAATAGAAATTGTAGATCGGCTCATAGGTCATGAACCACGGGACGGTTATGAGCAACGAGCGTGAGCCGATTGCACGCGAGGTCTTGCGCCATGTGAACATCAGGGTTATGGCTGTGGCGAGGAGTATGACGCATGAGGCAATGAGCGGGATCAGCGACGGAAATCCGATGATTGAAATTGCGACTGTCGATCCAAGCAGTGCCCACCATGCGAGCGAACAAGACCCGAAGAAGCGCCGGGCTGACGTCTTAAGCGATTTTGCCGTGTAATTGTAGCGTAGCTTTGCGTTTTTGTGGGCGATTTGCGGGTATGGATCGTGGACTTCGACAATAGAAGCAGTGGAGAGTTCAATGGCCGTATTGTCGGAATTGGACACTTCATTGACAAACACATCGTCGTCGCCATATTTTAGATGCAATGCACGTGAAAATCCCTTGTTCTTGAAGAAAACCGACCGACGGTAGGCGAGATTATAACAGTTGCCCCTGTAGGGATGACCTGCGATGGCCCATGAAAGGTATTCGACCGCGGTCCTTACTTGGTCGAAGGCATGGAGGCGTTTCCATGGATTCGGAGCATCTTCGGGAATCAGGGGTGTAGCGTAGCCGATGACTATTTCTTTGCCTTGTGCAAAATGCCGGGCCATGCTTTTGAGCCATGTCTTTGACTCTATGGAGCAATTGCCGGATGTCAGGAAGACTGTTTCATAGCGGGCTGCCTTTATGCCGAGAGTGATTGCAAGTTTCTTGCGCGAAAGCGAGCGGGACTGCAACGGAGTGAACGTCATGTAGAGGTTGGGATAGGTCCGTTCGAGTCTCGCGATTACATCCTTTGTCGATGAGACTGCGCCATCATTGACGACGATGACTTCAAACTGACTCTGGTAGTCCTGCTCAAAAATTTGATGGATAAGTGTTTCCAGATTTTCAGCATCGTCTTCGGAATAGATGATGACCGATACAGAAGGGTAGGCTGAGTCGTCGGGCGGAAACGGAGTGGAATCATCGATAGCGACACGTTTGCTCACCGATGCGACATAGTGACGGAAACCGGTCAGCAGATATATTGTAGATATTATGATTATTGAGAAGAGTGTTATTATGGTCGGCGTTATTACAAATTCAAACATCGTGAGTGCATATAATGTAAATGTATGGACATTAAAAAGACTGTGAGGCCTTCAATGTTAAATTTCGCTGCAAAATTACAAAATCCCTGTAAAAAAGAGTTGCCTGACAGTAAATTTATGGCCAAATGAAACCGATTTGTAATCTTTGTCGGAAGTCAGTTGACTTTCCGGCCCATGTAATATGTATTCCAAGAGTCTTTGGCGTAGCCGTCTTTCATGACTTTGAAATTTCCTGATGTCGCTCCCGGAATTTTCATACCGTCGAAGTAGACGTTCCACGTATCTTTGGCATATCCGTCGGGAAGGACGCGGAAACTGCCGGGGGATGCGTCTTTGACAGCTTTCCCGTCGAAATATACGTTCCAAGAGTCTTTGGCATAGCCGTCCTTAAGTATTTTGAAACTACCGGATGATGCGTCGGCAATCTTATGTCCGCAGAAATATACATTCCACGAATCTTTAGCATAGCCGTCGCCTACGACATGGAATGAGCCGCTTGTCGCGTCATGTACTTTTTTCCCTCGATAATATACGTTCCAAGAGTCCTTTGCATAATAATCTTCCAGAATCTTGAAGCTTGAAGGCGAAGCGTCCTTGATGGCATGGCCATTGAAATATGCACCGTTGCTGTCGACGAAATATGTCGGGCGGCAATGCCTGCGATGATTCTTTGCCTTATCGGAATGGTGCATCCGTTCGTTGTGGCAGGATTCCATCCGGCTGTGGTTCTGTCCACGGGTCCGCGCATTTAAATCCGCACCGGCGATAAATGTCAGGGAAAGAATAAGAAGGAGATGAAGTTTGCGCATAATGGAGAAATTAAGAATTCGTTGCGTGAATATGATGAAGCCGGCTGAACGACTTCAATGGAGTTATACCTATATAGACGCTATGGATTCTTAAAAGTTTAGCACGGTGCGGAAATAAATGTTGGATTTTTCAATTGCCAGCCGTGGCAATTATCATTTTTGACAGGTCGAAATATCTGCGTGCCATCCCGGCAAGTATTTCGGGAGTCAGCTTGCGGGCAAGTGATTCCTGTTGTTCGAAATAGTCCTCCGGTGTGTCAGCGTAGATGTGGGTCTGAGTGTAGTCCATACGGCTGAACGGAGTGTCGAGTGTTGTGGCGAGGTTTGAAAGGATAAACTTTGACAGGCGTTTGATTTCATCATCGGTGTAAGAGGCCGTATTTTTCATGTTCTCGATTTCGTCGCAGATGAGACGTATGACCTCGTCTTTGGTAGAGCCGTCGGTCTGGGTGCTGACAGTGATGAAACTGCGGTCAGTGTAGCCGAAGAGCGATGCTGATATTCCATAGGTCAGACCTTTGTCCTCACGGATGTTGAGCATCAGACGGCTTCCGAAAAAGCCACCTAATGCGATTACAGCCGCACGCAACGGGACGAAGTCGATGTCAGTACGGCCGATTGCCGGAATCATCAGTTTGACAGCGCTTTGGCGGGCATGCTCGACAGGAATATCCACCCTCTGCGATTCGACGGCGTTGATGTCGGGAAATGAGACGCGGTTGAGCTGCGGGCCTGCATGGCGTGGGATGCGTGTGAAAATCATGTCGACTGTGCGAATCATCTCGTCGGTGATATTTCCGGCAAGGAAGATGTGCATGTTGGACGGGTCAAGACGTGAGAAATGGAAGTCGGAGAGTTCTTTCGGGGTGAAGGATTTTATTTCATCCGGGTTTTCGCTTCTGGCAAGGGGATTGTCCTTTCCGTAGGCGAGCGGCCTTATAGCGGCATCGGCAATGAACGTGACTTTTTTGTTCTCAATTTCCAACCGGGCGGCTTGTCGCTGGAGAAGGCGTGAGGTAGCTGCGTCGGGAAAGGCAGGACATATTATCATGTCGGCTATTATCGGCAGGACGTCGGCAAACTTGTCGTTGAGCGTCGACAATATAATAGAGGTGTAGTGGGTCGAGACTGAGGTGTTGACCCAAGCTCCGTTGTATTCAAACGTGTTGGCAATCTCTTCGCCGTTCATTCGCGCCGTACCCTCGACCAGCATCATGGCCGCGCAGCCGGCAAGCCCCGGTTTGGGAGATTCGGCCTCTCCGGCGGGAAGGGCTACCGTCAGACGGCTGACTTCGATTTCGCTGCCACTTTCAATGTGGACGTGGATGCCATTCGGTAATACGTGGGTGGATGCCGGAGAGAGGGTCAATGGGCCGAAATTATATACTTTAGGGGCTTCGTTACGGTTCATGATGGTAAGAATCTGTAATTTGGATGAGAATATCCTGATGTCAGGGCTTGAGGATCGAATCGATTTTTTGCTCGATTATTGAGTTGAGCACCGATTTGCGTGCTTGGTCAACACTTGGCTCTGGTTTGCCCTCGGTCTTTGAAGTGGTCACGGGTTTAACCTTTGGTGTCGGAGTGGCTGTCACGGGAGCGGCCTTTTGAGGCGCAGGTGTCCCTCCGGATTTCTGCGGTGTCCGGCTTTCGGCTTTTTGTGGCAGGGATGTGACAGGCGTGTAGGTGATTGAACCGTCGTTAACGACAGGAGTTGCCGTTGTGACGGATGAGTCCGATTCGACAGGAGTGGCCTTGATTATAGCGCCAACAGCAGTCCCGGAATCGTTTTTCTGTGTGGCCGCTGCTGTCCGGTCGGGAATGGGGGCTTTTGATTTCTTTGGCTCAGGAGTGTTTTCACCTGAATTCACGGCGACAGGGGGTGCTGCCACCTTTTCAGATTGCTTCGTGTATTTGCCTGATACCATTGCACGGTATTTGTCGACAGAGCCTGCGCCTGCATAGGTCCTGACATAATAATCGTCGGAGATGTTGCTGACTATGACACCTTTCGACGAGGACGAATGGACCATTTTACCGTCACCGACATAAATCCCGACATGTGAAACTTTTTTTCGTGAGCCGGATGTGGCAAAGAAAATGAGGTCGCCCGGCATGAGCTGATTTTTTTGTAGCGGAGAGCAATATCCGGCCTGCTCGGCGGAGTTGCGGGGAAGCTTGATATCAAGCGCGCTTTTGTAGACTTTAAGCACGAGTCCTGAACAGTCCACCCCACGCTTGTCTTCGCCACCATATTTATAAGGTGTGCCGAGCCAGCTCTTGGCTTCTGTCAGGAGCGCGTGGGATTGTGGCGGAAGTGATTTTGGAATCACGAAATTCTTAGAGTCGCCACTTCCGCCATGCCTGTAGGTGTGACTTCCTGTATTTTTAGAACTGCCACATGACACGAGTAGTGACGCAATGGCAGCTACAATCAGCAATATGGATGATTTCTTTGACATCATAGGGCAAAATTAAGGAAAAAAACTGACAAATCTGTTTTAACAAAACAACATATATGGCGACGTCGGGGTAAATATATCTTAAATAGGACGAAAATGGTCTTAATTTATTTTAAACCCAAGGCAGACGTATGTAACATTGCATGGTTTTTGCCGTCTAATAAACAAAAAGCATGAGACACGGCGCTATCTCTACGGTCAGATTGCCGACAAAATAGTGCTTTAATTCATCAAAAAAATAATTAACAACAATTTCATAATTATTCACAACCAATGAAATTATCCGGAAAAATCATCATGTTAGCTGCCGGTACTGCTGTCCTCAGCTCGGCAGTGACCACCGTTGCAATGAAACGGACTCTTCTTAATAATGAAGAAGCCCAGAGCTACAGCGAACTGTTTGATCAGGGCGGTGCGGCGTCAGGCCACCTGACGAGGGTCGCACAGTTGCCTGCCAATCATTCCGATTTCACGACTGCTGCTGAAAGCACTATCAACGGTGTTGTGTCCATAAAAAGTTATGCCACTCCCCGCGGATATAGCCAGAACAGTGGCAACGGCGGATTCTTCGGTGATCCTTTTTTTGAATATTTCTTCGGAAATCCCGGTGGAAATCGCCGCAGCCAGCCACGTCAGGAACAGCAGCCACGTCAGCAGCAGCCTTCGGGTCTCGGATCGGGTGTGATTATAAGCGCCGACGGTTATATAGTCACCAATAACCATGTCATTGATGATGCCGATCGACTTGAGGTGACATTGAATGACAACCGTACATTTGATGCGACAGTTGTCGGTTCGGATGCGTCGACCGATCTTGCATTGATAAAAATTGATGCTAAGGATCTCCCGGTCATACCGATGGGCGACAGCGAGGCTCTTAAAGTAGGTGAGTGGGTGCTTGCCGTCGGTAACCCGTTTGGTTTTACATCGACTGTGACGACAGGTATCGTATCGGCTAAAGGCCGCAGTATCGGTTCGCAGGGCCACGGCGGACGCATGGGAATCGAATCGTACATCCAGACTGATGCTGCCGTCAATCCCGGCAATTCCGGTGGCGCACTTGTAAATCTCGCCGGTGAGCTCATCGGCATCAACACCGCAATTTATAGTCAGACAGGCAACTATGCAGGATATTCGTTCGCGATTCCTACGACAATCGTCAAGAAGATTGTCAGCGATCTCCGTCAGTTCGGAACCGTGCAGCGTGCTGTACTCGGAATCTCGATTATGGATCTTAGCAATGAAATCGCTAAGGAAAACAACATCACAGCCGTCACCAAGGGTGTGTTTGTCGGTGATGTCAGTGACCGCAGCTCTGCAAAGGAAGCAGGCTTGCAGAAAGGTGATGTCATAGTCAAGATCAATGGAATCAACACGGATAATGTCGCACAGCTTCAGGAGCAGGTGGCCAAGCACCGTCCGGGCGATAAAATCAAAGTTACCTACATCCGTGACAACAACACTAAGTCGGTCGATGTCACACTGCGGAATCCTCAGGGCAACATGCAGATAACGAAAGCCGGCGACATCACAGACCTCGGATGTGCGTTCAAAAAGGTCGACGAATCCGTGCTTCGTCAGCTTGGTCTGAGCAACGGTGTGCAGGTGGCCGGACTGTCCGACGGGCGTTTCCGTGACTCAGGTGTCAAAAACGGATTCATAATCTACTCAATCAATGACACCCGCGTCAGCTCGCCTGAAGACGTTGAAAAAATTCACAAGGCTATCATGAAAGGTAGCGGTGACGAGAAGGTCATGATTCTCCGCGGAGTCTATCCGACAGGCAAAAGAGGCATCTATGCCGTGGATCTTTCCGGAGTTGAATAAAGCCTTCGTGCATTCTCCTCTCTTCCTCCTCTCTCTTCTTTTTTATGTTGAATAATTGGTAATCTTTTCTCTCCTTTTAGGTTAGTTCTCCTCACTCCTCATTTATTTTTTGTCCATCAAAATTGAGGGCCACAGACTTCGGAAAGTCTGTGGCCCTCTGTTTTTTTGCTGTGTCGGTTATTTATCCGAGGATTGCGATAACCTCAATTTCCACAAGAACCTGCTTCGGGAGTTCGCGTACGGCCACTGCCGAGCGAGCCGGGAAAGGCTCAGTGAAGTTCTGGGCATATACTTCGTTCATTTCTCCGAAGAGACTCATGTCGGCAAGGAAAACGGTAGTCTTCACAACGTTTTCAATGCTTGCTCCGGCTGCGGCAAGGATGGCCTTTACGTTTGCAAGCGACTGTGCGGTCTGAGCCTTGATTCCTTCGGGGACAGTGCCTGTTGCGGGATCTACAGGAATTTGTCCTGAGCAGTAGAGCATATTTCCTACTTTGATTGCCTGGCTGTAAGGTCCGATTGCACCGGGAGCGGCGCTGGTTGAAATTACTTCTTTCATGATAAGATGTATGTTAAATAAATTAATAAGAATGAGGAGTCTGTCTCGATAGGATATGTAATCTATATCCTGTTGTATTATTTGTTTTTAGGATTATTCTGCTTGATGAGTGGGAGATGTATTTCGGCCAAAAGCACTGAAGATGCCTGTTGACGGAAATCGAAGTCGAGTCTGTCGCAGAGATCAAGCAACGGCTTGAAGTCTGTGTCGAATGTCGGGAGGAATGAATCTTCACCATGGTTGGAGATTACATTCATGACATGTCCCAGCGAGTAGTGTTCGGGGCTTGTTGATGGCACTAACGGAGCATCAGCAATCGGGTCTTCTCCGTTTTTCGGCCCAAGCCGTGAGATTAGATTGCAGTCGATCAGGAAATTGACAACTATAGCTGTCAGCCGTGGAGGGATGGCAAACCGAGTGGAGATTCCTGCGATGTTGAGTGGCTCTTCCTCATTTTTGAACCGTTTGATTATGACTGTCAGGATTGCAAGCGTCACTTTGCGTCGGTATGCACCTGAGATTTTGTTGGTCTGCCGTTCGAATGAGAACAGGAATATGTCCTGCGACGACCGGCATATAAGTGCTCCGGCAAGTGTGATGAGCCAAGAGAACTGCATCCATATCAACATCAATGGCAGGAATGAGAAGCTTCCGTAGATTGCATTGTATTTTGCCACATAGATCTGACCTGTAAGGAAAAGCCATTGAAGCACCTGAAAGGCGATTCCTGCGATTGTGCCGGTTATAAGGGCATTGCGGAATTTGACTTTTGTGTTCGGTATGAGCATATAGGCCCCTGCAAAGAACAGGCATCCGAAAAGGACTGACACGAGGTCAAGAATATCGCCGACTACAGGTCCGATAAAGTCGAACGGCAGAAGCTTCTGAATTGTGGCTGACATGAGAATCCGCAGACCACCTGAACATATCATGAGCACCGGGAGTATGATACATATGGCAAGGTAGTCGGTGACTTTGCGGGCGAATGGGCGGTCGACTTTCACTCCCCAGATGTTGTTGAATGAATTTTCGACCGAATCCAACAGCGATATGAGAGTCCAGAGCAGGAAGACAATGCCGACACCCACAAATATTCCTTCAGAAGCCTGTGCAAGACAGGAGTCAACGAATGAGAATGCCATTTCCAGCGCGCGGTGTTGCGATGGAAAATACTGGTAGAGCTGTGTCTGAAGGAGATTCTGAAACCCGAATCCTCTTCCGATTGCGAATAGCAATGCCAAAGCCGGGACAATGGCAAGCAGGGTACGATAGGTAAGGGCGCACGCCGACGACTGAAGATCGCTGTTCATGAATGAGCGCACTGTGAGATTGAGGGTCTTGACGATGTTGACTTTTGCAGTATTGCGTTGGTCTTCCCATACGCCTTCGGCACAATATTCCCATATAGAGATTGTGCGGGCCTTAGTGCGTTCAATCCAAGAGGCGAATTTGCCGGGTTTCTTTTCTTCAGTCATGGCGGAAAAGGGGTTAGGTTTACTGTTCTTTGTCCTTTTCAACGAATGTGCGCGCTGCCTGATTTCTTGCAATCTCAACAGCACGGCTCAGACGCTCTTTTTCAAGTGTCGCTACCTTGAAGCGTCGGAGTGTGGTCGCATAGTCGTAAAGGAGGGCTATTTCATTGGCTTGTTTTTCGGGGAGAGGCATGGAGTAGGTTGACGCACCTATAAATGTAAGGGTCATCGGCTGTCCGGCGTGTGTGCTGACAAACTTTCCGAGACTGTCACATTCCACGCCCATGAAAGTGATGACTTCTGCTCCCATCGACCGGTCATTGCGCTCGCCGTCATGGGCTACTGTCGATGTTGCGGCTTTCTCAGCGCCTGCGCTCACTTCGACCGATGTGCTTTTTATGCTTTTGGCTTTCAGCGAGGACATGAGATAGAAATCGCCATCGGGACTTACACGGGCCTGAAGACCGTTTGTGCCGAAAAATTTTGATGGTTCTGTCGTTGCCGCCACATAGTAGCCCTCGATGGGATTTTTGACGAATTTCATCAATCGTTGGAGGGAATCACCTCTCACGGCAAGCACGGCCGACAGCGAGTCGGCTTGCTGTAGCCGTTGGATTGTCAGTCCTTCGGTCGCTTTGGTCGACAGGTGGAGCGCTTCGCGGCGCACGTCAATTTCTTTAGGATACGTATTCTTTATGGAATCGGTCAGTGCAATTGCTTTCTCATAATTTTTCGAGTCACAGGCCTGTTGAGCCTGTTCGAGCAGTGCGGAGGCCTTTTGGGTGTCACCGTTTCCTGCACAGGAGCATGCGATGGCAAGCCCCGCGATAGCGGAGAGTCTGAAAATGCTGTTTTTATTAGTTACTACGTTCAACATCTTTTACGCCTTTTACGGTTTTGATTTTCTTTATAAGGTTGTTTAGCGAGGCAGTATCGCTGATGCCTACGACAATGAATCCGGAGAAAATGCCGTCGGAAGAGTCGATAGTTATATTGCGAAGTGTGACATCTTTCTCCTTATTAATAATAGATGTGATGTTAGTGACGATTTCAATGTCGTCATTTCCGACAATGCGGATTGTCGCGGCAAAGCGGCTGCCGACTTTGCCTGACCATCGGGTGCGGATCACGCGGTAGGGATATTTGTAGCGGATGTGGTCGGCGTTAGGGCAGTCGTGGCGGTGAATTTTTATTACACCTTCGGCTGATACGAACCCGAACACGTCGTCACCGAAAATCGGGTTGCAACATTTCGACAGCTTGTAGTTGATTCCTTTGATATTGTCGCCGATAATCAGTATGTCGTCAGAAGGAGTGTTGGCCCGTTCGTTGTTTTCAAGAAGTTCGAATTCTTCGGCGCTGCGACGTTCGGTCTCCGCACGTTTGTCGGCATTCTCGATGAGTTCGTATTGAGTGATGACATCGTTGACATCAATGACTTCGTCGCCGATTGCCTTGTAGAAGTCAGTGACCGTGCGGTAGCCCATTTTTTTGATGGTGCGCATGAGCGTGCCTTCCTCAAGCTCGACTTTACGGTTCTTGCATCGGCGTTGCAGAAGCTCCTTGCCGAGTTCGGCCGAGCGGTTGGCTCGTTCGTTGATGGTCTGGCGTATTTTGTTGCGGGCCTTTGAGGTCACGACAAACGACAGCCAGTCCTGCTTGGGGACTTGCCCGGGAGCGGTGGTTATTTCTACGGTATCGCCGGAATGAAGTTTATAGTTCAGTTTGCGGTTGCGCCCGTTGACCTTGCCACCGACGCATGTGCAGCCGAGTTTGGAATGGATGTTGAAAGCGAAATCAAGCACCGTCGCGCCGAGAGGCAGACGGTAGAGGTCGCCGCGAGGAGTGAAGACGAACACTTCCTTGTCGTAAAGGTCCATCTTGAAATTTTTCATCAGCTCCATCGGGCCGTCGGCCGTTTCAAGTATGTCGCGGATGTTGTTCATCCATGAGTCAAGGTCTCCTTCGCTTTTTATTCCTTTATATTTCCAGTGTGCCGCGAGTCCCTTTTCGGCTACGAGATCCATGCGCTTGGTGCGAATCTGCACTTCTACCCATTTGTTGTCAGGGCCTTTGACTGTTGTGTGGAGCGATTCATATCCATTGCTTTTGGGAATGGATAGCCAGTCTTTCATGCGCGCGGGATTCGGTGTGTACATATCGGCGACAATCGAGTAGACGTTCCAGCAATCCGCTTTCTCTCGTTCGAGCGGAACGTCGAGGATGACACGAATGGCAAACAGGTCGTAGATGCCCGATAGTTCCACTTGCTGCTTTCGCAGTTTGTTCCAGATTGAATAGATTGACTTGGTTCGGCCCTTGATTTCATATTTCAGGCCTGTCGCGTCGAGTTTCTCTTTGAGCGGGGCGATGAAGTTGGCGATATAGGCATCGCGTGCCACCTTTGTCTCGTTGAGTTCGCGCGCGATTTTTGTATATGTCTCACGTGCGCTGTATTTGAGCGACATGTCTTCAAGCTCGCTCTTGATTTTATAGAGACCGAGCCTGTGGGCGAGAGGCGCATAGAGATAATTGGCTTCAAAAGCGGTGTCGGTGACAAATTTTTCGTCGGGATGATGGTTGATTGTCCGCATCAAGGTCAGGCGCTCGACAATCATTATAATGATTACACGTATGTCCTCGGCGAAGGTCATGAGCAGACGGCGGAAGTTGTCGGTCTTGACCACACCTTGCTTTCCATAGAGGGTTGAGACTTTCAACAGACCGTTGACCATGCGTTCGATGTCTTCGTCCCAGATAGAACGTACGTTTTCGAGCGATAAGGCATCATCGACACACAGTCCGTAGATGAGTGTGGCGATAATCATGTTGCGGTCAGGCGACACCATGTCGCAGAGAGCGATGGATGTCTCCAGTGTGTGTGCCACTTTGTTGATGCCGTGGCGGTCATTGACAGGTCGCCCGTCGGCATAGGCATTTTTTATGGCTTTTTTGACGATGGTGAAATCGTCGGCCTTGGCGACGTCTGAGCTTTCGGCAAGCAGACGGCGGACAAGGCTTCTGATATATGCCCTCTCATCGGAGGGGCGGGGCGTTTTTTCCATTCTGATTAAGAAGTGTGCAAGAGGGGTGAGAAAGAGGGAGCGGATTTCCGGCCCGGAGAAAGCGTGAGGCGACATCCGGTTCGTTCCGGTGTCATTCCGGCAATCAGTCTCTGCGGTAGATACATGCTCCGACGGAGTTCAGACGAGTGTCAATAGCCTGATATCCACGGTCAATCTGGTCGATATTGTCAATAGTGGATACACCTTTGGCGCTCATCGCGGCGAGTAGCATTGCGATGCCGGCACGGATGTCGGGCGAATGCATCTTGTTGGCCCGCAGGGGGATTTTGTGGTCGAGACCTATGACTACGGCACGATGCGGGTCGCACAACATGATTTGGGCGCCCATGTCGATAAGGCGGTCGACGAAGAATAGTCGGCTTTCAAACATTTTCTGATGGATCAGCACACTGCCTTTGCATTGTGTGGCTGTGACAAGCATGACTGACAATAGGTCGGGGGTGAGGCCGGGCCATGGTGCGTCAGCTATAGTCGGAATCGAGCCATCGAGATTGGTCTCGATTTCGTAGTGCTCCTGAGAGGGGATGTAGATGTCGTCGCCACGCCGTTCGAGATTGATGCCGAGGCGACGGAACGAATCCGGTATGATGCCGAGATTGTCGTAGCTGACATCTTTTATTGTGAGCTCGCTTCGGGTGATTGCTGCCATGCCGATGAAACTGCCGACTTCAATCATGTCGGGCAGAATGGTGTGCTCGGCTCCTGCGAGTTTTTCAACGCCTGTTATATGGAGTAGGTTAGAGCCGATGCCTTCGATTGATGCGCCCATGCCAACGAGCATTTTGCACAATTGCTGGATGTAGGGTTCGCATGCCGCATTGTAGATTGTGGTCGTTCCCTCGGCGAGAGCGGCGGCCATGATGATGTTGGCTGTGCCTGTCACCGAAGCCTCGTCAAGCAGCATGTAGCATCCTTTGAGTCCATTGACTGTCACGAGGTAGTAGGCCTGACGCTCTTCATTATATGCTATCATCGCGCCGAGCTTTGACAGCCCCGTGATGTGTGTGTCGACTTTCCGGCGTCCGATTTTGTCGCCTCCCGGTTTTGCGAAATAAGCCTGTCCGAGACGCGCGAGCAGTGGGCCTACGACAAGGACCGAGCCACGTAGCGATGCGCAGCGCGATACGAAATCGGCGCTTGAGATGTATTCTTCGTCGAGATCGTCGGCCTGAAATCTATATGTGTCATCGCTCAGCTTGTCGACTTTTACCCTCATTGCTTTGAGGAGGTTGATCAGGTTGACAACATCAAGAATATTGGGCACATTGTGGATGGTGACAGGCTCAGAAGTGAGAAGAGTCGCGCAGATAACTTCAAGCGCTTCGTTTTTGGCTCCTTGAGGCTTGATGCTTCCGCTCAGCCTGTGGCCGCCTTCAATAATGTAAGTGCTCATGTCGGGAGTGATGTAATTAAGAATTGAAACGTAGATATATTCTAAATGCCTGAAGGGCCATTTGTGTTCACGGTTCGCGTTCAGATATGCTCAACTTCTGGCGTAAGTGTTATGCCGAACTTTTCGCGCACTGAGACGATGATTTTATTTTCGAGGGAGATGACTTCGTCGGGCGATGCCTTTCGCTCCGGGTTGACTATCACGAGTGGTTGGAGATGCCATACGGCGACATTACCTTCGCCATATCCTTTCCATCCGCATTGGTCTATCAGCCATGCCGCCGGTATCTTGTAGCCTCCTTCGACACGGAAATTCGGGACAGATATGCCGGGATTACCTGCAACAATGGCATTGAAGCATTCTTCGCTTATCACAGGGTTCTTGAAAAAGCTGCCTGCGCTTGGTACAGTAGCCGGATTCGGGAGCTTGGATGACCGTGTGGCTATTATGGCGTTGCGGATTTCTGTTGGTGTGATTGACGAGCGGTCGCGTCCTTCAAATATTTTCTGTAGCGCCGGATACGAGAGGTTGGGACCTGATATCGGCGACAGTTCATAGTCGACGGCATGGATGATGTAGCGTCGTCGGGCGTCAGGTTTTTTGAAGATTGAATCGCGATAGGCGTATCTGCATTTCTCATTCGTGAAGGTGACGAACTCATGTTCGACTTCGTCATAGGCATGGACTGCGACAATCGCATCGCACGCTTCAGTGCCGTATGCACCGACATTCTGCACTGCCGATGCACCGACCTCTCCCGGAATGCCCGAAAGATTTTCAATGCCCCACAGCCCGCGGTCACAGGCCCATTTGACAAAATCGTCCATTGTCTCTCCGGCTCCGGCTCTGACAATCACGTTGCCAATGTTTTCTCCAAGAATCCGGATGCCTTTAATGGCGCTGTGTAACACCACGCCGGGATAATCTTTGGTGAAAAGTATGTTGCTCCCGGCTCCGATGTGCATCTTGTCGATGTCTTTACGGATTGATGAGAGGAGGAATGGGATATCCTCGGCAGTGGTGTATTCCATGAATATCCCGCATTTCACATTCATTGCAAATGTGTTGCGGTCAGAGAGGTCGTAATTGTCAATTGTCGTAATCATTGTTCGGAGCGGATTTGGATGCTAAAGACGGGCGTTTCGCCCTGATGCGATTTCTTCCACAAATTTAAGAAAATTTCATCAGTCACAATTATAAAACGGAAATATTTTTTTCAGTGAAAGAATATGGATGTTCGGAATAAAAGCGCTAATTTTGACACCGGAAAATTAGAAACGAATTTAACTGTAATCTTGAAAATATGGTCAAACATATAGTATGCTTTAAGTTAAAAGGCGACGCTGATGTGCGTCGCGAGGTTGCCGAACAGTTTAAGCGTGCCCTGCTTGAGCTTCCGTCGCAGATTGATGTGCTTAAATCCATGGAAGTGGGAATCAATGAAAATCCGGCCGAAGACTGGGATGTGGTTCTGACGGCTGTAGTCCCTGAGATGGCAGATGTGGCTGTCTATGCCAATCATCCAGCTCATCTGGCAGCCGCTGCTATTGTCGGGCCACACAAGGAAGCCCGTGCTTGCGTGGACTATTATTTTGTCTGAATCAAACCGTGCTGCATCCATATGACTGTAGTCTTCGATCTCGATGACACCCTGTATGCCGAAATGGAATTTGTAAGATCGGCATACAGGGAGATAGCACGGCGCTATGGATTGAAACTGCTCGACCGTATGATGCACGCATCTTCGCCGCGTGAGGCTTTTGATTCGACCGGATTGCCTGTTGACGACCAGATTGAAATCTACAGGAGACATTTCCCGGACATACGTTTGCCGTGGCTGTCGCTCTACACATTGTCTGTGCTTCGGAATCGTGGCCACAGGCTTGGGTTGGTCACCGACGGGAGAAGCGTCACTCAGCGCAACAAGGTCAAGGCTCTTGGCCTTTACCGTTTCATAGCTCCGGAAATGATATTCATTTCTGAAGAAGTCGGCTCTGACAAGCTCTCAGGTGAAGCGTTCAGACGGATAATGGAGATGGGTGGGACGGATGAAAAATATATTTATGTGGGTGATAATCCCAAGAAGGATTTTGTGGTTGGAAACAGTCTCGGATGGCTTACTGTATGCCTGTTGGGTGGTGCTTTCGGGGAAAATCTTTTTGATCAGGACTTTAGTGGCTTGCCACTTGTAAATTTGCCAAAAAAAACAATCGCCGGGTTGACGGAGTTGCTCGATTTTAATGATTTGAAAAACGGTGTAGTGTGAGAAAGTTGTCCAAATCGCTAGGGTAATTATTTGGTATTCAATATTTTGTGAATTTAGTTTTGCTGAAAAGTTTTCCAAAAAGTAAATTATTGTTTTGAAATAATTCAACAAAAATGTTGTATTATTGTTTTTATCTGTGTAACTTTGCCGTCGCATTTGAGACAATAAAAATGCGAAAAACAGAGTGAAAAAACATAATAATCTATATTTCAAGCCCCTCACAAAAAACAACAGATTATGATACTGACTGTGGTAAAGCGCGACGGCAGAATCGTCGGTTACAATGAAGAAAAAATCAAGGCTGCAATCCGCAAAGCTATGCTCACAACAGAAATGGGCGAGGATGAAGCTCTCATTGCGCGTATTACCGATCGTATAGGCATGACCGGCAGCGAACAGATGTCGGTTGAAGAGATTCAGGACAACGTTGAGCTTGAGCTCATGAATTCCCCGCGCAAGGAAGTGGCCAAGCGCTACATTGCATATCGCGATCAGCGTTCTATAGCCCGTAGAGCCAAGACACGCGACATGTTCCTTGAAATCATCGAGGCGAAGAGCAACGACATCACTCGTGAGAATGCCAACATGAACACCGATTCGCCGGCAGGCATGATGATGAAGTTTGCCAGCGAGACGACGAAACCGTTTGTCGACGATTATCTTCTCTCTGAAGAAGCACGCGAAGCTGTCCAGAACGGTTATCTCCACATTCATGACAAGGATTACTATCCGACCAAGAGTCTTACATGTGTCCAGCATCCTCTCGACAGAATCCTGAAATACGGATTTGTCGCAGGCCACGGTGAGTCACGTCCGGCAAAACGCATTGAAACTGCAAGTATCATAGGCTGTATATCGCTTGAAACCGCCCAGAATGAGATGCACGGAGGTCAGGCCATTCCTGCTTTCGACTTCTATCTCGCACCTTTCGTGCGTTCATCGTACATTGAGGAAATCAAGAAGCTTGAAGACCTCAACGGGGTGGAGCTCTCTCATCTCCAAAACATCGAAATCGACGATTACCTGAAGAAACCTCTTGATGGTCTGCAGGGTGAGGCGCGATGGATGCAGCATGCTATCAATCAGACTGTGAGCCGTGTGCATCAGGCAATGGAGGCCTTCATCCACAATATGAACACCATTCACTCGCGTGGTGGCAATCAGGTTGTGTTCAGCTCGATAAATTACGGTACTGACACATCTGCCGAAGGCCGTTGCATCATCCGCGAACTACTGAATTCAACCTACGAAGGTGTTGGCAATGGTGCTACTGCGATTTTCCCCATTCAGATATGGAAGAAAAAGCGTGGCGTAAGCTATCTGCCCGAGGACCGCAACTATGATCTCTATCAGCTTGCCTGCAAGGTCACGGCTCGTCGGTTCTTCCCGAATTTCGTGAATCTTGACGCTACCTTCAATCAGCATGAGAAGTGGGATGCCAATGACCCGTTGCGCTACAACTATGAGGTTGCCACTATGGGGTGTCGCACACGAGTTTTTGAAAACCGATATGGCGAAAAGACTTCAATCGGCCGTGGCAACATCAGCTTCTCCACGATGAACATTGTCCGCATGGCTATCGAATGTATGGACATTGAAGATCAGGATGAACGTATCGCCAGCTTCTTCAAGAAGCTCGACGAGGTTCTCGACATCACCGCGCGGCAGCTTTGCGCACGCTATGATTTCCAGAAAACCGCAATGGTGAAGCAGTTCCCCTTGCTTATGTCACGCCTTTGGAACGGTTCTGAGAAACTTGGCCCGAATGACACGATTGAGAGCGTGATAAATCAAGGCACTCTCGGCATAGGTTTCATCGGTCTCGCCGAGTGTCTTATCGCTCTTGTCGGTAAGCATCATGGCGAGAGCGAAGAGGCTCAGCAGCTTGGATTGAGAATTGTGGAGCATATGCGTGACCGTGCCAATGAATATAGCGAGAAATATCAGCATAATTTCTCTGTGCTCGCCACTCCTGCTGAGGGTCTGTCAGGAAAATTCACATCACGTGACCGTAAGACCTTCGGCGTGATACCGGGAATTACCGACAAGATTTACTACACAAATTCCAATCATGTCCCTGTCTACTACCATTGCTCTCCGTGTCATAAGGCAAAGATTGAAGCTCCCTATCATGAGTTGACACGTGGAGGCCATATATTCTATGTGGAGGTCGATGGCGACGCTACCCATAATCCCAAAGCAATCTCTGACATCGTCGACCTGATGGACCGACACAACATCGGCTATGCTTCGGTAAACCATAACCGCAACCGCTGCATGGACTGCGGATATGAGGATGCGCAGGAGAATCTTGAGGAATGTCCCAATTGCCACAGTCACAATATCGACTGCCTTCAGCGAATAACCGGTTATCTTGTCGGTACGACTGACCGCTGGAACAATGCGAAGCTTGCCGAACTTAAAGACCGCATCGTTCATAAGTAATTTTATTGAAACATTGTTAGGCTCTCAAACGCGATGAGAATACTTGATATAGTTCCGGGGACGTCAGTTGACGGCCCCGGACTTCGTACGTCGATATATTTTGCCGGGTGTGGTCACCAGTGCCCCGGATGCCACAATCCGCAGTCATGGGACTTTGCCGGAGGCCGTGAAATGTCAATTGACGAAATCATGGCCATAGTGGATGAGAATGGTTTTGATGTGACACTCTCCGGAGGCGATCCGATGTACAGGGCAGGAGAGTTGCTGCCCTTAGTCAGAAGGATAAAAGATTCCGGTAAGACTATATGGTGTTACACCGGATTCCTGTATGAAGCTGTCATGGAGCATCAGGATATGCGTCGGCTTCTTGAATATGTCGATGTCCTTGTCGACGGTCCGTTTGTCGAAGCGCAGCGCGACGTGCATCTGCTGTTTCGAGGTTCGGCTAACCAGCGTCTGGTAGACATAAAAAAAAGCACTCCCGGTTCGGTGGTCGAATGGGAGTGGTGAAAAGTTGATGTCTTGGACTTCTTAATGACTTCAGGGCTTACGTGTCGTTTCGTTTGAAAGCACGTAGGCTCTTACTTTTTGAAACAGGTCGTTGGCAAAAACGAACTCGTTGAGAGCTTCGTTGGTAGTCTGGTATATCTCGTGCATATCGCCGACCCATTCGCGGTGTCCTTTGTTGAGGAAGATTATATTCTCGCCGATACCGAGCACCGAGTTCATGTCGTGAGTGTTGATTATGGTTGTGATGTTGTACTCATGCGTGATGTCGCTGAGGAGTTCATCGATGAGTATCGACGTTCTCGGGTCGAGGCCGGAGTTTGGTTCGTCGCAAAAAAGATATTTCGGATTCAAAGCGATGGCTCTGGCAATTGCGACGCGTTTCTGCATACCGCCTGAAATCTCCGATGGATATTTCTTGTCAGCGCCTTTCAGGTTTACACGTTCAAGGCAGAACTGCGCTCTGTCTTTGATTTCCCCATAGGTCATGTTTGTGAACATGGTGAGCGGGAACATCACATTTCCAAGCACAGTCTCCGAGTCGAAAAGAGCCGAGCCTTGAAACAGCATGCCGATTTCCTTGCGCAGTTCTTTCATCTGGCTCTGGTCCATCTTCAGGATGTCGCGTCCGTCATAGAGGATTTCACCTTTTTCGGGGCGCAGCAATCCTACGAGTGATTTTACGAGGACAGTCTTTCCTGAACCGCTCTGTCCGATAATCAGGTTGGTCTTTCCTGTCTGGAAAGAGGCTGAAACATCGTGGAGGATAGTTTTGCCGTCGAAAGATTTTGTGATATTTTTAACTTCGATCATTGTAGCAGGAGTTTTGTCAGCACCACGTCGAGAAGAAGGATAAGGATACTTGATGCGACAACGGCATTGGTTGATGCCTTGCCGACTTCAAGCGCGCCGCCTTTGACAAAGTAGCCGTAGAAGGCTGCGACGGAAGTGATGATGAATGAAAAAAACAATGATTTGATGAGGCCGTACCATACATACCACTCCGAGAACATGGTCTGGAGACCATAGATGAATCTGTTAAGCGGAATGATTGCGGTAAAGATCGAAATCAATACACCTCCGAGAAATGATGTGAAGATGCAGAATACCACAAGTACCGGCATGTAAATCAGAAAACCGATGATTTTGGGCAGTACAAGGAAATTGGCGGAGTTGACACCCATTATATCGAGAGCGTCAATCTGCTCGGTGACGCGCATCGTGCCTATCTCCGATGCGATATTTGAGCCGACTTTGCCGGCGAGGATAAGGCAAAGGATGGAATTGGAAAATTCCAATAGGATGATTTCGCGTGTCGCAAGGCCTGTCGAATAGGAAGGGACAAGCGGAGAGACAATGTTGAGCTGCATCTGTATGGTGATTACAGCTCCGATAAATAATGATATGACTATTACAAGCGGGATTGAATCGACACCGAGTTTGGTGATTTCAAAAAATGTGCGCTTGAAGAAGGTCTTCCATTTGTCAGGAATGGAGAAGACCTTGTTTATGAACAGGCAATATTTGCCGAATGTTGTCAGTGAGTCGGATATAAGCATACCGATGGTTGTATGAAGTATTGATTCCTCTGACAAAATTAACCATTTCTTGCCAAAAGAAGTTCAAAAGTTGGCCATTTGGCCAACTTTTAGGTAATATCAGATAGTCTGATGGCTGTTTTATGTAATTTGACGGTTAGGCGAGAGCCTTGATGAGTTCTTCGACGCTCATTCGGTTCTGCTCGCCGGATGTCATGTTTTTGAGTGTGACATATCCGTCGGCAAGTTCGCTTTCGCCTATAATGGCAACGAAAGGAATTCCGAGCGCATCGGCACGTCCCATCTGTTTTTTCATCTTGGCGTTGTCAGGATAGATTTCAGCTGAAATGCCGTTGGCGCGCAACTGTTTGATGACTTCGAGAGACTTGGCTGCCTCGGCAGGACCGAAATTGGTGAACATCACTTTTGCCGCACCTGCGATGTCCTCGGGATAGAGGTTGAGCGTGTTGAGCACATCATAAATTCGGTCGGCGCCAAATGAGATGCCGACACCTGACACACCCGGAAGGCCGAACACTCCTGTGAGGTTGTCGTAGCGTCCGCCACCGGTGATGCTGCCGATTTCGACATCGCGGGCTTTGACCTCGATGATTGTTCCGGTGTAGTAGTTGAGACCTCGTGCGAGACTCACGTCGAGTTCAAGTTCGGAGCGAAGTCCGAGTGCTTTGGAACCGTCCATGACCTCGCGCAGTTCGGCTACACCTTTGAGGCCGGTCTCGCTGTCGGCAAGAAGCTGTGACAGTTGTGCGAGTCGTTCATCGTTTGAGCCCGAAAGCGTGATGATAGGGGTTATGCGGTCGATGGCTTCGTTGCTGAGGCCACGTTCCGAAAGTTCGGCTTTGACGTTGTCAAGACCTATTTTGTCAATCTTGTCGATTGCTACCGTGATGTCGACAATCTTTTCAGGCTCGCCGACGAGTTCTGCGATTCCGGCGAGCACCTTGCGGTTGTTGAGCTTGATGGTGGTTCGGATGCCGAGACGGGCAAAAACTTCGTCAATCATCTGTATCAGCTCGATTTCATTCAACAGTGAGTCAGAGCCTACGACATCAGCGTCACACTGGTAGAATTCGCGGTAACGTCCCTTTTGCGGACGGTCCGCACGCCATACCGGCTGAATCTGGAAGCGTTTGAAGGGGAAAGACAGGTCGTTGCGGTGCATGACGACAAAACGTGCGAATGGCACTGTAAGGTCGTAGCGGAGACCTTTCTCACAAAGTTTTGGCGCAAGTTTCGGACAGTCGCCCGATGCAATCAGTCCGGGGTCTACTCCGCGCAGAAAATCTCCTGAATTCAGAATCTTAAAAAGAAGCTTATCGCCCTCTTCGCCATACTTGCCCATAAGGGTCGAGAGATTTTCCATTGCAGGAGTCTCTATCTGCTGAAATCCGAACAGATGGAACACACTTCTGATTGTATCGAATATATAATTGCGGCGAGCCATCTCGGCCGGTGTAAAGTCACGTGTACCTTTGGGTATTGAGGGTTTCTGAGCCATAATTTAGAATTATGAATTAGGATTATAAATGTTAGCCTAAAATTTTTGCAAAGATAGCGAAATTTAGTAAATTTGCGAAAATTTAATGCGTAATCATACTTAACCAATGAAATACATCGGGGCTCATGTCTCGGTGGAGCAAGGTGTCAGCCGTGCTCCACTCAATGCACATCTTATCGGAGCAAAATCTTTTGCGCTTTTTACCCGCAATCCCTCCAGATGGACTTCCAAGGCTATTTCAGCCAAGGAAGCAGATGCTTTTAAGGAGAATTGTGCCAGATTTGGCTATACTCCTGATGTCATACTTCCCCATGACAGTTTTCTGATTAATCTCGGGTCTCCTGACAGCGACAAGCTTGCAAAATCGCGCGAGGCATTTCTTGACGAAATGCGCCGATGTGAGCAGCTTGGACTGACGATGCTTAATTTTCATCCGGGGTCTCATCTGCGCGAAATTGCTACGGATGCTTGCCTTGATCTGATAGCCGAATCGCTCAACCGCATACTTGACGAGACTTCAGGTGTGAAGGCGGTGATTGAGAATACGGCAGGACAGGGTAGCAATCTCGGGCATACTTTCGAACAGATTGCCCATATCATCGACAAGGTCGAGGACAAGACCCGCATCGGGGTCTGTGTGGACACGTGTCATGCTTATACAGCAGGCTATGATCTGGTTGATGATGAGGCCTATGACCGTACTTGGAATGAATTTGACAGAATTATCGGCATGAGTTATCTTTGTGGAATGCACCTGAACGATACCATGAAATCGCTTGGCTCAAAAGTTGACAGGCATGCTTCTATACTGACCGGAAATCTTAACGAATGGTTCTGGCATCGCCTTATGAATGACCCTCGTATGGACAATATGCCACTGATTCTTGAAACTCCTAACGAAGAAATCTGGGCGCATGAAATCGAGCAGCTCTATGCCATGATAGACTGAGAAGACCGAATGATAGATTGAGAAGACCGAATGATAGATTGAGAAGACCGACGGACAGGTATCTTTAGCCCCGGCCGATACATAAAAGGGAAAAATATTCAATAACAGATTATATCAAATACTTACAGACTTATTAATTATGGTGAAGAATAAACCGGATCAAAGTTTTATGAAACTCTGGAATCTGAGTTTCGGCTTTTTTGGTGTGCAGATTGCATATGCATTGCAAAGCGCCAACATATCGCGTATTTTCGCGACTCTGGGCGCAGACCCACACTCACTCAGCTTCTTCTGGATTCTCCCTCCTCTGATGGGAATTCTTGTGCAGCCGCTTGTCGGGGCTGCGAGTGACCGTACATGGAACAGGCTCGGACGTCGATTGCCCTACCTGCTTCTCGGTGCGGCCGTAGCGGTCGTTGTGATGTGTCTGCTTCCTAATGCCGGTAGCTTCGGCCTGACGGTCGGTGGCGCAATGATTTTCGGTTTCATTGCACTCATGTTTCTTGACACTTCAATCAACATGGCGATGCAGCCCTTCAAGATGCTGGTCGGCGATCAGGTCAACGAGCGCCAGAAGGGTCTCGCATATTCGATTCAGAGTTTCCTTTGCAATGCCGGTAGCCTTGTCGGTTATCTTGCACCGATTACTTTGACTGCTATCGGTGTGAGCAATCTTGCTCCGACCGGCCAAGTGCCCGATGCGGTCACTTATTCATTCTATATAGGTGCGGCTGTGTTGATTCTGTGTGTCATCTACAGTTTCGCTACCATCCGTGAGATGCCTCCAAAGGAATATGCCGAATATCATGGCATCACCGAAGCGCAGAAGGAGGAGAAAAGCGGTATGCTTCATCTCCTGCGCCATGCTCCGAAAACATTCTGGACTGTAGGTCTGGTTCAGTTCTTCTGCTGGGCTGCTTTCCTTTACATGTGGACTTACATTCCCGGTGCGATTGCCGATACTGTCTGGGGAACAACCGACACTGAGACTGAAGCATACCAGACTGCCGGTAACTGGGTTGGCGTTCTGTTTGCCGTGCAGGCCGTCGGTTCGGTGCTTTGGGCTATAGTCATTCCGCGTTTCAAGAATCATAAGGTGGTTTACGCACTTAGCCTGCTTCTCGGCGCTGTAGGTTTTATCTCGACATTATTCATTACCGATAAATTTGTTCTTTTCATCTCGTTCCTTCTCGTCGGTTGCGCATGGGCTGCGATGCTTGCTCTTCCGTTCACTATTCTTACCAATTCTATTTCAGGCAAGAATATGGGAACTTACCTTGGCCTTTTCAATGGCACAATCTGTGTGCCGCAGATTTGTGCGGCAGCCTTAGGCGGAGTGATTCTCGCGCTTCTCGGAGGCCGTCAGGTCAGCATGCTTGTACTTGCAGGTGTATTTCTCGTAATCGGCGCAATATGCGTGACATTTGTAAAGGAAACCTACCCGGAAGCTCAGGATGAAGCTGTAAAAGGATAAGAAACACACACTATAACTAAGATTGAAACCCCACATTGTCGTAAAGTTCGACAGTGTGGGGCTTTTAGTCTTTTGTTGATGTTTGATTTATTTGGCCTTGACCAGCTTGTGGCGTAGTAATGTCAGCATCAGGCCTCGAGAGAAAAGGTAGGCGAGAAAAGCAATCCACAGACCATGATTGCCGAACATTTTGAAAAGTGCGGAATAAAGGGCGAAATATACTATTGTTGCTATAGCGATAGAAATCAGCATTTCGCGTGTCCGTGTAGCTCCGATGAAGATGCCGTCCCATGTGAAGGCTGCAAATCCGACCGCCGGAATGGCGATTACCCAAGCAAAGAATTCTTTTGATGATAATATGACATCTTTATCATCACTCAGAAGTGTCATGATCCATTCGCCTCCGGCGGCATATAGGACTGTGAATACAATCACCATTATGATGCTCCATCGGAAAAGGGCTTTGATTGTATGGTTAAGTTCCGCAATGTCGCGTTTGCCGATTGAATTACCGCATAGCGATTCCCCGGCAAATGCAAATCCGTCCATGAAATAAGAGAACAGTATGAAGAATTGCATGAGCAGGGTGTTGACGGCAAGTATGACTGTCCCTTGAGTCGACCCCACTCGCGTAAACCATACGGTTACAGCAATCAGACATAGGGTGCGGAAAAGGATGTCGACATTGACCGAGAAAAATCGTTTTAATTCAGCGGTGCGGATGAGCGAATCGATAGATGGAAATTTCGGACGGTATTTGAGGAATGCGATTGAAATCCCGATTATAAATCCGATCCACTGAGCGCTTAGCGTGCCAAAGGCCACTCCTTTTACTTTCATCCCGAGCACGAATACGAGAAAGAGGCTTATTGCGATGTTCGACAGATTTATTATGAAAGATACCCACATTGGGGCTTTGGCATTTTTCAGTCCGAGAAACCATCCTGTAAGTACGAATGTCCCAAGATAGGCCGGTGCGCCCCATATCAGGATTGAGAAATATTCGTGGACAATGATTCCGATGTCGCTTTTTACTTCAAGAATTCCGTTTGCAAACGATAGAATTAGATTTCTACAGATGAGCATGATGATTGAAGCTGCAAATGCGACAAGAAGTCCGCGTGCGAGCACAAGGTCACACGAATCCTTGTCGGCAGCCCCATGTGCTTGCGCCGTCAGTCCGCTTGTGCCCATGCGTAGAAACGCAAAAAGCCAATAGAGCATGTTGAAGATTGTCCCTCCGACAGCTATGGCGGCAATGTAGGCGGCACTCCCCATATGACCAACAATCACCACATCCATCAGCGCGAGCAGTGGTGTGGTGATGTTGGTGATTATCGAGGGTACTGCGATTGACAGTATTTCACGATTAATCTTGTTCATGACTATGTGTCGGAAGTCAGTCTTTAAGAGTCTTGGCTTTCATTGATTCTCGGATGAGATAGATGATAAGCAGTGCATAGACTGCGAGTCCGGCCCATTGTATGGTGATTGCATCCATCGGATTGTGATATTCAAAACCGAGGAAGCGGGTCAGGGCTGCAAACACTCCGAATAGCGCGCCACCTGCGATGAGGCCTGACGAAATGAGCGTGCCACGGTCGCGACGTGCATCGTTGGTTGCTTTGTCCTTCGAACGGCTTCCGACAAACCATGCGATAGCACCGCCGACGAGGAGTGGAGTGTTGAGCTGTAGGGGAATGAACATGCCAAGGCAGAACGCCAGTGCCGGGACACCGAGCCAATTGAGCAGGAGTGCAAGTATCGCACCTACCATATAAAGAATCCACGGAGTGTCACCACCCATCATGAGAGGCTCGATGACTTTAGCCATAGCATTGGCCTGAGGTGCGACAAGAGCGTTTTCGCCGGTGAACCCGTAGACTTGATTCAAAAGAAGAATCACTCCGCCTACGGTTGCGGCTGAAACAAGTGTGCCGAGGAACTTCCAGCTCTCCTGTTTCTTGGGTGTTGAGCCGAGCCAGTAGCCGACTTTTAGGTCAGTGACAAAACCACCGGCCATCGAAAGCGCTGTGCAGACTACACCACCGATGACCATTGAAGCCACAATGCCCGATGAACCGCTCAGTCCGATGCCGACAAAGATGGCCGACGCGATAATGAGGGTCATGAGTGTCATACCCGATACGGGGTTTGAGCCTACGATAGCAATTGCGTTGGCAGCAACTGTGGTGAAAAGGAAGGCGATGAGTGTGACTACAAGCCATGCGACAAGTGCCTGCCAGAATGTGTTGATGACGCCAATCCAGAAGAACAGGAGTACTGCGACCAGTGCGATGGAAACGAAAAAGACGATATGTTTCATTGAAATATCGCTCTGCCAGCGCACTGTCGAAGAGCTGTCGGCTTTCCCTTTGAGCTCGCGTCCTGCAAGACCTACCGCACTTTGGATTATACTCCATGATTTTACTATGCCGATGATACCGGCCATTGCGATTCCGCCGATGCCGATGAGACGGGCATAATCAGCAAAGATGGCTTCTGGCGACATCGCTGTAATCTCAGAGCTTCCATATGTCCCGAGCATAGGGATGAGCACCCACCATACGAATACCGACCCGGCAAAGATGATGAAGGCGTAGTTGAGACCGATGATGTAGCCGAGACCGAGCACTGCAGCGCCGGTATTACAGCTGACCACGAGTTTGGTTTTCTCGGCAAGAGTCTGTCCCCAGCTTGTCACAGCAGTGTTAAGCACGCCGGCCCACCAGCCGAAAGTCTCCACGACATAGTCGTAGATGCCACCGATAAGTGAGGCAATGACAAGTGTTTTGGCCTGTCCGTCGTTTTTAGCTGATGCTTTTGCGATACCGCTTGCAAGCACCTGTGTGGTGGCTGTCGCTTCCGGGAAAGGATACTTTCCGTGCATGTCCTTAACGAAATATTTACGGAAAGGAATGAAGAAAAGTATGCCAAGAATACCTCCGAGAAGCGAACTCAGGAAAATCTGGAGGAAGTTGACTGTGATTTCAGGGTATTTCGCCTGAAGGATATAGAGGGCAGGGAGTGTGAATATCGCTCCTGCGACAATCACGCCTGAACATGCTCCGATGCTCTGAATAATCACGTTCTGACCAAGCGGATTCTGCTTCTTCAATGCACCGGAAAGTCCGACTGCAATGATGGCGATGGGGATTGCGGCTTCAAACACCTGTCCGACCTTGAGTCCGAGATAGGCGGCTGCCGCACTGAATATGACTGCGAGCACGAGACCCATTGTCACCGAATAAGGGGTGACTTCGGCATAATCGCGGGCAGGATGCATGATAGGGCGATACTCTTCATCATTCCCAAGTTCGCGGAATGCGTTTTCGGGAAGTTCGAGCGGATCGGCCTCCATGTAGATTTCTTTAGCTTCTCTATTGTCTGCCATTATAATTGATGTGATTTAAAAATGAATGGTCTTTATTCTGAAAAATATGATGGCGGGAAGGGACGGCAGTTATAGCGTGATGCCATGATTTCGCCGTATGCACCGGCCGATCTGAGAGCCAGAAGGTCGCCGCGTTTCAGTGAGGGGAGTGTCTCGTTCTGACCGAAGCAGTCGGATGACTCACAAATCGGGCCTACCACGTCGTAGTGATGGAGCTCTCCGTTTGGAGATGTGATGTTCTCGATTTTGTGGTGTGCGTTGTAGAGCGCGGGACGGATGAGGTCGCTCATGCCTGCGTCGACTATCGCAAACTTCTTGGTAGTCCCTTCCTTGATATAGAGCACACGGGTGATGAGCGAACCGCATTGAGCCACAACTGAACGGCCTAATTCGAAATGCACCTCCTGATCTGGACGGATATGCAGATGATTGTGGAAAGTCGTGAAGTATCCTTCGAAATCCGGAATTGGATGACGTTCGGGATGGGCGTAGTCGATTCCAAGACCTCCGCCAAGGTTGATTGTCTGGAATGTGATTCCCCGGCTTTCATATTCATCCTGCAGGCGGTTGATGGTCTCACACAGCATCACGAAAGGCTCGTTTTCGGTAATCTGAGAGCCGATGTGGAAGTGAAGGCCTTTTAACTCTATGTTGGGGAGAGTGCAGGCAAGCGCTACCATTCCGGGAAGCATCTCAAGGTTTATGCCGAATTTGTTTTCAGCAAGCCCTGTGGTGATGTAGGCGTGGGTATGGGCATCGATATTGGGGTTGACGCGTATGGCTATGCGTGCGGTCTTTCCCATCTCGGTTGCTATCTGGCTGATGACACGCAACTCGGGCTCGGATTCGACGTTGAAGCATTCAATGTCTTTTTCAAGTCCGAGACGGATTTCATTGTCGCTTTTGCCGACTCCTGCAAACACAATGCGGTCGCCGCGGAAACCGGCTTCGATCGCTGTCTCTATTTCCCAGCCGCTCACGCAGTCGACGCCGAGTCCGGCGGCCTGTATGCATCGGAGGATACCGGGGTTGGCATTGGCTTTTATTGCGTAGTGGACTTTGAAACGGGAATCGCGCGCTGTACGCTTGATTTCTTTGAGCGTACGGTCAAGAAGCTTCAGGTCGTAGAAATAAAACGGGGTCTGAAGCGATGAAAATTCTTCTATTGGAAAGCGTGTCATTATTTCTCGTTAAAAAGGGTTTCGCTCAGGCGGCGCAGGGCTGTAATCTTGTCTTCCTTGCGGATAAGGAACGAGATGTTATAGTTTGAACCGCCATATGATATCATGCGCACGGGGATGTCGGCGAGGGCTTCCATGGCTTTAGCTTCATAGCCGGTGTTGGTCCATTCCATATTTCCTACCACGCAGATGATTACCATGTCGCGGTCAATGGTTACAGTGCCGAATTTCTTCAGCTCGTCGACTATCTCGGGCAGGAAGCGCTCTGAATCGATTGTGAGCGATACGCCGACTTCGCTTGTCGCAATCATGTCGATAGGAGTGCGGTATTTCTCGAATGTCTCGAACACACGGGTCAGATAGCCGTAGGCAAGGAGCATGCGAGAGCTCTTGATTTTGATGGCGACGATATTGTCTTTGGCAGCGACGGCTTTGATTGTCGGCTCGGTGATGTTGTTGTAGATGAGAGTTCCGTGGGCTTCAGGTTGGAGGGTGTTGAGGAGGCGGAGAGGGATATTGTTGACCTTTGCCGGAAGTACGCATGTCGGGTGAAGGATTTTAGCGCCGAAATAAGCGAGTTCGGAAGCCTCTTCATAGTGGAGTTCATTGACAGGGCTTGTCTTGTCGACAAAACGGGGGTCGTTGTTGTGCATGCCGTCAATGTCTGTCCAGATTTCAATCTCTTCAGCCTCGATGGCTGCACCGATGAGCGATGCGGTGTAGTCGCTTCCTCCGCGCTGCAGGTTGTCGATTTCTCCTGTGGAGTTACGACAGATGAATCCTTGGGTCACATAGATGTCGGCATCCACATATTTATCGAGCAACGGCTGAAGATGGAGCGAGATATGCTGCATGTCAGGCTCGCCGTTGGTGTCGGTTTTCATGAAATCGAGTGCGGGAAGTGATTCCGCATAGAGTCCGCGTTCGTTAAGGAGAATGGTCATCATCGCCACGCTCATGATTTCGCCTTGGGCAAGGATGATTTTCTCTTCAATTTCGCTGAAAGTCTCGCGCTGGGTGAACGAACGGATGTAGTTGAAGCATGCCTTTATTTCTTTGAGCGCTTTTTCGCGGCTCTCATGCTTGTCATAGAGGGCGGCAATGGTTTTGAGATATTTTGACTCAAGAAGGTTGATTGTTTCTTTAGCACCGTTTGTATTCTTCTTGTAGAGATAATCGGAAATCTCGACAAGCGAATTTGTAGTGCCTGACATTGCGGAAAGCACTATGATGTTTTTACCTCTTTCCGACACGAGATCGGCAACGTGACGGATACGTTCTGCGGAACCGACCGAGGTCCCTCCAAACTTTAAAACTTTCATGCGTTAAACTGTATAATGAATGTGATATTTGTTAATCGGAAACTGTTTGCAATAGTGACAATTTATGCGATTTTAGCAAATTATTCGCAAAATTACAACAAAATCTCTAAAAAGCGAACCAAATGGCCGTTAAACCTTTCATTTTAACGGTCATTTGGCTCAAAAATTTAATAAATGTATCTAAGGCTATTCTCCGCCTCCATGTCGATGGCGGCAATTTTGTCATCTCCGGTGTCGGCCTGAACACATCAATGATCTGATGTCATCCGTTTGAGAAGGGAGTAGGAGGGGACGATGCCAAGTTCGCCCGACCGGCTGAGATCGGGAAATGCCTTTGCCTTGTCGCCCATCGTCAGATAGACAAATCCTCGGTTGTAGAAGGCCTCGCCGAAGTCGCGTTTAAGTTCGATGGCTCTTGTGAATGCCTTGACTGCATCGTCGAGATGGCCGGTCTCGGCAAGAATCACACCTTTATTATAATAGGCGACCGGCATGAAGGGGGAGAGGCGGATGGCGTTGTCAATATCGGCAATGATTTCATCAGTGTCGTCTGCGGTCAGGACTGTCCTGCTTTCGCGGTTCATTCCGCCTTTCATTCCATAGCGAATCTGTGCTCTGAGCAGATAGGCGAGTGCAAAGTCCGGTGTCAGTTCAATCGCTTTATCGAGATCGGCGATTGCATTGTCGTAGTCTTCGATTGTGTACAGGTCCATCGCGCGACCGAAATGGTCGATGGCTCGTGGCGGATGATTGGCTATGTATGAATTATAGAAGTTGATTGACGAACGGTGAGTATCATCGGTCTCCGGGCCTTTGATGCTTGCCTCGCGGTTGGTGACCTGAAGTATGAACCTGAGGAGTCCGGTGGCGTTGAGGTCGTTCACTTCGCGGATATATTCGCTGTTTAGTTTTATCTCGGTGGGTGAGGTATAGTAGGTCACGATAAAAATCGGTTCAAGCTCCACACGGATGTCTTGGTCCTGTACTTTGCCACGGATTGTTGAAATTTCGTTCTCATTGGTGGTGCTGGCTGAGATTGTGGCGAGTGATGAGAAGCGTTTCTTCACTTGTTCCTGTGTTTCTGTTACCTGAGGCTGTCCATTGTCGTTGCTGCTGTTCGCGTCGCTCTTGCTGCTCGACGATGTGTTTCCGTTGCCCGAGAACTGGCGGTCGGCAGGAACTTGCACATTTGTCTTTGCAAGGGCAAGTGATTTGTTATAGTCTTTTTCGGCTGAGGTCATGTCGCCTTTCCGGCGTTTGATGTCATAGCGAAGGAAGTAGGCTGCCGCAAAGTCAGGATATGCCTCGATCACGCGGTTGAGATCGGCAAGGGCGCTGTCGAAGTCTCCGATTTCGGCTAAAAGGATTGAACGGTTATACAGTGTCTTGTAGTCATCGGGATTGAGATTGATGACCGATGAAAAGTCTGCGATGGCTTTATTCGTGTCATGTACTTCTGCACGAAGCATACCTCGGTTGAACAGGGCCAGAGAGTTGAGCGGGTCGAGTTTCAACGCATGTTCATAGTCGTCGAATGCCCCGTAGATGTCATCGGTCATATATTTGAGATATGCGCGGTTGATATAGAACCCGGCGTTTTCAGGTTGTAGTTTTATTGCCATGTCCATGTCTCCGAGCGCACTTTTGTAGTCCTGTCCTGAATGGATGGCTATGTCGGCTCTCATGAGATAGCCGTTGATGGCCGATGAGTTTATCGACAGAGCCTTTTCGATGTCGGCTTTCGCGGCTACGGTGTCTTTTTCCTCAAGCCTCACGCGGGCTCGGCCAAGATATCCGTTTTCGAAACGGGGATATTTTTTGAGTAGTGACTCAAATGTCTTTACAGCTCCTTCGCGGTCTTTGATTTCGTTTTGAGCCATTGCTTTGTTGAACATTACTCCGCGGCTCTCAGGCAGCATCTCAAGCACTTTGTCGTAGTCCTCGATGGCTTCCCGGTTTTTCCCTTGGTTCTGGCGTGCGACACCTCTGACTTCATAGGCATCGACAATGAACGGATTGCGTTCGATTGCGAGGGTCGCATCCTCCTCCGCTCCGGCAAAATCGTCGAGGTTGAGCTTGGCTATAGCTCTGTAGAAATATGGTTTTGCCAGTTTCGGATTTACGCTTATCACCTGATTGAAATATTGTATCGAGAGTATGTAGTCTTCAAAATAATGGGTGTTTGCTCCGATTCTCAGCACCTGCTCGGTGTTGATTTGGGCACGGACGGGGATGAATGTTGAAAATAGCAATGTGATTACAATTGCATATCTATATAGTCGCGACATTTGCCTTGAATATGATGATTCTGATTGTTAATTAACGGCAAATGTAGTGTTTTATGAGAAAACGACGAAAGATTTAAGAAAATTTTGGAATTTAGCGCTGCTTAATGGAGTATTTGTGTAGGCTAAACTCATTAAAATCTTCATGTTATGAAATTTTGATTGTCAAATCTTTTTTTATAATTTTGTCTTATATAATTCAAAATCTAAGTATGCAGAAAGAAAATTGGCCTATTATCGCTAGATTGTTAGATTTAACGAAAGAAAGTTCTGAAAGTAATTTTCAGAATGGTATAATGTCGATATTAACATCTGATTTGGGATGGCCTGAATCCCAAGTTAGTAAAGAATATCCTGTACGAATGGGAAGCACTAGTAAAAAAATGGATTTTTTACTCAAAGATAGTGAACAACACCCAATGGTTGTGATTGAAGTTAAGTTGTCTAAATCTCATGATGATGGTGTTGCCCAACTTGGCTCATACATGAATGCGTTAGAACCACAATTAAATATAGGATTAGTCATAAAAGATAAAATTTACGTTTTCTATGATGAATCCAATGGTAGGAAATTATCTAGTTTATCGGATGCAATATATTCAATACCATTTGAGTCGGGTTGTGCAGAAGGTGAAAAGTTTGTGGAGCTTTTTGATTTTAATTCTTTCAGCTATAAAAAGTTACTGGATTTCTGTGTCAAACGTAAACAGGAATTAAAAGAAAAGCAAGACAAATTACAGATGATACAAAAAATTGTTAATCTACTTCTTGGATCATCAGGCGTTGATTTTGTAAAAAGTGCTGTCGTTGAAAAATTAGAATCGATAGAGCCATTTAAGAATTATTCATTTCAGGTTTTGGAGGCTGCTATTGCTGATTTAGATATAAGTATTTTAAAAAATACAGAAAAACAAGAATTAAATAAGTCGGAATATACGCTCAAAGAATCAACAACGAATTATAACTCGGTTGACCTTGATATTAATTGGAATTTATGTGGTATTGATGAGGCTGGTAAGATACCCAAAATTTATACTGATGGGTCGCGAGAGATTTTTGTTAAAAAGTTTCATGAGCAGGGCTATGGCTTCATCTATTGGGAGCTTGAAAATAGGAAAACTATAAAACATAGATGGGAGAACCGTAATAAATCAATTACTACAGCCAATATAAATGGGAATCTCACATCAAGAGATTTTTATAAAAAAAATAAGCAGTTAATCTCTAAAATTATAATATCATCTAAAGAATTAAAATCTTACAATCAATTATTGATATGAGGTTGTCTATAGTTTGGATATTTATAACTATTCTAACTATGTGGGATAATATTATGGCAGCTCAGATTTTGAGTGAACGACTTGAAGAGCTTGGTTTTGTGGCTGTCAACAAGATGGATACGACTATAAAAGTGCGTCTTATGTATGCCGCACCTGACAACTTCACGGAAGTGATACTCTATGATGACATCCGTGATGCTTACTTGCATCCCGATGCGGCCAAGGCGCTCCTTAAGGCTCAGGAGGAACTCCACAAGCTTTTCCCTTCCTACAATCTGCTTGTGAAAGATGCGGCGCGCCCGATGAGCGTTCAGTGCCGGATGTTTTCAGCTGTTCAGGGAACGCCGAAGGCGAATTATGTGGCTAATCCCGCCAAAGGCGGAGGTCTCCACAACTATGGACTTGCTGTTGACATAACAATCGTGGATGAAAACGGAAATGAACTTGCGATGGGTACACCTGTCGACCACCTTGGTCCTGAAGCAAATATTGATAAGGAGGACCGTATGGTGCATGACGGTGTCATATCGGAGACCGAGCGTCAGAACCGTCTTTTGCTCCGGCGCGTGATGACTGCGGCCGGATTCAAACCGCTCAGAACAGAGTGGTGGCATTTTAACCTTGTCAGCAAGCGTCAGGCACAGGCTGCATATAAATTGCTTGATTTCTGACAGCCGGCGATGGCTGACTATGTGTAAAACCATAAATTTTCACTAATTTTGCACCCGGTTTTCGGGCAGCGCTGTCTGTCCGGCATGATTGTCAGCGTATCTTGACAAAACCAATCTGTAAAAGAACGAAAAATAATAGCAATATTCCTATGGCATTGAAAGAAGAAATCGCGCGCCGGCGCACCTTTGCGATTATCTCGCACCCTGACGCGGGAAAGACCACCTTGACTGAAAAACTACTCCTTTTCGGAGGTGCAATTCATGTGGCAGGGGCTGTTAAGTCAAATAAAATCAAGAAGACTGCCACATCTGACTGGATGGAGATTGAAAAACAGCGCGGTATTTCGGTCGCTACATCTGTGATGGGTTTCAATTATGGCGACTATAAAATCAACATCCTTGACACCCCGGGCCATCAGGATTTTGCCGAGGATACTTATCGCACGCTGACTGCTGTCGATAGTGTGATTATCGTTGTCGACGTGGCCAAGGGTGTCGAACAGCAGACCCGCAAGCTTATGGAAGTGTGCCGTATGCGCAACACTCCGGTTATCATTTTTGTCAACAAGCTTGACCGCGAGGGCCGAGATCCGTTCGATATTCTCGACGAGCTTGAGAGTGAGCTTAAGATAAAGGTGCGTCCGTTGTCGTGGCCGATTAATATCGGAGCGAAGTTCAAGGGTGTGTATAATATATTCGAAAATTCACTTGATTTGTTTACTCCCGACAAACAGCGTGTCAGCGAACGTGTGGAGATTGATTCTGTGGATGATCCGCGCATTGACGAGAGTGTCGGCGAGACCGATGCCGCCAAGCTCCGTGAGGACCTTGAACTTATTGAAGGCGTATATCCGGAATTTGATGTCGAGGAGTATCTGGAAGGTAAGGTTGCGCCGGTGTTCTTTGGCTCGGCCCTCAACACGTTTGGTGTCAAGGAGCTGCTTGACTGTTTCGTCCAGATAGCTCCCGCACCGCGTCTGACCACCGCCGAAGAGCGTGAAATCAAGCCTGACGAGGAAGGTTTCTCGGGCTTTGTGTTCAAGATTCATGCCAATATGGATCCTAACCACCGCTCATGTATCGCCTTTGTGAAAGTCTGCTCAGGAAAGTTTGAGCGTAACGCTCCTTATCGTCACATCCGTTCGGGCAAGACCATGAAGTTTGCTGCTCCGACAGCATTTATGGCTCAGAAAAAAAATATTGTCGATGAGGCCTTCCCCGGTGATATAGTCGGTATTCCCGATACGGGTAACTTTAAGATCGGCGATACGCTGACTTCAGGTGAATCACTTCATTTCAAGGGGCTTCCGAGTTTCTCGCCCGAGATGTTCAAGTACATAGAGAACTCCGATCCGATGAAGGCGAAGCAGCTCGACAAGGGCATACAGCAGCTCATGGACGAAGGTGTCGCGCAGTTGTTTGTCAACCAGTTTAATGGCCGAAAAATCATCGGAACTGTGGGTCAGCTCCAGTTTGAGGTAATCCAGTACCGTCTGCTTCATGAATATGGAGCGCAGTGTCGTTGGGAGCCGATTTCGCTCTATAAGGCATGCTGGATTGAAAGTGACGATGCCGAGGCACTTGCCGCATTCAAAAAACGCAAGTTCCAATTCATGGCTGTTGACCGTGAAGGCCGAGATGTCTTCCTCGCAGACTCAAATTATGTCCTGCAAATGGCCCAGAGCGATTTCCCAAAAATCCGCTTCCATTTCACCTCGGAATTTTAAGTAAACTCTAAAAAAAACTATTATTATACCCCTGTCACACCTTATATACAATTAGGTGTGACAGGTTTTATTTTCGGACTGAAGAGTATGGGTGGTGTTGTGTGAAGATGTCTGTGTGTTACTGCTTTGTTACTCGTCAGGATTGAGTAACAAATTTTGTTACTCCGAATTGGATATGCAGTATAGGATATACGGATTTCATTGAAATCTACGGCCTAAGATTGATAGATGAAAGTTTGATTTTTTCAGATGAAAGGAGATTATTATGATAAAAATAAATGGTATATTTGCAGTGTTAACTTTAATCTGAAAAACCGAAAAAATTTATCGATGGAAAGCAACAATTCATTTGCCATGAGCCGTAATCATGTGGAGCGGACTCTTGGAAAATCTTCAGCCGATTTTACAAGGGCTGACATCATAGACTATATCAGTCGGGAAGGGATTGAAATGGTTAATTTTATGTATGTCGCAGCCGATGGCCGGTTGAAGACTCTCAACTTTGTAATCAATTCGCTTGAATATCTCGAAACGATTCTTTCAACCGGAGAGCGTGTCGATGGTTCAAGTCTGTTTCCTTTTATTGAAGCAGGCCGAAGCGATTTATATGTCATCCCGCGTTATTCATCAGCCTTCCGCGATCCGTTTGCCGAACTTCCGACACTGACATTGCTGTGCAGCTATTTCGACAAGGATGGCAGTCCGCTCGATTCAGACCCGCGCCAGATTCTTGAACGTGCATGCAAGGAGTTTACCGAGGTGTCGGGACTTGAGTTCGAGTGTATGGGTGAACTTGAATTTTATGTCATCGGCACTGACCCGGGCACTTTCCCGGCCACCGATCAGAAAGGATACCATGAATCAGGGCCTTTTGCCAAGTTCAACGATTTCCGTACTAAAGCCATGTCGCTGATTGCCTCGACCGGCGGACAGATAAAATATGGACATTCCGAAGTTGGAAATTTCAAACACAATTCGCTCATTTATGAGCAGAATGAGATTGAATTTCTTCCGAATCCGGCTCTGCGGGCCGCAGACCAGTTGCTCCTTGCCAAATGGGTCATACGTGAACTTGCCGCAAAAGAGGGGCTTGATGTCACGTTTGCGCCTAAAATCACAGTCGGTAAGGCCGGTTCAGGCTTCCATATCCACATGCGTCTCATGAAAGACGGAATAAATGTGACACAGAACACTCAGCGTGAGCTTAGCGACGAAGCTCGCCGCGTGATTGCCGGACTGATGATTCTCGCCCCCTCAATCACGGCTTTCGGAAATAAGAACCCGACAAGCTATATGCGTCTTGTCCCACATCAGGAAGCTCCGACCAACATTTGCTGGGGTGACCGCAATCGTTCGGTTCTGGTCAGAGTGCCGCTCGGATGGACTTCCGGTAAGGATATGTGTGTACAGGTCAATCCTTCCGACCCGTGTGACATGGAAACATATGCAAAACAGACCTTCGAAATGCGTTCGCCTGACTGCTCGGCAAACGTCTATGAACTTCTTGCGGCTCTCTGCGTTGGTGCGCGTCTTGGCTTTGAGATGGATGAGAAAGAGGCTCTGGAAACGGCCAAGCGTACTTATGTCGATGTGAATATTCATGCAAAAGAAAACGCCTCGAGACTTGCCGGACTTGAGACTTTGCCGACATGCTGTGTAGAGTCTGCCGACTGTCTCGAAAAGCAGCGTGCCATTTATGAGTCGCGCAACGTATTTGCAAAGGCGATGATTGACGATGTCATCCGTCAGCTGAGAAGTTTCGACGACAAGAACCTTGCCGAACGCCTGAAGTCAGATCCTATCGAACTTCAGAAACTCGTCAGCCGTTATTTCTATTGCGGTTAGCGTGTCCCCCCCCTTATAATTTAGTGTAAATCAGATCCTATATTAAGTAACATTAATCCCTATTTTGACCAATGTCATCTGTCGAACAACGTATCTACGAGCTACGCGAACAGCTCGACCGACACAATCATGCCTACTATGTCAATAACGCTCCTGAAATCAGCGATTATGAATATGATATGCTGATGAAGGAACTTGAGAAACTTGAAACTGAAAATCCTGAATTTGACGACCCGCTGTCGCCAACTCATCGTGTCGGATCGGATATAACAAAGGGCTTCGAGCAGGTGGTGCATCAGCATCCGATGTTGTCGCTTGGCAACACATACAGTGTTGAAGAAGTTGATGACTGGGCCAGACGTTGCAATGATTTGCTTGGAAATTCGTCAGGCTTGAAATCTGTCCCTATTGTCGGCGAAATGAAATTTGACGGCACAAGCATCTCGCTTATCTATGAAAATGGCCGTCTTGTCCGTGCTGTCACCAGAGGTGACGGTGAAAAGGGCGACGATGTTACTGAGAATGTAAAGACAATCAGGAGTATCCCTCTCAAGCTTCACGGAGAGGGATACCCTGATAAATTTGAAATCCGAGGCGAGATCGTATTGCCTTGGAAGGCATTCGACCGTCTCAATGAGGAACGGGCTTTCAACGAAGAACCTCTGTTTGCCAATCCTCGTAATGCAGCGGCCGGAACTTTGAAGATGCAGAATTCTTCGATTGTCTCACGGCGTGGTTTGGACGCTTATTTCTACTATCTTATTTCCGATGAACTTCCGTGTGACAACCATTACGACAACATGTTGCGGGCAAGAGAGTGGGGATTCAAGGTCAGCAACCTGATGACCCTCATGGACTCGATCGGAGAGGTAGATGAATTTATCCGACGTCTTGACGTGGAGCGTAAAGAGCTTCCTGTCGCGACGGATGGACTCGTTTTCAAAGTCAACAATCTCCGGCAGCAGCTAAATCTTGGTTATACTTCAAAATCACCGCGTTGGGCCATTGCCTATAAGTTTGCGGCTGAAAGGGCTTTGACCCGCCTCCGTTTTGTCTCTTTTGAAGTGGGCCGCATGGGAATTGTGACACCGGTCGCAAATCTTGAGCCTGTGTTGCTTTCAGGCACGATAGTGAAGCGTGCATCCCTTCATAATGAAGACATAGTTAAGACCCTCGGCATACATGAACATGACATGCTTTATGTGGAAAAGGGTGGTGAAATTATTCCTAAGATAACAGGCGTCGACACCGCGGCGCGCGAGAAGGATGCCGAGCCGGTCAGGTTTGTCACTCATTGTCCTGATTGCGGGACGGCTCTGATACGTATTCCCGGTGAGGCTGCCTGGCAGTGTCCCAACAAATATGGCTGTCGTCCGCAGCTGATAGGCCGGTTGGAACATTTCGTCGGTCGTCATGCTATGGATATTGAGGGGGTAGGCGAGGAGAATGCCGCTCTTCTTTATGATGCCGGTCTTGTAAAGGACATAGCTGACTTCTATACATTAAAGGCTTCTGACCTCGAAGCGCTCGAAAGGGTCGGGCCGCGCACCGCACAGAGGATTCTCGAGGGTGTTGAAGCATCCAAGTCTGTACCATTCGACCGCGTGGTCTACTCGCTCTCAATTCCATTCGTAGGTGAGACCGTGGCGCGAAAGCTCGCACGTGGTGTCGGGGATATCGACACTCTTCTCGCTATGAGCCGTGAGGAACTGGTCGCTATCGATGATATTGGCCCGAAGATTGCCGATGCAGTCATAGAATATTTCTGTGTGCCTTCAAACCGGACTATCGTCGAACGTTTGCGTGAAGCCGGTGTGCAGATGGCGCTCCCGGAAGAGGATAAATCGGAGCATTCGGATATTCTCGCAGGTAAGACAATAGTCATCAGCGGTGTTTTTACAAACCATTCGCGTGAAGAATACAAAGAGATGATTGAGAAAAACGGAGGCAAAAACTCCGGCTCTATCTCAAAGAAAACATCATTTGTCCTTGCTGGCGACAACATGGGGCCGGCAAAACTTGAAAAAGCCCGGTCGCTTGGAATCCCGGTCATAGATGAATCGGCCTTTTTGGAAATGATTGGAAAATAAACCAGTATCAACGAGGTCATTTTTGCGGATTGATAGCAGAAATGACCTCGTTTTATATTTAAAAAACTATTGCTTATGCTGATACTTATTGCCGAGTCAAAGACAATGACTCCGTGTGACCGTATGATTGCGCCTGAGTATTACACGTCGCACTGTCCGGCCCTTGAATCTGAGGCTGACGGAATCATGGCAGCCTTGCGCGATATGAGTGCTGAAATGCTTGGAAAATCTGTGAAACTCAGTCTGTCAATGGTCAGGAAACTACAGCAGATGATTTATGAGTTTCCCAATAAAGCATCCGGCGAGGAAGCGATGGCAGCTTATACTGGTGTTGTGTTCAAGGCATTTTCTTATCAGACCTTGGATGAGGCATCGAGAGAGCTGACAAATAACCGCGTGAGGATAATTTCGTCTCTATATGGCTGGTTGAGGCCTGACGACATAATCAAAGCTTATCGTTTTGATTTTACAACTCCACTCGCCCCCGAAGGCAGTGCGTTTTCTTCATATTGGCGCGACAGTGTAACGAAACTCTTGTTGGAAGAGCTTGACAGGCAGGATTGTCGCTATGTCCTAAACCTGCTTCCGGGCGATGCAGCCCGTTGTATTGACTGGAAAATTATAGGGGAGCGGGCTGAAGTCTGGAAAGCTGATTTTAAAGAAGTGTATCCGGGTGGAGTCATGCGCACGCCAAATTCCGGACGGCTGAAGACTTTGCGCGGACGGCTCTTGCGTCAGATTATCACAGAAAACATCGGATCTCCCGGGCAACTGGTTTCGCTCGTCGGTGACGGTTATATCGGACCGGACTCGATTGATGAAACAGGAAATATTCTATTTCATTCCGTGGCCGACAGAACTTAAAATGTGGGTGGAATTGAGTTGAGTTTCGCTTGAATGACCCGGGCTATGCGGTAGTGGCCGTTGTCGTTAGGATGCAGGCGGTCTGTCGCGTCATGATGGAAATATCTGTCATGGTTCTGCTCCATCGGGAAAAGTCCGCTTTCAGAATATAGGTCTATCAGCGGAACGGCCCATAATGTAGCGGCCTGGCGGAGAATGTCGATATAGCTTTCGACGTATAATCCCTGCCCGTTGGCATAATTTTCGTCAGGCTGCACGTTCTTGTCGTTAAATTTCGCGTATCCGCGATGAATCGGAGTCATGATTATAATCTGTTTTGTCGGATAGTTATGCTTGAGATACGACATCACACGATTTATGTTGCCTGTGAAAGTTGTGTCGTTCATTTCAAATGTCCGATGCTTCCTTGATTCGATAGTTCCGTTTACGTTCACGCTGTCGGTCGTTTCAGTGAAGAATTGTCCGATAGGGAAGCTATGGTTATAGTCGTTCGTTCCGGCCCAGATAATAATCGCGTCTATTGAATCGCCGACGGCTTCATTCATTTCCACAGCTTTTTTATAAATGCCGTCCCATTTGTAGCCACTGCGCGCATAGACATGTGGCTCTATCCCCATCAGGGTTTCAAGATATTTCCAATAGTGCTTTTTGGTTGATTTGTTCTTTGGGTCGGTCATTGAATCGCCGAGAAATGCGACTTTTTTCCCTTTCCACGGAGTTGACAGGTTGATATCCTCTGTCGGGACGTTGACTGTTGGTGCATGTGTGTGACCATCGTGGGAGTATGCGTCAGTTGACGATAGCATTAATGCTGTGGCGAGAAATACAATCGGCTTGGGGAGTTTCATGGAGTGGTTTGATGTGAAATGAGGGAAAAATAAAAAAAGGTAGCAGGACTATAAGCCGGGTTATGTCACTGTGGGACTTCTGTCAGGGTCTTACGTATTCTGCCCTGAAGGTTGCCACAGCGCCCGTGTCATTTATCTAATCGGTGCTTCGCTTTGCTTCAGCACTCCAGCAGCCTACCCCCCGGCAATGGACGAGCAACCCATTGTGACTGAATCCATCAAAGGATATCACTCGCCGGTATACATGGCCTTGCAACCCATAAGACGTGCGGCATGCCGTGTCGCCACGACATCCGGTGGGCTCTTACCCCACCTTTTCACCATTGCCTAAGTCACCCGAAAGTGGCTCAGGCTGTTATTTTCTGTCACGTTACTCTGCCGTCGCCGACAGCTCACTGTTAGAAAGTATGGTGCTCTGTGTTGCCCGGACTTTCCTCTTGCCGCTCCGGAGATCAACCTCCATCAGCAAGCGACACAAGCGTCCTGCTACCGTCGGCAAAGGTACAAATAAAATTCAAAAACTTTGCCATTGATGAGGATTTATTGTATTTTTACAAATCATATTCACATAAATTTATCTTTTATGACCTTTGCTGACGTTCTTGTCCCTGTCCCGATAATGGGTACATTCACGTATAAAGTCCCGGCCGACATCGGCGATTCACTTTGTGTGGGCCATAGGGTCATTGTGCCGTTCGGACGTAAGAAATTCTATACGGGTATCGTTACGGGACTGAGCAACATCGGGCCGGAGGACTATGAAGTAAAGGAGATTTCGTGTGTCCTTGACTCAAGTCCTATCGTAAGGCATCCGCAGCTAAAGTTCTGGCAGTGGGTTGCTGACTACTATCTGTGTACTCCGGGCGAGGTGATGCGTGCGGCGATGCCTGCCGGTCTTAAGGTCGAGAGCGAGACTTACATCCAGCCTGCTCCGGACTATGAAGAATCCGAAACAGACAGGCTGAACCAGCGTGAGCTTGCGGTGATGGAACTTCTGCTTGGAAGCGATAAAAAAATGCCTCTTGATGTGATAAGCAAAAAGACAGGCTTTTCAAATATCGTAAATGTCACGAATTCCCTCCTTGCCAAAGGGGCGGTGATGATTTCTGAAAATCTTGTGGAGCGTTATCGCTCACGTAAGGAGGTATATGTGCGTCTTGCGATTCCTAAAGGCGACTCCGAGTCGTTGCATCGGATATTTGATCTTGTCAAAAGCGGAGGGAAGCAGGAAAAGGCGCTTCTAGCTCTGATTGAGCTTTCTGGTTTCATGAGGCAGGGTGATGACATAAACGAAGTGACGCGTTCCGGGTTGATTGAACGTGCTGCAGTGACAACGACAGTTGTGGCTGCTATGGCTAAAAAAGGAATTGTGGATATATATACCAAAGAAGTCAACAGGTTCAGCTTCTCCGGTCTGGTCGCAGGTAAGCTTCCTGTGCTGACCGACGCTCAGAGCGTGGCTTTGGACAAGATTCATAAATCATGGCTTGACAATGACATCACACTCCTGCATGGTGTCACATCAAGTGGCAAGACCGAACTTTATATCCATATGATTGATTATGTTCTCAGGCAAGGCCGGCAGGTTCTTTATCTTGTGCCTGAAATCGCATTGACGACACAGCTCACGAGGCGACTTCAATGTGTATTTGGCGACAAGGTTGTCATATATCATTCGAAGTTCTCTGACAATGAGCGGGTTGATATATGGAAAAAACTGCTTGAATCTTCAGAACCATGTGTGGTTATCGGTGCGCGTTCGTCAGTCTTTCTTCCTTTCAGGTCGCTTGGGCTTGTCATTGTCGACGAGGAGCATGAGAGTGCGTATAAGCAACATGATCCTGCACCACGCTATAATGCGCGCGATGCAGCGATAGTCCTTGCGTCCATGCATGGTGCTAAGACCCTTCTCGGCAGTGCTACTCCATCGGTTGAGACATACTACAAGGCTACGACCGGCCGCTTCGGCCTTGTCAGCCTGACAGAGCGTTTCGAGGGTATGAAACTGCCTGAAATGAGGGTGATTGACATGTCGGATGCCCGCAAGAAGGGACTTGTGACAGGTACTTTTGCTTTTGAGTCCGAACGTCTTGTCAACGAGTCGCTGAAACGTGGTGAGCAATCCATCCTTTTTATAAACCGTCGCGGTTATGCTCCGATAGCACGCTGTAAGTTGTGTGGCTATGTGCCGAAATGCAACAATTGTGATGTGTCGCTTACATATCACCGTCATTCCGATAAGCTCGTGTGTCACTATTGTGCTACTCCTTATTCTGTGCCTGATGTATGTCCTGCATGCAAAGAACCGGGTATAGAAGTGTTAGGTTACGGTACGGAGAGAGTCGAGGAAGAGGTCGAATCTTTATTCGGTCATGCCACAATCTCGCGTATGGATCTGGATACAACGCGGAGCAAGGACAGCTATGAAAATATAATTGAAGATTTTTCGAAAGGCAAATCACAGATTCTCGTAGGAACCCAGATGGTGACAAAAGGCCTTGATTTTGATAAGGTGAGCACCGTAGGAGTCATTAATGCCGACAGTGTGATTAATTTCCCTGATTTCCGGGCTTCCGAACGGGCATTCAATATGATTGAGCAGGTGGCAGGCCGTGCCGGGCGGCGCAATGAGAACGGAGTAGTGGCTATCCAGACCTACAATCCGTCGCATCCGGTGTTGTCATATCTCTTGCAGCATGACTACAGTGGTTTTTATGAGCACGAGCTTGCAGAACGGCAGCGCTACAACTATCCGCCTTTTGTGAGGGTCATCTACATATATATAAAACATCGCGATCAGGCCGCCGTGTCGACAATCGCGTTTGAGTATGCAAACCGTCTGCGGAAATTGTTGGGAAACAGGGTGAACGGTCCTGACGAACCATACGTCGCACGCATACAATCCCTTTATATCAGGAGGATAATGCTCAAAATCGAGAACAATGCCTCCATAACCAAAGTCAAGAAGCTGCTTAATGATTTGCGTATCGAGATGACGAACCTGAAACTACTTGCGGGAGCTGTGCTTTACTACGACGTTGATCCAATGTAGGCAATAACATAGTGGCACAGCCGCAAATGCTCCGACTGCGTCTGCTAAAGCGTCAGCCATGTCTCCGCTGCGTCCGAGATTCATCGCATCTTGGATGAATTCTACGGCAATACCAAACAATGTCGCTGCCGATGCTGTGATTAATGCACCTTTGAGCGAAAGGGGACGCCGGTCGCGTTTGCGTTCGAATATATATGTGAGTGCCAGTCCGCCAAACATGCAGCAGTGAGCCAGTTTGTCCGCCCCGGGAAACAAAGGCAAATCCTCCTCCCCGAATGGTTTGGGGAGGAGGGTAAGATAAAGTATTACGATGCCCACGGCTATTGTCAGCTGATACGGTGGGATCCATCGCAGATATTTCATATCCTTTTTTATATGGTATAGCTTGTTATTATCTTGCAGCCATAAGGCTTTCATTCACCATCTCGCGATATGCCATCAAGCCTTCTGCCGACAGTTCGACAATTTTACGTTCACCGTCGATTCCGGGAACAGCGACATGGCTGTCGTCAATAAATGTAACGAGGTCAAAATTTTCGCCTGAAGGAAGGGCTACGCTCCAAGTCTGCTCATCGGTGTCAAAATCAAGACGCACGACTGATTTGTCGTTTTCCGAAGTGATGGTGTAGCCTTTTCCGTCGCATTCTACGATGTATCTTCCGTCTTTTCCGTCAATGACTTTCTTTCCGGCTGCCACAGGATTGTCGCCACTCCAGAATTCAATCGAGTTCAGGACAAGGATGTCGGCGAGAGCTGCAACCTCATAGACCGGCAGCGGACACCAGAACACAAAGAATACGAGTTCATTGACGAACTTATTATCAATCTGTTTATTCCAAGCCAGCAGTTTGTTGGTCAGGGCAAAACTTCCGATACAAGATGTTGTTAGCATCGATCCGCAAAGAGTGAGAACGATTGCTACGGGTAAAAAGCGTCTTTTCATTAGGATAAATAGTTGAAATGATGGGAGAATGTAGTTATATTTCGGTTTCAAGCCTTTGTGCGGGCTTTTTTATAGAAATTGTAGATTCGGTTGACATAATCGTAAGTCTCTCTTCCTCTCGAATAGCCATATTTGACCACTGGATCTCTGTAATATTTCGGATTTGATTTCCATAGGATAGCTTTTGCGACATTGTTATCCCATTTCTGAGGGTTAAGTCCATACTTCTTTGCAAGATTGATTGCATCGTTGACATGTCCGAGGCCGGTGTTGTAGGCTGCAAGTACGAATTTCTTACGCTCATTCTCATCAGGGACTTTTTTCTGAAGCTGACGGTCGAGGTCATTAAGAAATTTTAGGGCGGTTTCGATGGCTACTTCAGTCTTCATGACACTCTTGGCACTTGCGCCATATCCTTTAGCGGTTCTGGGCATAATCTGCATAAGCCCTCTTGCTCCGGCCCAAGAGACTGCTGTCGGATCGAATTTACTTTCGACATATGCCTGTGATGCCAATAGCTTCCAGTCCCAGTTATATGATTCGGAGTAACGTTTGAACAGGTGGTCGAACGGTGAGACTCCGGCTCCGTTAAGAGCATAGTATTTTGTATTGGGATCATTTTTGCTCAGCTCAAAGTAGCGTTTCAGCAACATGGCCTGTTCCTCGCGTGGCCTGTCGCTGTTTAGCCATTCATTGATGCTGTCTCCAAGCCATGCCTTGGACGGCGCGACTGCCCAGCTTGAGCGCTGTTCAAAGCTAAGCGGGAGAGTGATATCAAGGTCATTGTAATAGGTCTTGTTGATCCGGGCTATATCACTGTCGACAACCGTCAGGGGAATTTTACCTTCACTGACCATTGCAATGAGGTCTTCGGTAATCATTGTGTCGCGGTCAACGGTGTGGATGTTGATGCCTCCGCCAACTTCCTGATTCAGATTGCGTATGCGCGCTTCATATTTCGAGTCAGATTCGACATAGACATCCTTGCCGACAAGATCTGTAACATCGGTTATAAGTTCTTCTTCTCCTTTTTTGGGCTGGACAAGGACTTGAGTTGTGATGTTTTCCGGACCACACGGTATGACTCTGCCCTTATATTCGGCGGTAATCGGTACTTCATATGCAATCAGGTCAACTATCCCTGAATCAAGCATTTCGATGGCTCGTGACAACGTCGGCGCTATTTTCATCTTGAGCGCCAGATTTTTGTCAGCCGCGAGAGCGGTGACAAGTTCATAGTCATAGCCCATTTCCTGACCCTTATAGATGAAATATGCTTCAGGGCTATAAAGCGTAGCTACACGTAAGGTGTCAGGTAGTTTATGACCGGGAGAGTCAGACTCCTTGTCGCCGTTAGATTTACCATTGCCTCCACAGGCAAAGAGCAGTGAGCATAACGAAAAAACAGTTAATGCCGAGAGAATCCCTCTTCTCATAGAAAATGTGTTGATTAATGTTCTAAATCAATTGTTATATTTCGACCGAGACAGAGGGACGCTCCCGTTAACTGAAAGTGTCAATACTCAAATGTCCCGGCTGAGGATTTTATAGTAAGATGGTTCGAGTCAGCGTCTTCAACGCGACCGATGATACGCGATTCGATTCCAAATTCAGCAGCGATAGCCATCACCCTTTCAGCTGCTTCAGGACGGACATAGATTTCCATGCGATGTCCCATGTTGAACACCTTATACATTTCGCTCCACGGAGTTCCGCTTTCTTTCTGGATGAGGTCAAACAGAGGCGGGATTGGGAACAGATTGTCCTTGATGACATGCTTGTTCTCAACAAAATGCAGCACTTTGGTCTGTGCGCCGCCTGTACAGTGAACCATACCGTCGATTTCGCCACGCATGTCGTTCAGGAGTTTCTTGATTACTGGTGCGTATGTGCGCGTCGGTGACAATACGAGCTCGCCTGCGGTAAGTCCGGTTCCTTCTACAGGGTCAGTCAGTTTCTTCGAGCCTGAATATACGAGGTCTTCGGGAACGGCTGCGTCAAATGTTTCCGGATATTTCTGTGCGAGATATTTAGCAAAGACGTCATGGCGTGCGGATGTAAGTCCGTTGCTGCCCATTCCGCCGTTATAACGGGTTTCATATTTAGCCTGTCCGAATGAAGCGAGGCCGACAATCACGTCTCCGCCTTTGATGTTTGCATTGTCTATGACATCAGCCCGGCGCATACGGCATGTGACGGTAGAGTCGACGATGATGGTACGCACAAGGTCGCCCACATCTGCTGTCTCGCCACCGGTGGAGTATATTCCCACTCCCATTTCACGGAGGGTTGCAAGGAGTTCCTCTGTGCCGTTGATTATGGCCGAGATTACTTCTCCGGGTATGAGATTCTTGTTTCTTCCGATTGTCGATGAAACAAGAATGTTGTCAGTAGCACCGACGCAGAGAAGGTCGTCGATATTCATGACCAGTGCGTCCTGTGCAATACCTTTCCATACTGACAGGTCACCGGTTTCACGCCAATAGGCATATGCAAGGGATGATTTTGTCCCTGCCCCGTCAGCATGCATGATATTGCACCATTCCGGATCGCCACCGAGTATGTCGGGGATGATTTTGCAGAATGCGTGTGGGAAGATGCCTTTGTCAACATTTTTGATTGCGTTATGGACATCCTCTTTTGAGGCTGAAACACCGCGGAGGTTGTAGCGCTGGTCACTCATAATATCTCGTAATTGAAAGTTCAACAAACGTGAGTAATGGTTGGTTTAGATAAATTTTTTACAAAATTACAAAAAAATGCCGAATCGCCCCTAACAGGAGCTGATTTTTAGCGTGCGTCTGTCAATGCCTGCGTTTCATCAGACCGGAATCGAGAGCATTGGGATGTCGGAATGAAACAGCAGTTTATGTGCCAAAGACGGGTTGAATAGTCGTATGAATATATTTTTACGCGGGGTGGGGACAGCTATCATGTCGATATGCAATTCTTTGTCAAGCCCATTGAAATCCTCTATTTCATGTGAAAATGACAGTTGGATTGTCTTGAACACATATGCAGGATAGTTTTTTCGGCAATAGTCAAGAAGATTTGCTATGGCTTCTGTGTCACCATTCGGTTTTTTCTTTGACGGTAATGATACAAGCGTCACTGACAGGGATGTTTCCGGAAGCATGCGGTAGAGGGCATCGAGAGCGAGTATGTCTTGCTGTTTGGATGATGCGAGGTAGACTACTTCACGGATGTCGTCGGTCCGTTTAAATCTGAGGGTTTCCGGGACGGTGAATACGCATGAACGGCATGTGTCGAGCACTTCGGCTGTCACACTGCCGAGCATGTCGCGGTTTTGTTTGTCTGTCCCGCGAGTACCCATCACTATCAGTAGCGGATGGTGGGTTGCCGAATAGCTGTTGATGACTTCTTCCGGAAGTCCTTCGGTTATTTCCGATGAGAAGTTGACGGGAGGTATTATGCCGTTTTTTATCTTTTCGCGCAAAGAAGATTCCAGTTCCTCCATTTGCTTTTTGCACATTTCGGATATTTCCTTGTCTTCCTGCATTTGCTGGACGATGTCGGCTGTCCCGTCAAATGTCATTGCATCGGATAATTGTAAAGACGTGTTAGTGACTATCGGGTCGAAGTAGGAGTGGAGAAGTTTGATGCGGGCTTTGTGGAGAGATGCAAGGTGAAATGCAAGGTGGCAAGCCTGAACGGATGATTTCGAGAAATCAGTCGGGACAAGGATTTCAGGCCCGTCTGCCGGACATTCCTTTATCGCATTTGGCGAAAATATCTCGATATTTTCAATCAGACGCAAGGCCATAGGCAAATCTGACTCGTGAATTCTCACTCGTATGCCGGACGACACGACCGGTGTGGAAAGATTGACATTTTGCAAGACCACCTCAAGCCCCTCGCATTCGAGTATGTTTTTTAATTGATGTGCTTTGTCATAAGTGTGGATTGCGATTGTAATAAATCTGTCAGGCTGCATAGTTTGGAATAGGATTAAAAGTTCAGATTTAATTGATATGTGCTCTAATTAAAAACGGACGAAAGAGCAAAAAGTCGTTGCTTACAGCGTTCTTTTTGCCCTTTCGCGTATATTTTTAAAATTTTACCAGACTTATTCTTCCTTATTTTCTCCCTGTAAAATTTCTATTGCCATATCATAGATGGTAGTGTCGTCAAGAACCACGATGCCACCGTCAGGACCCGGTTCAATGTGTACGCCACAATTTTTACCAAATTCATAGTTTGTGCCACCGAAATAGTTTCTGACTGTCTGGGGAGTGACGTTAAGCTTGTCGGCTATCTGACGGATTGAACCATCGGGAAGACTGTCTTTGATGCGACGGAGATCGTTGAATGAGATAGTTTTAGTCATGATACATATAGGTGTTTGGGGGTTAATATTTGGTTTGTTTGATAGATGTTTGGTGGAATCTCTCTTGTTTCCACGTCACTAAATTAGGTTTTAATTTCTATTCAAACAAATAATTATCGAAAAAAAAACTATGTTTTAGAACACGTTTTTGTGTTTGATGACCGTGAGATTGAATAATCGTTTGACTTGCAATAAATAAAGGTGTTCAGCCATCAGATTTTTTCGACAGCGGCAGCGTTGATCCATGCCCGGTGGGTATTGTCGACCTGTACATCATACCAGAGCGAATTGATGGAGTCGGTGGTCGATCTTACGGAATCAAGGATTTCGACGCGCGTCCCTTCATGGAGCAGCATTGCTTCCTGAGTACGGTCTTTAGGCACTCGCGGACTTGTGCTCAGTATTGTGGATGGCGATGTGATTATGGCGACATTCTCAGCTGTGGCTATGGCTGCCGATCTGAAAGCAAGAAATATGAAGCAGATACATCCGAAGAATGTCAGCAGTCCTCCGAAAAATCCGATTTTTCTCACAACTATTATATCGGAGAATAGATAGGCGAGTACGCCGAGAAGTGTAAGCACGAAGCAAGCGAAGCCAATCCATGCCCAAGAGTTTGACCTTGCTGTGTTTGCTATCGAGTCAAGGGCATTGCCTAAGAATGTTCCACGCTCGCCGGGGCGGTCGGTGATTTTAGAGTTGATGAATTCGAGGTTGGTTCTCGCATCATCAAATGTGGGGTCGAACCTGAGCGCCCGTTCATAGGCAAGAATTGCCTTGCCCATTTCACCAAGACGGTAATAGCAGTTGCCGAGGTTGTATTGAAGTGCGGCTGAGTTGCCTTCAGTCGCTATCACATGCAGATAGGTGTCGGCGGCTTCCTTGAAATTGTCGGCAGTATAAGCCGAGTCGGCCTGCTGGATAAGAGATGATTCCGCTCTTGAGAAAAGTCCGCAGGCGGCCAGTATTATCAGTGAAATAAGATATCTCATTTTTTGTTGCTTTCAAGTTTGTTAATAGCGTTGACACCACGTTCATACACACTGTCCATGTGGCTGGAACTGTCGGGAGTATAGCGTGCCATTTCGCAGTCGTCGAGAACTGTCACGATGTCATTGGCATTTTCTTCCGAGTAGCCCTTTGACGCGAGAGTGGCAGAGATGTTGTCGCGCGAAAGTTGTGACACGGGCATTGACAGTTTGTCGGAGAGATAGCCCCAGATTGCGTGCAGCATTTCTTCATAGAATTTATCGCTGTCGCCTGATTTCATGAATCCTTCGGCAGCTTTGAGTCTGCGGCGTGCCACTTTGCTTGCCTTGGCTGTGCGGCGGCCTGTCACATCGGCATTGAGTTTTGCATTGCGTCTGTTGATTGCCATGATGGCTATGGCTACAATAAGGAGTCCGAGATATAGAATCCAGTACCACGATTCAAGTACCACCAGATGATGTTGCTTCATTGGTGTCTTGTCACCGAGATAGATATGACGGATGTCGGAATTCTTGTTTTCGACATTTTTCTGGTCGGTAGTGACAGGTGCGGAGACTCCCTTTACAACCTTAATCGGATAAGTCGGGGTGTTCAGCGTGACATATTGCTTGGTCTGAGGATTGAAGTAGACAAATTTGTCACTTCCGATTGTGAATTCTCCGACGCTTTGGGGGACAAAGGTGTATTCCACTGTCATGCTACCTGTGACATCATTTCCGTGAACTTCAGCCTCGATGTCGCTTTTCGGGGTGTATTGCTCGAATTCAGTCGGGAAGTCAATGACCGGTTCTTTCACATATTTTATGTTGCCGGTTCCACTGATGGTGTAGATGAGGGTCGCCGGGTCGTTTGTGCGGAATGAATTGCCGACGAGACGGCTGTCGACACTGAATGTTCCGACTGCACCTGTGAATCCGTCAGGCTGGGGTTGGGGGAGAGGGAGAATGTTGATTGACGCGGAATTGGAATTGACTTTTATTTTCGCTTCTTTGGGCTGGCGTACTTGGAACATGCCCATGTTCACGTTGTCGTATTGTACGACCGATATGTCATAGTTTCCTGAATTGATGTTCAGTTTGCCGCTTTTTTGAGGGAATATGATACATTTTTTCAATACAGCGGTCATGTAGTTCTGTCCGTTGTATGTTTCCATCTGATTGAGCGATGGCTGGACGTCAACTTCCTGAATGAGAAATCCGTCGAATGCGGGTTGACGTGTCGGAAGGAATGATGAGATGCTGTATTTGGTGTAGAGTTTGATTGTACAGCCGATTGCCTCCTGCTCATAGGCCGATGATTTGGAGAGGATGATTCGGACAAACACATCGTCGCTGTTGACACGTCGGCCTGCGGCCTGAGTGTCGACATCATCAACGTCAACAGGTCTTTGCGATGCAGGGGTATTGGCATCTTGAATGCTGTGGACGGTAAAAGTGACGGCTTTTGTCGATAGATGCTTGCCGTCTGCGACTATGGTCGCAGCAGGGATTGTGAATGTGCCGGCTTTGTCGGCTTTATAGTAATAGGTGTATTCAGTGGCAGATGTTGAGGACGCTCTGCCGTTGACCACCTGATAACTTTGCGACTGGGATACAGATGGGCCATAGAGCAGGCTACAGCCGTTGATCTGAGACACTTTCAGGTCTGAGCCATCGGCATTTGTAAGGCGGAAGGTGACAGGAAACCGCTGGCCTTCATAAACCCGTGACGGTGGCTTCACGGTAAAGTTCACCTGCGCCTGAATAGCAGTCACACCGACGAGAAGGGTGAGAAATATAAATATGATGAAACGTTTCATTCAGATTTTAAATTTAGAGGATGTAAAATTCCGTATTCTTCACATTACCAAGGGTTGGTCACCGGCCGACGTGAAGGAGCTCCGGTCTTTTTCTTTTCAGCATTGATGCGTGCACGGGTGGCGTTTTCTTCATTTTCCATCGCCTTGAGTATTTTTTCGGCGTTTTGCTGGCTTATGCCGCCCTGCTGTTGTTGTTGTTTCTGCTGATCCTGTTTCTGGTCGGGTTGCTGCTGTTGCTGCTGGTCCTTGTTGTCGTCCTTATTCTGGTCGTTGTTATTGTTCTGGTCCTGATTTTGATTTTGATCCTGCTTGTTCTGATCCTTTTTGTCTTGGTCCTGCTGGTCTTGGTTCTGGTCTTGATTCTGATCCTGATTCTGTTGGTCTTCAAGACGTTTCTGAGCAAGACGAAGATTTTCGCGGGCCTTGTCGTTGTCAGGATTTTTACGAAGAGCATTCTTGTAGAGTTCTATACTTTTCGCATAATCCTGAGCATTGAAGGCGATATTTCCAAGATTATAGAACGCTTTCTCGGCAATCGAGATATTTTCAGCGTCACGTGTCAGATTCTGGAGTATTGCAGAAGCTTCCTTTTGAGTCTCGCCTGAGGCTGAGCCCTGACGCAGTAGTGATGCCGCAAGGTTGAATTGCGCGATTTCATTCATCGCGTTTTCCTGAAGAGCCTTGCGATAGGCCACTTCAGCATCTGCATAACGCTGCTCGTTGTAAAGTTTGTTGCCTTCGACGATATAATTTCTTTCGTCGCGTGTGGTAGTGGACTTGCTCTGAGCCATAGACGGCATGACGGTCATGGCGGTTATGAGTGAGAACAATATCTTTTTCATTTGTTGCCTCCTTCCTCTTTTGTAAAGAAACGGTATTTCTTAAGCCATGAGATTTTTCTGGTAACTGTCACGGAATAAATCACCAGAAGAATTAAGGAAATGAATGCAAAAATCGGGAATTGCTCGCTTTGGGGAGAGAATGACTTCCTTTCGAAATCACCTTGTTCAAGCTCATCCATCTTTTCGTCGATTGCGTTGATGGCTGAATTGGAGCCGCCGTTTACATAAATACCGTTACCGGCTTTCGCTATCTGTGAAGCTGTCTCTTCGTCGTGTTTAGTGACAACTTCCTCGCCTGTCATGGGATTTATCATGTATTGGCCTTTCCCGATGGGAATGCGTGCCCCATGAGAAGTGCCAAGACCGATGACATCGACCTGTACGCCTGCACTTGCGGCGCGTTTTGCCGCTTCAACTGCATCGTCCTCGAAGTTTTCACCGTCGGTAATTGCCACAATGGCTTTGCCCATATCATCGTTAGGGGTGAAAGAGTTCATGGCCATTTCAAGGGCAGTACCGATTGCCGTACCCTGAGTCGGAACCATATCTGTTGTGATGCCGTTGAGAAACATCTTAGCCGAGATATAGTCTGATGTGATGGGCAGCTGTGTGTAAGCGTCGCCGGCAAACACAATAAGTCCGACCTTGTCATTGGTCATTTTATCAATGAGCTTTTCAAGGATATGTTTGGCTCTTTGCAAACGGCTGATGCCATGATCGTCGTCTGTGCTTGACGCAAGCATTGAATTTGAAACGTCAAGACAGACCATCACTTCTATACCTCTTGATGTCTTTGTCTCTGAAGCGTCGGGTTCAAGCCCTCCCGTAGCCCGCGGACGGGCAATCATCAGGACAAGTGCGGCAATCACGAGCAGCGACAACACCATTTTTACCCAAGGCATGTATTTCGAAACCTCAGGCATCAGGTTTTCAATCACTTCCTGCCGCCCATAACGGGCAAGTTTGCGACGACGCGAGTAGCGTGCCCAGAAAAAGAGGGCTGCCACCAACGGAATCAGAAGCAGGAGATATAACAGATGTGGATATGCAAACGAAATCATAGACAGTTGTTTAATTTAGGGTATTGTCCTGAAAACTGTGTAGCGGAGAAGCACTGCGAGTCCGAACAGGCTGAGTGCTGCTATGGCCCAAGGCAGATAGTCGTCCTCGGTGCTTGTGAAATTTCTCAGGTCCATCTTTGTCTTTTCGAGACGGTCTATTTCGGCAAATACTTCCTTGAGGACATTGTTGCCGGTGGCACGGAAATACTTTCCGCCTGTTGTTTCCGCAATAGTCTTTAACGTAGCTTCGTCAATAACAACCGGAAGATTGACATATTCGATTCGGCCAAACATGTTTTCCTGTGGATAGGGTGCAGTCCCGTTTGTTCCGATGCCGATTGTATAGACCTTTATGCCCAGCTGTTTGGCAATTTCTGCGGCTGTGATGGGGGCGACATTACCTGTGTTGTTCGAACCGTCGGTGAGAAGGATTATGCTTTTTGATTTTGCTTTTCCGTCCTTTATGCGGTTGATTGATGTCGCAAGGCCGTCACCGATGGCAGTGCCGTCTTGAAGCATTCCCATCTTGATATCACCTATGTAGTTTGCGATAAGCGAGCGGTCTGTAGTCATCGGGATGGCCGTGAAGCTTTCTGCGGCGAAAATCACGACTCCGATGTTGTCGCCTTCGCGACCTGCGACAAACTTTGCGGCCACATCCTTCGCGGCTTCGAAACGGTCAGGTTTAAAGTCGCGGGCGAGCATACTGGTCGATATGTCCATCGCAATGACGATGTCAGTACCCTCAACGCTTGATGTATTCCATGAATCGCGTGTCTGCGGGCGGGCCAGCACCATGATTACGCATCCGATTGCACCTAATTGAAGGATGAACAGAATGTGGCGCATCGAAGCCAGCAACGAACGTGGTGCTTTTGAAAACGCCGACACTGTCGATACCTCCATCGAGGCATAGAGCGAGCGCTGTTTATAGATATACCATGCTATCAGCGGGATGAACAGCAGGAACAGCCAAAGGTATCCGGGATTTGCCAGTAACATTATCGCTTATTTATGGTTTTGAGTTGTTGTTTCTGTTTCATTGTCCCCCTCGGGCGTTTCCTCGGGTTCGGGTTTTGGTTTGGTATCCTCGACGAATTGCATTGCCGAGTTGAATGCGCGTATGTTGTCGTCAGGCAAAGGTCTGACTTTTGCGAATTTAACGAAGTCGGCAGTCTCGAGCACACGCTCCATGTTTTCTTTCGAAAGTTTTGCTTCCGCATTGGAATTGAGCATGTGTCGGATCTGGGTCGATGTCATTTCCATCGCGTTTATGCCGAAGCGGCCATGGAGATATATGCGGAGGATGTCGGTGAGGCGGGTATAGAATTCCTTTTCATGACCGTTTTCGCAGAGTTTCTCTCCACGCAGGCGGTTGAGTTCTCCGATTGCTTTTTCATATGGCGGCACGGGTTTCTCAGGCGTAGCTGCGAACGGATTCTTTTTGCGTCGCAGGAGATAGAACGCATAGCCACCTGCGCCAAGTACGATTAGCACGGCGAGTATCCACAGGCCATAATCAACAATGAAATCCGGAAGATAATCGATGAAACTACGGTCGATATCGGCTACATCCGCATAGTCGTGAATTGTTTCCAGAGAGTCGATGTCGGCCGGGAATACTTTAAGTACGAGACGGTTTGAACGGAACGTGTCATTGCCGACAACATACATGATGGGATTCAGACGGTATACTCCGGAGTCGAATGATTGCAGGACGATGTCCTGTTTAATTTCAATCCTGTCGTTGCCAAGCAGGGTAGTGTCGGGCTCAAGCAGCTTCAGAATTTCGACCTTGTCGCACATCGAGTCTTTCGGGATTAGCAAACGCCCCTCCGGCTTGGTCGGTGTGACGAGTTCAAGATGAAGAGGTGTCGTACGCCCCATCAACAAAAATGCAGAGTCGAGACTCAGTTTCACCGTAGGGTTTTGAGCACTGACGGCGATGGATGCAAGCAGTGCTGTCAGGCTTATGAATAATATGCGGAGTGGTCGATGCATAGACTTTTTGTATTTTTATTATACGGTCATAAACAATCTGGAGGAGTAATGTAGCTGTCAACGGACACCTCTGTTCTTTAATAGCGCTATGAGTGACTTTGCGAAATCTTCGTCTGTGGCGATTGAGGCATGGTCTACTCTACATTTGCTTAATCTTTCGACCATTGTCTGCTGACGTTCATACCACCATTTTCCAAAAGCCTGACGTGTACGTTTCGAGGATGTATTGATCCATCGTGTCCCGCCTGTCTCAAGGTCCATGACTCTCATTAATCCGACATCGGGAAGAGAGGTGTCACGCTTGTCGTAGACCTGAATTGCGATGATGTCATGTTTGTTGCATGCCACCTGTAGCTGCCGTGAGTAGTCATGACTGTCAATGAAGTCGGAGATAAGAAATGTCGTGCAGCGCTTTTTGAGCGCGTCTGTGAAGTAGCGCAGGGCAATTCCGATATCAGTACCGGGACTTTCAGGAGTAAAGTCAAGTAGCTCTCTGATGATGAGAAGTATATGCTTCTTGCCTTTTTTCGGTGGAATGAACTTCTCGATTTTGTCAGAGAAGAATATGACTCCGATTTTGTCGTTGTTGGTTATGGCGGAGTATGCAAGTGTAGCGGCAATTTCTGCAATCATTTCACGTTTTTCCTCACCTACAGCTCCGAAGAGACGGCTTCGTGACATGTCGATGAGCAGCATAACCGTCAGCTCTCGCTCCTCTTCATAAACTTTCACATATGGGTGATTGTGGCGTGCGGTTACATTCCAGTCGATGTCGCGCACGTCATCTCCATACTGATATTCCCTGACTTCAGAGAAGGTCATGCCTCGACCTTTAAAAGCCGTGTGGTACTCTCCCGCAAATATATTTTGGGAGAGTCCACGGGTCTTAATATCAATTTTTCTGACTTTTTTAAGCAGTTCGTTAGCTTCCATGTGAGGACGCGATATGAGGGGTTATGGGTTTAGGGCACTTCAACCTTATCAAGGATTTCAGAGATTACCTGATCGGTTGTGATGTTGTTGGCTTCGGCTTCGTAGGTGAGTCCTATACGGTGACGAAGGACATCGTGGCAAACGGCACGTACGTCTTCGGGAATCACATAGCCACGGCCACGAAGGAAGGCGTATGCGCGCGCAGCTTTTGCAAGACCGATGGACGCACGCGGCGATGCTCCGAAGCTAATCATTCCGGCAAGGTCTTTCAGATTATATTCAGCCGGATTACGGGTTGCGAATACAATGTCGACAATGTAGCGCTCGATTTTCTCATCAAGATAGATTTTTTCGACAATCTTCTGCACCTCAATAATCTCCGAAGGCTGAAGAAGAGGTCTCACCTCGACTTTATGGCCGGATATATTCTGGCGTATAATCAGCTTTTCGTCTTCCTTGGTAGGATATCCGATGATGACTTTCAACAGGAAACGGTCGACCTGTGCTTCAGGAAGCGGATATGTTCCTTCTTGTTCAATCGGGTTCTGTGTAGCCATGACCAAGAAAGGCTCGTCCAGCTTAAATGTCTTTTCGCCGATTGTCACCTGTCGTTCCTGCATTGCTTCAAGCAGTGCGCTCTGTACCTTAGCCGGCGCACGGTTAATTTCATCGGCAAGGACGAAATTGGCAAAAATAGGTCCGCGCTTGATCTGGAACTGTTCTTTCTGCACGCTGTAGATCATAGTTCCGATTACGTCGGCAGGAAGAAGGTCGGGGGTAAACTGTATACGGCTGTATTTTGCGTCTATAATCTGGGCGAGAGTCTTGATGGCGAGGGTCTTTGCAAGACCGGGAACACCCTCAAGAAGTACATGCCCGTTGGAGAGGAGGGCAATCAGGAGTGAATCAATCAGATGTTTCTGGCCAACGATGGTCTGATCCATCCCTCGCGTGACAAGATTTATAAAGTCTTTCTTTCCGGCAACGAGATCGTTGAGTTCTCGGATGTTTACTGACTCGCTCATAGTCTCAGTAGTGAAGTTTTCGTATGTATTGTGTTAATTTAAAATTCCTATAAAATTCCTTCAAGAGTTGATGAAATGGAATACAAAATTATAAATAACAACAATTATTGTGTGAAAAAAGTGTGTTAATTTTAGCTATTTTTCGTTTAACAATATAGAAATCATAAATTTTTGAACTAAAAATAAATTCCCGCGAAAATCAGTTAAGACCGTTTTTCGCAGGAATTTATTTTAGAAGTCTGTAACACTGTGATTACAGATGTCGGAAAGTCATCGCGGATATTTCCGTAATATTTCGGTCGCTTTAGCCCGCGCTTTCTTCAGGCTTTCGGCATTGTCAGGTGAAATGCCATATTTTTCTGCGGCAGGAATGACGAGCACCTGTCCGGGCTGAGTGTTATTGGGATTTCCGATTTTTGATTTGTTTTCTTCGTAGATGTACACCCAGTAATCCTTGCTGCCAAAGAACTTCTTGGCCATATCAGGAATCAGATAGCCACGGCGTATGGTGTCTGTGATAGTGACATTTGTTGCCTGTGCAGGCTCTTGAGGTGCTTCTGCCGCCTTGGGCGCTTCTTTCTGAATCGTATCTTCAGTGGCGGTGGGTGTTTCTTCTGTTGATGCTGGTGTGATGGAGTCCGGCAGCAATTCTGTCATCAATGATTCTATTCCGGCCTGTTCATCCTCCTGTTCGATGACAGGACGTTGCATAGTCGGGAAGAAATAATCAATTGCGAGATATACACCGCATGCTCCAATTGCGAGACCGATGATTATGCCGACTAACAGACCTATCCAGAAGTTGCCATTCCCGGCCGGCTGCTTCGCTTGTCCGACATATTCCTCATCTTCGTCTTCCAATGGCTGAATTTGCTTTGGCGCAGGAGGGGTGGATACCGGTCTGGCCGGAGGAGTGGGCGGGCAGTTCTGAGCCGGGGTTGATTCCGGTATCTGTGTCGCTGTTTGAACCGTGGGCTTCGGTGCAGGCTCCGGTGCAGATTCGGGTTCAGGTTCAGATTCAGATTCGGGTTCAGGTTCTGGAATCTTGATTGCTTCAGGCTCTTCCTGCGGAGTTGGTGACTCAGGCATTTCAGAAGGCTGCGCGTCGGTCGCTTCGGTTTCCTCCGATTCGCTATGCGGAACTTCTACGGCCTGTTCATCATCGGCAGGTTGGGTGGAAACAGAATCATCGGATTCTATCGGGGCTGAATTTGTGGATGATATAGATGTGTCGGCTTTTTCTGTTATTGTTTCCTCGATTGTTTCCTCAGGCAGAATAACGGATGCCATCTGTGGGGCAACCTCTATTCGGCTGGAATTGTCAATTGGCTCGTGTTCAATAGTTTTGTCGGCCTCTGAAAGCATTTCATCTGAAACAGAGTCATTGAGCTTGACCGGCTCAAACATCGCAAAAGGAGCGTTGATTACGTCCGTGATATCTTTGTCCGCAATGAATTCGATGCTTTTCTCGCCATTTGATTCAATCAAGTTGAATGATCCGAGACCTTTGACTTTGACATTCTCGCCTCTGATGAGCGATTCGAATATAAGGTCGAAGAAGTTTCTGACAAATTGTTCGGCACTTTCCTCGCTGATGCCAGTTGCTGCGGCTATGCGTGCTGAAAGTTCGTGAAATGGTATTTTCTGATTCATTTGCTTAATTTTTTCCTAAGAATGATGCTTGGCTGGAATTCCATGGAAATGACCGGAGGATAGAGGGTGCGTTCCTGTGTCGTTTCGTCGGTCACGACTCTCTCTTCTGTCTTTGTCGATTTGAATGTGCCGAATCCCGGTATGGCAATCGAATCAAGTTCAGCACCGGATTCGCGAAAAATTCTGTTCAGTCCCTCGATAAGAGTCGAGACTTCAGATGTGTCGCGGTTTAAGCGTTTCGACAATTTTGTAATAAATGTTTTGTTGTCCATTAATCGAATAAAATGTCGCGAATAGCATATCGCGGACGTTGTTTGACTTCAATGAATATTTTACCGATGTATTCTCCGACTATTCCGATGGCCATCAGTATGAGGCTTCCGAGAAACCATATGGAGATTATCAGGGATGCCCATCCGGCTTCAAGATGGTCGGAAAAAAGAATTGATGCGATGACGTAGATTGCTACAAGAATATCTATGATGAGCAATGCGAATCCTGTAAAAAACACCATTCTCATGGGTTTCGCGGAAAACGATGTTATGCCGTCAATCGAGAATGACAGCATCTTGGAAAGAGGATATTTTGATTCTCCGGCAGCGCGGGCGTGGCGATCATATGTCACAATCGCATTGTCGAGTCCAATCATCGGAACAATTCCGCGTAGATATAAGTTCGATTCGCTGTAGTCTGCAAGAAGCTCGATGGCTCTTGAACTCATAAGACGGAAGTCTGCGTGGTCGGCGATTGCATTGACTCCCATCAATTGCTGGAATCTGTAAAAAGATCTTGCAGTGGTACGTTTGAACCACGTGTCGGAGTCGCGTTTTTCACGCACGCCATATATAATTTCTTTCCCTTCCAAGAATTTATCGACCATCTCAATAATGGCATTAGGATCGTCCTGAAGGTCGGCGTCAATAGAGACAGCGGCGTCACATTTTCCTCTGACGCTCATCAGTCCGGCTAAAAGCGCGTTTTGATGCCCTCGGTTATGAGCCAATGCTATCCCTTTGATTCTGTTGTCGGTCAGATGGAGACGGTTGATTACCGACCATGTGGCGTCCTTGCTGCCATCATCGCAACAGAGTATAAAGCTATCCGGCATAATTTTACCATCCTCGACGAGGCGGTCGAGAATAGCGAGCAGCTCTTTGGCCGAAAGAGGCAAAACAGCTTCTTCGTTGTAGCAAGGAACAACTATTGCTAATTTTATTGGTGTCATCTTTGCCAGATGGTATAATCTTCGTCGCTAAGATACAAAGAAAAACCGTTTTCAGCTAATTTATTTGAAATTTTCTGTCTGTCCGTATCGTTGAATTCATATCCGAGGTAGACGAAATCAAACCTGTCGGCCATCTCATAGAGTTGCTGTTCGATACCTTCAAATGAATTGTCATCGTGGTAGCGTTGCAATGGATAACGGTCTACATTGTCTTTTGAGTGGCCGAGAAGATAGTCAAACATATAGCGGTCGTTGCCAAGAAACAGAATTTTCTTATTGTCAGCTTCGATTTTCTTTCCAAGATTGTAAATTTCTGTCCTTCTTTCGACTTCTTTGTCTGAATGGCGTATCCCTTTGAGCTTTGTTATGGAATATGTGGCAGGGTAGCGGTTCATCCATTCTCTGGTCCACGGATTTTTAAGCCGTAAAGGCAGGTAGCAGATGACTACTACGGCAGCAATGGAAAGATAGAACTCACGGATGCTGTGTAACCTGTATTTTACTAAATCGGCAAGCACAACAGGCATCAGTGGCATGCAGAGTATTTTATAAAGTCCGCAGTCAGATCCGACGTATGATACGAGAGCGAAAGCTATGAGTGTGAGACTGAGCAGCACCGAATGCCGGACTTGTGAATGCCTGTAAATAGCGATTGCAGGGATAAGGGCTACGGAAAAGTAAAACAGGTCAATCATGTAGGAGTTTGTGTCGTCCGATGTCACGCGTATGACAAGCCAGAGCGCTACGATTGAAAACGAGATGAAGGCAATGACTGTGTATTTCCAAAATCGTGTTATTTCAATTTTGTTTAAATAACATGTAGCGGCAAATATGCCTCCCCACATATAAAAATATCTGAGTGAAATCGGATAGCGTGTCCATACTTGCAGGAAGAGGACATCGGTGAGGCTGCTATGACCTGTGATGTAGTTGTCAGAAGACCATGAGGCGATGAATGATTGGAAATTTCCCCACACCATGAGTATTATTATCGCCGATGAACATAACAATACTATCAGGTAGACTGCAAAATCAATGATTGTATGTCTGATTGATTTCCGGCAGGCAGCTATCAGGATAAACACTACAGGGATGAGAGCTGCATTCGGTATGCGTGAGAAAACTGCACATGCCGAAAAAACGGCAAGTAATGATATTTTTCCTATTGTCTGCGTGTCAATATAGCTTACGGCAATCAGACAGCAGATTGTCAGAAAAAGATGGGTAGTCGTGTCCCATTCGTAGGAGAACAATCCGAACAGGGACATGCTAAGCTGTAAAATCAGAAAAATGACAGCCGTGACAATCGGCTGGCCGGTTTTCCGATAGAAATAACCGCATGGGAGCAGGATGCTCAGAGTGTTGCAGATATAGGCAAGGATGCGGAATGTCAGGACGTTGTCATTCCCTACGATTATTGACCAAATGTGCCCTATGTACATCGTGAGCGCGGCCAATGGGGTAGACCGGTAGTCTGATATACACATAATCTGATATTCCTCATCTTTCCATGGGTAGAATCCAAGATGAAGTGTAAGCAATGGAACTATAAGTCCGAAAACTGCAATCAGCACGGATACGCCGGTCGCTATTCGCGGGATACGAGGTGTTGACATAGAGCTTTATGTACAGAGACGTCCGTGGAGAAGAGGGAAAAAAGGAAGAGAGAGGAGAATGAGGGTTAAATTCTAAACAGGTCGATTAACGACACTTTTTTAGTAGTTACGTGCAAAGATGACTCGGCGTGCAGAAGGTTTGCCTGTCACCATGCAGACTCCGGGAGTTTCGTCTCCGTCGAGAGGAATGCAGCGGATTGTCGCCTTAGTGTCTTCCTTGATTTTTTCCTCAGTCTCGGTTGTGCCGTCCCAGTGGGCGAGGATGAAGCCACCCTTTTCGATTTCCTCTTTGAATTCTTCGTAGGTGTCAACAGTGCGTGTCATAGATTCGCGGTGCTTGAGAGCCTTCTGGAAGATGTTGTCCTGTATTTCTTCGAGAAGTTTGGCCACATAGTCCGCGATGCCTTCGAGCGGAGCGATATGCTTTTCAAGAGTGTCGCGGCGCATCACCTCAACAGTGCCGTTTTCTATGTCGCGAGCTCCGATTGCAAGACGCACGGGAACACCCTTAAGCTCATAATCTGCAAATTTGAATCCCGGACGCTTGTTCTCGGAATCGTCATACTTCACGCTGATGCCAAGTGCGCGGAGTTCGTTGATGATGGGCTCTACCTTAGCCGAAACTTCAGCAAGCTGTTCGCTGTTTTTGTAAATAGGGATAATGACTACCTGAATTGGAGCAAGGTGGGGCGGAAGCACAAGGCCGTTGTCGTCGGAGTGAGTCATGATGAGTGCGCCCATCAGACGGGTTGATACGCCCCATGAGTTGGCCCATACATATTCAGGCTTGTTGTCTTTGTTGACGAATGTAACATCGAAAGCTTTCGCGAAATTCTGGCCGAGGTTGTGAGATGTGCCCGACTGGAGAGCCTTGCCGTCTTGCATCATGGCTTCGATGGTGTAGGTGTTAAGCGCGCCTGCAAAACGTTCGTTAGCGGATTTTACGCCCTTTATCACTGGCATCGCCATGTATTTTTCAGCGAAATCGGCATAGAGGTTTATCATCTGGACTGTGCGTGCTTCAGACTCTTCGGCAGTTGCGTGTGCGCAGTGTCCTTCTTGCCAGAGGAATTCGGCAGTGCGGAGGAACATGCGTGTGCGCATTTCCCAACGCATCACGTTTGCCCATTGGTTGCAAAGTACAGGAAGGTCACGGTAGCTGTGAATCCAGTTCTTGTAAGTTCCCCAGATGATTGTTTCAGATGTCGGACGGACAATCAGCTCTTCTTCAAGGCGTGCGTCGGGATCGACAACCACTCCGTTGCCGTTGGGGTCGTTCTTGAGACGGTAGTGTGTCACGACGGCGCATTCTTTGGCAAAGCCTTCGACATGTTCGGCCTCACGACAAAGAAACGATTTTGGGATGAGAAGCGGGAAATATGCGTTCTGCACTCCTGTTTCCTTGAACATCTTATCGAGTGTCTGCTGCATCTTTTCCCAGATAGCGTAACCATAGGGTTTGATGACCATGCAGCCGCGAACAGCGCTCTGCTCGGCAAGATCAGCCTTTACTACAAGTTCGTTGTACCATTTTGAATAATCTTCACTGCGTTTGGTGAGATCTTTTAGTTCCTTTGCCATTGTAAAGAATTTATATTCTTGAGTTTTGTGATATGTAGAAGTTGGATGAATGCAAAATTACAAAAAAATACGCGTCCTGAAAATCATTTCAACATCCCTTTTTGCGCTGAACTTATCAGCTTTGGACCGGGGATAAGGAAGATTTCCACTCTTCGGTTCTCTTTGCGGCCTTCGCGTGAATCATTTGGCCCGAGTGGATCCGTATCGCCATATTCGTAAGGAATGACAATCTGGTCTTCACTGATTTTTTCAAGCAACCAATCATAGATGGAATTGTTGCGTTGGTGTGAAAGACGCATATTATATGTCGGAGAGCCGGTATTGTCAGTGTGGACCGAATAGACCACTTTAAACATATACGGATCTGAGAGGAGTGAGATTATTGGTGCGAGTTTTGTGGGTGCAACCGGAGAAAGGAGGGTGTCGTTTGGGAGAAAAATGTCGTCAGACGGGATTGTGACGAGGACTACTTCATCGTCTCTCATCAAATCTACGATATAATTCTTTTTCGCAAGATCTTTTCCCAGACGTGTCATATATGATTTGACCGCATAGTGTTCGTTCTTGCTGACTGTCGGTGTCTTTAGATTGTCCTCCAGCTCCATGTCCATATAGACGGTCTCGTCATATCCTCTATAGGGATCTTTGCTTAGATCTTTTGCATTAATGACGGCAGACACACCGAATACGAAGGCTGTAAAAAGCGAGGCCAATAGAATTTTTTTCATATGTTTTGTCTGCTGGAAAATAATTGTTGAAGAGATAGGTGGGTGTGGGGCTGTGAATTGCGTAGATCACATTGACTACATTTCGTCAAGCGATTGTTCGTAACGAAGCTCTGCCATAACCAATGGCTCGACATCTTCACGTTTCACAGGTGAATCTGTATCCTTTGAAATCATTTTGCCGACATGTTTGATGAGAGCGTCCGTGTTGACATCATCGTTATCGGCTTCAGCATCGATATCAAGAAGACCTTGGTCGTCATACCAGTCCCAGATGATATCAATGATATTGAGAAGCTCGTCGTCATCATAGAGCCGGTTTTTTTCTTCACTGATGGCTGTGCGCATGGCCTTTATGGCCTCTTTTTCATCAAATTCTTTCATGACAGAATAATAAATTTAATTGAGCCGGTTGTGTCCTTAATCGTTGAGATCCACGAGCCCGTCGGGTAGATTTGTAGTTATGGTCTGGGTGTCATGGTCGATATCCTCGATGTATTCATCAGCGACCGGAACAAAAATTTCATCTCCTTTATCGGTCGAAATCACGAACAGGACATTTTCAGTCGCATCGTTTATGCTTGAAATCATGCCGATATCACCAAGATGGCAATCATGAATCCGGTATCCAATAAGGTCAGACGCATAAAATCCATCTTCGTCATCAAACTCATCATCGCTGTCGTCTTCAGGAATGTCTGAGCGAAGGATGTAGAATGTCCGGTTGTTGAATTCCTGAGCCTTCACGTCTGTTTCGATTCCTTCGAGAGTAAGCAGGCATGTATCAGCGGTCTTCGGACGCCATGAACGTATGAAAAACGGCACGAAGATGCCTTCGACCGAAACAATGATACATCTGACGTTGTCCAAGTCAAGGTCGAAATCAAGTGTGGCTGACATTTCACCTTTAATCCCATGGGCTTTGTTGAAATGTCCGGCTTCTGCTATTTCCGAGAGTCTTATCACCTTATATAATAATATTATCTTTTCTTTTTCTTTTTGTTGCTTGGAGGAGCGACAATCTTGAATTCATGCAGCTTGGTGGTCTGTGGGTCAAGACGCAGCATCCCGTGGGAATAATCGGCCAAGTCCTTAAAGATTTTATAGTCATCCACCCCGTCGGCGTTTACGCTGAGCAACAGTTTTTTCATATGGTTGGCAATGAGTATGACAAATTCATCGCGCTCAGGGCCTTCTTCCATGCCGACAGCCCGATTAATCATAAGCTCGATGTCCTTACCATAGTGGCGATACCTGATATGTCCGGTCGTATAGGGCACTTTGGCTGGTGCGGAATTGAATTTCTCGGCCATAAGCGGTTCTACCGGATAGTCGATATCAAGTTTGAAATTGCTCATGATTGCAAGGTGATCCCAAAGTTTTCGCTGGTAATCCTCTTCTTCGCGTATTTTCGGGAAGAGTTTGGCCATGCTGGCGATGATGGAATGTGCGCAGCGTGTACGTTCGTCTCTGTCCTCGATGGTCAGGCAGTGGTCTACCATCTGGTGGATGTTGCGACCGTATTCCGGAAGCACGAGCCTTTTGAGTTGGGTATTGTATGTCAGCATAGAGGGTCTACTGTTGATAATGTTAATGACATAAGAGAATCGGATTGCATTCAGGCAATCTGCCATCCCTTATGTCAGTGAAACGTTGTCGGACTATTACATGTTCATGCCACCGTCGACCTGAATAACCTGGCCGGAGATGTAGCTTGACATGTCGGATGCAAGGAAGGTTGCGACATTAGCGATATCTTCCACTTGACCGGCACGGCGCAGGGGTATCTTGAGCGCCCATTCCTTACGTACATCTTCGGGAAGTGCGGCAGTCATGGCAGTTTCGATGAAGCCGGGGGCGATTGCGTTGGCGCGGATGCCACGTGAGCCGACTTCCTGTGCGATACTCTTTGCAAGGGCGATAAGACCTGCCTTTGAAGCCGCATAGTTTGACTGGCCTGCGTTGCCATGCACACCTACGACAGATGCCATGTTGATGATCGAGCCCTGACGCTGACGCATCATGATGGGGAGAACCGCATGGATGAAATTGAATGCGCTCTTAAGGTTCACGGCAATGACTGCATCCCATTGAGCTTCTGACATACGCATCATAAGGCCGTCTTTGGTGATGCCTGCGTTGTTTACGAGAATATCAATGTGGCCGAAATCCTCTTTGATTTTTCCTACGACTTCTTCTGTCTGAGTGAAGTCGGCTGCGTTTGAGGCATATCCTTTTGCTTTTACACCGAGGGCTTCGAGTTCCTTCTCGGTAGCTTCCATGTTTTCATCACGATTGAGGTCTGTAAATGCGATGTCTGCACCTTCCTGTGCAAACTTGACAGCGATGCTCTTTCCGATTCCGCGGGCGGCTCCGGTGATGAGCGCTACTTTTCCTTCAAGTAATTTCATTTGTCTGATAGTCGTTATTTTAGTTAACTATATTAATGGTTCTTTTTGATTATCGTATTGATAAGAAATTTGATGGTCGACTCACGGATGTCGGACACCGTAAAATTGAATTGTGAGAAATTGCCGCTCAAATGGCAATAGTCCACACCTTGGAATATCATCTGATAGACCTCCGGGAGCAAGTGGGCCTGCACCGGGTCGAAAACTCCTTTGGCGATTCCCTCGTTAATCATTCTTGAAATCAAAAGCTGTTCTTTTGCGACAGCAAGAGTCCTGATGCGTTCAAGCCGTTTATAGTCAAGGGTGATGTAGGAGAGTATCTGGCTTGTAGCGGAGGCTTTGATGGTTTCCTCGACAATGTCGAACCGAGCTTCAAGAAAACGTTCGAATTTTTCAGCCGGTTCGAGGTCAGACATGACTACGGCCTTAAGTTTCATGACAATAGCTTCGCTTTCGCGTTCAATGACAGCATCGTAGATCTCCTTCTTGTTTTTGAAATATGTGTAGATGGTGCGCCGCCCCTTGTCAGAAGCGGTGGCAATGTCGTTCATTGTGGTCTTCTCGACACCATTGCTGGCAAAGAGTTGACGCGCAACATCCAAGAGTCTTTCGCGTGTCTTTGACGCCATTGTCATATTATAGTCATTTGAACGACAAAGGTACAAAAAAATCCTAAAATAAATAACAAATATCTCCCGTCGGCTGCATTTTAGCTTTCGACGGGAGATTCAACTCGTTATTAGGCTTTGTGGACGGCTCGATTATATGTGTGTTTCATCTTTTTTGTCACCGGTTACGGGTGCTGTCGTTTCAGTGGTGGAGTTTTGTGTAGAGCCTGCAAAGATTTTTGACAGATATTTCTCCCTGAAATTTTCAAGCAGCTCCCAGAACCCGGGGACAAAAAGAGTGCCGACAATGGCGTTGATTGCCATACCGAAAACAACAGCCGTTCCAAGAGCTATTCGTGATTGCGCTCCTGCACCTGTCGCAAACAGCATCGGGAGAACACCGAATACAAATGCGAATGCTGTCATCATGATTGGACGGAAACGTATCCGGCCTGCATCCAGTGCCGCTTGTCGGATGTCTTGTCCTCCTTTGTGGAAATCTCTTGCATACTCCACAATCAGAATCGCATTTTTGGCAGAAAGTCCGAGCAGCAGGATGATGCCGATTTGTGTGTAAATTGAAATCGACTGTGATAGAAACAGACATCCGATCACGGTTCCAAGTATTGCTGTCGGCATTGAAATCACGACGGCAAGAGGATCGGTCCAGCTTTCATACTGTGCGGCAAGAACGAGAATTGTAATTACGATTGCAAAGAGCAGTACGAATGAAATTGTCGTTCCTGATTGTGTCTCCTGAAAGGCTTCGCCTGTCCATGCGTATGCAAAGCGGTCACCTACAGCATTCTTAAGAATTTCTTCCATTGCCATGATTGCATCCTCGCTTGAAACATGTGAAGCGGGTGTGCCTGTGACGGATGCTGAAGTATACATGTTATACCGGCTTACGGTAGACTGTCCGATGGTCGGCTCTATCGAAGCAAAAGACGAGAATGGGACCATCTGCCCTTCGGAATTCCTGACGGTCAAATTAGGGATTTTTTCAACCGTACTTCTTGTATCACTGTCACCGCTCATGTTGACCTGATATGTGCGTCCGAATTCAACGAAATCATTCACATAGCTGCCTCCCATGAATTCGGCGAGTGTGCCATAGATATTTTCGATGGTCAGTCCCATAAGTTTGGCTTTGTCGCGGTCGACATTGATTCTATATTGCGGCACTCCTGCCTGAAACTGAGTGGTGAGCTGTGCCAGACGCTCATCTTTAGCTGCCATGTCCTTCATTGACTGGATTGTCTGCTGGATGGCTTGTGCCCCGAGATTATTGATGTCGAGAATTTGCATTTCCATTCCGGATGTCATGCCGAGACCCGGAATCGCGGGTGGATTGACCGAAAATACGATTGGCTCCTGATAGGTCGAGGCTATCTCATTCACCTTTGCAATGACGGCATCAACGTCGTGTGATTTTCCACGGCGTTCATTCCACGGCTTTAGCACGACGAACAGAGAGCCCATATTGCCGCCTGAGCCTCCGCCCATCATGGACTGGCCTGAGATAGAAATCACATCTTTTACCTCTTCGATATTTTTGATTTTATCAGACAGTTCTGTCACAATTTTATCTGTACGGTCAAGAGATGCGCCTGTCGGCAGTTGTATGGAAGTCATGAAATATCCCATATCTTCCTGCGGGATATAGCTTGAGGGCAGTTTGATAAAGCCCCAGAATGCGATTGCACAGATGGCAAAGTATATGCTGATAGCCATGACCGGATGTCGCAGCAGTTTCCCAATCTGACCGGTATATCCCTTTATTACAACGCCATAACCCTTGTTAAACCATTTGTATAGAAAAAAGTGTGGATTAGGATTTTCTTTTTTTCTAAGAAATAGCGCACACATTGCAGGGGTGAACGTGAGAGCATTGAATCCTGAAAAGGCTACGGAAGTGGCGATTGTCAATGCGAATTGTTTGTATAATTCACCGGTAATTCCGCTGATGAATGCGGTAGGGATAAATACGGACAGAAGCACAAGCACTTCGCCTATCACCGGCCCTTGCAATTCGACCATAGCTTTTTCAGCGCTCTGGCGTGGAGTCAGCTTCCCCTCCTGTACAAGTCGTGCGCAGTCTTCGACCACGACAATCGCATCGTCGACCACGATGGCTATGGCGAGTACGAGGCCAAAAAGCGTAAGTGTGTTAAGCGAGAATCCGAGCAGTTTCATGACAGCGAATGTTGCAATCAGCGACACGGGGATTGCAATCATGGGGATGATGACAGCACGCCAGCTTTGTAGGAATATCAGGATTACGAGCATAACAATGATGGTCGTCTCTACGAATGTGACCAAAACCTCGTCAATTGATGCTGTGACAAACGATGTGGTGTCAAGTATAACGCTGTAATGGACTCCGGCGGGGAAATATTCCGATAGTTCTTCCATTTTTGCTTTGACCTTTTTTGCAACATCAAGCGCGTTAGCTCCGGGCAATTGCTGCACGCCTATAAGCCCGGCTTCTTTTCCCGACACATGGGATATGCCGGAATAACTTTGGCTGCCAAGTTCGACCTTTGCAATATCCTTCAAACGGAGTAAGCCTCCGTTTTCACCTGTCCGTATGATAATATTTGAGAATTCTTCGGCTGTCTTGAGCTGTCCCTGAGAAGTCAGGGTGAATTCGAATTCGACATTGTTGTTGACAGGCGGAGTTCCGACGCTGCCGGCTGATACTTCAAGGTTCTGTGATTGGATTATCGCACTGACATCAGCAGGGGTCAGGTTGTAATGTCGCATTTTGTCAGGGTCGAGCCAGATGCGCATGCTGTATTTGCCTGCGCCGAATGCTCCTGCTCCTCCGACACCATCGATTCGTGCCAGCTCATCGATTATGTTGAGTTGTGCGTAATTTGTAAGATAAAGGGCATCATAACGGCCACTGTCATCTCCTTCGAGCGCGATGAACAATATGATGTTGGATGACTCCGACATGACCGATACGCCTTGCTCTTTTACCGAGGTCGGTAGAGTGGCTTCGGCTAAAGAAATGCGGTTCTGCACCTTTACGGTAGCTTCGTCAAGGTCTGTGCCATTCTCGAATGTTACTGTGAGGCTGTATGATCCGTCGCTTGAATTTGAACTCATGTACATCATACCCTCTACGCCGTTGATCTGTTCTTCAATCGGCGCTCCGACTACTTTGGCGACTGTCGCGGCATCAGCGCCCGGATAAACGGCCGACACCATGACGGTCGGAGGTGTGATATCCGGATATTGAGATATGGGCAGGCTTTTGACAGTCATCAGACCTACAAGCACCATGATAATCGCTAAGACAGTGGCGAATATTGGACGGTCGATAAAAAATCTTGAAAACATGGTTTTATGCTCTAATTGTTTGTAAAGTGGCGGCAATATCTGCCTCAGGTGCTACTGCCGTGTATGAATCATTAAAACCTATTTGATTAGGTGTGGGGTGACTTTCATGCCGTTTCTGACTTTCAGTAGAGCTTTTGTAACATATCTTGATTTAGGACTGAGGCCGGATGTTACGACGCGCAGCGAATCTCGATAAAGTGGTCCGACTTTAATAGGGGTATAGACTATCATGTCTGAATCGTTGACAACATAGAGATACTTTCCTAACTGGTCGGTGCTGATTGATGCGTCTTTGACAAGTATTGCGTCAGATACATTTTTATATGGCAGGTCGATTTTAACGAACATGCCGGGACGTAATTCGTTATGTGTATTCTTGATGTTACATCTCATGTCGAGTGTTCCTGTCGATGTTTCGAGAGCCGGGGCAACGTAGCTCATATCTCCGTAATATTTATGATCGACGGAATCAGCGAAACTCAGCGGGATATGTTTTAATGAAGAAACGTCAGCATTGGTTATTTCCGCTTCATGCTCGCTGCCGACGGCGAAATGAGCGGTAAGGGTGGAGGTGTCATATATGGTCGTCATTTTGACAGGGGCTCCTTCGCCATTGATATAGTTGCCGATATTCATTGTCCCGGCAGATGCCACTCCAGATATAGGGGCGACAATCGTGCAATAACTGAGATTGGTTTGTGCGGATTCGAGGGCTGCCTGTGCATTTTTTATGCTTGCTTCAGCCTGACGGAGACTGCTTTCGGCCTGATTGACTTCCATTTTTGACACTGCATCACTTAACGATGCTTTTTTGACGGCTTCGTAATGGCTCTGTGCATAGTCGCGTGAACTGATTGCGGTTGTCAGTGCGGCGTCTGCCTGCTGTACGGCATCGCGATACTTGCCGTCCTCTATGCGGAAAAGCACGTCTCCTTTTTTTACAAAATCACCGTCAGTATAATTTTGAGAAAGTAGCTGGCCGTTTACTCGACCGACGACATCTACTTGGCTGAAGGCTTTCAATTCTCCGGGATAGGTCGTACTAAGTGTGACCGAATCTATTTCAGGGAGAGCCACATCGACTGTTAGCCCTGTTTGTTCAGCTTTTCCTTCTTTATTTCCGCCACAAGCTGTGACAAGTATTCCGGCGGCTAATGCTGCCAATGTCAGATTGATATTCATAATAGTAGTTCGGTTATTACGTGATGTTAGGATGAGGAAAAAGTCATTCTGTCGGTGAGCCGCCGAGAGCTTTGTATAAATCGACAAGATTGACGAGAGCGTCGCCTTTGGCTGAAATCAGAGAGTTGGCATATGTGAAGCTGTTGATTTGGGCGTCAACGACATTTGTGAAGGATGTCAGCCCCTCTTTATAGGCATCTACCGAGAGATGGAACGATTCATCGCATTGTTCGATTACTTTTGTGTAGCTGTCGATGGATTTGAGTGACGATGAGTAGGCCACCATTGCATTGTCGACCTCCTGTATGGCTGTCATTACGGTCTGATTGTAGTTCTCAATGCCGATTTTCATTTGTTCCTTTGCTTCGGCGACGGCATATTTTCTTGCAAACCCGTCAAACAACGTCCATGACAGGGTAGGGGCGATGCTATATTCGAGACTGTTGCTTTTGAATAGGTCACCGGCATTGTGGGCTGCGACTCCTACCGATCCGCTTAACGAGAGAGTTGGAAGAAAATCCTTTTTGGCGATTCCGAGTTCGGCGGCATAGGCTGCAAGTTCATATTCGGCAGCTACGACATCTGGTCGGCGTCGTAGCAGATTGGCCGGAATACCGCTGGGGACAAGCTGCCTGTAGTCAGGCATTGGCCTCTCTGTTTCAAGTTTTGGCAGAAGGGATTCGGGATACACGCCTAAGAGTATAGCAAGTGCGTTGATTGTTTGTTTGATAGATGTCTCGAGTTGAGGAAGTGTGGCTTCGGTGGAATAGTAGACCGTCAGAGCCTGTGCGACATCAAGTTTTGAGACAAGGCCGGCTTCAAATCTGGCCTTTGCAATCTCCACCACCTGATTTTGTGATGCGAGATGCTCTTTAGTGACATAGAGTTGACGCTGGAATGTGAGCAAGTTGAAATAATAGGTCGCTATTTCAGCCGACAGGCTTACCATGGTTGCCACATAGTCGGCTTTACTTGCCTGATAAAGAGCTTTTTTGTTTTTGACACCGGCCGCGACTTTTCCGAAGACATCAATTTCCCAATTGACGTTTGCCCCGAGGTTGAAATAACTTGAATTAGTCGAATGGACATGATTCCCTCCGATAGCGCCGGCTGTGCGTGCCTGATTGTATCCTGCGCTTAAATCTATTGCGGGATAAAATCCGGCTTGCGCGCTTTTGACCTGTGCTTTGGCCATATCTATCCGATGGATAGCAGTCAGAACATTGAAGTTGTTGTCAATCCCGACTGATATCAGAGAGTCGAGCATCGGGTCATTGAAATTTTTCCACCATTTGTCATCGCTTGGGAGAGTCTGCTCCATCTCGGAGGAATATATCCATCGGTCAGGCAGACTGCTCCTCAAGAATTCCCGGTTTGAGTTTTGGGCGATGACTGTTTGGGCTGAGCCCGTCAGAATCCCACAGGTGATAGCTAAAACGTGAATAAATTTTCTCATAAATTTAGAGTTGCTTTTATTCAAACATCCGAGGTGCAATTGTAGTTCATTGGTTTTTACACATAAACCACCACGTTTTAGCATTTATTTTGTTACTTGAGCATAACTATTGCCCGGGCGCAGCGCTATCTTTGCATTACAGTGAGATAGCTACTGTATGACTGACGTAATATTAAAAAACTCTCTGTTATGGCAACTGCAATCAACAAAACCGACCTTCTCTATGTCACAGCTCTCAGCAGTGGTGTGACTCTGCTTTCCACAAGCCTCTGTGGCGCGGCCTCGATAGGGGATGTATTCCGCCATGTCAAGGCTCAGACTGATGATGCAAAAGGAGTTGTCACATTACGTATTCGTAATAGTACTCAGGGTTGGACTCAGCACCACAACATAGTCCTAAAGCATCGTCCGATTGGTTCTGCAATCATCCAGACTTCAACAAAACAAGATTCTTACCCGTCCCTGTTTGATTGACTGTAAAGGCGTGTTGACTAATATCTACACTTGTTAAGCCTTTAGCCTTCGTTGATATAATCTATTTACTGCCTAACAGCTCAAAATTATCGACATATATTTCTGTGACGTTACGTTTGATGGCGTTGCGGTCTTCCCATATACGATAGCGTATTTTCCCCTCTACGTAAAGACGAGAGCCTCTACGTATGTATTTTTCCGCAAATTCCGCTGCTGAATCCCACATTATTATAGAATGCCATTCTGTCCGTTCGGGGATTTTGGTCCCGTCGGGTCTTGTCCTTTCCCTCTCGTTTGTCGCCAGTCTGAAACTCGCTATCGGACGCGTTTCGATGTAACGTATCTCCGGGTCGTTTCCGACATTTCCGATTAGTATAACTTTATTGACACTCACGTTGTTAATATTTAAAAGTGGTTTGAAGTAGGGTTTATGATTTACAAAATTACGAAATTTTTTTCAATGCGATGAAACTAATTTACATCTCTGAACGTTATTTGTAAAAATAGTTAATCGAAATTAAAATAACAAAATAGTGACATAATGAAAAAATTTATTACATCAGCATGCCTGTTTGCGGCCTTGGCATTGGTTTCATGTAACGATAACGCACGTCTTGCAAGTCAAGTGCAAGGCGCTTGGACCGGTACGCCTGAAAATTTCACTGACAATTCAGTCGTTACGGCCACTATACTCGAAACATTCGATTTCTTATCGGATGGGACGGTTGTTGCAAAAGGTAGCCACGGTGGATCGGTGGTGATTGTGGGGATGATTTCTGCGTCTACACAGGTTGTGGCCGATGCAGGACTTGTAGAGCCTCTCAGTTTGACAGCGACTGCTAAGTCTACTATATCCGGGACATGGACAGTGATTGACGATGATGAAATTGCCCTGTCTCTCAACCCTCAGTCTCTTACAATAGATGTAGACCCGTCAACACTTGTAGTTGAAGGTAACGTGCTTACCGGTAGTGATACTCCTAAAATCGATTCAATCCGTCCGTCGGTGGCTGCAACGATAGGAGCAAGCATGAAGCGGGCTCTTGAGAACCGCTATGCTTCTTTCCGTCATCTCGACGATGTAAAGGTCAAAGGCCCGTTGTTGAAGTTTGAAATCGGAAAGATGGATTGTGTCTTTACTCGTCAGGGAGCAGCACAATAAGAAAAATTTACTTACCTTTGCCTGCGTAAAGAATCAATAACATGTCTACATCCGGCATATAAAATTACTATTGAGTAATGAACAGAAAAGGTAAGTTATACTTTCGCTATGGCACAATGGGCTCTGCTAAAACGGCCTTGCTTCTGACCACAGCTTATAATTTCGAAGAACGTCGCATGAAATATGTCTGTCTCAAACCTGTCGTTGACACAAGAGACCTGACAAATGTCATCAAATCGCGTATCGGCATTCAGCGTGAATGCAAATGGATTTACCATGATACCGATCTCTATGATATGGCTCAGCAACTTTTTGAGGAATCAATGGCAGTGATTGACTGGTTTCTTGTCGACGAGGCTCAGTTTCTGACACGTGATCAGGTCGACCAATTGTCTCGGGTTGTCGATGATTTCGGTAGCAACGTGATTTGTTACGGTTTGCGGACGGATTTCCAAAGCAATCTGTTTGAAGGCTCGCGTCGGTTATTTGAGATTGCCGATACGATTGATGAGATAAAATCGACATGTACCTGTGGACGAAAGACTATAATCAACGCTCGAATTGACCGCCACGGTGATTTTGTTGAGGAGGGAGAGCAGGTCGAGATTGGTGGTGATGACCGTTATATCGCTGTTTGCCGTAAATGCTGGCGTAATAAGCGTATAGAGCAGTCATATCGTTCTGTGCTTCCTTTCCGGGAGCTATCAAGTGACTGATTTAGATTTTAACAGTTATGAAATCAAAAATTCTGGCCGCCGCATTAGGCCTTTTTCTGTTTGCTGATTGTGCCACAGCTGCCACACCTGTTTCTCTGCTTGATGAGACATTGACATATGATGTCATGTACAAGTGGGGGTTCATTAACAAAGTGGCCGGCTATGCTACTATGACCCTTCGGAACGATGGTGATTTATACCGGGCATCTGTATTTGCTGAAAATGCACCATGGGCAAATAAGATATATATGTTGCGTGACACTCTTTACTCGACAATGACAAAGGATGGTTTCTATCCGGTGTCATATACATATATCGCTCATGAAAACGGAAAATATAAAAAAGATGTGTTGAATTTCAGGCATGACGGAAACACATTTTATGCTGATGCGGTCCGATATAAACGAAAAGCGGCCGGAGCGTCAATCACTACTTCGACCATACAGCTTGAGGCCCAAGGAATGACAGTCGATATGTTAAGTTCCTTCTTCTATCTCCGGACTTTGGATTTTGACAACATGTCGATTGGTCAGAATGTGGTTGTAAATATTTTTTCAGGCTCGAAGAAAGAAAAATTAAAAATCACATATAAGGGAAGACAAAGTGTTTCGCTAAACGGACGTTCATTCCCGGCTTACTATATCAACTTCACTTTCACTCGCAAAGGGGTTGAGAGTTCTCAGCCTATTTCCGGATGGATTTCAACTGACGGCCAGCGGATTCCTCTTAAAGTCGCAGGTTCTCTCCCGGTAGGAAAGGTTAGGGCTATCTATACAGGCCCTAATCCTTGACAGAGATTGACATGGTAAGTCTATCAACCAAATACAGACATATTAGAATTTGAAAAAGTTTTTTCTGGCAATGGCTATTGCTTCATCACTCCTTGCCCCGGCTTCAGGTCTGGGCAAGGAGCTAACGCTTAAAATAGCGGTTACTTCTGACGTACATGGAAATTATTTCCCATATAATTTCATAACCCTTTCACCGGGCGATGGCTCTCTCGCGCGTGTTGCCACCCGTGTGAATGAATTGCGTGATTCTTTGGGACGCGACAGGGTCATACTGCTCGACAATGGAGACATATTGCAGGGGCAGCCTACTGCATATTATTATAATTTCATCAAGACAGATGTCCCTCACCTCACAGCCCGTATGCTGAACTATCTTGCATACGATGCCGAGACTATCGGGAATCATGATGTTGAGACCGGCCATGCTGTCTATGACCGCTATCGTAAGGATCTTGGCCGCTTGCCTCTTCTTGGCGCAAATGTGATTGATAAGACCACCGGCAATCCTTATCTGCAGCCTTATGCTATTTTGGATAAGAATGGCATAAAGATTGCCGTCCTTGGTTTAATCACTCCTGCCATACCGGCGTGGCTTCCTGAAACATTGTGGGAGGGTCTGGAATTTGAGGATATGGTTGAGTCTGCCGCGAAGTGGGTTCCATATATAATGAAAAATGAGCAACCTGATTTGCTTGTCGGCCTGTTCCATTCGGGGCATGACTCTTCAAAAATGACAGGTGAATGGCGTGAAAACGCATCTCTTCTTGTCGCAGAGCAAGTGCCCGGTTTTGATTTCATATTTATGGGGCATGATCACACTCTGTTCAACTCCCCGGCGAATGAAAAAGTTGACAGCCCGGCTGTAATCCTCAATCCTGCAAACAATGCAAATCATCTTGCCGAGGGAAATGTGACATTCACTCTCGATGATAATGGCAAAGTAATCGGTAAAAAAGTCAGCGGGCAGCTGATATCACTTGATGAGATTGAGCCCGATTCAGCTTTCATGGCAAAGTTTGATGCTGAACGAAATGAGATTCTTGATTTTGTGAATAGGAAAATCGGGACATCCGAAGGCAATTTCTCGGTTCGTGATGCTTACTTCGGTCCATCGGCCTTCATGCAGCTTCTCCATGATTTGCAATTGGCGATTTCAGGGGCTGAAATCTCGCTTGCAGCTCCTCTTTCGTTCGATGCTGTGATCAGGAAAGGCGACTTGCGGATGAGCGACATGTTCACTCTCTATAAATACGAGAATATGCTCTACACTATAGAAATGACAGGACGTGAACTGAAAAACTATCTGGAGATGAGCTATTCGTTATGGACTGATGTCATGAAGTCGGCCGATGACAATCTGTTGCTGTTCTCAGGTTCGCGAACGGCGGCAAAAGGTGACTATGCGAAACTTCTCAATCCATCCTATAACTTTGACTCGGCCTCGGGAATCAACTACACCGTAGATGTTACCAAGCCACAAGGTGAAAAAATCACGATTACGTCTATGGCTGATGGCACTCCCTTTGATTTTGACAAGACTTATAAGGTTGCTGTCAATTCTTTATCGTGGTAATGGAGGTGGTGACCTTCTGACTAAAGGAGCTGGCATCCCGCACAACGAATTGAAGTCACGCATCATATCGTCTACCGACAAGGATCTGCGTTTCTATCTTATCAAGGAAATTGAAAAACGTGGTTCGATTTCGCCTGACATATCTCCTAACTGGAAATTCATACCTGACTCTATCGTAAAAGATGCTGCTGTGCGAGACCGCAAGACTCTTTTCGGCGATTAAATGGGTTTGGTGACAGGACCGAAAATAAGAACAAAGACTCCGCATGGATTTTATATTCCGATGGCGGAGTCTTTTGTCGTTTAAGATAAAATTGGAGCAATGCGTGGTCAGATAGCATCGATAATTCTGAATGCAGCATCACGTCCGGTAAGGATTCTCTGAGGGTAATGTACGTCGCTGTTTACAGCCAGAGTGACACCTGCCTCATGAAGCCGTCTGATAGTGGGGGCTGACGGGAAAAGACGCGGATTATATGACTTCACGGCCTCGTCATTGCTACCGACAGGTGCGTCCCATGCTTTGGTGTTGACCTCGACAACGAGTGGTCTCGCGGCGACGAGGTCGATTATATTGTCGATATGCTTCCGATACCATGCTTCATCCTCGATTCCGGGACGATATATCGACGCGTTGAACCCGATTTTGTCAAAGTGGCCTATCATATCAAAGCCACCTTTTTCAATCATGTCGGTTGTGCGGTTGTAGAATGTATCCACGACATAACGGATGTCGTTGTGGAAATATTTCTGCATTTTCTCTATAAACCCCGACGGACTGCCGTCGACATCAATCAGTTCACCGTCTTGTGAGGGTATGAAATGGATTGAGCTCAGCCTGTAGTCGAGTGGGAGGTTTTTAAAGTATTCATGACTTGCACCCCACATGTCGCCCAGATAATCGATTTCCATCGATATATATACATTTATTTGGTCGGCATGTATCCCTTTGAGACGATTGAATTCGTCGAAATATGCTTTGACATCCTCTTTTTTCATGTTGCATGGCGAATCAATCGGGATAGGCGAGTGAGGTGTAAATCCGAGATGTCTGATGCCTGCCGATATGGCCACATCGACAAAGCGCGCCATATCGGCGCGCCCGTCACAGAATTGAGTGTGAGAATGTAGGTTATAAGCTCTTGTCGAGGTTACTAAATCTTTTATATTCACTTTCTGACAGATTCGTTTTATTTGTTCGTTGCAGGAGGATTGGCGATATTTTGTCGCATGTTGGTGTCTGATTCGATGTTCTTCATGCGATAGTAGTCCATGATGCCGAGGTTGCCGGAGAGGAAAGCCTGAGCCATCGCACGTGGGAGTTCAGCTTCGGCTTCGATGACTTTCGCACGTGCCTCCTGTGCTTTCGCTCTCATTTCCTGTTCGAGAGCGATTGCCATAGCTCTGCGTTCCTCGGCTTTGGCCTGCGCGATGCTCTTGTCGGCCTGCGCCTGATCGATCTGCAAGGCAGCACCGATGTTCTTGCCTATATCAATGTCGGCGATGTCGATTGAGAGGATTTCAAACGCAGTGCCCGAGTCAAGACCCTTGCGGAGAACGAGTTTCGAGATATTGTCGGGATTCTCAAGCACTTGCTTGTGGCTCTCGGACGATCCGATTGACGATACTATACCTTCGCCTACACGAGCGAGCACGGTATCTTCGCCTGCTCCGCCGACAAGTTGGCGGATGTTGGCACGCACCGTCACACGTGCTATGGCAATTAGCTGGATGCCGTCTTTCGCTACGGCTGTCACATGGGGCGTTTCAATGACTTTCGGGTTTACAGACATCTGAACAGCCTGAAACACGTCGCGTCCCGCGAGGTCAATAGCCGTGGCCATTTTAAATCCGAGGTCAATGTTGGCCTTGGATGCCGAGACGAGGGCATGGACGACTTTCTCGACATTACCTCCGGCGAGATAATGGGCTTCAAGGTCATCACGGCTCACATCGTTAAGGCCGGCTTTGTGGGCCTCGATGAGCGCGCGCACGATTACCGATGCCGGGACTTTTCGTATGCGCATGAGAAACAGTTGCATGAGCGAGATGCGTACGCCGCTGACTCTTGCCGAAATCCATAGGAAAAATGGCACGTAATAAAAGAAAATGCAGATAATGATTACAAGCGCAATCAATATCAGGATTAAGGTAATTTCCATGTCTGTTTATTTTTAGGTTAAGGATTTCTATCTTTCTTCGAGCTTTACGACACGATTTTTCAGCCTCAGAAGTTCCGCTTTCTTTGCGTCGAGTTCTTTTTCGAGTGACAGGATTCTGTTTGCCGCAGATTTGTCTCGTCGAGCGTAAGCCTGACGCAGCTTCGCAAGATCTTCTTTCATTTTTTCATACGAAGATTTTGCGTTCAGATATTCCTTCATGGCCATTGCCGCACGATTGTTTGACAACTGGTTCATGGAAGTGATTATCCGTCCACCCGGCAGACCAAATACAAAATTCGGAGATCCCTTGTCGTTCTCATCGCTTGAAATTGATGCTATCCGAGTTCTGAGAGCGTCATAGTCTGTGTCGCCGTCCTGTGTCATCGCTATGGATTTGACCTTTGCGTAATCTGTCAGATTTGGCGTGTCGGTCGGGTAGTTCACCCGAAGCTCCTGAGGAATGAATGTATAGATTGTCACCGAGTCTTTAAGCTGATTTCTGTCCGTGGCCCACCAGCCCAATTTATTTTCCTCGTCAATCGCATAGAGATAATCGTTATACGGGGAATTATAGGGCATACCTATGTTGGAGGGTTGTAGAAATCCGTCGTTGTCACGACGAGATATGAAGATATCAAGCTCTCCGAGAGAATTATCGCCGTCGGCTGCAAAGTAAAGTGTGACACCGTCCGACATGAGAAATGGATAAGAAACCCATGAGCCGTTATTGTCACCGAAAATTCCGGCATAATCAAACAGCTCTGTCGGTTTATCCCAGCTCCCATCGGTCAGACGGCTTGATTCAAACATTTTTGAATTGCCGTTTTCCGCCGAGCCATACCATATCATGTCGTCGCCGGCCTCTGTCATAAATACCGGACTCCAGAGGCTTACGATGCCTGACTGTTTGAGCGTTTCGGATTTTACGGCTTTCTCAATCGCCATCTCATCGTCAAGGCGTCCGGCACTCTTTGCAAGCCTGAAAAACTTGTAGAAGTTTTCGGCAGGGACGTTTATGCTGTCAATAATCTCGATTTTTTCGACACGGTCAAGCATCGACCGTCCGAGATCAATCCGCTTACGAAGATCATCGGTCCAGTCTGTGGTCTCACTTCCGTCGCCATATGAAAAATTCTTGTCTTTAGCTTCTTCGGTCTTGCTCCGTTTTTCGAGATATTTGTCAAGATATTCGTCTGCTTTATCATATTCATATAGATAAAAGTAGCTTTCGGCTGCACCGAGATTGCCCGAATTGTCTGCTTTCAGATAGTAGCTGATTGCTTCTTTGAATCTTCCGGCATCTTTAAGCGCATCTCCCGCATTGCGGTTTAGAACCCTGTTTTTAGGCGCTTCGCGGGCAAGCTTTACAGCTTTGGAGACTTCAGCAGGCGTAATGGCCATTAAGCTCAAAGCAGGAATACCGACGATACATGAGAGGATGATATGTCGAAATGATATGTTCATTCTTGAGTATTGATATTGTTATCTTTGTTTACTGAGTTCTGCATCCATTGCGGCTGCCGCCCTGCGTCCGTCACCCATGGCGAGAATCACTGTCGCACCACCACGGACAATGTCGCCTCCGGCATATATGTCATGGATTGACGATTGCATGCTTTCCTCATTGACAACGATTGTTCCTCGGCGTGAAATCTCAAGCTGAGGGATTGCGTTTGGAATAAGCGGGTTGGGAGAGACTCCGACACTGACGATGACAAGGTCGACTTCGATTTCTTCAATCGCTCCGTCAATGGCTACAGGCGATCTGCGTCCGGATGCGTCCGGCTCGCCAAGTTCCATTCGCTGTACGCGCATGGCTCTGACGCGGCCATTTTCATCTGCGAGATATTCAATCGGATTACACAGCGTCATGAATTCCACGCCTTCTTCCTGTGCATGGTGCACTTCCTCAACTCGTGCCGGCATTTCTTCGAGGCTTCTGCGATAAACAATCATGGCTTTCTCCGAGCCTTGACGCAATGCGGTGCGGACAGAGTCCATTGCTGTGTTTCCTCCTCCGATGACGGCAACACGGTTACCTTTAAGAACCGGTGTGTCCTCGCCGGAACGACCGGCCCCCATAAGATTAATGCGGGTGAGATATTCATTGGCCGACATGATGCCTATATAATTTTCACCGGGGATACCCATGAATCGGGGCAGACCTGCGCCGGAGGCGACGAATATGCCATCGTAGCCAAGTTCATGAAGTTGCTCGTATGAAATGGTTTTGCCAATAATGCAGTCTTTGACAAAATTTACGCCTTCCGCACGAAGTCCGTCGATTTCAGCTTCAACAACGACATTTGGCAGACGGAATTCGGGGATGCCGTACTTCAACACACCTCCGATTTCGTGAAGCGCTTCGTAGACAGTGACATTGTAACCTTTTTTTATCATGTCGCCTGCAAATGAGAGTCCGGCGGGACCTGAACCGACAACCGCAATATTCTTTCCGTTCTTTTCAGTCGCCGACGGACGGAGCTCGATATTGTTGGCCTTTATGTTTTCGCGTTCGAAATCAGCCGCAAAGCGTTCGAGATAGCCGATAGCGACGGGCTGTTTTTTCATCTTATTGTAGATGCAGCGTGATTCACATTGCTTCTCCTGTGGGCAGACGCGGCCACACACCGCCGGCAGCGCACTTGTCTGTTTAAGAATTTTTGCTGCTGTGAGGATTTCACCGCGTTCGATGTTTTTGATGAACGAAGGGATATTGATTGATACTGGGCAGCCCTGAATACACTGTGGGTCGGGACAATCAAGGCAACGTGTAGCTTCGAGCACAGCCTGACCTTGCGAAAGGCCTTGATTTACCTCATGGTTGGAACGTACGCGAAATTCCGGTGGAAGTTGTGGCATGACGACACGTGGAATCGATGTGCGCTCTTTGGCCGATAAAGCAGTGCGGAGTTCTTCGCGCCATGTTGCATCGCGTGTGATATCTGTATTCATTTCTGAAATTATATGCTTGTGGTTATTGAAAAATGGTGTTTTAACTTTAAAGGCTATTTGTCTAATTGTATGCTTTCAGACGCATTATCATTTCATCGAAATCGACTTTGTGCGCGTCAAATTCAGGACCGTCGATACATACAAATTTTGTTTTTCCGTCAACAGTCACACGGCATGCTCCACACATACCAGTTCCATCGACCATGATAGTGTTGAGTGACACCATTGTCGGGATGTCATATTTCTTGGTTGTCATGGCCACGAACTTCATCATTACGGCCGGTCCGATTGCCACGACAAGATCTACTTTTTCATTGGCGATGACTGATTCGACACCTGTGGTCACAAGTCCTTTCTGTCCTTTCGATCCGTCATCGGTCATAATCACAACCTCATCGCTGAATTCAGCTACTTCTTTTTCAAGGATGATCAGCTCTGAAGTTCGGGCGGCAAGTATTGAGACGACACGGTTTCCGGCCTCTTTCATCGCCTTTATTATCGGGAGGAGAGGGGCTACGCCTACTCCGCCGCCACAGCATACGACCGTGCCGACCTTCTCGATATGGGTCGCCTGTCCGAGAGGACCGACAATGTCAGTAAAACAATCCCCGGGTTCCAGCGCACAGATTTTTCGTGTGCTTTCACCGATAGCCTGCACAACCAGTGTGATTGTACCTTTTACGGTGTCAGCGTCGGATATTGTGAGGGGGATTCGTTCGCCTCCCTCTCCTGTACGCACGATGACGAAATGACCCGGACGGCGCGATTGGGCTATCATCGGGGCTTCAACGACAAGCTTGACTACATTTTCAGAGAAATGAACTTTCTCTACTATCTTATACATTGACATGGGTAGAATGGATGAGTGAATGGTTGGTCTATGTTGTTGATGATTTATTTCCGATATGTGATATTGCGTGTATGGATGATTTCTGAGTCCATTGACTGTAACTTTTCGACACGTTTTGTCCAGTTTCCGTAATCATCGAATTTAAGGTAAGTGTATTTTAGCACCTCGTCCTGATCGACGCTGTCGTAATCACGCTCTTTGAGAAGTCCGTTTTGTCCATATCTGTAATTCTGAGTCCAGATTTCATCTGCCGACTTTGATGTCACCTTTGACACACGGCCTGCGTTGTCATATGTAAGATTCATCTCAATAGTCGTGAAGATTTCTTCATTGTCTTCATAAGCATCTTCGACGATAATGGAAATCATACGTCCGAAGCTGTCGCGTTTACAATCTATGTCGCTGCCATCCATTTCAACGAGAAAACCTTTTTCGTCAAAGCAAAATTCATTTTGCCATTCGAGGCCGGCATCGTTCATCGTAATGCAGACAGAATCAACCGGGCCTTTCAGGCAGAACATCTTAAGGTCATTTGCATGGGCAAAAAGGCCAAATACAGAGGCTATAAAAAAAACAATTGCTTTCATTTTGTATTTATATCAGACATTGCTTGGTTCTCAACTTACAAAGTTACTATTAATATCTTAAACAAACGCTAAAATTTGCTAAAAATTAGCCTTATGACCAAAGAATTACTACATTTGTGGCAATGGAAACCGGTACAACAGAAATCAGCAAACTTAAAGAATTGAGCGAAGCCCCTGTAGGAAAACTTTTATGGAAATACAGCCTTCCTGCCGTTGTTGGTATGCTTGTCATGTCGCTCTATAATGTCATAGACCGTATTTTCATCGGTCAGTGGGTCGGTCCGGAAGCAATAGCCGGACTTGCGATTACATTTCCTGTCATGAATTTGTCGGCCGCCTTCGGTGTTCTGATCGGAGCCGGCGGCTCGGCCCGTATCTCAATTCTATTTGGTGCGCGGGATTATAAAGGAGCAAGCACGGTGCTGGGAAATGCACTTGTCGTCCTTGCAGTTATAATCTTTTGCTACCTCACATTGTTCGCCATATTTATCGATGATATTCTTATCGCCTTCGGAGCAAGTGAGGTGACGTTGCCGTATGCCCGCGATTTCATGCTATACATACTTCCGGGCATGTTTATGACGAATTTCTCGTTTACGTTCAATAATTTCATGCGTGCATCGGGTTATCCGGTGCGGGCGATGGTGACGATGTTTATCGGTGCTTTGTGCAATCTGGCGCTTGCTCCGTTTTTCATCTATTATCTTGAATGGGGGATAAAAGGCGCTGCGATAGCGACGGATATTTCAATGACTCTATCGGCTTTCTTTGTGCTGTCCCACTTTTTTTCATCGAAAAGCACTTTGCATTTCAAAGCTGAAAAAGAAATGTATCGAGTCCGCTTGCGTGTCATTCTGCCTGTTTTGTCAATCGGAGCTGCACCGTCAATGGTGAATGCGGCCGCATGTTTTATAAATGTCATTATAAATAAATCTCTTTATGCCCATGGAGGGGATACGGCCGTGGCTGCCGCAGGTATTTTTACGACATACACTTCGCTCATGACTATGGTCGTGGTCGGCATATGCCAAGGGATGCAGCCTGTTATCGGTTATAACTATGGCGCAGGAAAAATACATCGTCTTCGTCGCACTTACTGGCTGGCCGTCGGTGTATCGACCTGTATAGTCTCCCTCGGTCAGCTTGCCGGTCTGACAATCCCTGACCAGATTGGCCGTGCGTTTACGACTGATGCGGGACTTATAGCAGAAACATCGCGGTGTCTTCACATATCTATGCTGGCATTTACCGTCGTCGGGTTTCAGGTTGTGTCAACGACTCTTTTCCAGTCAATAGGCAAGGCTTCAGCCTCCATATTTCTGTCTTTGACGCGTCAGGTTCTTTTCCTCATACCTCTTCTGTTGGTCCTGCCTCCTAAATTCGGGCTTGATGGTGTATGGGCTGCCTTTCCGACATCCGACCTCATAGCGACGGTTGTCACGTGTGTGATGGTGGCCTATCAGTTTGCACAGTTCCGCAAGCGCGAAAAGGAGCTTACTGTGGCATGATTGTGCACACGAGGGACTATGGCTGATTTCGCCATCATTCTGCAATGTCGTGTTGGATGAGAGGCGTGTAAGAAACAAAAAATATAATTGCTTGTTACAGTTATATAGCCGTTTATGGTTATGTAAAGTAAGTCACGTCAATTATTTGTTTAAGTCATGCGTCAACAGTTCCAGTTAAGCGAATCCCGGCAGAAGGTGATGAGGACGATGCACTTCGGTGTGATTGTCCTGTCAATGCTGATGATAACTCTCATCACTCTTGATACACTTCGCAATGTGTCGTTTCTTGCCGACAGCACATATCTGCGCGTCCAGTTCTGGTGTTGTCTCTTTTTTATCGCGGATGTTCTGGTCGAGATGAGCTTTGCTCCTAAAAGATGGATGTATTTCAGACATCATATACTGTTTCTTCTCATATCGATACCCTATCTTAACATAATCCACCATTTTGACATACATGTAAACGGACATCTGCAATATATATTAAGATTTGTCCCGATGGTGCGTACCGCATATGTGTTTACGATAGTGACAGGCGTGACTGCATCGGTCAGATGGGCTAAAAATATGCTGATGACTTATATGATAGTGCTTATAGTTGCCGTATATTTTTGTTCGCTGACATTTTTTGTGTCAGAACATGAAGTCAATCCGTCAGTTCCTGATTATTGGTCGTCGCTGTTGTGGTCAATCATGAGCCTGACCACTGCCGGTTGTTCGATTCATGCAATGACGGTTACCGGCCGTGTCCTTGGCGTGGTATTGTCGGCGGTCGGACTGATTTTCTTCCCGATTTTTACGGTCTTCCTGACCGACAGTTATGCCAATCAGTCAGCCGCGGATGAAGATGGGCATGCCACCACGGTTTCGGGAGGCGATAACGCGCCTGAAACATCCTCAAAAGTCAAATCCGGCAATCAGACTGAATGAAAATTTTGTGGCATTCCCTAAAATTCGTATCTTTGCCGACGCTAAATCAAACTAAAAAATCATTAATCGACAACCATGCTCAAAACAATCCTTTCAATATCCGGCCGTCCCGGCCTCTACCGTCTGGTAAACCGTGGTAAGAATATGCTTATCGTCGAGTCGATTTCGACAAAAAAGCGCACTCCGGCCTATGCTCACGACAAGGTTATTTCTCTTGGCGATATCTCGATTTACACAGAGGCCGATGATGTGCCTCTGACCGATGTGCTTGAGTCTGTCAAGGAAAAGAATAACGGCCAGCCTGTCGACATCAAGGCTATTGGCGACGATGCAGCAGTGCGTGAGTATTTCGCTGAGATTCTTCCCGAATTTGATCGTGAAAGAGTTTACACATCCGACATCAAGAAACTCCTCACATGGTATAATCTTCTTCTTGAAGGCGGCATCACTGAGTTTGCCGACAAGGAGGCGTCATCGCCTGAAGTCGAATCAGCCCCCGAAAGCGAGGAGAAGTGAGAAGTAACAGACTTTTTACCGCCAAGGACAGTGTGGTCGAATTGATAGAACATGACTACAACGTCCTCACTGTCCTTAGCCGTTTTTCTCTTCCACTTGGATTTGGTCAAAAATCCATCGGTGAGCTTTGCGAGGAGTCTGGCATACATACAGATGCGTTTTTGCTGATAATCAATTTTCTCCTGACAGGTGAAATAGATCCGGTTTCGATTATTAAGGTCAGCCCGACCGATGTTGTGTATTTCCTCCATAACTCCCATGACTATTATCTCTCCTATAAACTTCCGCATATAAGGGCCAATCTGATTTCGGCTCTTGACGAGAACCACAGCGACATCAATCCTATTATTGTCAAGTTCTTTGACGATTATACCGCTCTTGTGCGCCAGCATTTTAATTATGAGGAAAATGTCGTGTTCCCCTATGTGCGGAAACTCTCCGAACATATAAATTCGGATTATAGCATAGATGTGTTCAGACGTCATCACGATGACGAGATTGAAGAAAAGCTTTCGGAACTGAAGAATATCATACTGCGCTACTATTCCACCTCTATGCCATTCAGAATGTATGACGCACTGGCTGACATATATAATTGTGAAGAAGATTTGAAATCGCATTCACAAATCGAAAACGACATATTAATCCCCATGATTTCTAAAATCGAGGGACATAATTAAAAACATTCAGTCAAACATTGCCATATGCGTCACATCTCAATAGCTCTAATGATGCCTTCGGCCATACTGGCATCGGGATTGACATCTGTCATTCGACGGTTGTCTGATGTACAATGTTCTATAACCGAGATTGGTGGCGAAAATTATTTTGAGGAGCTTTCAAAGCTTCATCCGTCAATACTGATTGTAGATCCTGTGAATTGCCCGCTTCAGTGGGATGCTCTTAAGAGCTCGTCTTCTTCGCCGATTAAAATTATAGCGGTGCTTGTCCAGCAGATGCCTAAAGAAAGTCTGAAATGGTTTGACGATACGATTTCTGTCTATGACACGGCTGCGACTATCATGGAGACAGTGCGCCGGAATGCTATGACAGGGGAGGATGATGACAGGGGTAAGGAGCTCAGCCCGCGTGAAAAAGAGGTGATTGTCGGTATCGTCAAGGGACTTTCAAACAAAGAAATCGCATCGGAAATGAATGTGTCGGTCAATACGGTGATGACACATCGTCGCAACATTGCAGCGAAACTTCACATCCATACTCCGGCGGGCCTTACGATATATGCGATAGTTTCAAATCTTGTGAAGCTCGAAGATATAAAATCCGACATGGGCAAACTGTAAATCAGTCTGCCTGATGGCTGTTGCTGATTGAGGCCATACGGCGGATGATTTAAACGTGGAGAGTGTATATGGTCTGTCCGGACCGAAAGCTTGGACCTAATGGGCAAGTGCTTTGAAAAATTCTTCTCTTAATGCCGGTGACTCGTTGAATATTCCGGCAGTTTCAATGGTAGTAGTTGCGGAGTTTTGCTTTTCGACGCCTCGCATTTTCATACATAAGTGATCTCCTGTGCAAGCGACCATTACCCCTTTGGCATTTAATTTTTCCATTACCAGATTGCATATCTGGGCTGTCAGTCGTTCCTGAACCTGCAGGCGGCGGGCATAAAAATCCACCAGTCGGGCAAGTTTGCTTAGTCCGATTGTTTTTCCGTTCGGTATATATCCGATGGATACTTTCCCGAAGAATGGTAATATATGGTGCTCGCATAAAGAGTAGAATTCGATATCCTTGACCAATACCATTCTTGACCCTTCATGTGAAAAAATGGCTTCGTTGATTATCTCATCGGCGTCCTGACGATATCCGCGTGTTACATAGGCCATTGCTTTGGCTGCGCGCATCGGGGTCTTGACCAGTCCTTCACGTGTGACATCTTCGCCAAGAAGACGTAGGATCGCTTCGTAATGTCCTGCGATTTCTTTTATGGTCTCTTCGCTAAATTCTCTCACTTTCTATATGCTTTTTAGTTGTGGTGATGGTGCGTGGACTTTTCTATGGCATGGTGGATTATTCATGTATGTTTACGCGGTCGCGCACCACACGTATTTCCTTGCTGTATGATGGAAAAGCTTTGCGCAGTTCGTCGGCAGCGGCATTCGCCTCTTTCTGCGTTTTGAAGTCTCCGACCTTTAGTCGCCAATAAGGAGACGTGTACATTACGTAGGTCTGATAGTTTGGGAAACGGGATGAAATCACGCGCTGTTTGGAACGAGCTTCGTTTTTGGCTGTGCGTGCATTGTTGTCGCTGAAAACCTGAACTCGATAGCCGGCCATGCGCCCGTTGACAGGACGTGCCGTCTGGTCGTCTTTCTCACGGTCTTTTGTTTCATCTTCAACCGGGGTTGTTACAGGGAGCAGTCGCTTAAGCAGTTTTTCAGGTTGATTGATGACATTGGAATTGCCGCTTGTAATATGGTCGACGATTGTCACAACTTCAGTCTCTGCCTGAATCAGCGGAGCGGTGGCGAGAAGCATCAGGGTGAAGGCGATTGATTTCATAAAGATGGCAATAGGGGAGTCTGGTAGTCGATGTTGTAGACTGTATGTTTTTAATCCCATGCGGACACGTTGTAATGAGTGTGTCCGCATGGAATTTATTATGAAGCCGTTTAAATTGTTTTTGCTACGGCGTTTCGGATTTAGTGCTGAGACTTTTTGATCAGAATGCGTTTACGATGCCCATGAACGATTCTGCTTCGAGAGCAGCGCCGCCGATGAGGCCGCCGTCAACGTCGGGTTTTGCAAAAAGCTGGGCTGCGTTTGAAGGCTTGCAGCTACCTCCGTAAAGGATTGAGGTGTTATCAGCCACTTCTGCGCCATATTTGTCAGCGATAGTCTTGCGGATGAAGGCGTGGATTTCCTGAGCCTGATCATCGGTTGCGGTCTTACCTGTTCCGATAGCCCAGACGGGTTCGTAGGCGATGACGATTTTTCCGAATTCTTCAGCGTCGAGGTTGAAGAGGCCTTCCTCAAGCTGAGCCTTGACTACATCGAAGTAGCTGCCGTCTTCGCGCTGCTCAAGCACTTCGCCGATGCAGAAGATAGGGGTGAGGCCATTGTCGAGGGCGAGGCGCACCTTTTCGCGAAGGGTCTCAGAGGTTTCTCCGTAGTACTGGCGACGCTCAGAGTGACCGAGGATGACATAAGTAGCACCTGTCGAGGCAACCATGGGGGCTGAAACCTCGCCAGTGTAAGCGCCGGAACGGTGGTCGGCGCAGTTCTCTGCTCCAAGGCCTAATTTGTTCTTGTCAATTACGTTGTTGATTGAAGCAAGGTGTGTGAAAGGTACACAGATTACCACGTCGCACTTGGGAGTTGCATTGGCGAGAGCTGCGTTTACTTCCTCTGCGAGCTTGATGCCTTCAGGCAGCGTGGTGTTCATCTTCCAGTTGCCTGCTACGATATTCTTTCTCATTTTTTACCTTAATTAAATGTGGTTATGAAAATTCGTGGACAAAATTAGCTATTTCCGTTGAATTATTCAACCTGATTTTGTCTTAATTGAAACTTAAAGTTAGTGAAGAAGCCTAACGTTGCTGTATTACGGCAGTTTTTATTGTGGATTTCACCTTGATTGCAGCTTTCTTGCCGAAAGGCCTTTAATTCTGCGGTTACTTGAAAAAAAATGGCTAAATTTGCAAAGGAAAAAAGCATAACTAATCAATTATATCTCATTTTTACATTTATCAGATGGCAAAAATAGGAAGCAAATGGACCGGAAGCGGCCGCAAGGCCATGCTTTTAGGCAGTGGAGAATTAGGTAAGGAAGTGGCTATCGAATTGCAGCGCATGGGAATCGAGGTTGTCGCATGCGATAAGTATCCGAATGCGCCGGCGATGCACATTGCCGATAGCAGCCGTGTCTTCAGCATGCTCGACGCAGATGCTCTGCGCGAGGCAATTGTGGAGGAAAAGCCTGATCACATTATCCCTGAAGTGGAGGCAATCGCTACCCCGGTTCTCGTTGACCTTGAAGAAAAAGGCTACAATGTCACACCTACTGCAAAAGCCGCTCTTCTGACAATGAACCGTGAAGGCATTCGCCGTCTTGCAGCGGAAGAACTTGGAGTCGCAACGTCGCCCTATCGCTTTGCGTCCGATTTCGAGGAATTCAAGCAGGCGGTCGAGGCTGTTGGTATCCCTTGTGTGGTGAAGCCTATAATGTCGTCGAGCGGTCACGGACAGAGTGTGGTTAAATCCGAAGAAGACATAGAGAAGTCTTGGAAAATTGCACAGGAGGGCGGTCGTGCAGGCGCCGGACGTGTAATCGTCGAAGGCTTTGTTAAGTTTGATTATGAAATCACCCTCCTGACTGTGCGTTCGGTTGCAGGAACTTCATTCTGTGAGCCAATCGGTCATATTCAGGTTGACGGTGATTACCGATATTCATGGCAGCCTCAGGCAATGACTCCGGAGGCCAAGGCTAAGGCTCAGGAAATTGCCCGCAAGGTTACAGACGCGCTTGGAGGTTATGGAATTTTCGGCGTGGAACTGTTCATAAAGGGCGATGAAGTAATCTTTAGCGAGGTTTCTCCCCGTCCTCACGATACAGGTATGGTGACTATGATTTCGCAGGAACTTAGCGAATTTGCACTCCATGCCCGTGCTCTTGCCGGACTCCCTGTGCCTGAAATCCGTTTTTATGGCCCGTCGGCATCGCGCGCCGTTGTCGTTGAGGGCGACAGCAATGAAATTGTGATGGATTGTCTGGAAAAAGTGCTTGAAGAACCGGGCGTTCAGATGCGCATTTTCGGCAAACCGGAGATAAAAGGACATCGTCGCATGGCCGTGATACTTGCTACCGCCGACTCAGTGGAGGAGGCTCGTGCCAAGGCTGACCGTGCATACGGCAAACTGAAGGTGGAAGTGCTTTAGGGCACTTCCTCTCCTCACGTTATAGCATAAATACCTTGAATCGCCTACCTGCCCATCTGCTGCAAATGTATTTAAAATACAATCCTGTTCGGGAAGATAAGTAACAACACATATTCGTTATCAACCATAAATGCACAGATATATCTCTCTTATCATTTCAATAATGTCGGCATTGATCCTTGCCCAGTCTGCGAGTTCAAAGACTGTGATCGGAGCGGCAGAAGTGGAATCGATACTTAAACGTCTTGACACCGAGCTTAATCGCCGTGATGTCTATCTGAACATGCGTCACGCGACTATTGACTCCCTCAAGGCTGTGGTCGCCGGCCGGAACATCTCGGACGAGGAACGTCTTGAATGTCTGTTACAGCTTGGCGACAGTTACAATGTGTTAAATACGGATTCGGCTTTGACTTTCTATGCTAAGGGCTATGCTTTGTCTTCGTCTCTTGGGATAGATTCGATAAGTACCCGTTTCAACCTTCGGACGGCTACATACCTGCCGTTGCTCGCGTTTATAACAGAGGCCGCCGATCGGTTCAGCACTATCGATCCGTCGGCTCTTCCCGAGGGGCTGATGCCGGAATATTACGACGCTGCCAGGCAGATGTATTCATATATCGCTTTGTACTACATCAACTATCCTGAGATATATGACCCATACATTAAAAAGTCGCAGGATGCGCAGGCCAAACTGCTTCCGCTTCTTGAAGACGGTTCGCCTCGGTTCTTGTTGAATCAAGGTGAATATTTCTTCCATCATCAGCAATATTCAAGGGCAAAGGCCGTGCTGCTAATGCTTCTTGAGCGTATCCCGGAAGAAGATAACCTCTATGCTCGAGCCTCTCATCTGCTTGCCGATATTGCCAAGGCCAGAGGTGAGCACAACGCATATGTCTACTATCTTGCGTTGTCGGCAATAGCCGATACCCGTGGGGCGACGCTTGAAGTGTCGTCTCTGCAGGAGCTTGGGCGTATAATGTATCTGCACGGAGATGTGAAACAAGCCTATGATTATCTTTCGGCGGCGCTGTCTGAGGCTGTCGAGTGTAACGCTCCGCTGCGCATACTGCAATCGTCAAATATTTTCCCGATTATAGAGAGCGCTCATAAAGCTGAACTCCGGAGATCGACAATCAGGATTTATATCGTCATGTCTATAATGGCTCTGCTGCTCGCGGTGTTGGCTGTTACGCTCTACATATTAAATAGGAAAAACAGGCTGATGAACCGCATGGCTCAGAAACTCGAAGAGGCTAATAACACAAAAGACGTTTATATCTCGCAATTCCTGAATCTTTGTTCCATTTATATGGATAAGCTAAATCAGTTTAATAAGATGGTCAATCGTAAAATAACCACCGGCAAGGTCGACGACCTTCTTAAACTGACGAAACAAGGCAAGTTCATAGAGGAACAATCCAAGGAATTCTATGATGTGTTTGACGATGCCTTCCTTCATATTTATCCAAGCTTTGTGTCGGAGGTCAACAAGCTTCTGCGGGAAGAGGAACGTATAGTTCTCCGGGAAGGCGAGAAGCTTAACACCGATCTTCGAATCATCGCTTTTATGAGGCTCGGCATAGAGGAGAGCACGCGGATTGCACAGATGCTCAATTATTCCGTCTATACAATCTACACTTATCGCAACAAGCTTAAGAATCGTGCCATCTCGCGTGACACATTTGAGGATGATGTGATGAAGATAAAATCCATGGCGTAAGGGGTGGATTTGTTTCAAAATACTATATCATCGGATATAAAAACAGGCTTGATTTTCTAAACAGCTTCTATATTTTTGTGTTAATCGGAAATAATTAAACGGCTTGTTATCAATTTAATAATGTTGTAAAGTTGTTTATATTTCCTCAATTTACGATTTCATGTCTTGTAGAGGTGGAGAAATAGCTATAATTTTGCAATGGAAAGATGCACAAGACGCGATTTTCGCTTAAGCATTTTTCCTCACTACGATAACAACAAATTTGCATATTTTTAGTTTTAGGGTTAGTATAGATTGTTAGTATCTTAGCGTAAATTCATTAGTTATATGAGAAGAATTGCATAATAGTAAATGTGTTTTTATGTTAGGTTTGTAGAGTCTTATTGCTAAGACAACAATACGACTTCTCCGTGAGGAGAGGTCGTATTGTCGTTTATACCTCTTTATGCGCTTTTGGATGATGCGGTTTGGATATGATATGGATTTTTGTTAATTTCGCAGGTCAAAACATAAGTTTGCAATTCATTCTTGATATCAATATGTTTCAGCCATTTTCTTTAAACATACGAGGCGAGCATCGCTCCTGTTCCCGGCCTTTGGTTATGGGGATTGTAAATGTCACTCCTGACTCATTTTTTGACGGGTCTCGCACGATGGATGAGGAGGCTATTGCCGAAAGGGTGCTGCGACAGGTCTCCGATGGCGCTGACATCATTGATATCGGTGCTTATTCATCACGCCCGGGGGCTGCAGATGTCTCTCCCGAGGAGGAAATTGCGCGACTGAGGACCGGTATGCGCGTTTTGCGCTCGGTGGCTCCCGATGTTCTCGTGTCGGTGGATACATTTCGTGCTTGTGTGGCGCGCGAGGCAATCGAGGATATGGGCGCTGATATGATTAATGATATATCTGGCGGAGACCTTGACCGCGACATGTTCAGCACGGTTGCCGGCATGCGTGTGCCGTATATACTGATGCACATGCGTGGCACTCCATCCACAATGCAGACGATGACGGATTACAACGATGTCAGTGCGGATGTCATAGCTGATCTTTCGCGTAAGCTCAGAGAACTGAGGCTGCTTGGTGTGGCGGATGTGATAGTCGATCCCGGTTTCGGGTTCGGCAAGACCACTGAGCAGAATTTTGAGATGATGCGCAATCTTGAATGTTTCGGTGCGCTTGGATGCCCTGTTTTGGTCGGCATCTCACGTAAGTCGATGATAACCCGCACTTTTGACATCACTCCTGCCGAGGCGCTTGCGCCGACTGTCGCTCTCAACACAATCGCGCTTACTCGCGGAGCGGCTATCCTGCGTGTTCACGATGTGAAAGAAGCGGTCTATACAGTGAGGTTATTCGAATTGGCAACCCTCTAAACTTAAGTTATGGATCATTTTGGCCTAAAAGATGCGTTTGATATTGCGATAGTCGCACTCCTGTTGTTCTACCTATATAGAATAATGAAAGAGAGTGGTACGCTTAATATTTTTTTTGGCGTGCTCGCTTTCATCGTTGTCTGGGTGCTGACGTCACAGATTCTTGAACTTAAATTGCTTGGCTCGATTCTTGACCAGTTTATGGGAATCGGACTTCTTGTGCTTGTCATCCTGTTTCAGGACCAGATAAAACGCTTCCTCGTTGAGCTTGGCGACCATAAGCGTTGGCGCTTCCTTAAAAATCTGTTTCGTCACGACAAGGGAGGTGCGTCGTCTGACAGGCGCAAGTATGTTTTGCCTATAGTCTATGCCTGTATGAATATGTCGAAGACTAAGACAGGCGCGCTCATAGTGATCCGGCAGGAGATTCCATTGGAGTCATATGAAAAAAGTGGCGATATAATTGACGCGGACATCAATTCGCGTTTGATTGAAAATATATTTTTTAAAAACTCGCCTCTCCATGACGGAGCGATGATCATAGACCACGACCGCATCAGGAGCGCCGGATGCATTCTCCCTGTAAGCCATGACCGTAATGTCCCGCGAGCGCTGGGATTGCGCCATAGGTCGGCGCTTGGTATATCGCAGGCTACCGATGCTTTTGCTATCGTTGTATCCGAGGAAACAGGCAATATATCTGTAGCCCACAGGGGGGCGCTTACCACACGCCTGAGCTCCACCGAGCTTGAACATCGCCTCTCGTTGGCGATGGCCAATGATTGATAGCCCCCTATTGCGAGGGCTTATCGGCGCGTGAGGCGCGATTTATTTGCGCTTTCCGTTTGTCGGTGTGGGGAAATTTTTGTAATTTTGTTTGCTCAAAAGCTTGTCGCCTGTTTCTGGAGCATTTGCATCCGGATGGTGGCGGCAATATGAATTGTGAAACTATTTCGAGAAATCATTTTTAACCAGACTATGTCAGAAGACAAAGAACGCGAAGAGGCGTATAGCGCCAGCAATATTCAGGTGCTTGAGGGACTTGAAGCCGTAAGAAAACGTCCCGCCATGTATATTGGCGACATCAGTTTCAAAGGACTTCATCATCTTGTCTACGAGGTTGTCGACAACTCTATCGACGAAGCTCTTGCAGGCTATGCCACACATATTGAAGTAACCATCAATAAGGACAACTCGATTACCGTTGTTGACAATGGTCGTGGTATCCCGGTCGACATGCATGAGAAAGAGCATAAGAGTGCTCTTGAGGTTGTGTTGACCGTGCTGCACGCAGGTGGTAAGTTTGATAAAGGCTCTTACAAGGTTTCCGGTGGTCTTCATGGCGTAGGCGTGTCGTGTGTGAATGCGCTTTCGACCTATCTCCGTGCGGAAGTACGTCGCGACGGCAAGATTTACATGCAGGAATACTCGTGTGGCAAACCCACATCCGAACTGAAGGTTATCGGAGAAAGCGACACGACAGGAACTACTGTCACATTCTTGCCTGACGCATCGATTTTTACTGTGACAGAGTATGATTACGACACTCTTGCAAATCGTCTGCGCGACCTTGCGTTCCTTAATGCCGGAATCACTCTGATTCTGACCGATATGCGAAAACTCGATGCCGAAGGCAATCCGCGAACGGAGACTTTCTATTCGCGCGACGGTCTTCGTGAGTTTGTTCTGTATCTTGACTCAAACAAGGAATCGCTTATTAACGACGTAATTCATCTCAACACCGAGCGTCAGGGGATTCCTGTCGAGGTTGCGCTGACCTACAACAATACATATAATGAGAATGTATATTCGTTTGTCAACAATATCCATACTATAGAAGGCGGCACGCATCTCACCGGTTTCCGTCGCGGTCTCACTACGACACTTAAGAAATATGCCGAGGACAACAAGCTCCTTGAAAAATGTAAGGTTGAAGTGTCAGGCGACGACTTCCGTGAGGGTCTGACTGCTGTTATCTCTGTCAAAGTGCTCGAACCGCAGTTCGAAGGCCAGACAAAGACCAAACTCGGCAATAGCGAAGTGCAGGGTGCGGTATCTGCGGCTGTAAGCGAGGCTCTCAGATATTATCTTGAGGAACATCCCCGTCAGGCCCGTACGATAGTTGAAAAGATCGTGCTTGCCGCACAGGCCCGTCATGCTGCGATGAATGCCCGTCAGAAAATACAGCGCAAATCGCCGCTTGCCGGAGGCGGACTTCCCGGAAAACTTGCCGACTGTTCCTCTCGCCATGCCGAAGATTGCGAACTGTTCCTTGTCGAGGGTGACTCGGCAGGCGGAACGGCAAAGCAGGGCCGCAACCGTACATTCCAGGCTATTCTCCCGCTTCGCGGTAAAATCCTTAACGTCGAGAAGGCAATGGACCACAAGATTCTTGACAATCAGGAAATCACAAGCCTCTATCGTGCAATGCGCGTGACCATTGGCACTGAGGAAGACCCCATGGCAATCAATCTTTCGCGTCTTGCCTATCACAAGATTATAATCATGACCGATGCAGATGTCGATGGCAGCCATATCGCTACGCTCCTGATGACATTCTTCTTCCGCCGCATGCGTCCCATCATTGAACAAGGTTATCTATATCTCGCGACTCCGCCACTCTACAAATGCTCGATTCGTGGGAAAAAAGAAGAATATTGCTGGACCGACGCACAGGTGCAGCAGTTCATCGCAATCAATGGCGAGAAAACCAAGGTGCAGCGCTACAAAGGTCTCGGTGAGATGAGCGCGGAAGAACTTCGCGACACCACAATGGATCCTGAACAGCGTCTGCTCAAGCAGGTGACCATCAGTGATGCTGTCGAAGCAGACCGCATCTTCTCGATGCTTATGGGCGAGGATGTCGCTCCGCGTCGCGACTTTATCGAGGCAAATGCCAATTACGCCAACATCGACGCCTGATTGTTCTCTGCATTTCACGGCTGTTTAAACGATTTAGCCTATCTAAACGTTTATTCATAAAATAAATCATCAATTTCTACTCACCTCGTATCTTATGGCTCAATCAAAGAATGCAGTTGCCGGTTCGCGAAACAATATTGCCCTCATGAAGAAGGTGAATGAATTTGTTGCGCAGCAAAAGAACAACACATATAATTATAAGCAAGTGGCACATGCCATTGGTGCTACCACCACTACGCAGCAACGCAACATTGCGTTGCTGCTGGTGGAAATGGCTTTTAATGGCGAGATAATCGAAGTGTCGCCCGGTAAATACAAGTCGCCCCAGCGAGGAAACGATGCCACGGGCATCTTTGTGCGCAGGAGCAACGGCAAGAATTCGGTAATTACAGATGCCGATGGCGAAACTATATTCGTTGCCGAGCGTAATTCGATGAGAGCCCTCAATGGCGACAAGGTGCGCGTCAGTATTGCAGCCCATCGTCGTGGCGCTGAGCCTGAGGCCGAAGTCGTGGAGATTATCGAGAAGAAAGAACAGACATTCATCGGCACATTGAAGGTCGACAGACATTTCGCATACCTCTTGACCGATTCGAAATATCTCGCTACTGATATTTTCATCCCGAAGTCTAAGCTCAAAGGTGGGCGAACCGGTGATAAGGCTGTGGTAAAGATTGTCGAATGGAAAGAGGATTGTAAAAATCCGAGTGGAGAAGTCATTGACATTCTTGGCCGTACCGGCGAGAACAACACTGAAATCCATGCGATACTTGCCGAATTCGGTCTCCCTTACAAGTATCCTGCTGCTGTCGAGAAGGCCGCCGATAAAATTGATGCCGGAATTACGGAGGAAGTTATCGCTCAGCGTCTCGACATGCGTGATGTCCTCACGTTCACAATAGACCCGGCGGATGCGAAAGACTTCGATGATGCCCTCTCGTTCCGGGTGCTTCCAAACGGGCACTACGAAATTGGAGTCCATATCGCAGACGTCACCCACTATGTACGTCCTGATACTATAATTGATCGTGAGGCGCAGAAGCGTGCCACATCTGTGTATCTGGTTGACCGCGTTGTCCCGATGCTTCCCGAGCACCTGTGTAATGGCATATGTTCATTGCGTCCTGATGAAGAGAAACTTGCCTTTTCGGTCATTTTCCATATGGATGACGAGGCCAAGGTCATCAGTTCGAAAATTGCCCGCACTGTCATCAAGTCGAATCGACGTTTTGCCTATGAAGAGGCTCAGCAAGTCATAGAGACCGGCCTTGGCGATTGCGTAGAGGCCATCCAGAAGCTCAATGAGCTGGCAAAAATTATGCGTCGCCAGCGATATGAGAATGGCTCTGTCGAGTTTGACCGTGCTGAAGTTAAATTCCATATTGACGATAATGGCAAGCCTCTTGGAGTCTTCTTTAAGGTTTCAAAGGATGCCAACAAGTTGATTGAGGAGTTCATGTTGCTTGCCAACCGTACGGTTGCGACTTTCGTCGGAAAGCCTAAGGACAAGAAAAAGCCAAAGGCATTTGTCTACCGTGTTCACGATGTGCCTGACCCGACACGCCTTGCTGACCTTTCAGCCATAGCACGTGCTTTCGGCTACAAGGTGAAGGCTTCCGGAACTCCACGTGAAATCAATCGCTCGATCAATAAGATGCTGTCAGAGGTAAAAGGCCGCGGTGAGGAAAACTATCTGGCGACACTTGCTATCCGCTCGATGGCAAAGGCCGTGTATACAACCGACAATATCGGACACTACGGTCTTGGATTTGACTACTACACGCATTTCACTTCGCCAATCCGCCGTTATCCCGACATGATGGTTCACCGTCTGCTCGAACGTTATATGGCCGGAGGCCGCAGCGTCAATCTTCAGAAACTTGAAGACCAGTGCAAGCATTCCAGTGACATGGAACAGACGGCGGCAATGGCCGAGCGTTCGTCAATCAAATACAAGCAGGTTGAGTATATGCAGGAACATATCGGTGAGACATATTCAGGAATTATTTCCGGCGTTACCGAATGGGGACTGTATATTGAGCTTAATGACAATCTGTGTGAAGGTCTCGTCCCGATGCGTGACCTTGCCGACGACTACTATGATTTTGATGAGAAGAACCATTGTCTTGTCGGTCGTCGCTACAATCACCGTTATCGTCTTGGCGACAATGTCGACATCAAGGTCGCACGTGCGGACCTTGAAAAGAAACAGCTTGATTTCGTCCTGCTCGATGACAAAGGTCAGACCTTGCGTCGGGAAGGTGAAGATGATCTCGGGAAAAAAGTGACTGTGGCCGAGGCTCTTTCAAGTAACCACGGAAAGAAGAAACGCCGCCGTAAATAATAAGGTAGAATATTTTATATCAGATAAAAAACATTGCAGCGACCGATGTCAACATCGGCCGCTGCAAACACAAACGAAAATACAGTGAACCAATGAAAGAATTTGATGAATATCTGGCAATGGTCAATCAGGCAATTGCCAATCTGAGACTGCCTGAACGTCCTGCCGGACTATATGATCCGATACGCTATACTCTTGACTGTGGAGGGAAACGCCTGCGTCCGGTCTTGGCGCTTGCCGCATGTCATGCGATGGGAAAAGAACCCATGACTGCCATACATCAGGCTATCGCGATTGAGATGTATCACAACTTCACGCTTCTCCACGACGATGTAATGGATAATGCGGATGTGCGTCGCGGACGTCCGACTGTCCATAAGAGCTGGAATATGGAGACTGCCATTCTTTCAGGCGATGCCATGCTTACTACTTCTACAATGCTGCTTGCGATTAAAGCCGGAGAGCATCTTGCACCTGCACTCGATCTGTTCAACGGGACAGCGATGAATGTCTACGAGGGACAGCAATACGATATGGACTTTGAAAATCGTCTTGATGTCACTGTCGAAGAATACATGGAGATGATACGATTGAAGACATCAGTACTGTTGGGATGTGCATGCGGTATGGGCGCGCTCATGGCTGATGCCGATTTCGATTCTCAGTTGCAGTTTTTCAACTATGGTGTCAATCTTGGCCTCGCATTCCAGCTTCAGGATGATTATCTTGACACATATGGCAATCCTGAGACATTCGGCAAGGCAATAGGCGGCGATATTCTTAACGACAAGAAGACATGGTTGCTTATCATGGCTTTGAAAGAGGATAAAAGTGGCATCGTGAAGTCTCTTATAGGGAAAAATGACAATCCGGAGGAGAAAATTGAGAAAATCCGTGGCGTATATGATTCGCTTGGCCTTCCCGACAGAATCCACGAGCTTATCCGTGCCTATATCGACTCGGCAATCGCCTGCCTTGACCAGCTTAATATGCAGCCCGAAGCACGCTCGTTCTTTATCGATCTTGCGCTGAAATCAGCGACCCGCAACAAGTAACTCGCCACACATGCTGATTGACACTCATACACATCTCTATCTTGACGAATTTGGCTCGGAAAAGACAGAGACTGTCACTCGTGCGCTTCAGGCAGGCGTAACGAGGATGATATTTCCAAACGTCGATCTTTCGACCATCCGTCCGATGAAAGAGCTTCATGCCATGTTCCCTTCCGCGACATATATGGCTATGGGGCTTCATCCTACAGAGATAGGAGAGAGCTGGGAAAGTGGTCTCAGGATAATACACGATGAACTGGATGCCAATCCGGCCGACTATATTGCGGTGGGAGAGATTGGTATTGACCTCTATTGGGACAAGACTTTCAAAGAAGAGCAGATGAAGGCGTTTTCGATACAGGTCGACTGGGCTATCGAAAGGAATCTGCCTGTAATAATCCATTGTCGCGACGGACTGAGAGAGACGCTTGAGGTATTGTCGGCCAAAAAAGTAAAACCGAAAGCAGTCTTTCACAGTTTTGGAGGTTCTGTCGAGGATGTGAAAGCAATCCGGGAAATAGGAGATTTCTATTTCGGAATCAATGGAATCGTCACCTTCAAGAATTCCGGGCTTCACGAAGTGCTGCCTGAAATTGGAATTGAACGTATTGTCCTTGAGACCGATGCGCCTTATCTTGCTCCTGTTCCATACAGAGGTAAGCGGAATGAGAGTGCATATATTGTCAAGACTGCCGCCCGTGTCGCAGAAATTATGTCAATGTCGGTTGACGACGTATCGCGGATGACAAGCGACAATGCTATAGGGTTGTTTGACAGAATGGACTGCTAAATTTGTTGTCCGCAAATTACAGAATGATGATTTTAACACCGAATTTGCGTTATTTTATAGATTTTTGAAGCCGGCTTGTCATCTGTTTTTTGTAATTTTGTGACCCCGTGTTAGGAAATAAAATCTGATAAATAGCAAATGGCCTTGAAATTATCACTAAAATCTCTGTTTTTTATACTTATCACACTTTTTCCGTGCGCGCTTGATGCCGAGGAGTCTTGGGGTCAGGTGCGCATACCTGTAGCTTGTATCCGTGATGGAAAGGGACATTCGACTGAAATGACTTCTCAGGCAATCATGGGCACACCTTTGCGTGTGCTTGAGTCAGATGGTGAGTGGCTTCAGATAGAAACCCCTGAAGGGTATAGAGGATACATGAATGTCTCAAGCGTGACGTTGAAATCGGATTCTGAGATGGAGCGTTGGCGCAGTGCGTCCCGTCTGGTCTCTGTGTCCCGTCCAGAGATGAAAATTTATGCTTCACCCGTTACACGTAAACATTCCGATGTTGTCAGCGAACTCGTTCTGTCATCCATAGTTGAAGGTTGTCATGTGAATGACAGTGTTGTTTCTGTCGTGCTTCCTGACGGACGAAAGGGCTATGCCGATTCAAATGGCTTTATGAAAGCCGAAGAGTGGGCATCACGTCCGTTTGACATGGATAAAGCAATGGAGACGGCATATTGGCTGACAGGAACTCCATATCTCTGGGGGGCATGCTCGACTAAGAGTGTGGATTGTTCGGGATTGGTGCGTGTGGTTTATCTTGACCGTGGAATTCTGACCTTGCGTGATGCTCGCCAGCAAATCGGCATAGGAAAAAGAATTGAACCTGAAAATCTTGGTGACTTGCAGCGGGGCGACCTGCTTTTCTTCTCGAACACACCTGACGGACGTATTTCTCATGTCGCGATTTATGATACCGACGGGCGCTATATTCATTCGTCTGGCCTTGTGAAGACCAATATGATGAGTGATGATGACCCTGATTATTCAAAAAGATATTATCGAGGTGCGTCACGCATTGTCGGGATGGAGGACACTCCCGGGATAGTCAGAATGATAAACCATCCGTGGTATTTTAACATCAAATAGCTTACCATATTGTTATTAACCACCCCTCTTAATTTATCCCATGATAACATTTCTTATCTGTCTGGCATTGCTTGTCACTGCCTACTTTGTCTATGGACGTTATCTCGAAAAACTCGCAGATGTCGATACAGAGCGGAAAACGCCTGTTGAGCGTCTGGAAGATGGCGTTGATTACATACGTCTTCCGCGATGGCGTGTTTTTCTGATACAATTGTTGAATATCGCCGGTACAGGCCCTATATTCGGTGCTATACTCGGCGCTTGTTTTGGTCCGGTGGCTTTCCTTTGGATAACTCTTGGAGGTATTTTCTTCGGAGCTATGCACGATTTCCTTTCCGGAATGATGATTATGCGCCATGACGGTCGCAGCTTGCCTGAGATAATAGGCATATACCTTGGTGTTTCAACACGGACCGTTGTAAGAGTATTTTCAATAGTGCTCATGGTTCTTGTCGGCGCTGTGTTCATTCTCAGTCCGGCCGCACTTCTGTCAAGCATGCTGCCCGCCATCGGAAAAAATATCTGGATATGGATTATTCTTGCCTACTATATTCTCGCTACAATGCTACCGGTTGACAAGGTAATCGGCAAGGTCTATCCGATATTCGGAGTCGCACTCGTAGCTATGGCTGCCGGCCTTTTTGTTGTCTTGATGACAGGGGAGTATCAGATTCCGGAACTCACCACACTTCACAATTTTCAGCTTGATCCTGAAGCATTGCCGATTGTACCGACGCTCTTTATCACCATTGCCTGTGGCGCTATTTCAGGGTTCCATGCAACCCAGTCACCTCTGATGGCTCGTTGCATAACAAATGAGAAAAAGTGTAAGTCGGTATTTTATGGCTCAATGATTGCGGAAAGTATCATAGCGTTGATCTGGGCTGCAATTGCAATGGCATTTTTTAATGGCCCGACTCTCCTTGGTGAGCAGCTTGCCCAACACGGAGGCAACGCCGCTTGGGCTGTCGACGTGATTTCCAACACCACCCTTGGGAAAGTCGGGGCAGTCCTTGCCCTTCTTGGAGTGGTGGTAGCTCCGATAACATCCGGTGACACCGCATTTCGTGGCGCACGACTTATCGTCGCAGATATGTTCAACATCGACCAACGCCCGATATTGAAGCGTTTTGCGGTCTGCATCCCGCTTTTTATTGCCGGCTATTCAATCACATTGATCAACTTTGACATTGTATGGCGTTATTTTGCATGGGCCAATCAGTCGCTTGCAGCCGTTGTCCTGTGGACTATCTATGTCTGGCTTGCAAGAAGGAAGCGCAATTATTGGGTTGCGTTGATTCCGGCTGTCTCAATGACATTTGTCGTGACATGCTTTGTATTTGTGTCGCCACAGTTCTTTGGAATTGAGAATCGCATTGTCGCGTTTGTGCTTTCTGCATTAACGACTCTTGGACTTGGTCTGATGGCAAACACCCGTGTCAGTCAAAAAGTGATTATACCTGAAGATAGCTCTGCGATTTAATTTTTTTGTGTCTGAATCAGTTAGATATATTGAATTATGATTATACTGAATACGAGTTTCCATGTACATGTTAGTTTAGATGAGCCTTTCAAAGCTTGGGTGAGGAATGTCTATATTCCGGAGGCGCTTGCTTCAGGCAGACTTTCATCTCCGCGTTTCGCGTCGCTGTTGATTGAGGTGCAGGAGGATTGTGTCAGCTATGCTGTAAGTTTCGAGGCTGCGACTCCTGAGGCTGCATCGGAATGGCACGACAATGCTGGAGCGGAACTTCGTGGAATGCTTCATAAACGGTTTGGCGAAGGTGTCGTATTTTTCACTACATACATGGAAAATTTGCCTTTGAAATGACAACCCACGATAAGATTATTATTGGAATCGACCCCGGTACTAATGTGATGGGTTATGGCATACTTGGGATTCGCGGAAAGAAACCGGAGCTGATTGCTCTCGGTGTGGTGAAACTGAACAAATTCGACAGCCATTATTTACGTCTTCTTAGGATTCATGAACGGGTGTTAGGCCTTGTGGAGCAATTCCTTCCTGACGAGATGGCGATTGAAGCCCCGTTTTTCGGGAAAAATGTACAGTCAATGCTGAAGTTAGGTCGTGCGCAAGGGGTAGCGATGGCTGCTGCATTGTCGCGCGACATTCCAATAACGGAATATGAGCCGAGAAAAATAAAAATGGCTATAACCGGCAACGGCGCGGCAAGCAAAGAGCAGGTGAGGGAAATGTTGAGACGGATATTGGATATCTCGCCTGAAAAACTTGACATTGAGCTTGATGCAACCGATGCTTTAGCGGCAGCTTTGTGTCATCATTATGAATCGTCCAGACCGGTCTCTGTGGCAGGCCCGAAATCATGGAAAGATTTCATTGCCAAGAATCCGGATAGAGTAAAGTAACAAAGGGGAAAGACATGGAATCACATGTCTTTCTTTTGTTTTTTCCGTTTAATGTTACGGATGAAAAATTTGACGTGGCGACAGACTGTAGGCAGGACTCCGAAATAATGACACATGATTTTGAAGCGTTCCCAGAGAGATGCTTTGTGATTAGCTGTGGTGACACCTTCGGAAAGATAGTCAATAAGAATGCGGTCGATATAGCAGTTGCGGTGTGAACGTTGGAGACAACGGATACACCATTCGAAATCGGCGGAATACCTATAGCGTGTGTCGTAGTTATCCACCAGTTTTCTTAATACGATGAAAGCCTGATGACAGACAACCATGCCATCTTTGAAACTGTCGAGGGTTAAGACTGACGGTGCTTTCAGATGCCGGTCGCCAAGGCGGTGTCGTGAAGCATCGACAATCTGAGTCTGGCCATAGACTATACCAGGATAATCATTGTCCATGACAGTGTCGGCAATCAGTTGGAGTGTCTTCTGACTATGAAACGAGTCACCGGCATTAAGGAAGATGACATAGTCGCCTTTTGCCAATCCAAGCCCTTTGTTCATTGCGTCATACAGACCTCTGTCGCGCTCGGAAATAATCGTCATATTGTCGATGGCTGCATCCTTTGCTAAACTGACCGTGTTGTCGGTCGAAGCACCGTCAATGACAATGTATTCGTAGAGTTTACATGTTTGCTCTTCCACGCTCCGCAATGTTGCCGGAATGGTGGAAGCAGCATTGTAAGTAATAGTGATGATTGAGAATAATGGATTCATATAGCTTCGTGGAAACGACAGTGGATTATTTTAATGGCGGATTTGGAGAGATTTTTCAGATTGGCTATTCAAAACCTCCTGCCGGAATATTTCCGACAGGAGCGTTATGGTAGAGGCCGTGCGATTTTAGTCATATACACGGTTTATGCTTTTACTTGTCTTGCAGGAGGGAGATGATGAGTTCTTTGCCGTCTTCGCTCTCGATGAAATTGATTTTTCCTTCGCGTGCGAGCCAGCCAAGGGCTGCGAACAGTTCCTTTTCATTCTTGAGTTTGGCAATCTTTTTCAATTGCTTTGTGTCAAGTGCTTCCGCTTCGTTAAGTGCGGCCCATACGCATCCTGCGTTGATGCCGATAGTGTCAGTGTTCATTGTCTGTAATTTTTAGTAGATGATTAGAATTAGTCAGAGTGTTATGTGATTTGTAGATTGACAATATTGATTAACTAAAACGTTGCGTTACAAATTTACAATTATTTTTATAAATTTATTACTATTTTGCTAACAAATTTCATAGGTTAAAAGTTCACAAGGCATCAACGCTTTATGCGTCAATGCCTTGTGAGGTGAATTATGGTCTATCTTGCTTTAACGATAAAGCAGATATGATGTCAGAGGCTTTAGCTGTCCGCTGAGTTTGCCGTCGTTGATCTTAAAAGAGTTCCCATAGACGGCATCAACATAATCTCCGTCGGGCAATGTTGTAGCAAGGCCATTGATATTCTGCTCATTCAATGTGAGATTAATGATTGCAACACCTGCATTGCCTCGGCTTACAGCGATGACTGCTCCATTGTCGGTAGTGGCTATTGTTTCCGGCTTACCGGTCATTGCGCGGCGGAATTTATTGACTGCCACAACCTCTGGATGCTTGAACTCATCGTTTCCGCGAGCGCCGACACGGTTGTTGCCCCAATAGTTCTCACGGGTGCTTCCGGCTGGACGGCTGAAGAATAGGGGAGTACCGTTCTGGCGTGAGGTGAGGAACACCCAGCCCATACGGATCTGCTCGTCGGTAAGCCCTGCCGATTCATGAGCGTTTGCATATGTGTCGTGTGATTCTACCCATGTCACGAGGTGATTTCCGTCAACAGGGTGATGCCAGTTGAGAAGCGAATCGGCATTGAAATCTGCTTTTTCGAGGACTGTACGGAGCGCATGTCCATAGGCGCTGGCGGTAAGATCCATGTATTCGGCATATTCTGTCTCTTTGACATTCTTGTCCTGCAACACTTCTCCATAGATAAACAGCGAGTCGGCAGGTACGGAAAGTTTGAGACCTTTGACCTCTTCACGGCCGGTAGCTACATCCCAGAAATTATTTCTGGCAGCGAGACTGTCAAGCGGGTCGGATGGCAGACCGATATGTTTTGCGGTGTCGTAACGGAATCCTTTGACTCCAAGGCCAAGCAGGTCATTGACATAGGTCATGTAGTAGTGCTGGAAGTCCGGATTTTCGGTATTTACATCCGGCAGACCACCCATCTCTCCGGTGGTGCACTGATAGCGGTCATTATAATCTGTAATCGGAGTGAAACCGTTGGCATGATAAAGTTTGTCGTGACCGCCTACAGCTGCGTCAAGGTCAGGAAGGACGGCAGTGTGGTCGATGGCAGTGTGATTGGGCAGAACGTCTACGATAACCTTGACATTATATTTATTAGCACTGTCCATCATAGTCTTGAACTGATTGCGGTCGCCAAGAAGATAGTTTCCTATTTTCCAGTCGGTAGGCTGATAATAGTAATACCATTTACCACTGACCGAGTCGCCGGGCTGCGAGAACAATGCAAGTCCTCCATTTTCGCCGACATAGCAGGTGTTGGCAGGTGATGTCTGCACGTATGCATAGCCTGCTTCTGCAATATCTTTCATATTGGCTGCAATCGTGTCAAACGACCATGACCATGCGTGGAGAATCACATCGTCGTTTGTCGAGGCGTTGGCCTTTGTGTCATTTCCATTGCCGCAGGATGTGAAAATGCCGGCTCCGGCAATGGCAAGGTAAAGAAAGTGTTTCATTTTTAGATAAATAATAGAAGTGTAGGTATGATATATAATTATGATAATAGATGGTAAGTCAGATATATGAATACGCGCCCGAATTTTTATTTCGGCTCTCAGGCATAGAGCTGGAGAGCTGTCAGATAGAGCAAGGTTGCCGGAATGACAAGCAGGAGCGAGTCGATTCGGTCAAGGATTCCACCGTGTCCCGGCAGGAGTGTCCCGGAATCCTTTACTCCAAGAGTCCGCTTAATAAGCGATTCAATGAGGTCGCCCCATGTAGCAAAAGCCGCAACTACCGCTCCGAGACCGATAAGGCCGCAGAGTGATATGTTTGCAAAATACAGTGGGAAGCAATATTTGAATACAAATGCAGATGCAATCACGAATGCAACACCGCCAAAAAATCCTTCCCATGATTTTTTAGGCGATATTCTTGGGAAGAGCTTATGTTTTCCAAACAGAGACCCTATGCAGAACGCACCGGTGTCATTAAGCCATATCATTATAAATACGGCAAGGAGAAGATGCATTCCATTCGGGAGCGTGTAGTACATTGCCATAAGTCCTAACGGGAGTGCGACATACATCTGGCCCATAAAAGAATATGCGAGATTCGTAAGGGGTGAGGACTCTTGATTATACAGCTGCATGACAAGACGGACAATCATATAAAGAAGATATATGGTGAAAAAAGTCCCGCCCATGACTGCTGTGGTAAAGGGAGTCAGTACACCGGTGTTGACACATCCGAGTCCTACGCACAATATGAGACCGCCGGCCACATCTATAATTAGCGTTGTGATATTCTCTCCGCCTGTAGATGCGTTGGTGAGATTGTAGAATTCTTCAAGTGCAAGTATTGCTATAAGGCCGAAAAAGACAATGAACAGCCATCCTCCGGAAAGGACGCTTGCGCAAATCAGACCAACATAAATTATTCCGGTTATGCTTCGTAGTAAGAGGTTTTTCATCTTTCACAAGTAAATTTTTGCAAAAATAGCGAAAATTTACTTATCATCCATTGTTTTGTGGAATTATTTCCCCTTCATGACTTATAAATGGCGTATAAATCGGTGAATGGGTTATGAGATTTGCGTGTTTACACTGCCTGTAAGCAGACTGTATTACGACAGTTGCATGACTGCCATGCGATATGAGGAAATAGTGTTCGCTTTGCCTATCCTTTTTACAGACTTACGGTCAAATTCAGATCCGAAATATTCCCATAGAGGTTTGATTTTCGACAGAATCTGCGTTTCGCCTCCAGTCAGTGTCATATTGTAATGGTTGAAGATTTCATCATGGAGTTTCAGTAGCCGGGTGGCGCGTTCTGCGCGTGTCCATTCTTGACCTTGTTGCCATTCGGCAATGATTGAAGGCCGCATGAGCAACCCTCTGCCAATCATTATGCCATGAAGTCCGGGATAGCGTTGGCGGAGTTCGTTGATTTGCGAAGGTGAGTAAATGTCGCCATTGAAAATGACAGGATTGGCAGACCGGTCGATGAGTCGGTTGAATTCATCGGCATGCAGCTCTCCGGCATATTGTTGAGAAGCCGTGCGTGGATGTATTGTCAGATGACTAAGGTTGATTTCATTGATTATTTCAATTATATCGCGCCAGTCTGTGGGTCGCTCTACTCCGAGACGCATTTTGATTGAAAATTCCATATCGGTCATCGACATTATATGCCGCCCGATTTCAGCTATAATGTCCGGCTTGACAAGTAGACCTGCCCCTCGGCCTTTGCGCACTTGAGGGACAAAAGGACAACCCATGTTCAGATTCACGCGCTTATGACCGGTATTTCTGACGGCATCGACAAGCCTCAGAAATTCATTGATATCTTTGAAAATTATCTGAGGTATCAACTGATGGTTTGAGTTGAGTTCGGATGTCGCATCACGTAGGTCTCGATTCCTTACTTCGCCCCTTTCCCAACGGATGAAAGGGGTGAAGTAGGTCAGTGGACATTCTTCCATTCCGTAGATTTCGGAATGGAAATGTCTGAATGGCGCTTCGGTAAAACCCTGAAGCGGAGCAGCCATAAGCTGAAAGTCTGAACTTGGGGTCATATTTTAGACATTATTCTGTTTATTCCCGATGAAGGAGGCGGATATGGTATATTCCTCCGGCTGTCTGATTTTTTTCGCCTGCAAATTTTACAGTGATAAACTCTTTGCCGTCTGTCAGATGGGATGGAATTGTATATTCTTCTTCAACAAACTCATCGCGTCCCCATTTGCCCGAGGGATTTTCCGACGCGATAATGTTGTCATCGACCAATATATTGAATCGCCTTGCTCCGTTTTCGTTACCCCAGTAACGAAGACGCAAGATTAAATCCGATCGGCCATCGGTCTTTAGTTTATAGGAAAAGAATCCTCCGTTTGAAGCGTCGCGCCAAGGTTCGCCATTGAAGTTTCCGGCCACCGATGATTTTGCTTCCATGAAATGGTCGGCCTCAGGCTGCTGTTCGCCGGTGTTCACCGCATCGACAGTCCTGCGGTCAAGAGCCAGCCTGCGTTCCTCGTCTTTACGGGCATTTTCTCGATAGGTGTCATAACGTTTCTGTGTCATTGACAGCCAGTATATCATATAACGCGAATCGTGAATACGGTAGAATGGTTCGAGCATTACAGAGCCGAATTTTTCGTCAAATAAACCGGAAACCGTATAGGTCATATCCCTGCCCTCGACCGGCTTCATCGCATTGAGCTTCTTTACGATATCAGAACGTTTGCCGATGAGTAGCGGAGTGTCGAACACCGACACCAGTTCGCCTCCGGCGATATGTGCCCAACGGTGGTCGTCGGCAATCAGACCGTGCAACGGAGTGCCGTTGTCGAATCTCGCGCCCAACACTATAGGGCCTCGCATAATACTGATGTAGTCAGGGAGATAATTAAGTTCTTCGACGGTCACTTTCATCGGCATTTCAAGTTCGACCACATCTCCGTCATTCCATTCACGGTTTAAAGATATGTAGGATGAAGGATTGGATTTTATTTTGACGGATTCACCGTTTATTTTGACTTTGATTGCGTCACACCAGCCGGGGTGACGAAGGAGCAAACCAAAAGTCCGCGGTGTAGTGCTGTTGACTGTCAACCTGACCAATCCGTCTTTTGGGAATTCGGTTTCTTGAGTCAGTTTTATTTCTTTTTCTTTCCAGTCGAGAACGGATGGGATGAAGAGATTGACCCAAAGTGAATCGTCGGAATGGGTATAGATGAACTGGCCGTATTTGCCATGGTTTTCCATGCCTGTGCCGACACAACACCACATAGCACAGTTAGGTTTCGAATATACACGGTAGTGACCGGGACGTGCGGATGTGAAATAGACATATCCTCCGTGGTCAGGATGCTGGGTTGAAAGAATATGGTTGTAGAGAGCCCGTTCGTAGAAATCGGCATATCGGGCTTCTGGCGACATGCGGAAAAGTCCCTCGGTAAGTTTGAGCATGTTGTTGGTGTTGCATGACTCCGGGCCTTCGCGGTCATCGACATAGCTTTTTGCATCGGCCTTTGAGGCGAAATGTTCGCGTCGGCTGTTTCCTCCGATTGATAGAGAACGGTTATAGACTACGGTTTCCCAGAAAAAACGTGACGCTTTCTCATAGTCAGTGTCAGAATCAAGCTCGGCAATTCTCTGGAATCCTACGACTTTTGGCACTTGGGTGTTTGCATGCCTGTTGTCAAGATTGTCAATTCCGGCAGCCATATCATCGAACAGCTGATGATGGGTGAATCGGCGTGCGGCCTCCAGATATTTTTTGTCGCCTGTCATGGCATAAGCATCGGCATAGACTTCGTTCATTCCTCCGAATTCGTTGTCAAGCATTGACTCCATCTGGGCATCTGATAACGATGAAATTACACCGATGCCCCAGTCACACATGCCAAGGAATAGGTTGCGTCCGACTTGAGATCCTGTGTACACCCAGCTGTCGCGTAGTCCGGCATATATTTTATGGATATTGTACCATGGAACCCAATAATTCCATATTTCACCTGTATTGCCTTTTCGGATTGAATTCCACAGGGCATCGCCACCCGGGACTCCGCCTACATATCCGTCGCCTCTTGCAATGGCACACATTGACAGTTGCGACAGCATATAGTCCATTCGTTCTTTAAGCGCATCATTGCCGGTTGCTGCATAGTGGATTGCAAGAGCCGACAGGTAGTGTCCTCCTACATGACCGTCAAGACCATCCCAGTTGACAAAACTTTCCCCTTTTGGATTGAGTCCGGCTGCTTTCAGATAAGGTGCGAGCAGGCGGTCGGTGTCATAGCTGAGCAATATATCTGTGTTAAGGTCCATCGCATGTCGGAAAGGACTGTCGAGCAACCTTACATCAGATAGTGGAAATTCATTCTCATAAAGGCGTGCCTGAGAGTATGCGGATGTGATACATGATACGGCTAAGATGATTGAAGACAGGATTCTCATTTGATAATTAGATTGGTTGTTTTATATATTTTGCCTTAATATGGTTGATATGTATCTTAAATCCGTTTGCATCAGCAAAATTATACATAATCCCTTATTCCTGTCATCAATGATTCAATCTTTTGCATATCTATTTGTATCATCGCCCCTGTTTGGCCATGATTATGCTATTATCCGCATGTATATGATATTTCATCCCGGTCTTTATCCTCATAGAATAGCCATTCTTATTTAAATTTTTGTATTGGTGAGGATGATATGCGTTCATTGGTTTGCCTTCTTCCAAGAATGCAAACCACCCATCAATCGCAAAGATATGGATTTTTTATGATATATTGGCTGATTTATTGCAATTAAGTATGTCTATTAATCCTCTTGTGTAGGAAGCTTTCAGTTTTTTTACTAAATTTGCGAATAGCGGTATTCTCGCAAGTTTGTCAGGCTGATAGGTCAAGACAAAGCCTTGGGTGGAGACTCCATGAAAATTGCTTATTTACTGAGATAATACGGATTGAAGATATGAATGAAGAATTAAAGAAACAGATTGCCGATTGGCACGCGGCTGACCGTCATAAGGAAATCATTAATGCTTTGGAGCGGCTTCCGGCTGCGGAGCGTGATTATGATGCAATAGGTTTTTTGGCAAGGGCTTACAATAATATTAACGAATATGCCAAAGCCGCAGAGTTGCTTGAATCTGTCAGGGAGGAAGGCGAAGATGATGCAGTTTGGAACTTCAGGATGGGCTATTCGCAGTATTATATTGACAATAATGCCGAAGCTCTCCGCTGTTTCAACAAAGCTCACGCACTGGATCCGGATGATGAAGACGCGCTGTACTTCATTCGCCAATGCAATATCTATATGCCGTTGGCTGCACGTGTCGAAAGATTCTGGAAATGGTTTGTGGAGAATGAGAGGAAGTTGTCTGATATGATTCATGCTAAGACGCAGGAGGATGCCGATGATTTCATGGCATTTGTCCGGGAGGGTAGCGCTATGATATCGGAAAACATGAATTACAATTTAGGAGGTGACCATGAGTTTACTTTTTCGGTGGAGGGTTGGCCGGATCTCTTCATCCTTTATCCCTATATAATTTCATGTATGCCTGAAAGCCTGAAGGCAAAATGGAAATTCAACTCATTCAATCATGGAACTGACCAAGCTTTCGGCTTCAGAATGTATGGCGCTGACATTGATACTGCACGGATAATGGTGCGTGCTTCATATGATGAAAGAATCGGAAAGTTCCACGTTTCCTACTACGAAAAGAGCCTTAATGCGCTGTCAGAGAATGAAAGCGGCGGAGCTATGTGGGTTATACTGGAAAACACTCTTGGAGAGGGCGTTTCGTTTAAGTATATCGACGCTATTGAGCAGGCCGCGGAGTCTGAGGACGCTATGATTCCATTGCCCGAACTGAGAAAACATATCAAAGAGACATTGGTGGCTCATGGTCAAAAGTTTTTTGAGAATCCCAAGGAGATTTACAGCTCTTATCGAATGAATCCACAGGAAAGTGACGATTTGCGCTACGACGTAATAACAGGCTCTACTTGTCTCGATTCCGTTGTGGCCGACTACTATAATGATGCGACAGATATTTTTGACCATATCAACAGCTTTGGTGCGCAGGCCGTGTTTATCGCTTTTCAAAATCCTGATAATAAAGCCGACAATGATATTCTGAATCTTCGCTATGACATTGAGGACAGAATATCCGACATGATACTTGGGCCGATGAATCTCGGTCAGGTCTTAGGAGGAGCTACCGGAACTCATCGCAGCTATATCGACCTGATTGTATATGATTTCATTACTTTTGTCCATGCGGTAAAGCCTTTGTTGGAACAATATCCTGAATTCGAATTCTATCTGTCGGATTTCAGACGGAATTCCGGATTGATACAACTGACCTAAGCTGTCGCCGTAGCTAATAATACCAATCATCAACCGATACAGTATATTTTCGTAACTTATCGCATACTTAAAATCTTACAACCATGATTGGAATAGTCCTTTGGGCAATACTTATTATATTCATCGTTATTTGCGCCTGTCCGGGCTTTATAACCGCTTTAATCGTAAATTCTGCGATTGTTCTAAGTGTATATGGTCTTATCTGGTGGATAGGACAAAAAATCAAAGGTAAAAGATAACGAATATATATAACCACTGTTCAGCCGATGCTGAACAGTGGTTATATAAGCCAAAGCGGCCAGTGACGTTAAAGGGAGTGTTTCGTCTTTAAAATATCCGGCTTAATTGATATGTAATATGTCCATAAAGCGTTTGACTACTTCCGGATTTCCGGAATATTTGCCTTTGTCTTCGCTCAGTTTGCAGGTTTCGTTGAAAAAAGTCCATGCTTCCGTGATTTTTACAGCTACGAGCTTGATGACTATATTTCGGGGCTCTATCCCTTCGAAATCATTTGTGAAATGTGTTCCTATTCCAAATGACGGCTGGCAGACTTTGGCTGCGCATTCCTGAATTTTAATCGCCCTGTCGACATTCAGAGCGTTGCTGAACACGACTTGTTTACTCTTTGAATCGATGCCGAGAGAGCGATACTTGTCGACGATTCGTTGCAACTCTTCAAGATTGTCACCGCTGTCCACGCGCAACCCCTTGAACATATTCGCAAAATCCTCTGAGAAATTCATGCTGAATATGTCCCATCCATAAGTGTCATAAAGAAATGTTCCGAGTGCGCCTCTATAGGTTTCAGACCATGCTTTCATTGCCAGATGGTTTGCCATCTGCGGTCCATACATGCCGGCAATGGCACATATCAGTTCATGAGCCATTGTGCCTATGGGTATGAGGTTATATTTCATTGCGAAATAAACATTGCTTGTCCCTGTGAAACCGCCCGTTCCCGAATGTCGGGTGGCGCAATCTGTCATGGCCTTTACAACCGTATCCTGAGTAGCGAAAGAAGCCCTTCGGCGTGTGCCGAAATCGCTGAACCGGCATCCTGCATCGAGCAGACGCGTGGCTTTATCGAATGAGAGGTGATAGTATTTATCGAGGTCGAAATTTTTTGCCTCGCCTGTCATTTCATAGTAAAGTTCCGAAATGATTGCAAGGATTTTTACTTCAAATAATATCGTATCGCTCCAGCTTCCTTCGATTTCAACTGACAGATGGCCGTCGCAATCCTGATTGACGGTCACGCTTTTCGGATTATAGCGATATCCTTTTAAGAAGGTGTAGAACCATAACGGTATGTATGGACAGCGAAGTTTCATGTAAGCAATTTCATCATCGCTTATTTTTAGATTTTCAAGTGCTGAAATCTGGGCTCGCAGTTCTTTTGCAAATCCGGTCGGATAAACCGTGGCATCCCGGTCGATGAATGTATATTTGACCTGTGCGCGTGGGAAATTGTCAATGACAGAGCAGCACATTGTGAACTTATACAAATCGTCGTCTGTAAAGTGGGTTATTATCTGTCGCATATCGTGTATTTTGTCGTGAACAATTGAAGATAGTATGATAATAAAACCTTTGGTGTATCCAAAGAGTTTATATCAGCAATCAAGGTTCGACAAAAAGAAAATGCTTTGCGGTCCGTACAGCCTGCGTTTCCCTGCAATCGTTGTTATCTTGCCAGAGACAGGTTGATGTTGAATCCGAAGGAGCTGTTTGTCGTAGGATATGATGTTGACGACACGATAGGGGTGTTGACTTGATGGTCGAAGAATGCTCCAAGCGTAAGACGGCGCGACATTATGTAGGACGCGGTGAAATTTAGCGTCAGGGTTCGTGTTCCGGAAGTCGCCTGAGTGTAGGCGGTTTCGATTCTTCGGATGAGCGCCTGTGTTTCTGAGAAATTGAAATCGGCATTTAGTGTGAGGTCATTTGATATGCCTCTTCCTGAACCCTTCATTTTCAGCACAGTGTTGAATCCGATGATTTTATAACCGAGTCCGAAAGTCATCCCGCGTTGATTGGCCTCGACAATCTGTCCTGCCGAGGTGTTGAGTGTCAGAGTGCGGGCGTCGCGGTATTCAGCCGACAGTGTAAGGTCATTTTTCAATGTCACGGCAGCCCCGATGAGAGGTGCGAATTTTTCGGTGATGGCAACTGATGAGATGTTGTAGGGGGATGTCGGGACGGGATTTCCTGTAAGTTCGTCGATTGTGAAGCCGAGATTGCCGTCAGGAGCTCCGGCGCTCATCCAGTTTAGATACGAGGAATATGAGCCTACGGAATAGGTGCACTGATAAGCATGGCTTAAGGTAAATGACTTGAATATATTGCGGAGATTGCCTATATAGAGAAGACCGTCGTAGGTTACTCTCCAGTTGGGAAGTGCGTTGGCAAACGAGGGGAACGGTGTGAGATATTGTTTTGCCGGATTCGTTCCGGTGTAAGCCGCGAGGAATGCCGGGATGAGGATGTCAGAGCTGGTCTGGCTCACGTCGCCGACTTCAGGATTGAAAGGATTGCCGGCATTGACATTGCCTTCCATTGCTCCGCCCATAGGGTAGAGCAGCCCCTCATACTCGTTTCTGACGCGAGAGGCTATTATTGGAATATTCGCGAGGAATTGGTTGAATGCTTCAGACTCGTAGCCATTGTCTGCTTTGAAATGCTTCAATGCTGTTTTCATCGCGACATGGGTTTTGGTATACGAACCGGCAAGTGAAGTAGGCATGTTGTCATACATGAACTGTGTTGACTTCGTGCGGTTGTCGGTGCGGTTGGTTGTCAGCAGAATTTTGAGCCCGCGTATCGGTTCGAGTGTCAGCTCGATATTCAATTCGTTGGTGCGCGAGAAAATGGCAGGAGAAGTCTGGCCGTCGTCGGTTATGAGCCAGCCTTGTCGCAGAGCTTTGTCGATATAGTTTTCACCTGCGAAACCGAATGCGAAATCAAGACCCGGCGACATCGGGCCATAGCTGCGTGACTGCCCGAATATGTTGCCGATTTCAGGACGGAAAAGAGGCAGGGAGAGGGATTGAGTTGAGCGGAAACGCACAGAACCGGACCGTGGCGACATGAGCAGCCTTGCTCCGTATTGGCCGATTTCAGTCCAGATTGATTTTTCCTCTTTAAGGTTTTCCTCGATGGTGAATTTAAGATTCTGGTCACCACGGGTGAGGATTGCGACATTGTTGGCGTCAATAACTTTATGCGTCACTCGGAAGGGCTTTCCGTCGATTGTTGTCGCAGTCACTTTTACCTTTGCATTGCGCAGGTTGTGACGGATGTTTAGGGTGGTATCTGGCAGAAGTGCATATGTGCGTTCAAAACGCTTTGCTTTCTTGGGCTTGGCTTGTGAACGTCGTGCTTGGAAACGTTGGTTGACCTTTTTTGTATAGCTCCATTTGTTGTAGAGGGTTTCAAAATTCACACGTCCGTCAATGTTCCATGCGGCCTGATTTGCTATGGAATTGCCCATCGCGACACCGTCAATTTCAGCTCCTCGATCCCAGCGGTAAGTTGCGTTATATGATGCGTTGCCTGTTAACCAGTCAAGAACCGGGATGCGGTTGAAAGGTGCACGGTAGTTGACCACGAAACTCTGGTTGTAGCTCCACGGCGTGCCGAGATGGAGAAGACTTTGGATTACGGTGTCTTTCCATTCCTTGTATTTGTCGGGGAACAGCTTACGGTTCACCGCACCCATTGTCTCTTCGATGCGGGCAGAAGTGTTACTGTTGAAGTTGACTGAAAGTGATTTTGTGAGATTCCATGTCAGAGCGAGCTGACGGTCCCAGATGAAGTTTTTGCTGACGGAGACCGGGAGCTGAAAATCCACATCGCTTTCTGAACGCGTCTGCAATTCATAATAGTAACGTGATATGGTGGTAAGGAATGAGATGTTCGTAGGAACGTAGTTCAGTTCCCATTCCTTGAAAAATTTCATATGCTTTGACTTGCTCTTGATGAAGCTGAGGGGGCGCAGGCCTTTGACATATGGCGTGTAGCTATACTGGAACGATCCGCGATAGTCGTTGGTGTTCTCGTACTCGGTGGTCGGATCTGTCTTGGATTGCTTGTTGAAGGAGAAATTGAGCGTAAAATTGGCCGGATCCCATGGCATTGGGTTCTTGGATTTCACATCGAATTTCAGCCCTGAAATCGAGAAGCTCTTGACGGTGCTGTTCTCGATTGCAAAAGCTCTGATTGAGTCTTTTTGAGCCTCGGTTGTGCATGCGTCAATGGCATCCTTCAACCTTACGTCCTGATCAAGCGGATTGTATTTCGGAGTGATTTTTTCTTTTGAAACTGAGTAGTAGACCGGGGCGCGGAGCTTGGCTTTTTCAGGTAGAAAGCGACCTGCGTCTACCTGCATTGCAAAATTATATTGTGAATAATCATCAATGCGGCGGGCATTGAGCGACTGATCGACAGAGCCAAATCCGGCGGTCTCCATGTGAGCGCCGAGATTGAGTGTGGCTATGTCTGAAACACCGAGATTGACATTGCCTTTTGCAGCCCATCCTCCGGAATTCTCAAAATCAGTGACCTTCAGTTCGTTCAGCCAGACGATTGCATCTTTTGCCGAGGAGGCGTTGTTGCGTACGCCAACCATCATCACACGGATGTCACTGAGCGACGGATTTCCCATCACAGCCATGCGGTTGCGCTCGTTTGAAGGATCACGTCCGGTAAAAAGAGTTCCGAATCCGACTCCGGGCTGCTGTTCATTTTTAGCGCGGTTTCGAGCCTTTTTCAAATCGACAAGACTCTGTAGCTCGAAGTCCATGTAGTTGCTCCGTGGCCATACGATATAGCGGTCTGCTCCGTCCTGAGCATATTTGCCGAACGGGGTGAGCTCCAATGGCACTTCATATTCATAGAAATTGCTCTTCACGTCAGAGCCGAGACGTATGAAAACCGAGATTTCCCCGGAGCGTAGATTCGTATGGTCATCAAGTAGTTTTTCCGCGTGAACCCACATCTGCATGCGCTTATAATTGCGCAGGTCGTGCTGTGTGTTGCGATATACGCCACGAGCATCGCCGGGCTGAAGTCCGGTGACTTTCAGCGACATTGATTGCTCGTTAAGCTGCACAATCTGCTGTTGGCCCGGATCTGAGATTCGTGTGACACCGGGAGGCAGCACGTAGTTTACAGGTTCACGCTGCATATTTTCCTCGATGTTTACCACGGATACATCCAGATCTCCCTCGGCCGGAGAATCACCGCGTGTGTTGAGATTGAACATGTATGGACGCCATTCGCCTCTGACAAGCTCAAGTGTGGCAAAACGAAGATGGGTGACAGCCTTGAAGCCTGTCATGAACATGCGTGCGAAACGGATGGTCGAAAAATCCGAGATATTGCCGACCACTTTCTGATAATCACTCAAGGGGACTTTGAACTGATACCAGACCATCTCCTGTGTTGTGCCGTCGCTGTTGGCCACTATTGCAGTTCGCTTGTCGGTGATATAGTTTTTGCCTACGACCAGATCTTCCGGGCGTATGGAGATTTTATACTGGAAATAGCGTTCATATTCATTAAGCGTGTTGTCCTGATTGATGTCCTCGACATCTGGAAGCGCGCGCGATGACTGATATAGCGGGTCAGGAGCGTCCTGTGGCGAAAGTGAGTTGCCTTCCACTCCATTGTAGCGTTTATAGCGTTCGAGCACTCCAAGGCGCTGTTCGTCATAGTCGAATCCACGGAAGAAATGATAGTTGTCGCCCGCAGGGTCATTGAATGGCGAGAATGCGTCAGACTGCATGCGCTCGATTGTCGAAGCTGGGAGTTTTGCGCGGAGCTGGTCAAGATAGTTTGAATATGACGAGAATCCGAATTCATCATCGTTGATGAGCCCGTCAAGGCCGACGTCCTGAGGAAGTCGCGAGTTCGTATTATTATCAAATGCGTATGTCAGGGAATTCTGTGAAGATACGCGTCCCCACGCTGTCGTCTGTAGGAACTGGTCGTTGCCATCGACCGGAATGCCATTTTCGTAACTTTTAAGACCGTCTTTAAGGATATCTTCTGAAATCTCACCGAAATTCAGATAGAGGTCACCGCCCGACAGGTTGTCATTGTCAGGGTCGAGGAATGGCGAAAGCATCCAGAACTGGACGTATTCGATGTTTGACGACTCGAAATTGGTATTATCCATCTTGCGCATGATGCCACCCCATCTGCGTTCAGGAAACAGAAGATTTCCCTCATCGTCAATGTCTGTCGCGTCAAGATTGTATGGTCCTCGTTCGGAGGGATAGAATGAAAGATTGAGCGTCTGGATGGTATTTGCTTCACCATATGTCTGTTCGCGACCGGGAAAAACTTCTGTCACTTTGATTTCACGGACATATGGATTGTTAAGCTGTTTCGTGTCGCTCTTTATATATCCCGGGCATAAGGATGAGTTTCGTGCAGTGAACATGCGGTCGATGAAATACCAGTTGATCAGTGCTCGGTTTTTACCATAAGTGACATCGTTTGAAAGAGCCGCTTCCGGAAACAGAGCATCTCCTGACGGGTCATATGGTGTCGATGCAAGAAACCATGAATATGGCGAGCGCAGGTCTATGCCATATTGTGCGGATTCGAAATCATCAATGTATGACGAACCGTTATTGCTGCCGCTCTTCTGTTTGTGGGGAATGAGGTTGGCGAATTCTGCTTGCACACTGAGTGTCGAAGGCTGCACGGCGTTCACTGTCGGAATTTTGTTGAGCAGATTTGTCAGCCACATGAAGCGCGTGTTGTATTGCATGTTAAGCCCCCATATGGTATTGTTGACAATCTCATCACCGATATTGACCTTTTCTGTCAGAGCCTTTTCCGAAAAGTGCATGAGCGTAGCCCCGACATTGAAGTCCTTGTTGAACTGATAGTTGAGGTCAAGGCCGAGGAGCGTTTTGCGCTGCATTGAGAATTGCGACTGGTCTTCGAGCGACACACTGATATTCTGACCGGAGTCTATTATGCTCTGATTGGTGATAGTCACGACTCCCATTGCATAATCTACGGTATAGTCGCTGTTTTCGATAAGCACAACACCGCCGGCTGTCACGACAACAGATCCGCGAGGGACGTTGAACGCATTAAGACGGATTTGAGAGCCACCTCCCGATGACTGGTAGCGGCCTGAAAGAATGAATTTGTTCCTGTCGGCAAACTGGCGGGCCACAACTTGTGTCGAGTCATAAAGCTGCTGGTAGAGATACGGTTCGGCAAGCGCAGGATTACCGATTTTCTTTTCAAGGTTAGTGCCGAAAGGCTCAACGACGGGGAATATTATTTTTCCTTGATTGGAGAGCACGGTGTAACCTTCGATGTAGTCGAAAAATCCGTCCGGATTCGATGCCTCGTTTGAGTCTATGCGGTCAAGATTCATGACCTGAAGCAGCGGGACGTTTGAAATTGACGGCACGGGCAGATAGTTTATCTCTGTGCCGGTCGTGTCGCTCAGATATTTTATGTTGAGCCTGAAGTTCTGCTTCTGGATCATTGTTGTGCCGAGCGAATAGACATTTTTCATCATGAGGTCCCACATCGGCAGTTTTGGTGCGACGGTTGTCGACTTGAGCATTTTCAGATAGAGGGATTGGTCGGTCGATGTAATGTCGGCCGAGAATTCTCCCACCTGATATACTTTGCCGTTATAGGTATATTCGTATGCGACACCAAGCACTTCGTCGGCTGCAAGGGCACTTTTTAGCGAAATATAGCCGAGGGTGGAGTTGAGCGTGTACTCCGATGATGACAACAGTCGTGCGGATTCGACTTTTTCATAATCAATACCTCCGTTTATCCCATAGGCGTTAAGAGGAGAAAGCGCTTGGGTGACAGTATTGATATTGCGTGCGCCGGGATAATCCTCTTTGATGACGGAGAGCAGATTGTTGGAGAGGTTGGACGGTTGTTGATAAGCCTGATTGCCCTGCCAGTAGTTGCTTGCGAGATGGTTGCTCTCTCCAAGGTCCATGAAGGCAACGAAATTTCGGCTTTGGTCGAAACGTCCGTTGCGGTTTGTTATCCAGACTTCAATACGTGTAATTTGTATGCCTGATGAGACAAAAGGCAAGCGTGAGGCAAAATTGTCGTAGTTGTCACGAAAATAATGTCCCAGAAAGAAATGCCTGTTGGCATCATAATTATCAGCTTTGATTGAAAAATCGGTTGTCTGCGATCCGCCTTTCGAACTAACGGATGTAGATTGCGAATTTTGCTGTGACACGAGTGCCGTGGCCGTCAGCTTGCCGAATTGAAGTTTTGTCTTTATGCCGAATAGGGCTGTGCTTCCTCTGATTAGCGACGAACCGGTGGTCATGGAGACATTTCCGGCCTCGATTGATTTGACAATGTCATCTTCTTTGCCTTCATAGGCGAGCTTGAGATTCTTTGAGTCAAAATCAAAGGTGGCATCGGTGTTGTAGGTCATGTTGAACTTCATGCGGTCACCGACGGTGGCCGCTACCGTTGCCTGTATTTTCTGGTCGAAATCGAAATAAGTCTTTCTTCTTGCGTCGAGAGAGAGAGCCGGATTGTCAGTCTTGTTAGTCTTGACACCCATAGCTATGTTGACCGAGCCTTGGGTCTTGAGCTGCACACCGCCGGGGCCGAATATTTTTTCAAGAGGACCAAGAGCGAAATTCATATCAAGGATGTTGAATGGCTCTTTGTCAGGCTTTGTCATGGCTTCTGAGTTGCGCAGATTGAAGTATTGCTGCATCTGTCTGCGAGTCTGCCAGTTGTTGTACTGTTCCGGTGTCAGATAAAACGGTGTCGTGATGTCATATTCACCGAGGCGCGTACGAATGACATAGCAGCCGAGCTGTGGGTCATATTCGGCAACCGTCGATATGTTTGACGGATTTGAAAGATCGGCTGCGAGTTCTTGCTTCATCAGGTCTTCGTAGCTCTGTGGAATGGGCTGGCTTACAGGAAATGGAATCCGTATGGAATCTGTCTGCGAATCCGGAGCTTTGGCCGGGATTACAGGGGCAGGTGGATTGAATTGGGGAGTGATTACCTGCGGAAAGGCTATAAAAGCCCCTGTCACCGTCAGTGTGGCTATGCCGGCGAAGAAGGATGAAAAGATGAATATGTCGCGCCGTTTTTTCAGGGCTTTTATGAGCTGGTTAAAGTTTTGTTGTTAAAAAACATGTCTGAAAATAAATGCCAACTATGTGTCTATTTTCAAACTATGTTACTAATTTGCAGCCTTTAGCCGGCTTTCAGTTCCGTATGGGCCGTGAGGCCTACATCATGCTCAGAGCTTTCTTTATGGCTGCCTCGACTTTTATCGCCGGATCTGCATCGAAAATCCTTTTCAGGACTTTCTGTGATTGCTGTCTCACAAATCCAAGTGCGGTGAGTGCGGCAAGCGCTTCGTCGTAAACCTCGCTGAAGGAACTGAATGCGTCAGACTGTAATGATAACGAACCATCTGTGGGTTTTATTTTATCCTTCAGGTCAACAATTATGCGCTGTGCTGTTTTGACGCCTATCCCTTTTACATTTTTCAGCTTCGAATGGTCGCCGGAGGATATGACAGCCTGTAGGTCTCTGACAGGTATGGAGGATAATATCAGGATGGCTGTTCCCGGTCCTACGCCGGAAACTCCGATGAGCAGGCGGAACATTTCGCGCTCCTCGGCTGTCATGAATCCGTAGAGCACATGCGCGTCTTCGCGTATGACTTCATGTATCAGCATTTTCAGCTCTCCGCTTGATTTTTGTATTTCTTCGAAGGTCGGCAGGGATATGTTCATCAGATATCCGAGTTGGCCGGCTTCAATGACCGCATAGGTCGGAGTGAGTTCGGTGGCCACCCCTTTGATATATTCAATCATGATGGAATTTTTGATTTTTGTGAGGTTTCACTGCTTTCAACCTACAAAATTACTCTTTTATTTCCATTTTAGACCAAAATCGGCTAACTTTGCGATACAATCGGACACTAATATAAATCATGGAAGTAATCTACGAGGATAACCACCTTATTATAATAAATAAATCACCGGGTGAGATTGTCCAAGGCGACAAGACCGGTGACGAACCACTGGTCGAGACGCTCAAACGCTGGCTTAAAGAAAAATATGGCAAACCCGGCAACGTGTTTTGCGGAGTGGTTCATCGCCTTGACCGTCCGGTCGGAGGACTGGTTGTCTTTGCAAAGACATCAAAAGCACTGACCCGGCTTAACGATATGTTTCGTAACGGTGAGGTCGAAAAGACTTATTGGGCTTTGAGCCGTAATAAACCTGAACCGACTGAAGGCCGCCTTGTGCATTTTATCACAACTACCGAGCGCAATAACAAAAGCTATGCATCGCCAACAGAACGTGCAGGGTCGAAACGTGCGGTCTTGACATATCGTTTGCTGGGATGTTCCGACCGTTACAACCTGATAGAAGTGAAGCTCGAGACCGGCCGTAAGCATCAGATCAGGGTACAGCTTTCGGCTATCGGATGTCCGATAAAGGGTGATTTAAAATATGGCGACAAGCGTAGTAATCCCGATGGATCTATCTCGCTCATGGCGCGTCGTATTCGCTTCACCCATCCCGTTTCAGGAAAATTAATCGATGTGACTGCTCCTCTTCCTCCCGAACCGCTTTGGCAGGCATTTGACAAAATTGGCACTGAGGATGAAAAATGACAAAACACCCATGAGGATTGACATTGATGAGGTGTTGCGTCAGCGGATGTCAGGCTACTATAAATTTATCCCGAAGTTTGCGGTGAAATTATTGGAGCGAGTCATCTGTCAGGACGGGCTTAACAGGCTTCTTCTTCACAACGCTGATAAATCAGGTGTGGATTTCTGTCGGGGAGTGATTGACGACCTCGGCGTTTCATATCGTGTCAATGGCTCGCTGCCTAAGAATGATTCACGTGTCATAATTGTCTCCAACCATCCTCTCGGCGGACTTGACGGAATGATATTGGCCGCGATGGTTTCGGAGCAATATGGCGGACGGAAAGATGTGAAATTTGTCGTTAACGACCTGCTGACATTCGTTGAGCCTCTGCGCCCGATATTTCTTGGTGTCAATAAGCATGGGAAACAGTCGAGGGAGGCTGCTGCGATGCTTGAAGAGGCATTCGAAAGCGATGTCCCCATGCTGATGTTTCCGGCCGGACTCGTATCGCGACAAAACAGTGACGGGCTCATCGCTGACCTGAAATGGAATAAAATGGTTGTCAACAAAGCCATTTCATCGCACCGTGATATAATTCCTTTGCATTTTGGAGGCGAGAATTCCCGTTTTTTTTATAAATTTGCACGTCTAAGGACTCTGCTTGGCCTCAAATTCAATATAGAGATGGTACGTCTCCCGGCCGAAGTGTTCAAAAGCGCCGGAAAGACATTTGATGTCAACATCGGTGCTCCGATTCGATGGCAAAGCCTTCGAGGAGGAAAATATGCGCAATCTCAGGCTGATTGTCTACGGGAAGCTGTCTACAGCCTTGCACCGCGTTAGCTATGCCATTCCAAAGTTGGCTTTGGCTTTTTCTTTATACATAAATACGGAATCAAGATTCATGACCGAAAAAATAATAGATCCAATTGACAGTGCTCTGATTGAAGCAGAGCTGACACGAGATAAATTTCTGCGTCCGACCAATAAGGGACACAACGAAATATACATAGTTGACGGGCGTGAGTGCGAAGCGACCATGAAAGAAATCGGACGTCTGCGGGAACTTGCATTCCGCGCTGCAGGAGGCGGTACGGGCAAGAGTTGCGACATTGACGAGTTCGACCTGATGGATCCGCCATGCCGTCAGCTGATTGTGTGGGATCCTGAGTCGAAACTCATTCTCGGCGGCTATCGGTTTATCATAGGTGAGGATATCCGTTTCGATGAAAATGGCGCACCGCGGATTGCCACCAGCCACATGTTTCAGTTCTCCGACCGGTTTATCAACGAATATCTTCCAAGCACGATTGAACTTGGCCGTTCGTTCGTAAGACTTGAATACCAGTCATCGCGTGCCGGCGCAAAGGCTATTTTCGCCCTTGACAATCTTTGGGATGGCCTTGGCGCTCTGACAGTGGTTTATCCTGAGATAAAATATCTGTTCGGCAAGATGACGATGTATCCCAACTACGATCGTGAATGCCGTGATATGATTCTTTATTTCCTGCATAAGCACTTCCCCGACACTGAGAATCTGGTACGTCCTATAAGCCCGTGTACCATCACGATTGACCGAAAATCGATGGAACGCCTTTTTGTCGGTTCATGTTTCAAGGAAGACTACAAGATTCTTAACCATGCTATCCGCGAATTCGGATTCAACATTCCGCCATTGGTGAACTCCTACATGAGTCTGTCGCCGACGATGAAAATGTTTGGAACAGCCATCAATGATGAATTTGGCGACGTAGAGGAAAGCGGTATATTTTTTGCGATATCCGACATTTTCGAGGAAAAGAAACAACGTCATATCGGATCATATCATCCTTCATCAGAAGGCATACAGAGTGAACAGATTTAAACTAACATCTTTATAAAATGGACAGAATTTTAGTTACCGGCGGAACCGGTTACATTGGCTCACACACTGTTGTTGAGCTTCAGAACGCAGGTTATTCTGTGGTAATCATTGATGACCTCTCCAATTCCAACCGTGAAGTTCTCGATGGCATAGAACGCATCACGGGCACACGTCCTGACTTTGTGGAAGGTGACTGCACTGATATCGAGGTTCTTAAGAAGCTTTTTGCCGAATATCCCGACATAAAAGGTATCATTAATTTCGCTGCATCCAAGGCCGTCGGCGAGAGCATGCAGAAACCGATTCTTTATTATCGTAACAACTTGAACACGCTTCTCAATCTTCTTGAACTTATGACACCTAACGGTGTCAAGGGAATAGTGTTCTCGTCATCTTGTACGGTTTATGGCGAGCCGGATGTAAATCCTGTCACCGAACAGTCTCCAATCAAAAAGGCAACATCGCCTTACGGCAACACCAAGCAGATTTCCGAGGAGATAATCACCGATGTTATCAATGCCGGCGCTCCGTTCAAGAGCGTTATTCTCCGTTATTTTAATCCGGTAGGTGCGCATCCTTCGGCAGAAATCGGCGAACTTCCCAACGGTGTGCCTCAGAACCTGATTCCATATCTGACACAGACCGCAATCGGAATCCGCAAGGAACTGAGTGTGTTTGGTGATGACTATAATACACCTGACGGTTCATGTATCCGCGACTATATCAATGTCGTAGATCTTGCTCAGTCTCATGTGATTGCGGTCAAGCGTATGCTTGAGGACAAAAGTGAAGCCAAGATCGAGATATTTAATCTCGGCACAGGCAACGGTGTCTCGGTGCTTGAGCTTATCAATACATTTGAGGAATCGACAGGAGTCAAAGTCCCGCATAAGATTGTAGGGCGTCGCGCCGGCGATATCGAAAAGGTATGGGCCGACCCGACATATGCCAACGAGGTGCTTGGATGGAAGGCGACTTCTTCTCTGGCCGACACCATGCGTTCGGCATGGGCATGGCAGCTCAAACTTCGTGAAAGAGGAGTGATGTAATCTTGTAAACTCCTGTTACATTATATTAAGCGACACCCGTCGGAATTTGACCGGCGGGTGTCGCTATTTTTATTCAGGTAGATTTGGATTTAATCCACCTTATAGATTGCTACTTCAGCGGGGTTGAAGTTTGCGATGAAATCAGAGTGCTTTGTGACTTCGGCCTGTGCGAGATTTGTGTAAACCTCGGCAGAACGCTTGAAGCTGTCGTTGCGGTTTGCATCGAGAAGGAGAAGATAGCCCATGACGATTACGCCGGCCATTTCTACGAGTCTGCGTGCCATGAAATCACCGTAAGCTGAGTCATCGACGGAGGTCACTGTCTCTACAGCCTTTGCATAGCGTTCGGTCATTGCTACAAGACGGTCTTTGATACCCTGAAGTTTAGGCTTCACCTCTTCGGCATTGTACTCGTTGATGAGGTTGAGGTAAGTGCCGGTGGTGACGTGGCGGATAGCGGCGACAACCTGAAGCTGTGTAGTGCCTTCGTAGATTGACGTGATACGAGCATCGCGATAGATGCGTTCACATGCGTAGTCTTTCATGAAGCCGGAACCGCCGTGAATCTGTATACAGTCATAGGCATTCTGGTTGCAATATTCACTGCCCATGCCTTTGGCAAGCGGAGTCAGCGCATCGGCCAGACGGCTGTAGTGTTTCGACTCCTTGCGTTCCTCGGGTGTGAGTGTGCGTTCTTTGGCAATGTCATCGTAGATTTTATAGATGTCTACATAGCGGGCACAAGCGTAGAGAAGCGAACGAGAGGCATCAAGTTTAGCTTTCATGACAGAAAGCATTTCGTAGACTGCCGGGAATTCGATGATGGCTTTGCCGAACTGCTTGCGGTCCTTGGCATATGCGAGAGCTTCGCGGTAAGCGAGTTCGCTGACACCGACACTCTGTGCAGCAATGCCGAGACGCGCGCCATTCATGAGGGCCATCACATATTTGATAAGACCGAGACGGCGAGATCCGCAGAGCACGGCTTTGGCATCCTTATAGGTAAGTTCGCAGGTAGGCGAGCCCTTGATACCCATTTTGTTTTCGATTCGGCGGACGTTCACTCCACCGTCACGTTTGTCATAGATGAACATTGACAGACCGCGGCCATCTTTAGTGCCGGCTTCTGAACGTGCAAGCACGAGGTGGATGTCGCTGTCGCCATTGGTGATGAATCGCTTCACACCGTTGAGCAGCCATGTTCCGTCGGGTTGTTCAGTGGCTTTCAGCATCACGCTCTGGAGGTCAGAACCTGCATCGGGTTCGGTGAGGTCCATCGACATTGTCTCGCCCTGACACACGCGGGTGATGAATTTCTCCTTCTGTGCTTCATCGGCAAATTCATAGATAGTCTCCGCGCAGTCCTGCAAACCCCAGAGGTTTTCAAATCCGGTGTCGGCACGGCTGACAATATCGGCAGCCATGATGTATGGAGTAATCGGGAAGTTAAGGCCTCCGAAGCGGCGGGGCATTGCCATGCCCATCAGGCCGGCCTTGCGGCATGCTTCAAGATTTTCTTTGGTCTTGTCTGCATAGATGACGCGGCCGTCCTCTACGCGCGGTCCCTGATGGTCGACATCCTCGGCATTCGGAGCAATGATGTCACCGCAGATTTCACCTACGATTTCAAGAACTTTATCGTAGCTGTCCTGTGCGTCGGCATAATCAAGAGGTGCGTAGTCAAATTTTTCAGCGTCTGTATAGTTACGTTCTTTCAGAGCGACAATCTTTTCCATCAGGGGATGGGTCAGATGGTGCTTGAGATCGGGATTGTCAGTATAAAAATTGGCCATTGGTCTGGTTATTTGGAATTCTTCTTGTAGTATTTGATTAGTTTAGGCACGACTTCCTCAAGGTTTCCGGTGATTACATAGTCGGCGATTGTATTGATTGGTGCAGCCGGATCATTATTGATTGATATAATGATTGAGCTGTCCTGCATACCGGCTATGTGCTGGATTTGTCCTGAGATACCGCATGCGATATAGAGTTTGGGACGTACGGTCACACCTGTCTGTCCGATCTGACGTGCATGTTCGGTAAAGCCGGCATCGACTGCCGCACGTGACGCACCTACTTCCGCACCGAGCGTGTCGGCCAGTTCGTGAAGGAGCTGGAAGTTTTCCTTAGAACCTACGCCATAACCTCCGGCAACGATGATAGGGGAGTTCTTGATGTTGATTTTCGATTTTTCAATGTGACGGTCAAGGATTTCAACAACGAAATCTTCATCCGATACATACTTGTTGGCATCAAGATTGATGATTTCACCCTTGTATTCGGGATCGAAAATTTCTTTCTTCATCACTCCTTCACGCACAGTAGCCATCTGCGGACGGCATTCGGGGTTGACAATAGTTGCAACGATATTGCCGCCGAAAGCCGGACGGATCTGGAGAAGGAGGTCCTTGTATTCCTTGCCGGTCTTGGGATCTGTATGGTCGCCGATTTCAAGAGCCGTACAGTCCGCAGTCAGACCGCTGTGAAGACATGAGCTGACACGTGGACCGAGGTCACGGCCTATGCAGGTCGCACCCATGAGGCAGGCCTGAGGCTTGATTTCACGGAAAAGATTGATGAGGACTGCTGAATGAGGATTAGAGGTGTAGGGATAGAGACGTTTGTCGGAAACCTTGTAGAGACGGTCGACGCCATAAGGGAACACCTGTTTCTCTACGTCTGTAAGGTTGTCGCCGATAACGATTGCTTCAAGTTTTACGCCGAGTCGTGAAGCGAGCACTCGGCCTTTGGTCAGAAGTTCGAGGCTGACATCGGCCACGCGACCGTCCTCAAATTCAAGATATACTATTAAGTTGTTCTGGTCCATAGTGCTGCTTATCCGATTGTGTGGTTAGTTATGAGTTCCTTTACGAGGTCTTCGATTTCAGCGTCGTTGTCGGTAAGTACGCGACAGTCCTTGGCGGTAAATACGACGTTTTCAATCGCCTTTACTTTTGTCGGAGAACCCGGAAGACCAATCTGGGCGGGATCGGCGTCAACATAGGCCGCACTCCATTCCTGAAGGTTAAGATATGGGCGTTTTTCAAGAAGGGCTTTGCGTTCGTCGCTGAGTTTTGCCACCTCGCTCGGAGATGCCGCATATTTGTATTTCTGCACACGCATTGCGTTTCGCGGACGGCAGTCAGGAGCTGAACCGTTGACTGTGACAACGCAGGGGAGGGGTGCTTTCACAGTCTCGACTCCGTTTTCAAGACGACGTTTCACAGTGACATGGCCGTCTGAAAGGTCAAGGATTTCTTCTGCGTACGTAACCTGTGGAATTCCAAGTTTCTCTGCTATCTGAGGGCCTACCTGTGCAGTGTCGCCGTCGATAGCCTGACGTCCTCCGAGAATGATGTCGTAATTGCCGAACTTTTTCACGGCTTGTGCAAGCGAATAGGATGTGGCGAGTGTGTCAGCGCCTCCGAGAACTCGGTCTGTAAGTACGATACCTCCGTCTGCGCCGCGATAGATAGCTTCGCGGATGATTTCTGATGCACGGGGGAGACCCATTGTGAGAAGTGTTACAGTTGAACCGGGATGGCTGTCCTTGAGACGGAGAGCTTGTTCGAGGGCATTGAGATCCTCCGGGTTAAAGATGGCCGGCAGCGCTGCGCGATTGATTGTGCCGTCCTCTTTCATTGCATCCTTACCCACGTTGCGGGTATCGGGTACCTGCTTGGCGAGCACGATGATGTTAAGACTCATAATTGGTTTGTAATAAATAGATGGGTTATTAGATTGGTAATTTCTATCATATATTTCCGAACGACTCTCCAAAACCGGGGCTTTGTAGTCCGGTTTTGAAGAGTCATCGAAATTGTATCAGGGTTTTATTTGACCTTTTCTTCTACCCATTTGCGGGCATTGATAAAGGCATCGATCCAAGGTGTAACCTGATCGGACTTGCGTGTGGCAGGATAGAATCCGCATTGCCACGGGAATATTGCCCTTTCGAGGTGTGGCATCATCGCGAGATGACGGCCGTCAGCCGAACAGATGCCGGCTACAGCTCCGCGCGAACCGTTGGGGTTGGCAGGATATGCGCTGTAGTTGTACTTAGCCACGACATTATAGTCGCTCATGGCCATAGGCAGGTTGAATTTACCCTCTCCGTGAGCTACCCAGATGCCAAGTTTGCTGCCTGAAAGTGAGCCGAACATGACTGAGTTGTTTTCCGGGATGGTGACTCCGAGGAACTGCGACTCGAACTTATGGCTGTCGTTGTGAAGCATCTTGGTCTTCTTCGGATGTTCGGGATTGATGAGGTTGAGTTCAATCATGAGCTGGCAACCGTTGCAGATACCGAGTGAAAGAGTGTCTTCACGTGCATAGAAGTTCTTGAGGGCACGCATGGCGTTTTCGTTCCACAGGAAGCCCGAAGCCCAGCCCTTGGCAGAACCGAGAACATCGGAATTGGAGAATCCGCCGCAGAACACGATCATGTTGACGTCCTCAAGATTTTCGCGTCCGCTCATAAGGTCTGTCATGTGGACATCCTTTACATCGAATCCGGCAAGATAGAGTGAGTAGGCCATTTCACGGTCGCCATTCACGCCCTTCTCGCGGATAATTGCGGCTTTGACGCGGTCACCGTGGCCGTCGCGACGGAGTGCGATGCCTCGTGATTCGAGTTTGCCGTCATACTTCGAGGGGAAACGGTAGCGGATGGGTTGTTTTTTGTAGTTCTCAAAACGGCTGCGTGCACATTTCTCTCCACTCTGGATTGCATCCATGAGATAGCTGGTGTGGAACCATACATCACGCAGGTAGTCGATGCCGAGCAGACGCTGTGTGCCGTTGTGGTTGATAATGAGGGTGCGTTCTGCTGTCGGAGCGCCGATATGGCAGAAACGGATACCTGCCTTGGTGAGAATTTCGTCGACAGAGGCTGTTTTTGATGCTTCGACCTGAGCGACAAGTGCCGGGTTCTCTGCAAAGAGAATCTTGACGAGGTCAGTTTCTCCAAGTGTAGCGAAACCGGTAGTGTCAAGTTCGATACCTCCGTCGGTATTAGCGAATGCCATTTCAAGGAGCGTGGTGACAAGACCTCCGGCAGATACGTCGTGGGCAGCCATCAGCTTGTTTTGCTTGACAAGTTTCTGCACTGTTTCGAATGTCTTGACAAATGCTTCGGTGTCGGCGACAGTCGGCGCTTCAGAACCGAGTTTGCCTTGAGTCTGGGCGAGTGCAGAGCCTCCGAGCTTGAGCGCGTCGGACGAGAAGTCTATATAATAAAGTATAGAGCCTTTCTTTCCGAGGACGGGACTGAGAGTTTTGCGGACATCGCTCACCTCTCCGGCTGCGGATATGATGACAGTGCCGGGTGCATAGACTTTGTCTGCACCGTATTTTTGTGTCATTGACAGTGAGTCCTTACCTGTGGGGATGTTGACACCGAGCTTGCATGCGAAATCCGAACATGCTTCTACCGCACGGTAGAGAGCAGCGTCCTCTCCCGGATTCTTGCAGGGCCACATCCAGTTGGCGCTGAGCGAAAGCCCCTTGATTCCGTCGGAAAGGGGAGTTGCCACGATGTTAGTGAGCGCTTCTGCAACTGCCATCACCGAACCCTTGGCAGAGTCGATTAGTGCAATCTGAGGTGCATGTCCGATTGAGGTTGCAATACCTTTGGTTCCGCTATAGTCAAGGGCAACCACACCGCAGTCGCTGAGCGGAAGCTGGATTTCACCTTGACACTGCTGACGGGCAATCTTGCCTGTCACCGAACGGTCAACCTTGTTGGTGAGCCAGTCCTTGCAGGCTACAGCTTCGAGGCTGAGCACCGATGCAGTGTAGCGTTCAATGTCTTCTTCGTTATATTCACCGTCGGTGTATGAATTGACAACAGTATTGTCGACAAGTGTTGTCTTGGGTGATGAGCCGAACATGTCGGTCATTGCAAGGTCGATGGGTTTCACTCCGTCTTTCTGCTCGAAAACAAAGCGATGGTCACCTGTGGTTTCACCTACGACATACATCGGGGCGCGTTCACGGTCGGCAATAGTGCGCACGAAGTCGATATCTTCTTTCTTGAGCACCATTCCCATACGTTCCTGACTTTCGTTTCCGATGATTTCTTTTGACGAAAGTGTATGATCGCCGATTGGAAGGTTGCCGATTTCAATTTTACCGCCTGTTTCTTCAACGAGTTCGGAGAGCGCATTGAGATGGCCGCCTGCACCGTGGTCATGAATAGAGACGATTGGATTGTTGTCGTTTTCAGCGAGTGCGCGGATTACGTTTGACACACGCTTCTGCATTTCGGGGTTGGCACGCTGCACGGCGTTGAGCTCGATGCCTGATGCATACTGTCCTGTCTCGACTGACGATACAGCACCGCCACCCATTCCGATACGGTAGTTGTCACCGCCCATCACGACTACGGCCTCGCCGGCTTCAGGCACACCCTTGATGGCATCCTTTGAAGCTGCATATCCGACACCACCGGCAAGCATGATAACTTTGTCGTAGGCATACATTTTGCCATTTTCATCGTGCTCGAATGTCAGAAGAGAACCGCAGATGAGGGGCTGGCCAAACTTGTTGCCGAAATCAGATGCTCCGTTTGATGCCTTGATGAGAATTTCGGCAGGAGTCTGATAGAGCCAAGCGCGTGGATTCATCATGAGTTCCCACGGATAATTTCCAAGACGGGGATATGAAGTCATGTAGACGGCAGTACCTGCGAGCGGGAGGCTTGCACGTCCGCCACCGAGACGGTCGCGGATTTCACCGCCGCTACCTGTGGCAGCGCCGTTGAATGGTTCTACGGTTGTCGGGAAGTTATGGGTCTCAGCTTTCAGTGAGAGCACGGTCGGAAGGTCACGCACCTCGAAGAAGTCTGAGCGTTCGGGATGGGTGGGGTAGAACTGTGCCACAGTCGGACCTTCGACGAACGCTACATTATCCTTATAAGCTGAAACGAGTTTGTTTGGATTGACCTGAGAAGTCTTTTTGATAAGTTTGAATAAAGAAAGAGGTTTCTCTTCTCCGTCAATAACGAACGAACCGTTGAAAATCTTGTGGCGGCAATGTTCGCTGTTGACCTGAGAGAAACCAAACACTTCACTGTCGGTGAGGGGACGGCCGAGGCGTTTTGCGAGGTCGCGAAGGTATTCCTCCTCCTCAGCACTCAGGGCGAGACCCTCTCGTTTGTTATACTCACTGATGTCGGCGATGTGCTCGATTGGAGCTGCCGTTGCCGAGGTTGTGAACACCTTGGAGTTCAGACCGTCGTAGAGGCGTGACAACATTTTGTCAAACGTCGGTTCTTCGGTGGTCACACGGTGGAATTCCTCTATGCGGGTGATTCCTTCAAGACCCATGTTCTGGGTGATTTCGACCGCATTGGTGCTCCATGGGGTTATCATCTCTTTGCGAGGGCCGATGAAGCGTCCTTTTACCGAGGTTGAGGCGAGAGGCATTGCTCCGTCGAAAAGCCAGCGAAGTTTCTCGTTTTCTTCTTCTGAAAACTTGTGGCTGGTTTCAACGGCGTAAATAAGGTTTGCACCTTTTTTGAAAAATACGACCATAGTGAAATATGCAATGAATGGAGTGAATTTCTTGATTCAAAGAGTGACCTGAAAAGGGCATTCTTCGCAACAAAGTTACGCAAAATCTCCCATATCACCAAGAGATGAAGGCTATTTAGAGAATTTGTAGTAACTTTGTGACATTAAATTTTCATGCGCCATAGTCTTTTGGCGAAATCTGTGTAAATCAAAACATATTGCAATATTCTATGAAAAGAAAGATAGGAGTCCTTTTTGACCTTGACGGCGTCCTCGTGGACAGTGAAGGCGAATATTCTAATTTCTGGGGCCCGATGGGACGCAGATTCAATGTCGGAGGTGAAACCTTTGCTGCCGACATAAAGGGAACAACTCTTGGTGAAATCCTTCAGCCGTTTCCTGAAGAGGCTCGTGAAGGAATCGTGGAAGAGCTTCACTCTTACGAGCAGCATATGAAGTATCCGTGGATTGCCGGTGTAGAAACTTTTCTTGCCCGGCTGCGTGAAATGGAGATACCGTTTGCCGTCGTGACGAGTAGCGATAATGTGAAAATGGACTATCTTTTTGCTGCGCATCCTGATTTGCGGGAGATGCTCAGCGGGCTGGTCACAGGCTCGATGGTCAAGCGCAGTAAACCTGATCCGGAGGGCTATCTGACGGGTGCGCAGTTGATAGGTGTTCCTATCGAGGACTGTTATGTGTTTGAGGATTCTCTTCAGGGCCTTCAGGCTGGCATGAGTTCCGGTGCGACTGTTATCGGTCTGGCCACAACCAATTCCCGCTCCCGGTTAAATGGAAAAGCCCACAGAATCATTGATGATTTTGCAGGCTTTACAGTTGAAGATATGCTTGATGTCAAGCGTGACTGATATATGTTTATCGGCAACACAATTTGTTGCCGATAAACATATATTATTTTACAGCTTTGAAACTCATGTCAAGGCCTTTGACAGAGTGTGTGAGTGCTCCTACAGAGATGAAATCCACACCGCATTCGCCGTAGTCGCGGAGAGTGTCGAGGGTGATGCCGCCGGATGACTCAATTTCTGTTTGTCCGTTGATGAGTTTCACTGCTTCGCGGGTGCGTTCAGGAGTGAAATTGTCGAGCATGATTCGGTCTACGCCGGCTTCAAGCGCTTGGCGGATTTCGTCCTCATTACGGACTTCAAGCTCAATTTTCAGTTCTTTGCCTTTTTCTGCGCAATATTTTCGTGCAGCTTCCACGGCCTGTCTGATTCCACCTGCGAAATCCACGTGGTTGTCTTTGATGAGAATCATGTCGAAGAGACCGATGCGGTGGTTGCAGCCACCTCCGATGCGGACAGCCTCTTTTTCAAGCATACGCATTCCGGGAGTGGTTTTGCGGGTGTCGAGGACTTTTGTCTTGAGACCTTCGAGACGCTGCTGATATTTTGCAGTCTGGGTTGCGATACCGCTCATGCGCTGCATGATGTTGAGCATCACTCGCTCGGTCTGCAACAACGAACGCACACTGCCTTCGACTTCAAATGCTATGTCGCCCGGTTTGACGTGAGCACCATCGCTGATGTACACAGTCATCTTCAGTTCCGGATCAAACTTCTCGAACACTTTGCGGGCAATCTCAACTCCCGCCAGTATTCCTTCTTCCTTCACGATAAGACGCTGGATTCCGCGTTCATCGGCCGGGATGGTGCTTAAGGTTGTGTGGTCTCCATCACCGACATCTTCTGCGAAAGCAAGAGTCAGGAGGTCATCGATAAGTTCATCTTTTGTTTTCATATCCTTTTCTTTAAATTACAATCTTATAGTCGAAAATGAAAATAGTTATTATAGCAGTCGGAAAAACATCCACCGCTTATGTTGCTTGCGGAGTGGAGGAGTTCCTGAAACGGGCCAACCGGTATGTCCCTACAGAACTCTTAGTGATTCCTGACATCAAATCGTCAAAGGCGCTGTCAGAAGAATCACAGAAACAGCAGGAGGGGCGGAGTATACTTGCGGCTCTTCAGCCCGGCGATATTGTGACTCTTCTCGACGAAAGAGGAAAAGAGCTTACATCGAGGGAATTTTCAGCTATGATCGAGCGACGGATGGTTCAGGGCATAAAGCGTCTGGTGTTTGTCATAGGCGGTCCGTATGGATTCTCGAACGAGGTCTACGAACGAGCCGATTCAAAACTGTCGCTGTCACGCATGACATTCACACACGAAATGGTTCGTCTGTTCTTTACGGAACAAATCTATCGCGCCATGACCATTATGCGTGGCGAGCCATATCACCACGATTGATGTGCAATTGTGCGGCTCACTCTAAAGGCTATGCCACACGGTAGAGAAACCACACGAATGCAAGGGCGAAAGCCGTATAAATCAGGGCGCTGCGAAGGAAGAGACTCCAGCGCCTTTTCTTACGCCCTGACATATAAGTATAAAGCCCTCCGCCGAGGATTCCAAAGCCGATGCAATATGCAATCCAGAAACCGACACTTCCCATAGTCCTGTGCCGTTTTAGTTACGCGGAGCTTTAGCGCCCTTTATGCCACCTTTCGCACCGCCGGAAAGGGAAAATATATTCTGGTCGTAGCTGACGGTTTTCTGGCCTTCCTCGCGTTTGCGTTTAAGGGCGAGCTGCACGAGCTTGTCCATAAGCTTGTCAAATGAAATGCCGGTTGCTTCCCAAAGGTAGAATGACAGTGAGCCGGGTATGGTGTTGATTTCGTTGACATAGATTTCATTGTTGTCGTCGTCAATGATGAAATCTATTCGGCTTACACCGTGGCAGCTCAGCACACGGAATGTTTCTCCGGCGAGATACTGGATTCGTTTTGTCATCTCTTCAGGCAGGTCAGCCGGAATGCGTTTCTGGGATGCCTGCATGCCTTTGGCTCCCTTTGTGCCACCCATATACTTGTCCTCGTATGAAAGTATTTCCGCACTTTTTATCGGTTCTTCGAGCACTGATGACTGATATTCGTCACAGTCGCCGAGTACCGAACAGTTGATTTCTTTAAGATTGTCGACCATATGTTCGACGATAATACGTGAGGTGTATTTCTGTGCGACATCCACTTTCTCAATGAGCTGTTCGCGGTTTGCAGCACGGCCGATGCCGACACTTGAACCGAGATTGGCAGGCTTGACAATCACGGGGTATCCGATTTTGCTCTCGATTTTCTCAATAAGTTCGTCGCGCTTTGCAAACCATTCCTTGTCGGTAAACCATACGTAATCGATGACGGGAATGCCTGATTCGCGGAGAATCATTTTCATCGTTATCTTATCCATGCCGTTGGCGCTCGCAAGAGTGTCGCATCCGGCATAAGGTATGCCGATGGTCTCAAGGACACCTTCAAAGATACCGTCTTCCACGTTTGAGCCATGGAGGACAGGAATCACTACGTCAAGCGTTGCGACAGGGCCTTTGTTTCCGAACAGACCGGCCGATTTGGCACGATAGAGGTTATAATCGCCATAGACAGGACGGAGGTAGACTTCCTCGCATTTTTCAAGCAGGGCGGGGATGTTACGGTAGTTTGCTATCTCAAAGAGCGCATCTCCGGTATAGAACCGTCCTTGTTTGGATATATATATAGGTGTGACGTCATATTTTTCGCGATTTATGGCGTGCATTGCCTGCGAAGCGGAAATCACCGAGATTTCATGCTCGGTAGAGCGTCCGCCGAAAAAGACTCCAATATTGGTTTTCATTGTCTTGTTTTATATGATATAAGAAGATGTTTATTCAATTGTTGTCATGTTGGACAATCCTACTTGAACGTGTCAGGCAGGTCATTTTCATAAAGGACTGTGTCACCGCTTTTCAGTGTAATCGCCAAGAGCCTTTGTGCTTCATTGAACGAATCGACCTTATAGACTTTGGCTATACCGTTGTTGACATTTTCGATGCCTGCGACTATTGCATCGCGGTTATAAGTGCCTACGATTATGGCTATATCTGCGGAGACAGCGATTGATTCGCCAAACTTTCGATTGAGTTCTTCTTGTCTGTCGCCAAGCTCAATCATGCCGGGGGTGACGATGATGCGTCGGCCACCGGTCATCATTTTCAATACGTCAAGAGCCATCTTCGAACCGGTTGGATTGGAATTGAACGCATCGTCGATGATGGTCACTCCACCAGGAGTGCGCTTCATGTTAAGGCGGTGTTCGACCTGTTCGATATTAGCGACGGCATAGCGGATTTTTTCAACAGGCACATTCAGACGGAGTGCTACGATGATGGCTGCAAGAAGGTTTGACACATTGCATTCGCCGACTAAGTGTGTGGAAAACGCCAGCCGTTCGCCGGCAGGTGTCACGACAGAAAATGAAGTCCCGGATGGAGTATATGTGATATCTTCAGCCGTATATTGTGCTGCATCTTTGGCGCTGACTGCATAACGTATGCACTCTACGTTTTCGACATTTCGGTTGGCAACAAACGGGAAATCATCATTTATAACTGCAAGACCGTCGGCCGGGAGGGCATCGACAAGCTCGAATTTCGTGCGCTGAACGTTTTCAATAGTCTTAAACGATTCAAGATGCTGTTCGCCGACGGCGGTGACAATACCCATTGAAGGGTGGACGAGGTCGCAGATTTCCTTGATGTCCCCCGGCTGTTTAGCTCCCATCTCGCAGATAAACACCTCATTGTAGGGTTTGAGATATTCGCGGATTGTACGGATAACCCCCATGGTCGTATTAAAACTTCCGGGTGTCATCAGGACATCATATTTTTCCGACAGGATTCGGTTCAGATAATGTTTTGTGCTCGTTTTGCCATAACTGCCGGTGACACCGATTATCTTTAAATCCGGCATTCCGTCGATTATCCGTTTGGCATCGTCATAATATTTCCGGTTGATGCGGGCTTCTACCGGCTTGAGCAGGGTGTTGGCGGCAATTGCAAAAGCGTGAGAGAAGCAATATACGGCAAGAGCCGTAGTGACTACGAGGTCAAGTGAATATCCTTTGACTGCGCACAAAACCGCTACAGCGGCGATGATGATGGCTGCAAGCCCGAGCATGACACTGAATATGCGTGTGGCACGCGGAGTCATCACCAGAGGTTTCTTATATTTCCGTCTTGCGAGATTGAATATATTGACAATTGATATGATGGCAACAAGTCCGACGGAAATCATCGGCAATGACAGGGTGGAAAGCGAGGCGAGCACCACCGCACCGGAAACAAGACGCATGGTCGATGTGCTGTCCTGCGAGGAGGAGAGCCATCTGTTATAACGGTCGTTCCTGTATGAATTCTGCTGAAGCATCATCAGGTCGCGCTTGAATTCAAGCACGACATTTATCACTGCCAGAACAATGGCTATTATAGTGCAAGCTAACATGGTTGAGCTATGTTAATCTGTTTGTTAATCCTTTTCAAATACAAATTGGAGCATCAGGCCTTTCCAAGGAAGCTGCGCAATACGGCTGCAAACTGGATAGGGTTGTCGAGGAATGAGTAGTGTCCGCATCCTGAGAATGAGACAAGGCCTGCATCCGGGATGAGTTTTTCCATTTTTTGTGCGTCGGAAAGAGGCGTGGCTGTGTCATTTTCTCCCCAGATTAATAATGTGGGGGCTTTTATCAAATGAAGACGGTCGGTCAGGTCTTCATTGACCACTTTCGAAAGTATTCTTCTCATCATCGGCGATGCGTTGGCATAGTCGCTTGAGCCGGCCTTTGCTCTTTTGGCATCAAGACGTTTTTCAGCAGCGTCTTTCCCGAGGAAAAGATACATCAGCCTTTTTACAGCCTTGAACGAATATACTTTCCAATAATATTTCAGCGAACGTTTTGGTTTGATACCTGCGGCATCGACAAGTATCAGTTTTTCCACTTGGTTGCGTGACGCATAAAGTATGCCTACGCGGCCACCGAAAGAATGGCCGAGCAGGATTGGCGATTTTATCCCGAGTCCTTTTGTCAAAGCCTCGATTTGGCGCGTGTAGTCCTCGACGCCCCAGACGTCGGTCGGTTCTTGGGAATCACCGAATCCCGGAAAGTCGACATTTATGACACGGTAGCCGCATGACGATGCCACACGCTCGATTGATGCTACGGTGGTGTGGTCACATCCCCATCCGTGCATCAGTATGACGGTCTTTTCACCTTTTTCAGAATCGGTGTAGTGAAGATTCAGCCCTTCAAGCCTCGTATCTCTGTCCATAAATTAAATTTGACCTACAAAATTATGAAAAAGCAGTGAATAATTGCATGTGCGGATTTAAAAAGTTTGTGCTACTCGGATTTGTTTGCTAATTTTGCAAGAAATCATCAGAATTATATAAGACATCAAGAGTGGGACTTGATTAATTTTGTGCGTCGTTTGATGACGCTACATTTACTGCTTACTCTTGTATCCAATTTTTTCTTATTAAATCATGAGTTACCCATTTGCTTATAAGTTGTTCCCGACCGTTTTGTCGGCTATTACATTGACCATTGCCGTGTCATGTACCCATTCTCATTCTGATGCCCATGGTGAGAATTTGGCAGACGAAGGGCATGGACATGAACATGAAGATGAAATAGTCATGTCTCCTGCCGATGCAATGCGTTTCGGGGTGTTTGCCGAAGCCGCAACCAAAACTCCATTTTGTGAAATTGTCAAGGTCTCTGGAGAAGTACTCCCGGCTGCAACTGACCGTAGTGTCGTGTCTGCTCCGACAGCGGGTATTGTCAGGCTTGCGTCTGGTGTCGAACCGGGCAAAACTGTCAGGAGCGGAGAGCTGATTGCTTCTATATCTGCGGGAAATATGACCGGAGGTGATGCAAACAGGATGGCAAAAGTGTCTCTTGACGCTGCGAAACGCGAACTGGACCGCCTGACTCCACTGCTTAAGGATGGCCTGATAACAAAAAAAGAATATAATGAGGCTCTGCGTTCCTATGAGGAGGCCAAAAGCGCCTATAGTCCGGCAGCTGCGACAGGCCGTGCGTCAAGTTCGATATCCGGCGTAGTGTCGGAATTGCTTGTCAGTGATGGCTCTTTTGTGGAGGCCGGCCAGCCAATTGCTACTGTGGCTCGTAGCCAGCGCCTGACGCTAAAGGCCTTGCTGCCGTCTCGTCATGTCGACATGCTTCCTCGTGTAGCCTCTGCAAATTTCGTCCCGTCCCATTCCTCCGGTGAGGCCATTCGCTTGGCCGACCGTGGCGGTAAATTGCTGTCGTCATCTACTTCGGCTGCGGATAATACTCCCGGTTATCTTCCTGTCTATTTTTCGTTTGACAATCATGGGGATGTAGTTCCGGGCACACCTGCCGAAGTCTATCTGATAGGCTCACAAAGGGCTGATGCTCTCACTGTCCCTGTCGGTGCTATATCCGAGCAGCAGGGCGAAAAATTCGTTTATGTGAAGGTTGAGGATCATGCCTATGCGAAACATCCGGTAAAAGTCGGACGGAATGACGGTCGTCGAGTTGAAATTCTTGATGGAATTTCGGAAGGGGACTCCGTAGTCGCCACCGGAACAACGTTCGTGCGTCTCGCTGAGACCTCTACTGTCGTGCCCGAAGGCCATTCACATAACCATTAAAATAATCTTTTCATAATTCAGGACTCTAAAGATGCTCAACAGAATCATAAAATTCTCGCTTGACAATAGAATTGCTGTTATAGTGATGTCAATCGTTCTGCTGATTTATGGAATGATTGTGCTTCTGCGCACCGAGGTCGACATATTTCCTGACCTTAATGCACCGACGGTTGTCGTGATGACAGAAGCCCCGGGAATGGCTCCCGAAGAGATTGAGAAGGTGATAACCTATCCGGTTGAGACGGCTGTAAATGGTGCGAGCGGTGTGCGCCGTGTCCGTTCAGCTTCTGCTCCGGGACTGTCTTCGGTATGGGTTGAATTTGACTGGGGTACGGATGTATATCTGGCTCGACAGATTGTCTCGGAGAAACTTTCGGAAATAGAAAGCGATCTGCCACCGAATGTCGGGAAACCTACACTTGGACCTCAATCGTCGATACTCGGCGAAATTATGATTATTGGCCTTACGGCAGACTCGCTTACCACACAGGAAGAGCTACGTACAATAGCTGACCGCCAGATTCGTCCGCGCCTGCTGTCTCTGTCAGGAGTCGCCTCTGTCAGTGTCATCGGAGGTGATGCCCGTGAATATCAGATATTGCTCCATCCTGCGGCAATGCAACGCTACGGAGTCAGTCTTCAAGAGATTCGCGACGCCGTGGGGCAGATGAATGCCAATGCGTCTGGTGGCGTGATTTATGAACATGGAAATGAATATATAATAAAAGGTGACATATCTACAGGCAGTGTAGATGATTTGAGTAATTCTCTTGTGCGTACAGCCGATGGAACTGCTATACGCCTTTCTGACATAGCGACCATCAAGGTCGGCGCTGCCGAACCGCGATTGGGTACTGCATCACTCAATTCCAAGCCTGCTGTTCTTGTGACTGTCACCAAGCAGCCTGCTGTCGGGACAATCAATCTGACTGACGAAATCGAATCGAGCCTGTCGCAGATAAGCTCTACGCTCCCGTCTGATGTGAATGTGAATACCGATATTTTCCGGCAGTCGGATTTTATTGCCACATCTATCGGTAATCTACAGGAATCACTTTTCATCGGAGCGATTTTTGTTATTGTTGTGCTGTTTTTCTTCCTTATGAATCTTCGCACAACCATAATTTCGCTTGTGGCTCTTCCTCTGTCGATCATTGTGACTGTCCTTGTGTTGCATTTCCTCGGCTTGACGATAAATACGATGAGTCTCGGTGGTATAGCTATTGCCATAGGCTCGCTTGTCGATGATGCAATCGTTGATGTGGAAAACGTCTATAAACGTTTGCGTGAGCGACATCGCAGTGGAGAGTCCGTGCTTAAGATTGTCTACGATGCTTCTAAAGAAGTGCGTCTGCCTATTTTCAATTCCTCGCTTATCATCATGGCCAGTTTCCTTCCGCTTTTCTTCCTTGACGGAATGGAGGGAAAGATGTTGAAGCCGTTAGGTATTTCGTTTATAGTTGCGTTGGTCGCATCAACAATTGTAGCGCTTACTGTGACCCCTGTCCTCTGCTCGTATCTGCTTGGAAGTAAAAAAGCGATGAAGGCCCTTGACAGAGAACCGAAATTCGCACGCATGCTCCGTATGGCATATGAGAAGGCTTTGGCATGGTCTCTCGGGCATGCGAAACCAATCTTTATTTCGACTGCGATTCTGTTTGCTATATCTGTCGGTATATTCTTTACACTTGGCCGAAGTTTCCTTCCGTCATTCAACGAGGGGTCGTTGACTATTAATGTGAGCACTCTGCCCGGCATTTCGCTTGAAGAGAGCGACAGGCTTGGTCGTGAAGCTGAAAAAATCATTCTTTCGATGCCTGAAATAGACCTTACGGCACGAAAGACCGGCCGTGCAGAACTCGACGAACATTCGCTTGGTGTGAATGTCTCTGAAATTGAAGCTCCCTATACGCTTGACAACGGACGTTCGCGCAATGAGCTGCTTGCTGATCTCCGCCACAAGCTCTCGCATCTGCCGGGTGTCAATATCGAAATCGGACAACCGATTTCCCACCGTATTGATGCAATGCTCTCCGGCACTGAGGCCCAGATTGCAATCAAACTTTTTGGCGATGACCTTGCAAAGCTCTACAATATAGGCAATCGTATAAAACATCTGATTTCTGATGTGCCCGGTGTTGTCGATGTCAACATCGAGCAGCAGGTGGAACGTCCTCAGCTTGACATCCGCCCGAAACGCGACATGCTTGTCTATTATGGAGTCACTATGGGCGAATTTGCCGATTTCATCAATGTTGCGCTTGCCGGTGAAAAAGTGTCGCAGGTCTATGAAAACGGATTCCCTTATGACCTGACACTCCGCATGGCGTCCGATAGCCGGAGTACGATTGAGGATATTTCAGATCTCACAATTGATACATCAAAAGGTAAAGTACCTCTCAGTGAGCTTGCGGAAATCGTTTCAGCCACAGGCCCTAACACAATCAACCGTGAGAATGTCAGCCGTAGGATCGTCATCTCTGCAAATGTCTCCGAACGCGATCTTCGAGGCACTGTCGATGATATCCGAAAGGAAATAGAATCCGACATCTTGCTTCCGGAAGGCTATTTCATCACCTATGGTGGTCAGTTTGAGAATGAGGCAAAGGCTTCGGCTACGCTCGCCCTTGTGTCGATCGTGGCTCTGATTGTCATCTTTTTGCTTCTCTACGGCCAGTATCATAGCGTAAGCCAGTCGCTCGTAATTCTGCTTAATATGCCCCTTGCCATTATCGGAGGCGTTATTTTGCTGCGTGTGACCGGTGGAGAATTGAATATTCCGGCTATCATAGGTTTTATCTCCTTGCTTGGAATCACCACACGCAATGGCATGCTTCTCATGTCGCGCTACGATCAGTTGCGTGCCGAAGGCATGGCTCTCCGTGAGCGTGTCATGCTTGGCTCGTCCGACCGTCTCAATCCTATTCTTATGACAGCGCTGAGTTCGGCTCTTGCCTTGATTCCATTGGCTGTCAACGGAGATAAACCCGGAAATGAAATCCAGTCGCCGCTCGCTATTGTCATTCTTGGAGGCTTGCTGACATCTACAGTACTCAATATCTTTATCGTTCCTATCGTTTATCGCTATATCAATCGAAAAGAAAATACGAATAATTAAAAAAAACAACAAATTACACAGACATGCTCCGAAAATTCAGCATTTTTCTAATCTGTCTCTCTCCCATAGGAAGTTTCGCTTCTGATTTTGACGAAGTTCTGTCAACAGTGGTTGGCAACAATCTTACTCAAAAATCTGTTTTGGCCTCGGATATCGCTTCTGTCGCTGAAATGAAAGCCGAGAATGCTCTCGAAGCTCCGGAATTTTCCTACGAGAGCTTATGGGGGGCAAAAGGCATAGGTGATAAACGAAATTTTTCCATCTCGCAGTCATTTGACTGGCCCGGAGTCTATGCCGCCCGAAACAAGGCTATAAAAAAATCGGAGAATGCCATGCAATACCTGCGTGAATCGAGTCTGCTCGAAACTCGCATGGAAGTGCGTCTGGCTCTGATTGACATGATTAATATCCGTCAGCGCATCGCGACAACCCGGAAAATTTGTAACGGACTGTCATCAATGGCCGAATATTATAAAAAAGCGGCCGAGGAGGGACAGGAAACACGTCTTGATTACAACAAGGCTGTCATAGAGCATGTGAATGCGGTCCGCGAGCTGAAGAGTCTTATGTCGGATTCAGCTGTGATTGCTTCATCTCTTCAGGCGATGAACGGAGGTCAGGATGTGGCGCCTTTGATAATGAAACTCGGGGTGGAATATCCTCGCAGGTCGCTTGAGTCCCTGCGTCCAGACCGTGAGACTCTCAGGACAAAAGACCCTGCAGTAGCGGCATCACGGGCTGCTTTCGAGGCTCAGAAAGAGCTTGTAAAAGTTGAAAAACGCTCGCTGTTTCCCGGTTTTTCCGTTGCATATCTCCACGAGTGGGAAATGGGCGATAATTTCAACGGCTTCTCTGTGTCAATCACGCTGCCGTTTCTCACAGGCCGGTCCAAGACAAAGGCTGCATCGCTCCGACTCGATGCTCAGCGTCTTGACGAAGAAATGTCGTTAATCAAGATTGCTTCTGAACTTCAGGGAGAATATGATGTGGCCTGTGAACTTCGGGAACTTCTCAGGGAATACAGAGGTGTTATAAACGATGATTCAAACATCGAGCTTCTGCGTAAGGCTTTGGACTCAGGACAGATAAATTTCCTGACCTATATGCAGGAATTGAACTATTTCCTTTCAGCCCGTCGTGATTTTCTTGAAGCACACTATCGTTATCATATAGCGGTTGCCCGTCTTCAGCGTTACGAATAAACTCATCAATCATCACCAATGCAATCATTACGCATATCATTTATGGCCGCTGTAAGTGCGGCCATATTCACATTTTCCAACTCGGTCATTGCGCAGAATTCAAACAAAGTAGCCCGACCTATGGAGGATAGGAACAATGTTGTCGACAATACTCTCGACAGTCTTAACAAGGCTAAGTTTGCCCGTCCCGTAGCCGGTTCGTCGCGCAAAGGCGACAATCCGGTGCTTTTTCTTGTCGGAAATTCAACCATGCGCACCGGGACTCTTGGCAATGGCAACAACGGTCAGTGGGGGTGGGGATGTTTCATTGACAGTTATTTCGATTCGGAAAAAATCACGGTCGAAAATCATGCCCTCGGAGGGACGAGCAGCCGCACATTTTATGAACGTCTTTGGCCCGATGTGCTTGCCGGAGTCCGTAAAGGAGATTGGGTCATCATAGAGCTTGGCCATAATGACAATGGTCCGTATGACAGCGGTCGTGCCCGTGCGTCGATTCCCGGAACAGGCAAGGACACTCTTCATGTCACAATAAAGGAGACCGGTGAAAAACGTATCGTTTATACGTATGGTGAATACATGCGTCGTTTCATAAACGATGTGAAAGCTCGAGGTGCACATCCGGTGCTCATGTCACTTACTCCGCGCAACGCTTGGGCGGATGCCGACAGCACTGTCATAGAGCGTGTCGACCGTACATTTGGCAAGTGGGCGCGTCAGGTGGCAAAACAGACAAAAGTTCCATTCATAGACCTCAACGAAATTTCAGCCCGGAAATTTGAAAGGTTCGGCAAGGAGAAGGTTAAGACCATGTTTTATCTCGACCGGATACACACAAGTGAATTCGGAGCCAAGGTCAATGCACGGTCTGCGGTTGAAGGACTGAGAAGCCTGAAGAATCTTGGATTGGCTAAATACCTCCTTCCCGAGACTGTTGATTCTGTCACAGGCTCTTCCCGGTCAGAAGGACGTCCTGTGGTTTTCACAATCGGTGACAGTACCGTTAAGAATGAAGACTCCGATACCGACAGAATGTGGGGTTGGGGGAGTGTGCTTGCCGAATATCTCGACACCACGAAAGTCTCTGTCGAAAATCACGCCATGCCCGGACGCAGTGCCCGCACATTTGTCGACGAAGGCCGTTGGGACAAGGTATATGAGGTTCTGCAGCCCGGCGATATCGTGCTCATACAGTTCGGACATAATGATGCCGGGCCGATAAACACAGGAAAGGAGCGTGCCGAGCTCCGTGGGGCAGGTTCTGAAAGCAAGGTCTTCAAAATGCAGAGCACAGGACGCTATCAAGTAGTCTATACATTCGGTTGGTACATGCGTAAATTCATTATGGATGCACGCGAAAAAGGAGCGTTCCCGGTTCTCATCACCCACACTCCGCGCAATAAGTTTGACAATGGGCTTATTGAAAGTAATGCCGACAGTTTCGGCGCATGGACAAAAGAAGTGGCCGAAGCCACAGGTGTCCCTTGTATTGACCTCAATTCGCTTGCCGGTCGGACGCTTCAGCATATTGCCGATGAAGAAGGCCTGAAAAAAGTCAATGCACATTTCAAGCGTGACCACACGCACTCGTCTCTTCTCGGCGCTCGTCTAAATGCCTCGATTGTAGCCGGAGAATTGAAAGGCATACTTGAGAGTAAGTAAAAGGAGGAATAATAAGTCGTAACATACACATATTCCGCCCGATTCATCTGAGTCACGGTAACTCAGATGAATCGGGCGGAATATTATTATATATAGGTTGTGTTACAAGGCTATACCCTGATTTTTGAGGTATTCTTTATATACACGTGAGAATTGTTCATTGGCTGCGCGTGGATAGCGGACTTCGGCAAACACTTGAGCGAGGTTTTCCTTGTTGTTCTCTTTAACAAACTGCTTTGAGCTCTCAAGGTTTTCTTTTTCAGAATAAATTTCACGCAGTTCGTCGTCTGACGGATTTACATATTTGCTATGATGAACAATTGAGCTGATTGGCAAGCGTTCCTGTAGTTCAGGCGATTCAGCCGGATATCCTACCGTCACTGTGATGACAGGCACGACGTCGGCCGGCAGTCCAAGTTCTTCGGCAATCTGACCGGCGTTATATGTTGTAGTCCCGAGGTAACAAGTCCCGAGACCGTTCATTTCGGCGATGGTTACGAACTGTTGGGCAAAAAGCGATGTGTCGATTATCCCCCATGTGAAACCCTGAAGATTGTTAAGCCCCGGTTCTGTGCCGTTAATCCGACACCAACGGTTGAAGCGGTTGAAATCAATGCAGAATGTAAGCACTGCTTTTGCTCCCGTAATCGCAGGCTGATTGAAATGGGCCGGAGCAAGCCGGGCTATCTCTTCCGGATCTGTTGACACGACTACAGAATAAGTCTGCATATTCCCTGTGTTTGCAGCGCGCGCTGCATCTTCGAGCATTTTGTCGATGAGTCCGATGCTCACCTGACGCGAAGAATCATATTTGCGGATGGTGCGGCGTGTGGAGAAATAATTCGAAGTATCCATTTAGAAAAAATGATGTTTAATAATGATTAAAATTTACGGTTCGGAGGCTCAAACCGAATTTTTCCGCAAGTTACAATTTTATTCGCGGATGTAGATAACTTCGGGGTGATAATTTTGCAAGATAGGAAATTATTGACCAACTTTGCACTCCCAAAAGACACCTAATATAAATGGAAAGAAAAAGATACACATTCGAGGAGGCATATGAGGCTTCGGTCAAATATTTTGGTGGTGATGAACTCGCTGCCAGAGTGTGGGTTAGCAAGTATGCCTTAAAGGATTCGGAAGGAAATATCTATGAACTGACTCCTTCCGACATGCACCACCGCATTGCCTCGGAACTCGCAAGGATTGAATCACGCTATCCTAATCCTATGAGTGAAAAGGAGATTTACAGTCTTCTTGACGGTTTTGACTACATTGTGCCACAGGGTAGCCCTATGGCCGGCATCGGCAACAATTTTCAGACCGGTTCTCTTTCAAACTGCTTCGTGATTGGTCTTGACGGACATCCTGATTCCTATGGCAGTATTATAAAGATTGACGAGGAACAGGTGCAGCTTATGAAGCGTCGTGGCGGTGTCGGACATGACATGAGTGATCTTCGTCCGAAAGGAACGCCTGTCAAGAATTCAGCTCTGACATCAACCGGACTTGTTCCGTTTATGGAACGCTATTCCAACTCGACACGTGAAGTCGCACAGGACGGACGTCGCGGTGCATTGATGCTCACTGTGGCTATCAAGCATCCGGATTCTGAACGTTTTATCGATGCGAAACTGGAACAAGGCAAAATTACCGGCGCGAATGTCTCTGTCAAAATTGACGATGAATTCATGCACTGCGTTGAAGAAGGCCGACCATACACATGCCAGTTCCCGCTTGACAGCAATGACCCGGAAGTGAAGACCGACATAGATGCGAAAGCCCTTTGGAGCAAGATTGTCTATAACGCATGGAAATCGGCTGAACCCGGAGTCCTTTTCTGGGACACTATCTTGCGTGAATCTCTTCCTGACTGCTATGCCGATCTTGGCTTCCAGACCGTGTCGACAAATCCATGCGGTGAAATACCTCTTTGTCCCTACGACAGCTGTCGTCTGCTTGCAATCAATCTTTACTCTTATGTGAAGAATCCGTTTACTCCCGAAGCATATTTTGATTTCGATTTGTTCCGCGACCATGTCGCCAAGGCGCAGCGCCTGATGGATGATATAATCGATCTCGAAATGGAAAAAATCGATACTATCATCGAGAAAATAAAAGCCGATCCGGAAAATATGGAGGTTAAGGAGACAGAACTTAACCTGTGGCTTAAAATCAAGGCAAAGACACTCAAAGGCCGTCGTACAGGACTCGGAACTACCGGCGAAGGCGACATGATTGCTGCGCTCGGTCTGCGTTACGGAACTCCGGAGGCTACCGAAAAATCCGTGGAGGTTCACCGTGCGCTTGCTCTTGCGGCTTTCGGTTCTTCCGTGCAGATGGCTAAGGAGCGTGGAGCGTTCGAGGTTTTCGATGCCGAACGTGAACGGAATAATCCATACATCTGTCGTCTGCGCGAAGTTGCTCCGGAACTTGTCGCGGATATGGAGCGGAATGGACGTCGCAATATCGCGTGTCTGACAATCGCTCCGACCGGCACTACATCTCTCATGACCCGTACATCTTCCGGTATCGAGCCTGTGTTTATGCCTGTCTATAAGCGGCGTCGCAAAGTGAATGCCAATGACGTTGACGTTCATGTGGATTTCGTCGATGAGTCGGGCGATGCTTTCGAGGAATATATTGTCTATCATCCCAAATTCCTCGAATGGATGCGTATCAGCGGGATTGAACAGCGTCGTGATTTCTCACAGTCCGAACTCGATGAACTTGTGGCTCGCTCTCCTTATAATAAGGCGACAGCTAATGACATTGACTGGCTTGAAAAAGTAAAAATGCAGGGAGCTGTCCAGAAATGGGTTGACCATTCAATCTCTGTGACAATCAATCTTCCGTCGGATACTCCTGTTGAACTTGTCGACCGTCTCTATATGGAAGCATGGAAGGCAGGATGCAAGGGCTGTACGATTTATCGTGACGGTTGCCGGTCAGGAGTGTTGATATCTGTTGGCGAGAACAAGAAAAAGGACCGCGAAAAGGCAGGCGAAGAAAAAGTCGAGAATTCTACCGACGAGGTGAAATCGTCGGCGACCGCTGCTGATGCCCCTGCTCCGATGACAAAGACCAAACGTCCTAATGAACTCGAAGCCGATGTGGTCCGTTTCCAGAATAACAAGGAAAAGTGGATTGCGTTTGTCGGTTTGAAAAATGGTCAGCCTTATGAGATTTTCACCGGTCTTGCTGATGATGACGACGGTATTTTCTGTCCTAAATCAGTGTCGAAGGGTAAGATTATCAAGGCCACCGACGACAAGGGCAATAAGCGCTATGATTTCCAGTTCATCAACAAACGCGGCTACAAGACTACAATCGAAGGGCTCTCCGACAAGTTCAATCCTGAATACTGGAACTATGCCAAACTCATTTCAGGTGTGCTTCGTTATGGCATGCCGATTGATCAGGTTATCAAGCTTGTCAATGGCCTTGAACTCGACTCCCAGTCAATCAACACTTGGAAGATGGGTGTTGAAAGGGCTCTAAAGAAATATCTGCCATCCGGAACTCCTGCAGGCGGCCAGAAATGTCCGAATTGCGGTCAGGAGACTCTCATCTATCAGGAGGGCTGTCTCATCTGCACATCCTGCGGTTCATCTCGTTGCGGATAAGAGTTATATTATCTGAATATGTCAGCAATTAAAGAATGTCTTTCAGTCTGACTGCGACATTGTGGTCACTGAGATAGAGCGGCTTGCGTGGCATATAGTCTGATGAAATCAGTGAAGCGGTGGTGTCTGAAAGGGCATCGCCGCTTACTTTTATCCCTGCCATATCAAGAGCTGTCGGTGTGAACGAGCGAGATGTCGAGAGGAGCTTGTGTGCATTCCTGCGAAGTTTCATGTCATTGTCGGGATATTGTGTCCGATATGCTTCCGACAGCCATGCGACGAACGGGACGTGAACTTGATGAATCGACGGACGTGGAGATGCGTGAAGGAATCGTCCGTGTTCATCGTCAAAGATGTCTTCGCCATGATCCGAAGTGTAGAGGAGTCCGGCTTTGACACCATCAAGTGATTCGAGACGGTTGATACACTCCGAAATGAAACGGTCAGTTGCTACTATCGTGTTATCGTAAGCATTGATAAGCTTGTCGCGCTCTTCCTTGACAGCTTCTTTATAGTCACACGGAGTGAAACGGCAGTCGGCACTTTCATATCGGTCGATATAATTGAAATGTGAACCGTAGGTATGTATGATTATCAACTGCTTTTTGTTGCCTTGGGCTATAATATTGTCAATCACCGGCAATAACTCGGAGTCAGGTTTACGGTTTGCCTCAAGTGGATTGGACGTAGTGTCAAGCTCTTTTATGAATATCGTCGTGTCGCTTTCGAATGCAAAGAAATCAATGAAAGAATGATTGTAGCGTTGATTTGAGAGGAATGCCGTGGAGAATCCGGCTTCTTTAAATGCTGTCACTATTCCTTTCACTTTATAGATTTCTGAGTCGAAATTTGTTGCGTCGACAGTGCTGAGCAGCATAGGGACGCTTTTATGGGTGGTGTTGCTTTCGCTATATGCCCGTTGTGATGTTATTATGTCGTGTCGCGCGGACAGATTCGGAGTCGTCGGACGGTCATAGCCGAGAAGTTGCCAGTTTTCGGCACGTGATGTCTCTCCGATGACAAGCATATAGAGCTCGCGGTCAGTTGTGGGGTGGGTTGACACCGCGTCATATCTGAACGATGCAGATGTATTATGGTAGTCGGCGGTACGCTTGGTCCTGTCGACGGCAAGATAGATGTTATAGCCTACGTTGACAGGATAAAGATGACTTTTTGTGGAGTAGTTTGCCGGAGAGTTGAATGAGCATACGAGCAATCCGATTCCGATGACACAAATGGCGGATGCGGTTCTGAAATTATATTTCATGAAATGTGCATCCAGATGGGTCCCTTTGTGGATGAAGATTCCGGCTGCGATTAGCGACGGAACATAGAGCAGGATTACGAATGATATGACAGGAGCGAGGCTTGCAAGCAGTTCGGTGACTTCCGACGAATTGGTTGTCACGAGATTAAGAAACATGTCGACAGCAATTATGCTGCGGCCATACAGTGCAAGCAATACGATTTGAAATGCCGCGAAGAAAACCAGAGGAAACATCAGCCATATCGAGCGCCCGATTTTTGGTGAAATGCTCATAAGCAGATACATCACACCTCCGGGAAGCACTACGTTTGTGAGTGCACCGAGTGGAGTGAGCTGCTCAGTGAAGGAGAGTATGATATTCGGCAGGAGCAGCGAAAGAAGGAAGATGTAGAATACAATATTCTTGAACATGACGAACCAAAATTAAAAAGTGAAACTCCTGAAAGAAGACCCTCTATATCAAATAGAGATTATAGAAATAGGATATTTTGAATCTTACGTATCTCGTAAGATTAGGAGCAATGCGGTCTTTAGAATGCTTCGTTTATTCCGAAAAGAAAACCGCAACCTTTCTTCCCGAATCCGATGTCAAGCCTGACATTGGTATTTTTTTTGAATTCCCATCGATATCCGATTCCGACTTCAGGCAGGAGGCGCTTGAAGCAGATATCGGCCCATTTTTCGTAGACTGTCCCGACAGATCCCCATATTGCTATGCCTGATCGGCGGTAGACATGCTGGCGCAATTCGAGTGTAAGGTCTGTGGCACATTTATCGCGGAAACGACCTTTGTAATATCCTCTCATCGCACTTCCGCCGAGTGATGGCATTTTGCCCCACGGAGTATGACCGTAGGTCCATTTGCCATGTAAGCGTGATGCGAGTACACCGCCTTTCCAGATTGGGATATATAGATTATAGCTTAACTCTGTGCTTGAGAACGAATGGTTTTCATTTCCGAGAAACCTCGGTGAAAAAAGTTGTATCAGTTCGAAGAAATGGCCGTGGTTCGGGCCGGTAAGATTGTCACGTGTATCTGACTGAAGCAACGCTCCCGCCGAGATTGTAAAATATCTGAGCGGTTCACCTTCCCAGAGTGTATAATCAGTGATGTCGTGTGCGTTAGTGTAGCTGACTTCTATGGCAGGGCCTACAAACAGATTGTTGGCGAGCCTCCATTCGTAGTCAGCTGACAAGGTTATGTCAAACAATCCGTATTTTGTCTCGTTTGCATCGTCATTGTCCATCGAGAATCCGATACCCCAGAAATATGTGCTGAACGACATAAAGTCGAGTTTGTAGTTAATCCGTCGGGAATCTTTGGGATAGACGTGAGTCCCCTCGATACCTACCGAATAATATTTCTTTGTCGCGAGCGTGCCTGTCAATGAAACATTCGATGGGGGAAGCAGTGTGTCGGAAGGACATGTTGAGTAATCACCGGCGATGACCAGACCTATGCCGAAGCCTTTTTCACTGGTATAGTAAGGCCCTCCAAGTGGCGCGAAATTAGGTCGACGCGTGAGCTGACGTTTGTTTGATTGATTGAAATATTCAATCACACGTGAGACGATTCCTTTATGCTCTTTCGGCGCGTCCTCAACCTTGGCAGAGTCCGCTGCCAAGACGATCTCTTCCGGCATTTCCTCGGAATGGAGAGGAAATGCCGTGAGAAGTGAGATTATAAATAAATATTGAACGTGACGAAACATGCTTGCAAATTTACATAAATAAATAGAGTCGAAAATATATCATGCGACCTAAGGTTGGGCGCTATGGATAATATGTTCGTCTAATTTAGAAACGCCGGAATAAGTAAATAAGTTTCAGCAGAGCCGGGTTATGGCAAGCGAGTAGACGCTGATTTCAGAAGAAGGCGAAGCACTCTTGATTGCTTTTATGCAGCTTAACATTGTCGCACCGGTGGTTATTACATCGTCAACAAGAAGTACATGTTTGTCTGCAATAGCGGATATATCTTCTAAACTGTAGACATCACGTGCGTTAAGAAGACGCTGGTGGGCATTTTTGCGGGTCTGTGACCGATGGAATGAGGCACAAAGTGCTTCAGCGACCGGGATGCCTGTGGCGGAGCTGATGCCTTCGGCTATTTCTGCGGCCTGATTGTAGCCTCGTTGAAGACGTTTGAAAAAATGTAGCGGGACAGGAACAATCACTTCTATGCCATCGAAAAATCCATCGGCGGCTAATTCTTTGGCATGTTCGGCTGCAAGTGTGCGCCCGACAATGGGACGGCCACGATATTTCGTGTCGTGGATGAGACGCGCATATTCATTTTCCCTGTAATAATAGAACAATGATGTGGCCCGTTGAATCGGATGTCCTATCATGAAGAGACGTTCGTGTATCTCGTTGGGCTGTATCTTGTGCATGCCGGTGAGAGGTAGCGAAAGTCGACAGTCGAGGCACATTACGGATTCTCCTCTCACAAGTGTGCGTTGGCAGACCGTGCATACGTTAGGGAAAATAAGGTTGAAGAAGTCTTCGGCCCAAATCCGGGCGCTTGTGAACGTACTGCTAAGATTCATGGAGAGAGAGTTGTTTTTATTTTGTTGCAGAGATATATTGCGTAGTCTATTGATTTTCGTCTTCTGTCATCCGGGCTATTTCTGTCCGGAATATATCGACAATCAATGGATATTCAAAACCACGTGTCATAGCGAACTTCACTACTTTCAGCTTTGATTCGCGACTTAACGGCCATTCTTTAAGCTGACGTATTTTAGCTTTCATCACACGCAATGCTATCGCCCGATATTCGTCATCTTCTTCGTCGATGTCATCGAATGCGTGGTCAATAATGTCTGTCGGCAGGCGTTTTGCCCAAAGTCCCTGACGGATTTTTCGCCGTCCCCAGCCGCTGAAATGCAGTTTGTCGTGAGCATAGGCTTTTGCGAAACGTAGGTTGTCAAGGAATTTCAATTCTTCAAGCCGTCGGATGATTTTTGCGGAATCAGAGGCGTTAATTCCCCATGAATCAAGCTTTTTTAGGATGTCGGGTGAGCATTGTTCGCAGCGGGCACAGAGGTCGGCTGCTCTTGAAAGTGCATTTTCGAATGTCAGTGGAGCTTTGCGCTTTAACATATTTTCTGTTCGCTTTGTCAGGGATTCAGATTACTTTTCTGCAATCATGAAACGAGTTTTGCCATACATGTCTGTGATAAGCTCTACGTCATTCCACCCTTCGCCCTCCATCCATGATTTTAGTTGACCGGCTGTCAGCGGGTTTATTTCGAAATATAAGCGACCTTTATCAGTCAGAGCCCGCTTTGCATAGAGTGCGATAGCCTTATAGAATTTAAGACCGTCATTGTCAGGCATGAAAAGAGCGATATGCGGCTCGTGGTCAAGCACATTTTTATCCATTCCTGACTTTTCACTTTCAAGTACGTAGGGTGGATTTGAGACAATGATATCAAACGTGTTTTCAATCTCCGGAAGCGAGAGGGCATCAGCTTTCGAAAAGTTGACTTTTACTTTCAGGGCATCGGCGTTTGCGCGGGCTATGGCAAGCGCGTCGTCGGAAATATCAATGCCTGAAACCTCAGGGAAATTGAGTGATCTGGCCAGCGCCACGGCTATGCAGCCGGAGCCGGTGCAGATGTCGAGCACCTTGAGGTCTGACTTGGGATTGTTTTTGACTATTATATCGACAAGCTCTTCTGTTTCAGGCCGGGGAATCAGCACCGCAGGGCTAACTTTCAGAGTCATTCCATACCAATATGTATCACCATATATGTACTGCACAGGTTCGCCTTTCAGAAGTCTGCCAACAGCTTCATCAACACGTCCGATAATGAAATCGGAAACTTCTTTGTCGGCACGCAAGGCAAGTTCGACCTGATTCCAGCCTTTGATGTGTTCCATTATTGTTCTGAACAACCAGCGGGCTTCGCTGTCGCCGTAAATTGGTGAGAGCTTTTTACAAGCTATGTCAGATAATTGTCGAAGGGTAATCATGATGATGCAGAGTTAATCAAAGAATGTCACATGCCAGTGGGCAGGATTCATGAGTTATTTAAGAGAACTGTTTTCGGCAAGCGGAAGTTCGATGGCAAATGTCGTGCCAACGCCGATTTCCGATTTTTTCACGTAAATCAGACCTCCGTGATATTCCTCGATGATTCGTTTTGTGAGAGTCAGTCCCAGTCCCCATCCGCGGCTTTTGGTTGTGAATCCGGGATTGAAAATCGCTTTCTGATTCTTGCGTGCGATTCCTTTGCCTGTATCCGAAATTTCGATTAGAGCTTTGGCTTTTTCGGGTCGGATTTCAATGTTGATGTCACCGCTGCCTTCCATGGCATCGACGGCATTCTTAATGAGATTTTCCATCACCCATTCTGTTAACGGAGGGGAGAGTGTCACAATCAATGGTTCGTGCCATTGGGTCAGAGTCAACTTTATGCGTCGTGATATCCGCGATGACATATAGTCGGTGGCGTGGCCGACAATTTCATTTATGTCATACATTTCCATTGACGGGCGTGATCCGATTTTCGAGAAACGCGAAGCGATTGTGGATAGTCTTCTTACATCCTTGTTCATTTCGGCCACTGTTTCCGGGCTTACGCCTGACTCTTCGAGCAATTCCATCCATGCCATGAGCGACGAGATAGGAGTCCCGAGCTGATGGGCGGTTTCTTTGGAAAGCCCGACCCAGACTTTGTTCTGTTCCGCTCGTTTGGTCGAGGAGACCGCGTAGTAGACAATCAGAACAAAAGCCAGAAGCACCAACAACTGTACGTAGGGATAGAACCCAAGACTTCTCAACACCTTTGAGTCCTCGTAGTATAGCCATTGTTTCCCGGCTTCCCCCATATCAATTTCAATCACGTTTGGTGAATTGCGGAGTTTCTCAAGTTTCTTGTCAAGAAATCTACGATTTACGTCGCTGAGAGCGAGCGACAGTGAATCATGTGGTTCCGGCAGAGAGAAATTACGCTGCATGATGATTTCGCCTGTCTCGTCGGTGAGCAGCACGGGGATGGTGCTGTTGCGTTCGATGATTGAAAGTAGAAAATCGACATTAGAGCCTGACTGGCTGTCGGGATTCACGGGGTTGACAAGCTCACGGGTAGCATCAGCCCAGATTTGCATGCGTTCACGCTCCTGTTGCGACAGGTCTTTGACCAATGAATCGGAGTAAAACAGAAACACACTGACTACCACCACCGATAGCAGCAGGAAACCGATAACGCCACGACGGCGGATGTCATATATATTCCGGATCAATTTGAAAGACGTGATATGGAAGTTTAAACGTGATAGAGAGTGGATATGAAAGTTATAAAAAGAAAAGACAAGCTGCCAAAGATGTGCGACAATTGTTTTATGCGCTCACCTCAAGGCAACTTGTCAAATCTTTTATGATATCAGATGCTGTTCATCTTGAATGAACAAACATACGGAATCAATGCTTGTCGTCGACAATGGGGCAGCCTGAGCAGCGGTTTGAGATTTCTGTGAAGAAATCGTTGCCCTTGTCATCAACGAGAATGAATGCGGGGAAGTCCTCTACTTCGATTTTCCAGATGGCTTCCATGCCGAGTTCTGGATATTCGAGAAGCTCTACTTTCTTGATGCTGTTCTGGGCGAGGATTGCTGCCGGACCGCCGATTGAGCCGAGGTAGAAACCGCCGTGCTTGTGGCATGCGTCGGTCACCTGTTTGCTGCGGTTGCCCTTGGCAATCATCACCATAGAGCCGCCTGCCGACTGGAACTGGTCGACATACGAGTCCATACGTCCTGCGGTTGTCGGGCCAAATGAGCCTGAGGGCATTCCTTCGGGTGTCTTGGCCGGACCTGCGTAGTAGATGGGGTGATCTTTGAGATACTGAGGCATGGGCTCACCCTTGTCGAGACGCTCTTTAATCTTGGCGTGTGCGATGTCGCGGCCTACGATGATTGTGCCGTTGAGCGAAAGACGAGTGGCAACGGGATATTTTGTGAGTTCGGCAAGGATTTCAGACATCGGACGGTTGAGATCGATTTTCACTGCGTTGCCTTCGCCCTGCTTGCGGTATTCTTCGGGGATGAGTTCGCCGGGATTGCTGTCGAGTTTCTCAATCCAGAGACCTTCGCGGTTGATTTTGGCCTTGATATTGCGGTCGGCCGAGCATGAAACGCCAAGACCGACGGGGCATGATGCGCCGTGGCGGGGCAGACGGATCACACGGATGTCGTGTGCGAAGTATTTGCCTCCGAACTGTGCGCCGAGACCGAGACGTTCTGCTTCTTTCTTCAGGACAGCTTCGAGTTCTTTGTCGCGGAAAGCATGGCCGAGCTCGTTGCCGTGGTCGGGAAGATTGTCATAGTATTTGACCGAAGCCTTCTTGACGGTTTCGAGGTTCTTTTCAGCTGAAGTGCCTCCGATGACAAATGCGATATGATAGGGGGGGCATGCCGCTGTTCCGAGGCTCTTCATCTTCTCGACGAGGAAAGGCACAAGGGTCTTCGGGTTAAGAATGGCTTTGGTCTCCTGATAGAGATATGTCTTGTTGGCAGAACCACCGCCTTTTGCAACGAAAAGGAACTTATATTCGTCACCTTCTCCGGCATGGATGTCGATCTGTGCGGGGAGGTTGCAGCCGGTGTTGACCTCGTCATACATAGTGAGAGGTGCGTTCTGCGAGTAGCGGAGATTGTCGGTGGTGTAGGTGAGATATACACCCTTGCTGATTTTCTCCTCGTCGTCACAGCCTGTGTAGACGTTCTGGCCTTTTTCACCGTGAACGATGGCTGTACCTGTGTCCTGACAGAAGGGAAGAGCGCCCTTGGCTGAAACTTCAGCATTGCGGAGCATGGTGAGAGCTACGAACTTGTCGTTCTCGGAAGCTTCCGGGTCATTGAGGATTTTAGCCACCATCTCATTGTGTTCGCGACGGAGCATGAAAGCGTTGTCGTGAGTGCATGCGCGTGCAAGCACAGTGAGAGCTTCGGGATCAATCACGAGGAACTCGTGTCCACCCCAGTTTTCAACCTTCACGTAGTCTGAAGTGAGTTTGTAGTATTCGGTTGTATCAGGGCCAAGGGGAAACATAGGCTGATACTTGAAAGGTTTGGTTGCCATTATAAATTAAAATTTGATGATTTTACACTTGGGAAACCCCATAGGGTTTCTTTGGATGACAAATTTACAAACTTAATTTCAAACGGCAAGCGAAAAGTTTTAAAAGTTTAGAGTCGTTTAGGTTGGACAGATTAAAGCTCAGTATGCGCTTGTGGCAGCGGGTAAGCCATATTTTTATTTAATCCATATGATTTACCCGACCTGCGCAAGCGCATACTAAAATTTAGCTTCTCGGATGTTGAGGTTGAATGCGTTATCGACGTACTTTACGGACAGAGCCATCCGACATTTTGATAATGTAGACGCCTTTTGTGCTGTTTATCCATCGGTCAAAGGCTAATCTGCCGTTGATGTCATAAACTGAGATTATTGAAGCTTTTTGCTGAGGAGATAAAATATCCTCAATAGCTGATGTAGGTATACCGACTACATTATACATCCACAAATCGGACTGACTTTGGTAAAGGTCGTATGATTCCTCTGGAACATATATCGACAATTTCTGGGCAAATGGCCGTTCCCGATTAGTCAATGGACCATCAAATGCAGGAGGCTCAATAGAATTGAAGTAGATTGCATTTAATGAATTACACCAGTCAAAGACCAAATTACCTAAATAATGAGAGGAAGAAGGTATATTTATGGTAATTAAACCTGTAGAACTAAAGGCTTCTGCGCCAATAGAATCAGTTCCCAGCGGTAGATGGATGTCATTCAGATTCCGACATCCGGTAAAAGCTGATTCACCTATTGAAAGACGCTCTGCATCTTCGCCTGACGAACGAGAGCTAATGTTGCGAGCTCTGAACGTTACCTCCTTTAATTCTCGACAATCAATAAACATACAATCAGGAATTTTATTGACTTTGGGGCCAATTGTGACTGCTTGCAGAGAGTTACAACCCTCAAACATAAAGGCAGACTTAAAATAATTACCCCCGAAAGATGTTCCGCAATATTCTAAAAGAGGGGATGAGTTTTTGGCGTTGTATTCTACAAATCTCAGGTCGGGACAATTATAAAAAACACTTCCACCAATTGTATCAACTGATTCTGGAATTACGATAGATTCAAAACCACGACAGGAAGTAAAGGCATACGATCCCAAATATTTTACAAATTCTAATTTTGGTTCAGAATTGAATTTACACCCACTAAAAGCCCATTTCCCAATATGAGTTAACTTTGTAGGAAAATTTTTAAAAACTAATGAATCTGTCAATGTAGATGTCCCTGAAAAACAATTTTCACCGATATAAGCTAACATAGAATTCTCAGCCTCTTCAAATTCTACTGTTCTTAGAGAACTAATATAACGGAATAGATTATCACCCAATTTCTTAACTCCCGGATGTATTATCACCTTTTTCAATGATTGGTGTGTTACATATCCATCAAATATGTATCCGAAGAGTGAAGAAGTAGACGCATAGGATCCGTTAAAATTTTTTAGCTCCAGATTGTCACTATTAATATACAGTGTGCTGACAGCACTATTTGTGAATGCTTCATAACCAATCCATCTTAGATTTTTTGGTAAGATAACCTGAGATAGAGTTGAGCAAGAAAAAAAAGCATTATTCCCGATAGAAATAAGACTTTCCGGCAATGTACACCAGAATTTTGGACAATCTTTGAATGCTTCGCTTCCGATTCGCTTCAAAGAAGATGGTAGCTTCACTTCTCCCAATACCTTGAAGCCACTAAATGTTTTGTCGCCAATTTCCAAAAGTGATTCAGGTAATTGCAATATTTTTATGTTTTCCTTTAACTCGTTCGGAAATGTGTGACCAAAACCATCACTGATGGCAATTGTGCCTTCACGAAAAGAAAAAGTATCTCCTTCATGCTTATATGACGAATCATATTTGTAGGCTATATTGGTGATGTATGTAATTCCATTTTCACTTCCAATGCTTTCAATCCATGGAGTGCCATAAAACGCATATGCACCTATTTGCTGTATTGAATTTGGAATTTTGACATCTGTGAGATTATGACAATAATAAAAAGCATATTCTCCAATAACTTCTACGGATTCGGGTAACTCAAGGCTTTTAAATTTTGGATAGATTGAAGCGTCATTACCTCTCCTAAATGCGTCATCTCCAATCGATTTAAGATTTGGTGAGAAAACAACAGAAGATATATTTGTGTCACGGAAAGTCCCATCTTGAATAGTATCCAGTTTACTTATATTTATATCACAAACAAGATTTTTGGCATGAGCGAAAGCCTCGTTACCTATTGATTCTACATTTTCAAGATTTATGCTTGTAATACCGGAGCTGCTAAAAGCCTCGTTTTTAATGCTTTTGACGGTTGCAGGCAAAGATAGCTCTTTTAGAGCAGATGTTTCGTAGAAAGCTTGAGATTCAATAGCAATAAGATTTGATGGTAATTCCACTTTTTCTAGAGAGCTACAATATCTGAAAGCCTGTTTGCCAATATTTTTTGCATTCTTTGGCAATATGACATCTTTAAGCGTTGAATTTGAAAATATATAATCGCCTACATTTGAAAGTGATTTCGGTAGAATGACTTTTTCAAATGCACTGTTTTCATAAAATGCTCCCGACAAATCATTGCAGAAGATGTGGTCATAGACATTACTTCCGCCCAATCCATTGCTACGACTTTCGGTGAATGTTTTATAAGTATTGGAGATGTAATAAATGTTGTAACGATAACCGTAAGCTCCACCCGGAGCACTACCGACACGTATAGTTTTGTAGGATTCATCACTGGGGATAAGTGTGACATCGCTCAAATCAAGTGTTTCAATCATAGCAACCTTATCCTTTCCACTGGTGAGATAGGCGATGTCGACTGCGTTCAGTCCTCCTTTGATGGTCAAGGATTCAAACCGCGACGATTCAAGGTCATCGATTACTTTCTGCAAAGTACCGGGAACTTTAATTTCTACTACTTCCTTTGTCGTTTGTGCATGAATGGATAACTGTGCAACCCAAAGCATTGAAAGCACACATAACAATTTCTTAAATTTAAGATTCATGGGTTAATTTTTTAGCCTTCGGGTTTCCCTCGTTAGACACTTTGGAGGAATAAGAAATATGCGTGGAAACCGTACTATCACTCGTTCCCACTTTCTGAGGCCTTCGCATTGCCCAATCACAATAGAAACGAGCAACGCAGAGACCCACGCATTATAGGAACCAATCCTTTTCGGAATGTTTCATAACGAGTAAGGCATCTACCGCTGCTGAATTCATGATTGTGATTTTGAAATTTGCGAAGTTTCAGAAAATCAAGAATAAGCGCAAGTAAACGCACAGTAAATAAAAATACAGGACGAACAGGGTTAGAAACTCTATTCTAAATATTTCGTCCAATATCCGCAAAGGTAAATAATATATTTTGATAATCAAAATAATAGCAGAATTTTTAACCGCTGCTAACTGTGAATATTTGTAATTTTTGTGGATTCAAATTTTGTAATTGCACCAAAATTAAGAAAATAGATATCAGTCAATGCAAAGTCCGATGATGTTTCATCTATCTGCCTCCGGCAGTCGAGCGGTCGGCGCTGGCATCGACATCCATAATTTTCTGCGCTCCACGTTTTTGACGACCCCATTGAAGATTGTAGGATACGCTCATATACGGCATTCGCATATCAAGACGCATGTGTTGCTCGTTGCTGTTCCATTTGCTGAGCGATTTGCTCCCGTGGTCGTATTTTCCGAACGGCATAATGATACCGGCACTAAACTGCCACGATTTCCAATTATAGCTTAAATCTATAATATTTAAGTCTTCTCCCCACGAGATTTTTTCACCCCATAGGTCGCGCTGAGCATGCTTATACTGGCCACTGAGGACAAAACCCCAGTGCGCGAGCTGTATCTGCGCGTTGCCGCTCCATGCGTTGTTGCGGTGGGTATATCCTGAGCCGTGCATGCGTTCCATACGGTATTCAATATATCCGCTTGCCATGAGCCAGTCGGATATGATTTCGATTTGGGGCGCAAGGAAAAATGAAAGGTTCTGAAGTCCCCGGCTGTTCTCGTATGTGGTAATCAGTCTGTCGTCCTGCCAATGCAGTATCGGAGTTATGGCATTTGGCGAAGTGAATGCACGCATTCCGAATGAGCCGTTGACACGGGGCAGGTTAAAGCCGTAGCGGAATGTCAGCATATAGGAATTGGCTGTCTTTAGGTTCTGATTGCCGACGCGCCACTGGAAGCCGTCAAGCTGCTGCGGAACGATGTTTGTTTCTGCCAGTGACGGCGAGGACTGCCACGAAGTGAAATTGAGACGGAAGTTGTGGTTCTGATTCAGCGAATATGTTATCGTGGCTTGCGGACGCGGACTCCATGAGTGGTTGCCCTTATGGCTCTCCTTAAAGAGAAAATCGGTATATTGAACTCCCATTCCGGCTGTTGCTGTCCATTTGCCGAAACGATGGAAATATTCGGCAAAGAGATAGACTTTATCCTGTCGCTGATGAAAGATTTCGTCTCCGAGATTTTCATACTGTGAGCGGTTGCGGTTGGCTGTGTAAGAAGCTCCTGCTGTAAATCTGCTGTTCGTCCAATTCTTGATATAGTCAGCCTCGACAGCATATGTTTGATTGCGGTCTTTGATGTTGGTATGGATGTCGGTCAGATAGCCTGTGGCATCGGGAATCCGTTCGGAATAGTCCGAGAACGAGTGGCCGAAATAGAACGAGCTGTTGAAGTTTACTATCAGCATCTGCTTGTGGGCGAAGTTTTGCTGCCAGTAAAGTGACAATGTAGGTGTGCCTCCGTCAGAACCATTTGTGTCTTTAAGCCGAATGTCGTCATTGCCGTTGCTTAAGGATAACAGGCCGTTGTATGTCCAGCATTCATTTATATTCTTATCGAAGCCGAACTGGGCGATGACTACGGTTGTGTCAGGTTTGATATAATTATATGATGCCCAAACATAAGCCATAGAGTTGTCAAGTGTGCCTCCAAGAGATGTCTCGTCGCGTGTAACTGATTCCCCGTCGGGATGCGTGAACGTCTCGGTGTAGTCGCGGTGGGTTTTGATTTTGTTGGTGAGTTTGTAATTGCCGCCGACTTCCCATTGCGACCTCCCGACATTGAATTTTGCATCGGCCATATAGAAGCCCCATGCGACATTCAGAGCCGGACGCGCCGTGGTCATCAGCGAACCTCCCACTGTCGGATTGGCTACGATAAAGTTAAGCACACGGTTTGCGCCGCCGTAACGAAGTCCGGGATTGTCAATCCATTCAACGCGCCTGATTGTTTCAGGCAGCAACGCTCGTACTTGGTCGATTGACGACTCCCTGCCGTTGATGCGTACCTGAACAGATTGTCCTGCGGCCTGAATAGTGCCAAGAGCGTCACTGACGGTCAGCGTGGGAATCATCAGATTGCTCAGAAGCTGAAGACCGTTCTTTGAATTCTCCACCGCACTCTTTGATGGATGATAAACGTCCATGTCTGCTTTGCGTATGACTTTCGGCGCTTGCACTACTATTTCATGGAGTTCCTGTGGCGCGATTGTGTCAATTGCTTCCTGCGCAGCGACTATGACCGGCAGCTGCATTGCCACTGTCATCATCATGATTCCTTTTAAGATTGTTTTTGTCATATTGCGATACGATTTTAATGATTTCATACCGCAAAATTATACCTAAAACCATCTTAACATCAAGAATAAAAGTCTTAATGGTGTTTGTGTAATATGCTGTGAATCAGTAGTGATATTCCTTAAAAGTCTTAATGCGATGCCATCCGTTCCAAATGGCTCTTAAACCGTGGCGCTTTGTCGGAGGAATGCTACTATATCTTCCTTTTCAGGGACTCCGAGTTTCTTCCTGACGGAAGATTTGCGAACATATATAGTGGCTGTTGTCTGCGATGTGATGACACTGATTTCCTTGGTAGAGAAACCGGCCAACATAAGTACGATAATTTGTTCTTCTTTATCGGAAAGCACATTTCCGTAACAGTCATGAAGGCTGGTGTAGAATCCTGAATATAGGTTGTCAATGATTTCAAACACATTTCCCCAGTTGACAAGAGCGCCTTTTGTGTCACTGTCAATCGAAGATATTTTCCGGAGCATCTCACGATTCTGTTCAGTCGGCGTTTCCGCTACCATTTTGATTATGCCGAGTTGCTGGAGCATGGTACGGCGTAAGGAATCCTGACCGACAGCGGGAGATGCAGGGGTCTTCAGCTCCTCGACCATTTTGCTTAAGGCTTCCGCCTGTTCTTCCGCCTCGATGGATTTGCGTCTGCGGTTTAGTGCATACCATAGCGACAATCCGGTTATAAGCAATTCGACGAGGATGATGATTATAATCGCTGCTGTCTGTCTTTCGCTCTTAGCCTTAAGACTCAGTCTTCTGTTTTCGCTTATCAGGGCGTTTTGTTCTGATTCTTGCTGTAGATACTGCGTGCGAAACAGATTGTCTTTCTGTTGATTGTTTATCTTGGCTATCGGGAAAAGTCTTAATCTGCCTGTTTTCCCAAAGTCGAACACTGTGTTAAGTACATAGGCGAAACTATTATAATAGCCCTTTTCTGCTTCAGAAATGCTTGCTGCACAACTGTCCGCCTTGCCCAATTCATTAATTGCACGAGCCCTATCGCCACGATTGAAGAGAGCTAATGATTTCCAAAGATGAATGTAGTGCTCGATTGAATTTCCCGGCGCTTTTTCCAGAAATTTGTCTGCCAGTTCCAGACACTCGTCATAATGGCCCAATTCTTCCAAGGCTCCCATCTTTTCATATTCATAACTGAATTGTTTTGTTGAAGATTTGGAACTGACTGCCTCATCAATAAGTTCATTAAGGATGATAAGTGACGAGTCATTCCGGCCTTCGAACAGATAATCAATGTAAAGCCAATATTTATAAAGCTCCTGCGATGCTGAATCCCTGTCGATTGAAATCAACCTCTTTATGACAGGTCTATTCCCGTCTTCATCAAAAAGCTTTGTGCCCCAATAAGCTCTCTTGCGCAACGGGAATATGGCCAGACTGTCAGGCAGATTGGTCATATTGGCCAAAGAATCCAGTTGCAGGATTGCATTTCGGTCACCAATGACCCAATAATCGTATAGTGCCGAGAGCGCAGCGCTCCTTACGGCGCGATTCAGATCTTTATCCCTGTAATAGTCGGCAGAATACCTGATTAACGAATCAGACAGTCTGAGATGTCCCTGAGTGTCGTGTATTGAAGCCTTGATTAGATAATATCGGGCTTTCAGCGAATCGGCGGATAGTTCCGATGGCTCTATAAGATCAAGCATGGACAACGCACTGTCCGGATAGTCGTAAGCAATTCTCTCAGCATCTGAAAGAATTTTGGATTGCCGCTGAGTATGGGAGCAGGATACTCCAAAAATTGACACGATAAACGCGACAAATATCAGCGGTAACGTGAATCTATATGATAGCTTCTTTGTAACCATATTCAATGTCAGGGTATTACATTGCCCTTTTCAGTCTGCAAAGATAGCAATTTTTAGCGACATTTCAGCTTTTCAACGTGCCAACTGACACTTTTGTCAGTGTCCTCACAAAGTCATGGGCTATTTTAATTCATTCCAATTACAATTCCGATTCCTGCAATGATTGCGCCTGTGATTATGAGAATAAATCCCGGGCGACTATATTTCCGAAGCCGTTTTTTGATGTCATTGGCTGCTGCGAAATCGGTCGGGGGCAACCCCTTCGTATAGATAGCACCTTTGATTGAAGCAATCAGGATGAATGATACTCCTATAAGAAGCACCGACAAACCTCCATATATCAGAATATCAGTCATATTGATGGGACTATTATTATAAATTTAAACACACCATAATATGTGTAAGTTCGGTTACGAGACGGCATTTTATCTCCGCTTACATTTCTGCTGTATGAACCGGCGTTGGCGACGATTGAGAAACGGCATATTCAGAATGTATTTATCAACCATTTCGTCAGTTATTTCTTCATCGGTCTCATCAGTTTTGACCGTCGCTGAGAGAGCTGAGTGTAGTGATGCCGGGATTGCCGTCAGGCTGTCGTTGAGCATGAGCGGACCATTAGGACTGAAACGTTTCGGTCTGTTTGTACTGTCTGTATTCGACGGTATAGGTGTCGGAACGGCCTGTTCCGGAGCTGACGGATGCTTCCTTACGCGGCATCGGGCTTTGGCAGAGCGTTCAATGGCACGGTCGATTTCAGGGCGAAGTATTGTGAATATAAGCAGAATTTCCCGGGGCAATGATTTGGCGGAAATAATGCTTTCTGAAATGTATTTTTCGATGGCTAATAGGGTTGCCGATTTGATTGCGTCGCCATTAGTCAACAGCCCGCATGTCTCGGTCAGTCGTGCAATGATATAGCTATGGAATTTTTTTGAAATCTGACGTGACAGAGTTGCTGTGGACGGGGTGAGAGGTGTCTTTTTCATGTGGAAGGGACTTAACTTTGTTTGATGCAACAAAGTTAAGCCCCTGTTATGTCGGAAAAGGTGCGATAATGCAAAAACAGGAAATGGAATTTATTTCAGATTCACGACCGTGATGCCTGCACCGCCGAAGCGCACATCTTCGTCATGGAACGACTCGATGCCGGGGGTGGTTGAAAGTAGAGAGCGGATGGCCTGACGCAAAGCACCGGTTCCTGTTCCGTGAAGAATCCGTACACGGGCTATGCTGAAACGGATGGCATCGTCGATGAAATATGTCACGGCCTGAATCGCTTCGTCGGCACGCATTCCACGCAGATCAATTTCCTGCTTGAAATTAAGCTGCCGTTCGTAGCCGGAGTCAATTGTCTGCATCGACACGGTAGATTTCGCTCCGGATTTAGGCTGTGCGTTGGTGGCTTTAAGGCGGTCGAGCTTGACGTTGGTCTTAAGGTTGCCGAATGCCACGATGGCGTTTTTGCCGGAGATTTCAAGTACAGTCCCGACTGTTCCTGCTCCGTCGAGTTTCACGTTTGTCCCGACTGCGATTTCCGCTTTGGTCACGGACTGTTCTGATTGTTTTGTCTCGCCGTTCCGTTTTTTCTTCTTGGGAGCTTTGGAGAGAATGGCATTGTTGTCGCGATGGTTTCTCGCGTCTTTTTCAAGGGCGAGACGCTCCTCTTTCAGTTTACGGCGTGCTTCGAGAGTGCGCTCTCGTTCGGCATTTGCCTGTTTGATGTCGGCAATGGTACGCTCGATGGCAGCGTTAGAGGAATCGAGAATCTTGCGTGCCTCGTTGCGAGCTTCGTCGATTATGTCACGGCGTTTGCTTCTGAGCTGCTCTGCGTCTTCCGAATACTGGGCGATCATCTGCTCGAGTTTCTTTTCCTTCTGACGGATGGCAGTTCGCTTGTTCTCCCAATAGCGTTTATCGCGTGTGATGTCGAGGAGATAATTGTCGAGATTCACGTATTCCTTGCCTACGATATCTTCAGCAGCAGAAATAATCTCGGCAGGGAGTCCGATTTTACGTGCTATTTCAACGGCAAACGAAGAACCGGGGTTTCCAATGGACAGCTTGAACATCGGTTGCATGAGATGTCTGTCGTAGAGCATAGAGCCATTGATAAGTCCGGCAGTGTCCTCTGCAAACTGTTTCAGAATCTGATAGTGGGTGGTGACTATTCCCCACATTTCCTTTGCATTCATCTGTTCGAGAATCGCGCGTGCGAGTGCTCCTCCGATCTGCGGTTCAGTTCCAGATCCCATTTCGTCGATAAGGAACAACGAGCCTTTGCGTCCGCGCTGTAGCATGAATTTCATGCTACGCAGGTGGCTGCTGTAGGTCGACAGGTCATCTTCAAACGACTGGTCGTCGCCGATGTCGACAAACATATCCTTGAACACTCCGAAATGCGAATTGTCGTAGACAGGGGGCAGGATGCCGCACTGTAGCATGTATTGCAAAGTGCCGACAGTCTTAAGACATACTGATTTACCTCCGGCATTCGGACCTGAAATGACGAGTATCCGCTCATTCTTGTCAAGCCGGATGTCAATCGGGACAATTTCACGGTTATGACGTTCGAGCGATAGTTTCAGCACCGGATGACAGGCATGATACCATTCCATCTCTTCACCTTCATGAAGATTAGGCATTGTGCCTCCGACAGCATCCGCATAGTGCGCTTTTGCGTTGATGAAGTCGAGATGGTATATTATCGACGCCCCTGTCAGCATCTCCTGAATGTGTGGGCGAAGCTGATCGGCGATTGAAGTGAGTATGCGTATGATTTCACGGTGTTCTTCGAGCTGAAGCTCACGTGTCAGGTTGTTTGCTTCGACAACCTCGGCAGGCTCGATAAAAAGAGTTTTACCTGAAGCGGATTCATCGTGCACGATACCTTGTATCTTCCGTTTGTTCATCGGTGGCACGGGTATGACAAGACGCCCGTCGCGGACGGCAGGAGTAGTGTCGGGTTCGAGCCATCCTTGTGAGATTGCCGAGCTGAGCACGCGACGGAGTATCGAGTTGACACGTCCCGACATTCCACGCAGGCGTGAACGGATATCGGCGAGTGTCGGCGACGCGTTGTCCTTGACAAGCCCTGAGGTGGTGTCGACGGCATGGTCGATTAGCATGCCGAGTGACGGTGGTATGTATGACAGTTCCTCGGCAATATCGGTCAGCACAGGGTAGGGTGTGCGGCCGTCTGTCTTGTGACGGTGGAAAAATGTGGCCACCGCTCCGAAACAGTCAAGCATGCGGCGCACTTTTATGAGATCCTTTATTTCAAGGAAAGTTCCGGGGATTTTTATGACTGCAAGGTTACGGTCAATGTCGTTCACGCCTTCAAGGGGAACGGTCTCGTCGCTATGATTGGCGGAGAGCATTTCGTTGACAGCAGTCAGAGCCGTTCGTATGGCATTGAAGTCGGCGAGAAAAGCCATTTCCTCACAACGAGTCCGCGAACCGTCGCAATGGCAACGGGCTGAAATTTCAGCTCTGACTCCGCTAAATCCTATTTTTTCTTCAATTCGTTCGGGATAAATCATAGTGCAAAATTAAGAAAAAATCGTCAATTGATGATTAATAGAATCAGTAAAATGCCAATGGTTGAAGATGGTAGTCATATGGGTTGGAATAGGTCAATTCATTCATGTCTCCGAATTAAAGTTTTTGAATATGTCAGATAATGTTCGTTGTACATTGTCAATTGTAAAACTTTTTAGATGTACAGATGGTTCTATCATAAATAGATATTCAAATTTTTAATTATGACAGCTAAGACTTTGATTTCAGGAATCGCGTCATTGGCAATCCTCTTTGGGGCAGCTGACGCAGTAGCTCAAATTCCGGCTAATAATGATAGTAATCCCGGTATTGTAATTTCGGGTTCAGCAACCTATGCCCAATTGCCCCAAAAGGCTCAGGAATTTATCGAGAAGCACTTCAAGGATGCCGGAGTGCTGAAATGTGAGAGATATTTTGCCAAAGGCCAATATGAAGTCGAATTGCGCAATGGTGTAGATTTGGAATTCAATACGAAGGGCGATTTAATCGAGGTGGACGCTCCTGATAACACTGTTCTTCCTATTGCTGTGGTCAAAGATGTGATGCCCCGGAAGGCTTACGACCGACTTGAAAAGGATGGCTTCGCCGGCATGGTTGAGTCAATCGAACTAAATCGTGGCAAGGTCTACGAAGTCGATCTCAACATTACCGGTCCTGACACGTATGTCTTTGATTTGGACGGAGAATTTATCGCTATCGAAGATTAAATTATCACGTCAACAACGCATTAAGCGGCCTGTGAGTCTGAATGACGGAGGGGATTTATTATTTGATACCCTGTCGGTCATTCAGGCTTACAGGCTACTTGTGTTATATATGGGGTGATTAGGGCTTTTTTGCTATTTTCCCATAAAAACAGTGACAATTGTAACGGATAATCTATTGTTTTTGTTATCTTTGCAATATTAACCTTTTATAATTATTAATTGTATGAAGAATTATCTGTTTTTGGTATTATGCGTTTTGTTTTTTACATGCTCATGCCGTAATTCGTCAGCCATTGGGGATAATCCTGTTGTAGACGGACAGGAAATGATGTATAAAGCCATGACCTGCATGAAAGACGGCAATCCGGATGAAGCCAATGACATTTTAGGTAAATATCTGGATTATTATGTTGATGCCGATAGCTTGGAAAAGTCAGAATTTTGCAAGGCTTCGACAGAAAGTCACTGGTATGAAATGATGAAAGAGGGAAATAGCGAGTGGATGCCGTTTTTAGAAAAAATGAAACCGATAATACAATGGTATATGGAATCCGGAGAATCATTGTCAGCTCTGTCAAATTTCAACAGACTTCGAACTTTGCAAAGCGAAGTGCTTGGAAATGACCGCTGATTTTAGCCTCGTTACAAATGTGCCAATCAATTGTTAAACAACATGGAATTTAGAAGATGTGGAAACAGCGGGATTATGCTACCAGAGATTTCACTTGGACTATGGCATAATTTCGGAGATGTCGATAGTTTTGATGAAGCACGCAGTATGATTCTGTTTGCCTTTGATAAGGGAATCTGCCATTTTGACCTTGCAAATAATTACGGACCTCCCGCCGGATCGGCTGAAATAAATTTCGGGAAAATTCTTAAAAACGATTTGTCGGCCCATCGTGACGAAATGTTTATAGCGTCAAAAGCGGGCCATCAGATGTGGCCCGGTGTATATGGCGACGGTTCTTCGCGCAAGAATCTGATTGCTTCGTGCAACGCAAGTTTGCAGAGAACCGGGCTTGAATACTTCGATGTGTTCTATAGCCACCGTTATGACGGGGTGACTCCTGTCGAGGAAACGATGCAGGCTTTGATTGATATTGTGAGAAGCGGAAAGGCTCTCTATGCAGGAATCTCGAAATATCCCCCTGAAGAACAGAAAAAGGCGTATGATATACTTCGTGCAGCAAAAGTCCCTTGTCTTGTCAGCCAGTATCGAGCGTCGATATTTGACACGAAATCCATGAATCTGAATTTCGGCATAGCCGACGAAAACGGAAGTGGAATCGTCTGTTTTTCACCATTGGCTCAAGGGCTGCTGACCGATAAATATCTTGACGGCATCATTCCGGCCGGCAGCCGGGCAGCGCGCGAGTCCGGATTCCTTCAGATGTCACAGGTGAGCGATGAGAGAATTGATGCCGCGCGACGTCTCAATGAAATTGCGCACCGTAGAGGGGAGACTCTTGCCGGGATGGCCATCAATTGGCTGCTGGCCGACAGACGTGTCACTTCGGTGATTGTCGGCGCATCGTCGGTCGGACAGCTTAAAGCCAATATCGAATCATTGAATTCCACCGGATTTACGCCGGAAGAACAGGATTGTATCAAGCGGATTGCCTCGCAGCCCGGAGTGCAATTCTGAAACTTTAGCGGTGTGTTTTCGTCGGCTTGTTAAGCATAATAACATTTTTAACGATAATCTTTAGAGTATTTAACCATATTTACAGCTGATATGCTTGTTATTATATAAACCACAGGTCTCAACTATGTATAACTCAAAGCTATCGCTTATGGAAACAAAAAAAGATTATCAGAATAGGTTGCCGGAGCATCCGGAGCCTTTGGAATTGGGAGCCTATGAGGAAAAGGCAGCTCCTGTTCCTCCCGTGGAAGAGCCACAGATGGCTCATGCCGCCATTGACAGACACAGCCGCCGTGGAGGTTTCTTGGGTTGGGCATGGCTCACGGTCCTTGCCATAGGCGTTTTGGTCGGGTCGATTTATTGGTTCTCGGACCGAGACAAAGATACTGACAGTCTATATGCGTCGCAAAATCTTCAGGGAGCTTCCGTTTATGGGAAAGCCGACGCTACAGACATCCGGCAGGGCCGGCCTGTTGCTGTAAAGGCATCGCTTGCAGCAACCGATGCGGCAAAAGCCGACGAGTCGGCTGTGCCTCACGATGTAATCTATCTCTTCCCGCTTGACGGGTCGGAGGTTCCGGACGATGCAACCCTCAATGATCTTGCGAAAAAGGTGGCCGCAAGCGGAGCGTATGTTTCTGTTGTAGCCTATACAGACGAAAGCGGAAATGCTGAGTATAATCAGCGCCTGAGCGAACGGCGAGCAAGACGAGTCGGTGAATATCTGATAGCTCACGGCGTTCCCAGTGACCATGTAAGGACAAAAGGAATGGGACAGACTCATGCTTATCCGTCGGCCGCGCAAAACCGCAGGGCTGAGATTCAAGTCAACGTCTGAATCACAGATTCAGATATAGCATCTGAGAAATTTTAACACGGTCGTGCTATTGTTTGAGAATTGGCATGACCGTGTTATTTTATATCCGGATTTTTGTTAATTTTGCAGATACTTTCTCTGATGTGAAACATCTGTGTATGCACCATACAAATCCATCTCTATCCAGTTATGTCTGATAAATTCTGTAATAAAGTCAGGAAATTCACAACTGACAATAATCTCGCCGGTTCACATGGCGATACAATTATTGTCGGACTCAGTGGCGGAGCCGATTCTGTCGCACTGCTTTCTGTCATGCTTGAACTTGGATATGAGTGTGTGGCCGCGCATTGCAATTTTCATTTGCGAGGAAATGAAAGCATGCGCGATGAAAATTTCTGCCGTGAGCTCTGCCGTGAATTATCGGTTGAATTACTTACGGTGGATTTCGATGTGAGTGAAAGATGCAGGCATACCGGTGAATCTGTCGAAATGGCATGCCGTGAATTGCGCTATGACTGGTGGAACGGACTCATCAATAAAGGTATTGGCAATCTGATTGCTGTAGGGCATCATAGAGAGGACAATGTCGAAACATTTTTTCTTAATCTCCTGCGTGGAAGTGGCCTTGTCGGGCTAAAAGGTATGCAGCCACGTTCGTTAAACATTATCAGACCGCTCCTTGACACTACTAAAGCAGAGATCATCTCATATCTTGAATCGCGTGGACTGAAATATGTGACTGATTCTACAAATTCGTCCAATGAGTTCAAGCGCAACCGTCTGCGCAATATTGTGCTTCCGGAATTTGAGCAGGCATTTCCCGGTGCTATGGATGCTATCGCTACAAGCATATCATATCTATATGATAATTATAAACTATATTCCGATTATAAGGCTGAATTGCAGAAAAAATATGTCAGCGCTGACGGGACTGTGAATATAAACGAAATAGTCGCTTCTGAAAAGAATGCGCGAATGGTGCTCTTTGAAATCCTATCCAATGCAGGGGTAAACATGACGCAAGTTGACAATATTCTTGCATCAATCAACGGACAGGGCGCATGCAATGTATCGGGAAAGCTGTTTCATGCACAGTCTGTCAGCTATCTGTTAAACCGTGGACTGCTGATTCCTGTCGACAATTTGGAAAATGAATCATGTGAATCGGTCGACATCTTCAAGCATCCTTTTAAGATTGAAAAGTTTACGCATGATGCTTTCGAAAGACTGAGAGCTACCAAGTCTTTCCGTAGGGATGCCGTTTATCTTGATGGCCGGGTGCTTGACGGAAATCCTGTTTTTGAGTTAAGGTCATGGCGGAAAGGTGACAGGTTCACACCTTTTGGCATGAAAGGAAGCAAATTGGTCAGCGATTTGCTCTCGGATGCAAAATTGTCACTGGCTGATAAACGGAATGTCAGAATCCTTACACGTAACGGAGACATATTGTGGGTTGTGGGACTTCGTGCAGCAAACTTATACACAGTCGGTAAAAATACTTCGGAAATTATCTGCCTGACATATGATTTTCACAATCTCTGATAAACAAAACTGGACATGACTGAACTGCTTATAAAAAACATGGTGTGCCAGCATTGCAAACAGGCTGTAACGAAACACCTTTCGGATTTAGGTTATACATGTATCAAAGTCGAACTGGGTAAGGCTGTGGTTGCTGAAACCCTTGACAAAAGCCAACTCGAAGAGCTTGATCAGTCGCTGCGTGGTCTCGGGTTCGAGCTGCTCACAGACCCCGAGACACAGCTTATCGAAAGAGCCAAGCATCTGGTCATGCGTCATATCCGTGAGGAAGAGGGACACCACCACAATCTCTCCGATTGTATCGAGCGTAATCTAAATGTTAGCTACGACACTGTAAGTCGCATATTTTCACAACGCGAGGGTCGCACTCTCGAAAAATATCATATCGCACAAAAAATAGAGAGAGTAAAGGAGCTTCTGCAACATGACGAATATACTCTTTCCGAGATAGCATACATGGTTGACTATTCAAGTGTAGCGCATCTGTCACGACAGTTCAAATCTGTCACGGGTATGACTCCGACCGAATATCTTCGCGGTCCGCGTGAGAGGAAAGACCTGAATGAAATATGAATGGACATACTGTCGGCAAAAATTATGTAAACAAATCCCATAATCATGTAACAATCCAAGGCCGGTGAGATTGTAATTTTGCATAAAAATAAAGCAATTGAAAATTGTAAAATTTTTATACAAAATGAATATCTCACATTTTTTCTATTCTCTTCTATTTATAGTAAACGAGATGTCGCCCTATATATTACTGGGCTTCATCATAGCCGGATTTCTCCATGTATTTGTCAAGCCGCAGATGATGGCACGCCATCTTGCCGGAGGAGGAATCATGCCTGTCGTGAAAGCCGCGCTGCTTGGCATACCGTTACCGCTATGCTCATGCGGTGTGCTCCCGACTGCTGTTTCGCTTCGCAGGCAGGGCGCGTCGAAAGGTGCGGTAACCTCATTTCTCATCGCCACTCCACAGACAGGTGTCGACAGCATCGCCGCTACGTACTCATTGCTGGGATTGCCGTTTGCTTTGCTACGCCCTGTAGGCGCACTTCTCGGTGCGATGCTTGGTGGCGTCAGTGTGCAGAAATTTGATAAGGCTGACGCCTGTGCAACGCAGGCATGCTCTGTTGCTGTAAACAGTGACATGGATAGCCCTGAATCTCACATCCCGTTAGGCCGTAAATGCGTGCAGGCATTACGATATGGATTGGTAGATATGGTTGGAAATGTCGGCAAGTGGCTTGTGATCGGACTGGTGATTGCCGCACTGATAACGGTTCTTGTCCCTGATGAACTTTTCCTTGGACTGGCTGATTATCCATTGCTTGCAATGCTGATGATGGTTGTTGTTTCTGTCCCGATGTATGTATGTGCGACAGGCTCAATACCTATAGCACTGTCGCTAATAGCCAAAGGACTTACACCCGGAGTAGGATTTGTATTGCTTATGGCAGGACCGGCTGCCAATTTTGCCTCGATGATGATTCTGTCGAAATCAATCGGACGGCGCAGCACTTTTATTTATGCCGGCTCTGTTATCATAACATCGCTTGCATTCGGATTGATGATAGACTATCTTCTTCCACGCGAATGGTTCATGCCGGCTATAACCGGTCATGTGGCATCTTGCCATGAGGAGTTCGGATTGTTTGAAACTCTGTGCAGTGTTGTGCTTCTCTGTCTTTTAGCTTATACAGCGTTCAAGTCAACACAATCCCATCACAATCATAGCCATTTAACAGATGCAGAATTTAAAAATAACGAAAATTATATGAAACAAGTTTTTAACATCGAAGGCATGGAATGTGCCCATTGCGCCGGAGTTGTCCGTAAGGCCGTGTCTGCAATTGAAGGAATTGAAAGTGTGTCAGTCGACCACACAGCCGGAACACTGGTTGTCGAAGGTGATTTCACATCTGAGAAAATCAGGGATGTGGTTTATGCTGCCGGATTTGCGGTGAAGGACTAATCTAATCCGCGCCGACAAAGCCGGAATAAAAATGACATTTACGACAGACTATTTTAGCCGCAATTAAGGCTGATACAAGTCTGTCGTAAATGTCATTTTTACTCCGGTTGATAAGAAGTCTTTATTGCTATTCTTTTGCAGTTCCCTTGCTGACGATTGATTTGGCAAGGAGACGCTCGTAAATATCCATGCCCTGTTCCTGTCGGAGACTTCTGATGGTAAATGTGGAACCTGTCGTTGAAATGGAAAGGGAAACACGGCCTGTGAACTGCGATAATGGAGTCCGGGTTACTCTCACGACCTCAACGTTGTCGTATTTCAAATAATTCTTTATTTCGGCGAATCGTCCGTTATTGATGATGAGATACGAATCTTTGAGAGTGATATGGCTGTGGCGCATCGTCAGGATACCTTTTGGTATGCCTACTGACAAGTAGATGACCGGAAGTATAGTCCAACCGTATAGCCCGAAATGACAAAGTACCACTATGGCCACAGAAGAGAGAAGGAGGTCGGGAATCAATGAATGCGTGATTACTCCTTTGCCGGATTTCGCTGTGGCGATGTCTGCTTCAGAAGCGTAGTCCTGTCCGAGCCACCAGCCGAGAAAAAAGTCGGAACAATCGTGTCCGTAAATCTTAAGGTTATCATCCTCTTTCTGCGCGCTTGAGTTCAGTGCCTGTTTCAGAGCGAGTGTGGAAAGGCCGAAACGCTTTTCAAAGTAATTGCGTTTGATCCATATCGTGCAAATCTTATCGCGGGTGAAACGGCTGCTAAGACGTGAAAAAAGTCCGTGGCTGAAAGTAAGTATCTTGTTGTCGTAGGTGAGCGAAAGGTTATAGTACCGCAGAAGCACTTTCCCGAGCCACAGCACAAGCGACACTATGTAGGTACACGCCATAATCATGGCTATGCCTACCCATGACACTACGAAATGGTCGAAATGCGATTCGAGGTAGCTCTCGATTAACTCAAAACTGTTGTCAGATAAGTCAGATAGTGTGTTGAAAACAACGGATGCAAATCCGCCCAATACCACCATTCCTTTCAAGTGGTTCTGACACAGCGCGTCAAATACAAGGTTCTTGTTGCTGAATTCGATAGATGAAGATGGATTGTAGGCGGGTGGCATGTCGGTGACATCGGACTGAGGCCGCTCCTGCCGCTCAATCCGGTCAAGCAAACTTTGCCAATCTGATTCGCTGAGCACGAGCTCTATTTCCTCATCCTTGGCTGCAAGCGTATCGAAAAGGACACCTCTGAGGTCGAGAAGACGATAGAGAAGCTCCTGCTTGGTGCGCAGTGTGTGTATTCGGTTGAGAGGTATAGTGGTGGTGGCACGGCTAATCAGATTGTGACGGTAGATGAGATTGCCGTCTTTGACATGAAATTTCATCTTAAAAATCGCCAGTGAGGCCAGAATCAACGCCAAAAGCGCAGTGCAACCGATTGTGACAGCAATCTTCAGTATGGTTTTGACGAAATCACCGTCTGATTGAAATAGCGTGTATGTCAGGTAAATGACCGAGGCGTTGAAAGTTAGTCTGAAGAACTTCAGAAAATAGATAACTAACGCGCTGAGGCTCATTCTCTGAGGAACGGAGAAGTCAGTCATGGTTGTTATTCAGTCTTTGGGTTATGGCATTTTTGATTGCGTCTGCCTTTTCCTTGGTGAGACCTTGGATGGTAAGCGATGACAAACCTTGGGCCCCGTTGACTATATCGATTGCGCATAGGCCAAAATATCTGGATATGGGATTTTGCTTGATGCTTACTTGTTGTATTCTGGCAAATGGCACTGTTGTAATTTTTGGAAATATCACTCCTCCACGGTAAGTGATGTCATGCTTGCGGAGAGCATATCCCTTTAACTTATATGCTTCCCTGAGTATTGTAAGATTGATGATGAAAGATACGACAATCACTGTTTCGGCAGCAACGCACCACCAAGGGATGTCGTCGATAAGAAGCAGCAACAGTGCGAGAGCTGCCAATAAGGAATAGGCGATGACCGCACTTGCAATCTGGACTGATTTAAATTTCGGACTCACCGGCTCGTAGTGAAGCTCTTCAATAAGGTCTGTAGACGCGGTTTCTATCTGGTGATTACTCATAAATACGTTCGAATTTAGTTTATATTTTTTACTCTCTTTAACAACCGTCATAGCCGCTAAAGAGAGTAAAAAAAATAGCTTGTAACCTATGTTATTCGTCGTTATTGGTCTCTTTAAGAGTGGAAGCCGCAAGCTGTTTTGAAGCTTTCACCCCAAGTTTCTGGAGATTCAGAGCGCGGTTTACAAGATTTCCCGTGCCGGTGGTCAATTTGGTCATGGCGTCGTCGTATGCTTTGCGGGTTGTGCCAAGAGCCTTTTCTATCCGTTCCATGTCTTTTGTGAAGTCGGCAAACTTATCATACATCTTGCCGGCTTCTTCCGCAATTGTGATTGCATTTTTCGTATGGCGGTCACGACTCCAGAGCTGTGCGATGAGCTTGAGTCCCGAAACGAGATGGGTGGGGGAGACGATGAGTACCTGACGGTCATAAGCCTCCTGCCACAATGACGGGTCAAGACGCATCGCAGCGATATAGGCCGGTTCATTAGGGATGAACATCATGACGAAATCAAGTTTCGCGTCGCCAACGTATTCTTGATAGCGTTTGCGGGCAAGTTCATCGATATGCTTCTTGACAGACCGTACATGACGCATGGCTGCTCCATCGCGGATTTCATCATTATCGGCATTGGCATAATCGACAAATGCCGTCAGCGAGACTTTTGAGTCGATCACTACGAAACGGCCGTCGGGATATTTCACAACGACATCCGGACGCAACATTGTCCCGTCTTCATTACGCAGGACATTGCCGTCGCTGTCGGTGGTCGATTGTGTGAAATATTCAACTCCTTTTTGTAGTCCGGAATTTTCAAGAATTGATTCAAGCACCATTTCACCCCAGTCGCCCTGCACTTTACTGTCGCCGCGCAAAGCCTCTGACAATTCGCGGGCCTGCCGAGAGATGGATTGGTTCAGATCGACAAGTTCCTTGATTCGTTCCGACAGCGAGAAGCGTTCGCGGGCTTCATTATTGTAAGTATCTGTGACTGTTTTTCGGAATTCGTCGATGTTTGTTCGTAAAGGTGCAAGGATTTCGCTGAGTCGTTCCTCGTTCTGTGTCTTCAGGTCTGCGGTGTTCTGACGCAGTATGTCATTGGCAAGATTCTTGAACCGACTTTCGAGCAAAGCCTCCTGTTCTTTGCGTTTTTCTTCCTGCTTTATAAACTGTTCCTCTCGTCGATTGATTTCTTCTCCGAGAAGTTCAAGGCGAGTATGCAGCGAAGAGTTCTCTTCGCGAGCCGATGCCAACTGCTCTACGGCAATATTCAGACGTTCAGTCAGTATGTCACAGTTTTTACGGGATTCTGTCAGACTGGCTGTGAGTGATGCTATGGAACTCTGAACTTCGGCACGCGCTTTTTCCGTCTCCAGTTGCAGACGCATATTCTCTGCGTTGAGCTCATTGGTCCTCAACGATGATTTACGTAAATAAAAGAATTCGATAACAGCAATGACCGTCATGGCCAATGCGAAAACAATTGAAATTAACATGTTGGATTTCTAAATGGGACAGGACAATAGCGATGTAAACCAATTAGTTAGCCACAATATTCCCAAGAGCCGGTATTTCTACGGGAGCAAATGTATAGGCCCGTGCAAACTGACGGATTTTTGCGAGCGTGATTTTTTTCGGCCGCTGTTTTGTTTCGGTGATAACGTGGGGAAACGTGGGTTCAGGAGTAAAATTTTTATTCATAGGCATACTAATTATTATAACCGAATATTATTATAATGTGTCGCAATGAAAGGCACTTGTTTTATCTCATAAACGCTTGCCACGGGCGCTTTATTGTCATGAATTTTGATTCTAAATCTTTTTGCTGAATTTTTTTGACGTTTCGTTAGTTTTATATTTAAAATTTATTACTTTTGCAGTGTCCTGAATCTTTTCAGTCAAGTTAACCATACATCTATATCAATATGGACTTAGTCATAATAAATGACACCCAACCACGCAAACTGGCTTTCTATCTCGCAGAGGAAGAATATCTGGCCAAACGTTATCCGGACAGGGATTTTTTCTTTGCATGGCAGGTAAATCCATCTGTCATCATCGGAAGAAACCAGTTGCTCGAAAAAGAAATCAACGTGGACTATTGCCATGATAACGGTGTTGAAATTTTCCGCCGTAAGAGTGGTGGTGGAGCTGTGGTGGCTGACATGAATAATATCATGTTCTCATATGTGACGTCATCGGATGATGTATGTAGCACATTTAGTGAGTATACCTCGATGGTTGCTGCTGCGCTAAGGGCTCTTGGCCTTGATGCTTCTGATAATTCCCGAAATGATATATTGATAGGCGACCGCAAAGTGTCGGGCAATGCCTACTATCATCTTCCGGGACGAAGCATAGTGCACGGGACAATGCTCTATGATTACGATCCCGTTTTGATGGCAAACACTCTCAGACCCTCAAAAACAAAACTTGCTTCGCATGGTGTGCAGTCTGCCCGTAGCAGGGTGACGACAATCAGGGAACACATTCCACAACTTTCGATTTCCGATTTCCTTGACCATATACTCAAAACAGTTGCCAACAACGGGAATACTCTTGTCCTTACCGATGACGATATCCGCGCAATTGAAGAAATCGAGCAGGAATACTATGCACCCGCATGGCTTGCAGGAAAAAATCCAAGAGGGACTGTCGAGCATAGCGAGAGGATAGATGGAATAGGGGAGATAAGCGTTAATCTCACGGTGTCAAAAGGGCTTATTGAATCGCTCGTCCTCACCGGTGATTTTCTGGAAAATTCCGATGCGGAGGCTGAGATATCAAAAGCCATTATCAGCATCGCCTATGAGAGAGAGTCTGTAAATAACGCTCTGAGAGAAACTGACCTCAACGCGTTGATTCCCGGAATGACGATTGAAAAGTTCGTCAACCTGATATTCTGACAACAGTAAACAATTCAGATTAATAAATACCTTAAAATACCAATCCTAAAATGGAAGAATTAAGAAAAACATGCCTTCATGACAGACACGTCAGTCTCGGAGCTCAAATGAGTCCGTTCGGAGGTTTTGACATGCCGATACAGTATTCAGGTATCGTCGAAGAGCACAACGCTGTCCGCAATGCCTGCGGTGTTTTTGATGTCTCGCATATGGGCGAAGTGACAGTGACCGGCTCAGAGGCCGAGAAATTTGTGAACTATATTTTCTCAAACGATGTCGTCCCTCTTCATGACGGTGGCATACTCTATGGAATGATGCTCAATCATGAGGGAGGAGTGGTCGACGATCTCCTTGTCTACAAACGTGGCGAGAACAGTTTTCTGCTTGTCATCAATGCCTCGAACATCGCCAAGGATGTGGCGTGGATTGAGGAACAGGCCAAAGCGTTTGATGTAAATGTCGAAAATATCAGCGATACGACAGGCGAGATAGCCGTGCAAGGTCCTGAAGCGGAAGCAGCTCTTGAAAACATATTGGGCATTCCATGTAAGGAACTCACATTCTATACGTTCAAGGAACTTGACTATGAGGGTACACCGATGATTGTCAGCCGCACAGGCTACACCGGTGAAGACGGATTTGAAATATATGCCACTCATGAGACCACCCGGAAACTGTGGGATAAGCTTATCGAATCGGGTAAGGTTGTTCCATGCGGTCTCGGTTGCCGTGACACTCTCCGTTTTGAAGTCGGGCTGCCTCTCTATGGCGACGAACTTGCCGACGATATAACTCCCGTAGAGGCTTGCCTGTCAATGTTTGTCAAACTTGACAAACCTGAGTTCATCGGCCGTGATGTCATAGCACGTCAGAAGGCAGAAGGCGCGCCTCGCAAACTTGTAGGGCTTGAGCTTATGGACCGTGCTATTCCACGTCACGGTTATGAGGTGCTCAATGCCGATGACGAGGTGATCGGCTACGTAACAACAGGCTATCGCGGAATTTCAGTCGACAAGAGCATTGCGGCGGCATTGATTGAAACAAAATATGCTGTCAAGGACAATGAACTTAAAATACGAATCCGTCGCAAGACTTTCCCTGCAAAAGTCGTAGCTAAAAAGTTCTACAAGAAATCTTATAAGAAATAACCAGAAATACTAAACATCAATTTATCACTTCTAAAACTAAAATAATTATGAGCAAGACATATTATTCTCCCACACACGAATATGTAACTGTTGACGGCAATATCGGTTATATCGGCATCAGCGACTATGCCCAGCATGCACTCGGAAACGTTGTTTACGTCGACATGCCCGAGCAAGGCGACGACCTTGAGGCCGGCGAGGAATTCGGTGCGGTTGAGAGCGTCAAGGCAGCAAGCGACCTGTTTGCTCCGGTAAGCGGTGCTGTCATCGAGTCAAACGAACAGCTCATAGACAACCCGCGTCTCATCAACGAGGATGCTATGGCCAACTGGATTGTCAAAATCGAGCTGACCGACCCGTCAGAACTCGACAATCTTATGGATGAAGAGGCATACCGCGCACACTGCGAAGCTGAAAAGCATTGATAGAAACGCCCTGTCTCCACCACCTGTTAAGAATCATTCTGTCTTACAATTTACGAACTACCATAAAGTGACCCACAGATATTTTCCACATACTCCCGAGGACATCGCGTCGATGCTTGAACGCTGCAACATGAAAAGCCTTGACGAGCTTTATGCCGATGTCCCCGAAAGCCTGAAACTGAAGCGTGATTATGACCTTCAGCCTCAGATGAGCGAAAAAGAGGTCCGCGATTTTTTTGAGGAACTTGCCGTTCGCAATCAGCCTCTGACATGTTTTGCCGGAGCAGGCTTCTATGACCACTATACGCCGGCTGTCGTGCAGTCGCTTGCATCGCGCTCCGAATTTCTGACTGCCTATACTCCATATCAGCCGGAAATTTCACAGGGTACGCTGCAATACATTTTCGAATACCAGTCGATGATGACACAGTTGACCGGTATGGAGGTTTCGAATGCTTCAATGTATGACGGCACTACCGCTGTAGCCGAAGCAATGCTTATGGCTGTAAGTCATGCCAGAAGGAAAAACCGCGTACTCGTCTCGGCGACACTCAATCCGATTTACCGCGAAGTAATAGATACATATGCCCATTACCACGGAGTCCGGGTGGATACTATCGCGGAAAAAGATGGTGTCACCGACCTCGATGCAATGCGCGAGATGCTTGCTGATGGCGATGTTGCCGGAGTGATTTTAGCGACTCCGAATTTCTATGGAATACTTGAAGACTATACCGGTGTGGCCGATATGGTTCACGCTGCCAAAGCGCTTCTTATCATGACTGCGCCTGCGTCGGCTCTCGGAGTCATACGCACTCCCGGTGAATGGGGGGCTGACATTGCTGCCGGTGAGGCTCAGTCTCTTGGTATGCCCCTTAATTTCGGTGGCCCTTATCTGGGATACATCTGTTGCAGTAAAGCTCTAATCCGTAAGCTCCCGGGACGTATAGTAGGCGCTACGACCGATGCCGATGGTCGACGTGTGTTTGTGCTGACCCTTCAGGCTCGCGAACAACACATCCGTCGTGACAAAGCCACATCAAACATCTGCTCCAACCAAGGACTGATGGCTCTTTACGTAGCCATGTATCTGTCACTGATGGGAGCAAAGGGACTGCGTGAAGTCAACGAACTGTCGGCTGCAGGCGCTCACTATCTTGCATCACGGCTTGTTGAAACCGGAGCGTTTGAATTGAAATATCCCGACAAACCCTTCCTCAATGAATTCGTAGTGCGATTCAAGGGAGAAGTCAAGCTTGCCGACTTTGTGGAGGTATGCAATTCATGCGGTTGTTTACCCGGAGTGATGATTTCGGAAGACGAACTTCTTGTATGTGTCACCGAAACACGTACCAAAGAAGAAATCGACCGATATGTATGGCGTGCCGAAACATTCTCAAAAGCGACTGTTCCAGCAATGAACGGCGGTGTCGCAGCAAATGAAATGTCAAACTGATGATGTCCCGAAAACATGAATAAGAAATATTACGGAAAAGTAATTTTTGAGCTCTCACGTCCGGGACGTCAGGGCTATAGTCTGCCATCAAACGGTTGTGATGACGCGCTTTCGGTTCTTCCGGCCGATTTGCTGCGCCAAAATGCTCCGCAGCTACCAGAAGTAGATGAACTGACAGTGGTCAGACACTACAACAATATGTCGACCAATAACTTTGGTGTCGATACCGGATTTTATCCACTGGGCTCTTGCACCATGAAATATAATCCGAAAATCAACGAGGAAATGGCTTCGCTCCCGGCTTTCACGGCGTTGCATCCATTCCAGCCGTCAGCTACGGTTCAAGGTGCGCTCGAAGCATACTATACCTTACAGCGCATGCTGTGTGAGATTGGCGGTATGGCAGAGTTTACACTCAATCCCTATGCCGGCGCTCACGGCGAATTGACAGGACTGATGGTTATACGTGCCTATCATGAAAGCCGTGGCGACATGAAGCGCACAAAAGTGATAGTTCCTGATTCGGCTCACGGAACCAACCCGGCGTCGGCTGCCGTTGCAGGGCTCAAGGTTGTCGAAGTCAAGAGTCTGCCTGACGGAACTGTCGATGTCGAAGCTCTCCGTCCGCTGCTCGACGACACGATTGCGGCCGTGATGATGACCAATCCAAATACGGTCGGAATTTTTGAACACAATATCCCTGAAATCGCTGAGATAGTCCACGCCTGTGGTGCACTTCTATATTATGACGGTGCAAACCTCAATCCGCTTCTTGGAGTAGCACGTCCGGGTGACATGGGATTTGATGTGATGCACATCAATCTCCACAAGACTTTCTCAACGCCTCATGGCGGAGGCGGCCCGGGAGCGGGCCCTGTCGGCGTTCGTGCCGGACTCGAACAGTTCCTGCCAAATCCGCGCGTTGTCAAGCACAGCGGTGACGACGATCCGCTTTTCCATCTCGATTTCGGTACAGAGAAAGCGCCTCACGCCCTCGGACGCATATCATCGTGGCTCGGAAACTTTGCAGTCGAACTCCGTGCGCTCGCCTATATTCTTTCACTCGGTCGCGACGGTCTGAAACTTGCAGGCACACTCGCCACTTTAAATGCGAATTATATCAAGGAATCCTTGCGCGATTTGTATGCTCTGCCGATTGACCGTGTGTGCAAACACGAATTTGTGTTCGACGGTCTTGCCGACAAATCGACCGGAGTCACCACTCTTAATGTGGCCAAGCGTCTTCTTGATCATGGTTTCCATGCACCGACAATCTATTTCCCGCTTCTTTTCCATGAATCGCTGATGATAGAGCCTACCGAAACGGAAAGCAAGGAGACTCTTGATGAATTCATCGCGGTTATGCGCGATATCGCCCGCGAGGCGGCAGAAGACCCTGAAACGGTTAAGAACGCACCTCTCGAAACTCCAATCCGCAAGCCTGACGACACGGCTGCCGCGCTGAATCCGGTGGTGACTTTTGCGGAACTTGGCTGACAGATACATAAATCACTGTTCTATACCAAATCAAAAGATATGGAAAAGTCTGATTTAATAATTATCGGAGCTGGCCCCGGCGGTTATGAAACAGCCGTCGAGGCCGTAGCTCACGGTAAGAATGTCACGCTTATCGAGCGTGACAAATTTGGTGGAACATGCCTTAACCGAGGCTGTATTCCGACGAAAGCTCTATGCCGTACTGCCCAAATCGCCCTTGACTTTGCCGAAGCACGTAACTATGGTTTTGCCGACACTGCAGCAACCCTCGACTTTCCGGCTGTCATGCAGCGTAAGGACAGTGTGGTGGCTGAACTTCGCGAAGGAGTGGCGACACTGCTTAAAGGTGTAAATGTCGTCAATGGTGAAGCCCGCTTTGTTTCGCCGTCTGTCATTGAGGTGAACGGTACTGAATATACCGCTCCTGAAATAATTATTGCCACCGGTTCTGCTCCGGCTCTGCTTCCCATCGAGGGGAAGGAGTTGGCGATGACCAGCGATGAAATTCTTTCGCTTGAAACTCTTCCTGAATCAATGTGCATTATTGGCGGAGGAGTTATCGGCATGGAATTTGCCTCGATATTCTCGGCATTCGGTGTTGAAGTGACAGTTGTTGAATACTGCAAGGAGATTCTACCTCCGTTTGACGCTGAAATAGCCAAACGTCTGCGCATGTCACTCAAGAAACGAGGTATAAATATCATCACCGGTGCAGAAGTAAAATCAATTACAACCGGACCGACCGTCAATTATTCCGTCAAAGGAAAGGAAAAGACGGTTGGCGCAGAAGTGGTTCTAATGGCAGTCGGGCGTCGGCCCGTAGTGCCTGCCGGACTTGCAGAACTTGGCGTTAAATTCAACCGTAACGCTATCGCGGTCAACGACGATATGTCTGTGAGATTCGATGAAGGAAAAGAACCGACAGATGTCAGGCTTTATGCCATAGGAGATGTCAACGGACGTTGCATGCTTGCCCATGCAGCCACCATGCAGGGCAAGGTCGCTCTTGGCATGCGCGAACCAACCGATGTGATTCCGTCGGCCGTATTCACTGTGCCCGAATGCGCTATGGTAGGTCTCACGGAAGAAAAATGTATCGAACTCGGACGCGACATAAAAGTCGGGAAAGCGACATTCCGGGCCAATGGAAAAGCGTTGGCAATGGGAGAGCCTGACGGCCTTGTCAAAATCATATCCGATGCCACTACCGGAGAACTGCTCGGTTGCCACATCTGTGGCGCACATGCCGCAGATCTTGTTCAGGAAATAGCAACATCGATGCAAGCCGGACTAAATGTATCGGCCATAAGTTCTGCAGTCCATGCACATCCCACCCTTGGAGAAGTTGTCATGGCGGCAGCAATGTGATTCCATCGTTTAAAAGAAAACAGGTCTATGCTGACAGGATGTATTGTTACAGCCTATAGCGTAGACCTATTTAATCTGTAATATAACCTAAGAGTCCCGATGAAAGAGCTTAAAGATATGACATTGAGTGAACTATGGCAGCTGTTTCCAATTTCACTTGTCAGGCATAATCCATGTTGGGAGGAGTGGGCTGACGATGAAATAGACAGACTTAAAAGAGTCTTATCGGCATATTCACCAATAATATATCATATTGGAAGTACGGCTATACCTGGAATCCAATCAAAACCAATTGTAGATATTCTGGTGGAAATCGCTCCGGATGAAAAACTGTCTTGTCTGAGGGATACAATGGAGCAAGCGGGCTATATCTGTATGTCGTCTTCGTCAAAACGGATGAGTTTTAATAAAGGCTATACTCCACACGGATATGCCGAACGAGTGTTTCATATCCATGTTCATCCAATCGGTGACAATGACGAAATTTTATTTCGTGACTATCTGAAAGCCAATCCGAATATGGCTCATGAGTATGAATTACTGAAACAGTCTCTTATGCCGAAGTATCGACACGACAGGGACAAATATACCGAAGCCAAAACAGAATTTGTAAACAGAGTTATCGCTTTGGCTAAATCAAGTCAGACAAGGCGATAACTCAATAGGATGTATCTCGGACATTCGGCTATCGAGGTCGTAAAACAGGCTGTTTACTGTTCTTCAGGGGGGAACAGCTTGTCTTCCCGGTCAAGATGATAGTCTTTTGTCAGAAGGGCGATGAAACGGGAAATCTGTTTGATTGCATTGCCGGTTTCGGGTGTAATCTCCTTACTTTGCAGACGTAGCATAAGCATTCCGTAAAGCGCGTTGAAACAAGTTTCAATCTCGCCGAGAGGCTTATCCCCGGCTTTAGCCCTAAGTTCTACAATGAAAGGCAGAGTCTTATAAAACTCGGCTGTATATTCCGGGAAACGCGGATCTTTGAGCAATGCGAGATGCAGGTCCGTAAGTTGGATTATCACATTTTTGTTCAGTTGCAGATGGCCGGTTTTCTCCACGTTTTCGCGACGCATCATGTCAATTAATGACTCATACCATTCGACCATTTCTTTCTCTTGTGGCGGATCAAGATGGAAACGGTCGATAACATTGGCTTTGATGCTATCGATGTCGAGATTGTTGGCTCGTATTATGTCTTCAATCTGCCACATGTAGAGCAGATATTCCGCAATATTTTCCTTATGTTTCTGTGATGCTATATACATAATTTCAAAACAGGGACCGGATTTGAAGTTCCCTCATACAAAATTAACACATTCCGCCATAATTTGATGTGTGGTTGCGTCAATATTTGTATTTTTGCACGAAATTTCAATCTATCCGCTCATGCTCACCACTGATAAACTATCATGTAATATACTCGCAGACCTCCTTGTCGCTCATGGAGTGCGCCACGTCGTTCTCTCTCCCGGAAGCAGAAACGCGCCGTTGGTCGTTGCTCTTACACGTCGGAAAGAACTGAAGGCTGAAGTCGTCATTGACGAACGTTCTGCAGGATTTATCGCTCTTGGCATGGCAGTCCAAAGCGGAGAGCCGGTAGCAATCGTTTGCACGAGCGGTTCTGCCTTGCTCAACTATGCACCGGCAGTGGCCGAAGCATTTTACCGTTGCTGTCCGCTCATCGTAATTTCGGCAGACAGACCTCAGGAGTGGATTGATCAGGATGACTCGCAGACTATATGGCAACAGGATGCTCTCGCACCGTATGTCAAACGCAGTTGCGACTTGCCGGCGCACACAGATTTTCCAAACGGCAGATGGGTATGCAACAGGCTTATCAACGATTTGCTTCTTGAGGCTCTTGGAGGCCGGAAAGGACCGGTGCATATAAACATCCGCATAGATGCTCCGCTTGACCGTATATCAGATTTTGACGAGGGCAAAAGCCGCGTAATCAGAATGGTAGCACCGGCAGTCGAGCTGCCGACAGCCGAGGCACGGAGAATCGGGGAGAGCATCGCATCTCCGCGCAAGGTACTTGTCATCGTCGGATTTCACGAACCGGACGAGAAGTTAAACCGCGCTCTGGTAAAACTTGCCCATCTCCCGAACGTTGCGGTCATGACTGAAACAATCGCAAATCTCCACTCTCCGTTGTTCATCAGCCGTATCGACTCCACACTCTGCCGGATGACAGATGCTGAGCGCATTGAAATGGCTCCTGACGTTGTGATAACCGCAGGAGGTGCGCTCGTGTCGCGATTCGTCAAGGAATGGTTGCGTTCGCTTGGCTCTGGAGTTGAACACTGGCATATAGGAGTCACCCATACGACGGTCGACTGCTTCCGACATCTTGCACTGAGAGTGGAGATGCAACCGGCTGTCTTCCTCCGGCAGCTTGCTTCTGCATTGCAGATTCACAAAGCTCCGTCGGATTATGCTGAACGCTGGCACGATCTTGCGTCGAAAGCCGCACGCATCCATACAAAATACGTGGAGGCAGCCCCGTGGTCAGACATGAGTGTTTTTGCCCACATTATTCCAAGCATTCCTCAACGATGGAATCTACATCTGTCAAACGGCACTCCGATACGTTATGCCCAGCTGATGGATTGCAGCCATATCCATCGTTGCGACTGCAACAGGGGAGTCAGTGGAATTGACGGATGCACATCAACTGCTCTCGGTGCGTCTGCTGTCTATAAAGACACGACCCTACTTATAACCGGCGATATGAGCTGCCAGTATGACATCGCTGCATTTTCATCAATGCTTGTCTCTCCACGGTTTAAAATCATCGTCATATGTAATGGGGGAGGTGGAATATTCCGCTTTATTTCATCCACATCTTCGCTTCCTGAACTTGACCGATATTTTGCCGTGGGGACGCGGCTGCCTCTCCGTCAGTTGGCGGACGGTTATGGATTTTCATATCATGAAGCCTGCAATATCGAAGAATTGGACCGATCATTCAGCGAATTTATTGCGGTCTCAGACCGTCCGTCAATCCTTGCGGTGTTCACTCCTGCGGAAGAATCGGCCGCAGTCCTGAAACAATATTTTCAGCCTCAATAAGCGATTGAGGTTTACCGATATCAATCCAGTTAAAAGCTTCGGCCGGTGTGTAACCTTTGATATACAAATCGGCACACATGTCCGTGTAGAAAGGCGTGATTGAGAATTTAGGGGAATCGCTGTAGTTTTCAAGCAGAGGAAATACAGACGGATTTATAATGTGAACACCACCGAATGCCAAAGGAATTAGCGAATCTGTAGAAGTCGCCCACGGACTGCGGATTTCCCCTGTCATGATGTTTTTCCAGCCCTTCATTCGTCTGTCTGCATCAAAAAGCAGGTAGCGTGATGTCCGGCGGTCAGCCACAAGAAGCGTCGCGTCTGCTTTTGATTCAATGTGGGAATCAAGCATACGAGAAATATCGAAATCAGTCAGAATATCGGCATTGTGGACTATAATAGGCTCGCCATCATTCAGAAATTGGCCGGCCTTGAGCAGCCCACCACCAGTGTCAAGCAGAAGAGACCGTTCGTCGCTGATTTGAATATCGACACCGAAATTGTCATTAGCGCGCAGATAACTGATAATCTCATCAGCAAGATGATGTACGTTGATAATCATCTTGCTGACTTCTGCATTTTTCAGCTTTACAATCACTCGCTTCAACATCGGCTCTCCACCGATTTCTACCAAGGCTTTTGGCTTGGTCCGGGTTATCGCACCGAGACGAGTGCCAAGTCCGGCTGCAAAAATCATTGCGTTCATAATATCAGATCTATGTTTTGTTCGCGATGGATAAGGTGGACATTCACATGTGGAAACCGGGATTTGATGTGTTCAGCCATTTTCTGAGCCGAATATACACTTCGATGCTGACCACCCGTACAACCGAAACTTACTGTCAGAGATGAGAATCCACGACGGTCATAACAGTCAACAGACGGATCTACCAGTCCGAAACAATGGTCAAGGAAAGTTATAATCTCGCCCTTGCGTTCGAGAAATTCAATCACCGGAGCATCGAGCCCTGTTATCTGTTTATATTCGTCGTATCTGCCCGGATTTTCCATGCCACGGCAATCAAACACAAAACCGCCTCCATTTCCCGACAGGTCAGCCGGAATACCTTTCTTGTAAGAAAAACTTGTGACAGTTACGGTCAGCGAGCTTGTCGGTCTTTCACATATATCGAGCTTTGTCTGTTCGGCCTCAAGCATTTTTCTTAGAGTATCGGAAAGATAGGGGTAATCATCAAAAGGTTCTTTCAGGAGTTCTGCTAAATTTGAGAGCGCAGCGGGAATGCTTTTTATGAAATGAGTCTTACGCTCGAACTTACCGCGAAATCCGTAAGCTCCAAGTACCTGTAGCGTCCGAAGCAATGAAAACAACCTAAACCGTTTACGGAAAGTATCAGAATCGATGACAGTATAGCGCGACGCACTTTCGATGTAAGTCGCTATAAGTATCTCCTTGACGTGGTGTGGATAGGCTGCACGAGCCTGCGTTACAAATGACACGAGGTCATATTCGGCAGGACCACGCCGTCCGCCTTGGAAATCTATAAAATATGGATTCCCGTCATGAATCATAACATTGCGAGACTGAAAGTCACGTAGCATGAATGTCCGACAATCTGACGATGACAGGTCTGATGCCATTCTGCGAAAATCCTGTTCAAGCAACTCTTCTTTGTAGGCTACGCCGGTGGTGTTCAGGAAACAGTATTTAAAATAATTCAAATCCCACAGAATGGATTGCCCATCGAAATCACTGACAGGATAACAACGAGTAAAGTCGAGCCCATCCGCACCTCTATATTGAAAATCGGGTAGAATGGCTACTGTCTTTTTTAACAGGTCGACAGAGTCGCGACAGTCAAAAAGTTGACAATCGCCCAAATCCTCCTGCAAGTATGCAGTTTTGTCATCAGAGACTGCTATAATGCCGGGGACAGGAAGACCCTTGGACTTAAAATGGCCGGAAAGATAAATAAAAGCCTTATTTTCCTCGACCGAACAACCGATGACTCCGATTACCGTCTCTATGCCCGTCAGTCTGAAATATCTGCGGTTGCTTCCGGCCGGAGTCAGCGGAATGATTGACGAAGGTGGCGCTCCGAACTTTTTTTCGTATAAATCCTTTAACATTTATATATGACTATTTATAGGACAACATTGGAACAATGTTACATACAGCACAATCTTGTATTGAGCTACAAATGTAGTCAAAATATCCAATCGGCGCACCTCCGGCGAATGGCCTTTTGTTTATTTTTATGAAAATATGTAACTTTGGACTCCTTAAAAGCATACTTATGACTGAATTGACAAAGAATCTATATCGCACCATAAAATCGCTCGATGAACGCAAGACGCGCCGAAAGGAAAACGCGTTCAAGGCTGAAGGCACAAAGTGTGTGCTTGATACATTAGGCCACTTTAAACTCCGTTATCTTTTCGCTACATACGAATGGCTTGAAAACCATTCACAGCAAGTTGGGCGCATTGTCGGTCAGGATGCCGTTGTCAAAGTGACTCGAAACGATCTGTCAAGAATGTCGAACCTGTCCACTCCTTCAGATGTCATCGCGGTCTATGAGATACCTGAAAGAGTGCCGGATTTCAGCCATATGTCACACGGGCTTCTGCTTGCGCTGGATACTATACAAGACCCGGGCAATCTCGGAACAATCATCAGGGTCGCCGACTGGTTCGGAGTCCGTGAAATATTGTGCAGTGCAGAGACGGCCGATTGCTTTTCGCCCAAAGTCATCCAGTCGACCATGGGATCAATCTCACGTGTTAAACTCTACTACGGCAATCTCCCCGAAATGATATCAAAGACGGAATCACCTGCAGTCTATGGTACATTTCTGGACGGGGAAAGCATCAGTGAGGCCAAGATTGGAGAAGACGGCATAATTGTCATCGGAAACGAAGGTAAAGGTATATCTGAAGAAGTGGAGGCTGTGGTGACCGAACGTCTGTTAATCCCGTCATACCCTCAAGGAGAGGTTACAGGCGAGTCGCTGAATGCAGCGATCGCCACGGCTATCACACTCGCAAAATTCAGGCATGTGTGATAAATGTTTTATCATATTCTCACGTAATCACACTCTAAGATGAAAAACGTAAAGACTGCATGGTTTTGCACAAGTTGTGGTGCACAAGCTCCGAAATGGCAGGGGCGTTGTCCGGCTTGCGGTGAATGGAACACGATGGTCGAGGAGAAAATCGTAAATGAAAAAAAATCCAAGACACTCACTCCGGCATCGCACGGCTCAAAAAGGACAAGACCACAACTCATACATGAAATCGAACTTGATGAAGAACCGCGCATAAAAATGCCGTCTGCTGAACTCAACCGTGTGCTCGGGGGAGGACTCGTCGCCGGCAGTCTTGTGTTGCTTGGAGGTGAACCGGGCATAGGTAAATCGACGCTCGTTCTGCAAAACATATTATCAATACGGTCACGGCGCATTCTTTATGTGTCGGGGGAGGAAAGTGCGCGTCAACTCAAAATGAGGGCTGACCGCATAGGCCGACCGAATGACAATGTATATATAGTATGCGAGACATCCTTGCAAAATATCCGCGATCACATTGAAGAAGTCAATCCGGGTCTGATTGTCATTGACTCAATACAGACTATAGCGTCAGACGATATTGAATCTGTTGCCGGAAGTGTCTCTCAAGTGCGCGAATGCGCAGCTCAATTGCTGAAATATGCTAAAGAGACCGCAGTGCCTGTCATTCTTATCGGCCATATCACGAAAGAAGGCAGCATCGCAGGTCCGAAGGTTCTGGAGCATATTGTCGATGCCGTTCTTCAGTTTGAAGGAGACCGCCAAGGCATTTACCGCATACTCCGCTCAATCAAGAACCGATTCGGTTCTACGGCAGAACTCGGCATATATGAAATGTGTCAGCGCGGACTCCGAGAAGTGTCCAATCCCTCTGAAATGTTTCTTTCAATGAGCAGCGATGACCTCTCGGGAATATCCATTGGTGTCACAATGGAGGGCATAAGGGCATTTCTGATAGAAGTGCAGGCTTTGGTCAGCACAGCTGCTTACGGAACGCCTCAACGGTCGGTCACCGGATTCGACTCGAAACGTATGAATATGCTACTCGCCGTGCTTGAAAAACGTGTTGGGTTCAAGCTTGCAGCCAAGGATGTTTTTCTAAATATAGCCGGCGGTCTTAAGGTCAATGACCCGGCTCTCGATCTGGCAGTGATTTGTGCAATCCTGTCGTCGAATGTCGATATAACAATCCCAAAACGGGTCTGTATGGCCGGTGAGGTGGGGCTTTCAGGAGAAGTCAGGCCTGTCACACGCATTGAACAGCGCATCCGTGAGGCTGAAAAACTCGGCATGGAAACAATTATCATACCACGCCATAATCTCAAAGGAATCGATGTGTCGGGTCTGAATATAAAAATCGTAGAAGTGGCAAAGGTTGAAGAAGCATTCCGCACACTCTTTGCATGAATCACACACTCAAATAGATTTGTCCTATGAGCCTAAAATCAAACATATTTTCCTGTACTCTCGTCATAGCAGGGATGCTGTCGGCAAGCGGGCAGAGTATCGACCGTGTTAAATATGGCGATTTCTCCCATTGGGTAACCCGTAATCTAAAGGAATCGGCTGTGATTGGAGGCGAAGAAAAGACGCTCTATGAAATCGGTCCGACATGCACTCTGGATGGGAACAAACCGTATAGCAATCTGAGTGGCTCACCTTGGGCCACAAGTAACGTATATGCCAAAGTTTCAGGTATTGTAAAAACCTCTAACGCTGTCTATCCGGCTGAGCGATCTGCAGGAAACAAATGTGCGAAACTTTGCACCCAAATTGAAACGGTGAAGGTGTTAGGCCTTATCAACATGGATGTCATGGTTGCCGGATCAATGTTTCTCGGAGAGATGCTCGAGCCTGTGACCTCGACAAAAAATCCATATTCAAAAATGGAGATGGGTGTTCCATTCAAAAAACGGCCAAAATCCCTTGTGTTTGATTATAAAGTCGACATGCCTAATGTAGACTACCGAATTAAGTCGTCAGGATTCGGCTCGAAGAAAAAATTGCCGGGACGTGATCAGGCTGTTGCGTTTGTATATCTGCAACGTCGCTGGGAAGATGAAAAGGGCAATCTGCATGCAAAGCGCGTCGGGACAGGAGGCGAACTTTTTTCAAAATCAACCCAATGGACTAATGGTCATAGATTGGACATAACATATGGAGATTTTAGTGCGCATGGCGCAGTCCCTCCATATTTAAAATTGCGTAACAGCAATAATTGTTATTATGCCCGGAATTCTAAAGGGAAAATGGTTCCTGTGATTGAAGAAGGTTGGGATGACGCAAATGCGATTCCTACACATGTCATAGTTATGTTTTCGGCCGGAAACGGCGATCCATATGTCGGAACAGAGGGCTTAACTCTCTATATCGATAATGTCGGTTTTGAATACTAATTAGCGACGTCGAACCCTTTTGACCAAATATTATATCCAGTTTAAGCAGTGAGAACAAATGTAGTATGGGCATTTTTAAATTCAAACAATTCAGTGTGGATGATGGCAGGAGTGCGATGAAAATCGGGACTGATGCCGTCTTGCTTGGCGCATGGACTTGTATTGACGGCATGTCGGCTATTGTTGATGCCGGATGTGGCTCAGGGGTAATATCCCTTATGTTGGCCCAACGCAGCCACAATGATACGAAAATCATAGCTGTTGATGTTAATCATGAAGCTTGCCTTGATGCAACAGACAATATCGCCATAAGTACGTGGAAGAATAGGGTAGAGGTCATAGAGGCCGATATCACGGATTTTTTCCCAAAATGTTCTCATCCGATGCTTATAATATCCAACCCCCCGTTTTTTAACGAAAAGCTACAATCGCCTGATTCATCAAGGGCGTTGGCCCGACATGGTGTCGATTTTGGAGTCAAGGAGCTGATTAATCTTGCTGCGTCGCATTTCATATCGGTCGATGATTCCCTCGCTTTTATCGCTCCGTCCTCACGCGATGATGAAATTGAATTCATGCTGTCGCTGAAAAGATTAAGTCCACGCAGACGATGCAGAGTCTTTTCACGGAAAGGTAAAAAGCCAATCCGGACTTTGTGGCAGGTCGGGATTGAAGGCCAAGGGTGTGGCCCGACTATATGTGAAGACCTTTTCATTCGTGACATGGACAATAATCTCACCTCGCAATATATTTCCTTAACAAATGATTTTTATCTTGATAAATAAAGATGGACAATAGAAAACTTGACTTGAACATACAACCTGAATTTGTTAATCTGCGTTTCTTGCCCGGACAGCGTATAATTGTGCTGATAGTGGCATTGTGTCTGTTCTCAATTTTAGGATCGGTTATAATAGGTTTGGTGATGCGCAACGGAGTCAGTGCCCAATCATTGCGCATATCAACTGTTTTGCAGGACTGTATAATATTCATTTTCCCGGCTATCGTCGCGGCATTGCTCATTAGCCCTTATTCAGCCCGTTTTTTAGGAATAGAAAAGCGTTTTACTCCGATACAACTTGTACTTGCAATTGTCGGCATGCTTATGTCGATACCGGCGATGAATGCTCTTGTTGAACTGAATGAAAACATGACTCTTCCGTCTGCGTTTTCTGAATTGGAAAACTGGATGCGAAATGCTGAAGAGCAGGCACAGTCATCGGTGGAGATATTGCTCGGTAATCCGAGCATAGGTTCACTCATTGTTAATATACTGATAGTCGGTGTCCTTGCCGGTTTCAGCGAAGAACTATTTTTCCGCGGAGCGCTCCAACGAATCTTACTTAGTTGCAAGATTAATCATAATGGGGCAATCTGGATAACCGCTTTTGTGTTCAGTGCTTTTCATCTTCAATTTTTTGGCTTTTTCCCACGACTGATTTTGGGTGCTTATTTCGGTTATCTGTTTTATTGGTCTAAATCATTATGGCTTCCGGTGATACTCCATGTGTTAAACAATTCGCTTGTAGTTTTTACTTTATGGCATAAAAATTCAACCGGGATTTCAGAGAGCGAAACTATTAATCATCTTGGTGTGGATTCTCCGTTGCAGGTCATCACATCAATAATCATCACAGCATTCGTCATAAAATATCTCTACCGATATTCGATGATTTCAAAAAGGGAATCGAGTGACAGCATAGTTAATAATGATTAAAATCAGGCTGTAGAATTGATTAATATCGAAATAATTTATAATTTTGTCATAAATTATATGAGAAATGACATCTTAACCTAACTTACTGAGAAAATACATGAAACCTCGTCGGTTAATGGCCTTTAGGTCATAGCCGACGAAACTTTTTTGTTTAAATTCCTAAAAACAAGTCACAAACTACAAAGTGAGTGCAATATGGCAAGAAAAAAGAAAGAACTACCGCTATTGAGCGATGTTGAAATACTTGATGTGGCCGCCGAGGGTAACTCTATCGCCCGCGTCGACGAGATGGTCGTTTTCATTCCGTTTGGAGCTCCGGGCGATATAGCGGATATAAAAATAGACCGAAAGAAACGCAGTTATGCCGAAGGACATATCGAAAATTTATCAAAGCCGTCTCCTATTCGTGTCGAGCCTCGCTGTGAACACTTCACTTTCTGTGGTGGATGTCGCTGGCAGCATCTCCCTTACGAATTCCAGCTTAAATGTAAACAAAAGCAGGTCGAGGATGCTTTGCAGAGAATCGCTAAAATTCCGTTCCCAGAACTGACTCCTATTCTCGGTTCTGAAAATATCTGGGAATACAGAAATAAAATGGAATACACTTTCTCGAACAAGAAGTGGTTGACATTTGACCAGCTCCGTTCCGGAGAAGAGTTCCCTGAACGAAGAGCAGCCGGATTCCATATCTCAGGAGCTTTTGACAAGGTTCTTGATATAAACTGCTGTCATCTTCAAGATAATCTTGGAAATCGTCTGCGCTTGTTCATCAAGAATTTTGGCATCGAACATGATTATAGCTTCTATGATTTGCGAGAGCAGCACGGTTTTCTTCGTACTCTTATGATTCGCATTGCATCTACCGGTGAGGTCATGGCTGTAATGGTGTTTGGCGAGGATGATCGTGATAAGATAGGGGAGTTGCTCACTGCTGTAGCTGATAACTTCCCGGAGATTACATCGCTTCTATACGTAATAAATACCAAGGTAAATGATACGATAGCTGACCAAGAGATATTGCTGTTCAAAGGACGTGAGTATATTGAGGAAGAGATGGAGAACCTGAAGTTCAGAATCGGCCCAAAATCGTTTTACCAGACCAATTCCCGGCAGGCTTACAGGCTTTACAGCGTTGCCCGTGATTTCGCAAAACTGACAGGGAATGAACTTGTGTATGATTTGTATACGGGGACCGGTACTATCGCATGTTTCATCGCGCCTAATGTACGCCATGTAATAGGTATTGAATATGTCCCTGAAGCAATCGAGGATGCCAAAGTCAATGCTGCCGTCAACAAGTTGACAAATACTGAATTTTATGCAGGTGACATGAAAAATGTCCTGACTTCAGATTTTATTTCTCAACACGGACGTCCAGACGTGATGATTGTTGATCCACCAAGAGCAGGTATGCATGATGATGTGGTTAAAGTAATCCTTGATGCTGCGCCTAAACGCATTGTATATGTGAGCTGTAATCCCGCGACACAAGCTCGAGATCTTGCTCTATTGCATGAGAAATATGATATTGAAGCAGTACAGCCTGTTGATATGTTCCCTCATACACAACATGTAGAGAATGTTGTGGCACTTACACTTAGATAATGCAATTTAACTGTAAGATATTGATAATCACGCTATTCAAACATAAAAGAATAGCGTGATTATTTTTTACAGTGGTAATTATACCAATCAAAAAGGACGCCCGCTACATCTCGTAGCGTGACGTCCGAAATTATAATCATCAATTCTAATTATCGGTATTCGTTTTCTCAAACTCATTCTATATCGGATATAATATTTATCCATTACAGAGTGATAACTGCTTAAATTGATAGGAAATAGGAAAATTAGCGGTAATAATTAATTCAGAAAAGGATAAGATATGTTTTAGATATGATAGGTTTATAATCTTATATCTTTTTTAGTTTAGGGGAATAAGATGTGTGTGCGTTAATCATAGTTTTTAGAACATATACGAAAATTACATGCTTATTTTGTGATGCAAAATTAGACATATCCATCGATTCCTGCAATAAGCTTAACGCTTATTGGCTAAATGGTTAGGCGTTTTAACTACTACTATAGGCAAACGTCCGGATATTAAGTAAAAAAATCTTTAACAAATGATTTTCCGCCTGAAAGACTCAACTCAAACAGAGAATAACGGCTAAGCATATTTCTTAATAACAATTGTCCCATAATCGCGATTAAGCCAATTTTTTCGAGTTAAAAAGAGTTAATCACTGCAAATCCTTAACGCGAGTGGAAAAGTCACGAGCATTTTTATCACGGAGTAGGCGAGCTCTCTCACTGATGGGAGGCAGGGTCAATTGATATTTTTCAACTTTCAGAGAAAAACGATCCGAAATCCTTTGGCGGTTCAATATTTCACAAAGAACACTATCGACATCAATATCAAATTGCTTTAAAATAAAAGAATCCTCACGGAGCTGTGAGTCCAACATTGTAAGGTCAAAAAACTTCAAACTTACATTCTCAAACTGATGAAGCCAATAAAGGTCAGAACCGTGATAGCACTCGAGAAGGACATCCAAACGTGAATGAATAGAATGATCATAATCAGCATAAGTCAAAAAGACCTCAAAATCAGCAGCCGAATCAGAATAAGGAGTGATGAAAGGTTTTAGATCCGAATGGAGCATGTGAGGCAAAAAATCATTGATATGGCCGTAACGTTTCAAAGCATCAAGCAAGCAAAGATTCTTTCGATAACGGATATAGGCCATACGGACACGTCGAGGAACAAACTGACGTAAGGCAGGAGTAACCTTATCACGGATATAAGAAGGCAGGGTAACAGTATAGCAACGACCATCGACAGGCAAACTGACAGTAGGGAAGTCAGGAGTAGCACAGAGATCCAAAAATGACTCTTCCTTACAGATTAAAGAGCCAAGACCTCCGTCGACACGAGAGGCAGTCCAGAAGTTAGGATTCTTATTTTCACCAATAGGAAAAGAAACATCCTTACCAACATATTTAGAAACATATCTCGACACAGAACCGTCGACTACTTTAACATAAACGAAGCCTTTATTCCAAGCTTTTTCAAGAACCTCAATAAATTTAAGGCGCAAATTATCGGTGAGCCAGTTGATACCATACAACAGACCATGATAGTGAGGACGGCCACGGAGTGAACCATACTCAGAAAACATGACATGTCGGAAATAAGTCGGGAAACCGGCTCGACCAAGGTAAAGATGAAAACGATTCAAGAACCTGCGGACATCATCACGTGAGACACCATCAGCAGGTAAATGATCATCATTGTATGTAAGCGTTATAAATATCTGAGGACAATTCTCATGAGACATTTGCTCAAGAAGCATCCGGGTACGAAGGGCAGAACGTTTAGATTCAACACATTCGAGACATTTATTGCAAGGGACTTGCATGAATATCGGAACACAAACACCATCGGGGGTTACTGCGAAATATAAAGAAGGGTTATGTTCAATATCATAGCACCTAAAAGAAGGCAAACGAACAGGATAATAAGTCGAATCAGACAACTTAAGCTGCGGTATAGACTCTCCTTTCCAGACGATTTCTCTGAATTCATGGCGATGTTGTGAATAACGTGGATTTAAAATAATGGTAGGATTTAAACACATAACGTTACTATTGCTTTATTTATTGTACGTAATCAGGGGGCACGCTTCATGCAGAGCATGAACCTCTAAGGGAGGAGAGAGGAGAATGAGTAATTATTAATTTCAAGCGGAGAATTATCTACCTCCTTCTTTTGTTTTGGGCGCGAAGCGAAAGGAATTAAATAAACTCTCCAGAGAGTTAAACAGAGGCGATAAAGGGGTGAATTTTTCCGCGAAGTGAAACGGTGTGTCATTCGCTACGTTATACTCAAGTAAGGGGGATAAAGGGCTTTCGCCCTTTATAACCTAAAAAAGTTCAAGAAACTGTTGCAAAAATGTGTAACACTCCTTACCGACAAGGCCTGCAGCTTGCATACGTCGTTCATAAGCACGAAAAGACGGATTAGTAGTACCACCTTTATCAATCTCCAAATCAAGCTCAATTCTACCATTTTGGAGAGAAATACCAGTAGCAGTATTATCATTAACAGAAATCTGGGAATCATTCAAAGATATCTGAGAATCAGCAAGACGAGAACGTATTAAGATATCCTGAACAAGAGTTTTACACTGAGTATAATTCAAAGAAGTACGAGACGCCATCTCAGAAAGCTGAGCTTTAGCCAACTGACCATCTAAAAATGTATGAACTCGCTTAGAATAAGTATCAGCATTCAAATTAGACGTACGAGCTTTAATCTCATCAATCTGGACTTGCAGAATATCAAAAGTTTTTTCAAGATTCTTAACCTCAGTATAAAGTTTTTTCTTTTCAGCCTCATTAAGAGACAGAGTCGAATTACCAAGCTTAATAGTCATACTGTTTGTCTCGATCTGACCAGTCAACAACTGTTCCTGATATTTATTAAATGTCAACTGACCTTCAGTATCAGCATCAGACTTCTTGGTCTGAGATTTAATCAAAGAAGTTTCAGCATTGATACGAGCGATTTCAGCAGCTCGCAAAGATAGATCCGAAAGACCATCGACAGAAGGAGCACCGGGCGAAGAAGCCTGAGAACCGGCAGGGGAAGAAGCCTCAGACATAGATCCGCCGTAAGCCAACTGAGGATTAAGACCGGCAGAAACAAGACGATCAACCTGAGCAGTGGGAGAATTATACTGATTGGTCTTATTGAACATGTCTACTTGAAACTGACGGTTCAAAGCAGCTTCATCATGAGCAAACTGCTGCTGCTTCTGTAATAATTCGTTCTGGGCACGGAGGGAAGAACGAGCATCAGAGGCAGAAGTGAAAGAACCGACAAGACCATCAACAGCTTTAGAGGCATATTGACCGACAACAGGAATAGCACCGGCAGCGCTACTAAGAACGCCACCGATACCTTTTGCAAGAGATTTAAAGAAACTCATGAATCGTAAGCCTGTTTATCAGCCTTATGAGCTGCGATTATACGTTTACGTGCATCTTTCTGAGCATTCCAAACGGCATTGACATCAATACCGCGACGATCCTCGATAGGAATATCGAAAGGAGGATTGGAAACACCATCGACGAAAGCATCAGACATCTGAGCTGTGATAGGGATACCTTTTTCAGCCATACGAGCCATCTGGGATGGAGAGACAGAAAGACCGGGAACTACTTTTTCAAAACCGTCATCGACGATATGAGCGACACGGGATTTTTTAGATCTGCGAATGTTTTTAATCATAATATATTATTCAAGACGTGGAACACCATAGCGAGGAATAGGACGTTTAGCCTTAACATCAAAGTAAAGCTGTCCGAGAATAGGTTGGATAGGCTCTCCGTCAATCTCACGGACTGTAAAGACATCATTAAGCTGAACAGGATCAATGACAGTGAACGAAGGGCCGAGAACTGGAAGATTGTCCCAGACACGGTTCATAACGAAATCACGGAGGGTGGTACGGAATTGGCCATGAACTTCATCGACAGACTGCAAATAGTCATACCAAGCACGCTGATAGCCAAAGACACCATCCTTATCAGCTGCAGTGACATGCAACGGAGAAACTTCAGAATTAGAAATGGCCTGCAATCCTATATGGCCGAATTCGGGAGAATAGTAATCGAGGGAGTCAGTAGTCTTAAGGAAATGTTTTGGTAAAAGCTGAGAGTAATTAGGGACAGGAACGACCGAAAGAATACCAATGATAAAGCCATGTTCATCACAATAGCAGTCAACAGAATTTTTAGAAGATCCAGAACCGTAAAGCTGACCGGCATAGCTACCGAGAGGCTCATCAGTGGGAGCAGTCTGAGAGACTGTATTGGGAGTGACATCACATGAAACACCGCCTTTAAATTCAGGCATGTCAAGTTCCTGAAAAGAAACGTCAACATCATAATGAGACTTGATCTGATCACGGTACTTATAACCACGACGGATATTAGTCTCAAGCCAACGTTGAAAAGCATTGACATTGCGGAAATCATTAATCGAAATACCGGACGATGCATAATTGACAAGAGAACGAGTAACAGCCTTAGGCAATGTCTCTGTAACATCATAATTGACGATAGTATCATTATCGTCAGCAGTGATAGCCTGAACCTGATAGACCTGACCAGAGTCAGGATCTTGAATAGACATGACACCGGCAGCGGAAATACCGACAAGAGGCGCGATACCTTGTTGAGGGGATGCGACAGCGGTAGTCAAAAAGTCCTGTTCCCAGTTACGGTAACGAATCTCATAATTAGTATTGTCAAATCCACCTTCCTGAGTAGGGAGATATTTATTATATTCTTTTTCTCCATCTATCACAAAGGGATTATTTCGCTCATCTCGATAAAAAGCGTTATAGATAGACTCATAGGCACGGAATGGCAGAGCGGACAACGAGAGTATTTCTCCATATGGTTTATTAGCAAGATCAGGATAATCGACCACAGGCGAAACAGAACCTTCAAGAGCCATGGCAACAGTAATAAAATTGTCATCAGATTCATTAGCACCTCCGGGACCTCCAGAAGCAGACACCGAAGGACAGATTGCAAAACGATTAGCGACAAAAGAATCACCGTCAAGAGACTCGACAGTATAATCACACATAAAGAGGCCGTCACCGGCACGTGTAAGGGTAGGGGTAGAAGGTGTAAGAACAGCGCCTAAATTCTCATGCCAAAATCCATTTCCAACCGCATGATAATTACTTAGAAAAACTGTTGGGGCAGGAATGGTAGCATTACCAAAGAGCTGGAACATTACACGGATCTTAGAGTCAGGCTCTACAGTAAATTCAAAACCGGATAAGACTGTAAAACGTGAATAAATACCCTGATTGGGCTTACCAATAGACTTTTCCTCAAAACGGAGATTAGAACCAAGAGAAGGCAAGGAATTATAAGCGAACCAAGATCCGGCAGTTTCATACAATCGATAATAACCAGATTCCGACTTATAAGAGTCATCATTGGCCTTAGGCCAGAAAGGAGAATAAGAAGCAATTCCACTATAAAGGGCAGTAGGAACACCAAGATAATTTGCAAGAGAACCTGTCTTAAAGAATGAATCAGGGACATCAGGGCCGACAAGCGGGAAAGAAAGATTATTTTTAGTCTTACCATAGAAGTCCGGCCAATCTTTCCATAAATTACGGTTACGAACATAGAAGAAATGGACATCAGCTCGTATGCGAGTTTGCAAAGGGAAGGCCGTAGGCATAAACCTCAGACCAAATGTAGTATCGATACGAAAAGAGTCACCCGGGAGAACTTCCTTACAGAAGCAGGGGACAAGAGCACCGAAAGGCAACGTAAGATTGTTTTGAAAAGACAAATCAAACGTGTTACGAGGCACGGAATTTACCGGGCCTCCGTCTTTTCCGAAAGGATTAGGCATAATTTAAGTATTAAAGTTAAAACTAAATAGATGAAGCGCCAAGGCAGCCGAGAAAGGCAGAAAGCACGGCGACAACAATCTCGAGAATCTTTTTGATAACTGGTTTGTTCATAATGCGACATGAATAAATGTTTTATAATCAATTAGTTCTGTGTGAGGCAACCGAGATAACACCTCAAAAAGGCGGTCATGTAATCCATTAGCAACAGATACATCGGCAGCGCGTCCCTCAAGATGAAGAGAAGTAGGAACACCACCGACCAGACGATTAAGCGACTGATTACGATAACCCGATGAAACATATATTGGGCACGATAGCGCCACTCTTGCTGGCTCAAGAACATTGCAACAAAGATTTGTTAAATTCTGAAAAACTTTAGCATTCGGGAACAACGTGATACCATGGCGAACAGCTGTAGGAGATGCGAGAAATTCCTCAAGCGTGAAATGTTCGGTAATTTTAAGAGTTGATCCTTTGGCGATGGATTCAAGACGAGAGCGGATATCATCGAGCACAGACCAAACACCGGAAGGAAGCTGCTCAGTCTGCAAGGACTGAACAAGAGACACACACTGCAATATTGCGAGCTTATTTATTTGAGTCAATGCCATAGATCAAGATTTCAAATGTGATAATAAAATAAAAGCCTGACCAAGTTCATCAAGAATACGGGCACGAGCCAAAGGAGAAACAACACCGCGAAATTTATTAAGAAAAGAATGATTATAGGAAATAAACTCTTCAAGACGAGAAATCATCTTTTGTTTATCCGGCGAAAAACACCAAGACAAAACATAAGGGACATTACGCTTTTTATTTTTCATATGCAAATAGAAATTTAAATTATATCTGCAAAGTTGTCCCATAATCGCGATTATGTTAAATAGTGCGCGGAGGGATATTCTGAGAATGCCCTATTCTGTGGCTCGGTCAACATTAATTGTCCAAGAAAAATTTGAGTGCTCTCTAACTATCATCCGTTGGATTTACGGTGACACCTGCGATAATATAATTGACGGCCGACATTAGCCGACCGCCAGATTGTATTATTTCTTTTTCAATATTTTTTTCAGTTTAGCCGGTGTGAGCGACTCGGGATAATCTGTGAAATTTAAGCGTAAAGAGCATCCTTCCCGGAAACGGCTACAGCCAAAAGCAGTCTTGCCTTTCAGGATGTGGCCTTTTCCACAAACAGGACATTCGACCTGTTCGAATTTTGTTGTGCGTGGAGCTCTTGGTTTTGGAGGTTTTACGGAACTTTCCTTTTTTAAATCTCCTGCGTCATCATCACCTTTATCAAGTCGTTTGGTTGTATTGTCAACAATAATTTTTGCTTTTGAATTATCACTCAGGACATTGATTACAATTTCATTAATCAGGGTCTTAAGCTCTTGAATGAAGTCAGATGCAGAATAATCGCCTCGTTCGATGCGCCGAAGTTTATTTTCCCATAAACCAGTGAGTTTTGCACTTTTAAGTAAATCTTCGTTTATGGTTGAAATCAGGTCAATTCCAGCTTGAGATGCCATGATTGACTTTCGATTTCTATAAATGTATTTTCGTTTGAACAGCGTCTCAATAATAGCAGCTCGTGTCGATGGACGTCCAATGCCATTTTCTTTCATAGCCTCGCGAAGTTCCTCATCCTCGACAGTCTTACCTGCTGATTCCATCGCTCTCAATAATGTACCTTCTGTATAGTATTTCGGAGGTTGAGTCGTCCGTTTCTGTAATGACGGTTCATGAGGGCCACTCTCCCCTACTGTAAAATCAGGTAAAATTCGGTCATCGGAATTTTCGTCATCTTTTGTATCGTCGTTTGACGGAGTATTATCATACACAATACGCCAACCCGCGTCTTCAATGACTTTTCCGGTTGCCTTGAAACCAGTTTTATCCACTTCTCCCAATACTGTTGTGCTCAGAAACTTACAGTCGGGATAGAACGCAGCAATAAACCGCAGGGCGATAAGATGGTATAACTGCCGTTCGTTTCCGACAAGCACCGATGGTGACTGGCCGGTGGGAATGATAGCATGGTGGTCTGTCACCTTTGTATTGTCAAACACCTTCTTGCTTTTCGGCAATTTATCGGCAAGTATAGCAGATGTCAATGTTGTATATGGAGTCATGTTCCGAAGTATCCCCGGAATTTTAGGATAAATATCCTCGGACAGATATGTGGTATCGACGCGTGGATAGGTTGTCACTTTCTTTTCATACAGCGACTGAATGAGCCTTAACGTCTCGTCTGCGGTCCAGCCCCATTTTTTATTACATTCAACCTGCAATGATGTGAGGTCGAAAAGCCGGGGAGGAGCTTCCCTACCCTTCTTTTTCTGCACATCCTTTATGACCATTGGATAAGCCTTTATCGCCTCAAGGGTGGTCTCAGCTTCTTCAGGCGATTTGAATCGGCCGGAAGTCGCATTGAACAGCGCCCCACGATATAGAGTCTTTAATTCCCAATAATCTTCAGGTTTAAAATTTTCGATTTCAAAATGACGCTGCACTATGAGTGCAAGAGTCGGAGTCTGAACCCGGCCAATCGACAAAACGTTGCCGGGCGAAGAGTATTTCAGCGAATAAAGACGAGTGGCATTCATTCCAAGAATCCAGTCGCCGATAGCTCGCGACAGACCTGCATGATAAAGATTGTCGAAATCAGATTCGGGCTGAAGACGAGCAAAGCCTTCGCGGATAGATTCGTCGGTCAAAGATGAAATCCAAAGTCTCTTTACCGGACAATTGACCGACGCTTTCTGCATCACCCATCGCTGAATGAGTTCTCCCTCCTGACCGGCATCACCGCAATTAATCACTTCATCAGCCTCTGAAATCAGACTTTCTATGACATGGAACTGTTTTTCAATCCCTTTGTCGGGGATGACCTTTATGCCGAAACGCGCCGGTATCATCGGAAGCACACCAAGTGCCCAACGTTTCCAACGCTCCTCGTAATCACCGGGTTCTTTAAGGGTGCAAAGATGTCCGAAGGTCCAGGTGACTTTATAATCCCCTCCTTCGAAATATCCGTCACGGCGCACGTCAGCGCCAAGTATCTGGGCAATGTCTTTGGCTACACTTGGTTTCTCGGTGATGCAGAGTTTCATTATTTATATTTTGTGGCTATCTTTTTTTGCGGTAGTGGTCGACTGTCCACGCGCAGTTGTGAACAGAAACTGCACTCCCGCATCAGGAGTCGTTGCTGGGAAATCGATTTCAATAGGTATCTGTCCATCATCCTCCCACTGGAAATAACGACGGAAGTCAATTCCATCAATGTCGGTTGACGTCAGTGCATTTCCAGCAGATAGATATTTCACTTCATCAATGCGGTGAGATGTATGGGGTCGTCCATGCACTTTGCCATAGACACGTGTCAAATCTTTACGATAGTCAATGCTATCGACGGAGAAAGTCAGTACACCATCAGATGTACAACTATAATTCCGGACTACTTTTGCCGACAAAGATGCACAGGCAAATGAACCTAAAATGACGAGTGACAAAAATCGTTTCATGATGAATGATGATGCAAATTTAGTGAGAAATATTAATTTGAGCAAACCTTAGAGGGGCATCAATGCTGTGAAAGGTATTTTTCAAGAGTGGTAACCGAAGGATTGACGGCAACAATTTTACCTTGGGGATCAATCAGATAGGATGAAAATCCGGAATCAAGACGGTAATTCTCGGACAGATTTCGGGCTTTCGCATCCGAAATGTGGAATTGTGTGGAAGAATCGAGATTATCCTTCTTCACTATCTCTTTGAAAAGCTCGGGATTTTCGTCAGTGTTGATTGATAGTAATGAGAATGAATCACCATTGTTTGCATGCAAAAAACGGTCATATTCCCCTGCTGCTATTCTTGAAACAGCATTTGATGAATCCCAGAAATTGACAAGGACGTATTTTCCTCTCAATTTATCAAGCGATACATTCACGGAATCATTTGCAAGCATCTCAATTTCCGGGGCGGTATAACCTTCATCTGCTTTTACGACTCTATCGGCATATGCCGCTACCAAAACTATCAGTATTATAAAAAATATTATGTAACTTAAGGCCTTTTTCATAAAAATGGGTTTGAACTGTCCATGTAATTAAGACAATTCAAACCCACAAAAAGTTCGGTCAGCAAACAGCTTAGAACGGATAGCCGATAGCAAGGTGGAATGCAAGTGATTTTTTGAATGACTCCATGTTATAGTACCCTCGTTTACCGGTGTCATAAGGAGCATGGATGCCGATTCCGAGATCACCACGAATGATGAGCATTGAAATATCAAATCGCAACCCTACCCCCGTGCCAAGCGCAAGATCTTTAAAGAAAGTGTTTGCTTTCAATTGACCACCGGGACGCTCAGGCTCGTTTTTAAGTGTCCATACATTTCCGGCATCAAGAAATACAGCACCGTGGAGCGGTCCGAGTATCGGAAAACGATATTCCGAATTTGCAATAAAGGTGAATGTGCCTGTCTGGTCGAAATAGCCGTTGACCTGATCGGCAGGTGCACGATATGAACCCGGGCCGATTGAACGCACGGTAAATGCTCTAACCGAGTTTGCACCACCGCAGTAGAATTGCTCACTGTAGGGGACCTGAGATGAATTACCATAAGCATAGGCAGCACCGACTCCGATGCGGTTTACTAACCAGTGGTCACCGAAAAGTCTTCTACCGTAAACAAATTGACCGTATCCTTTGACGAATTGCGAGAACGGAGTTTTGAATAATGATTTTTCTCCCTTCTTGCCACACAATTCGTATATTGACCAGAAGATATTTCCTGCTTCCTGAAGAGTGACCTGAAGATTGAATGTGTTGCGACGTGTCGCTCTATCGAAGACAAAACTATATGACATCTGGGGGATATATTGACTCTGAAAGCTCAGGGCGATTGCCGGATTGGCATTCATTATCGAGTCAAAGACCGGGGTTGTATGCTGGAGTTTATTGTAGGTGAGCTTAAACAGAGTGAAGGTGTTTGAGATATATTTTGACGACTGCCAGTCATAGGCAAGACCGGCGTTAAACTGGCTCAGTTTGAAATAGTGTGGCCGGTTGAGAAGATCTGCACCAAGCGAGATACGAGTCCAGTTGACATCTCGGCGGGTACGAGGAATAAATTTTGGAGCTAACAGGCGTGGAAATGCAAGTGAGGCATTCAAACCCACTTCATATGAGTTGAACACGGAACTTTTCTTACCCGATCCTGTCTGCCACTCATAGGCCCCCGTCAGTGAGAGATTGAGCAACTCTCCTCCACCGAACAGGTTTCGGTTTGTGAGGCCAAGTGAGACACCCGGTCCAAGATAAGAGTTGGATTTCGAAGATACATTAGCTTCGATTGACGCCTCAAGTGGACGGTCGAAAGTACATTCGATGGCCACATCAAGGAGGTTTTCGGCAGGATGTATCGTGTCGCGTGTAACAGTTATGTTTATATCATTGAAAATGCCCAGACGCGACAACCGACTTTGTGTATTGTTCATCTGACGGACCGAGAATGTACGTCCCTCCCGGAAAGCGATACATGACGGAATCAGTCCGTCACGCAAACGTGATGGCATATATCTGATAAGAGTTCCTTTTTTTGTCTCAATCGTGTCAGGCTCTCCTCCCCCACGGTTTCGATAGATATATGTAGTAATCTCACCTGTGCGGTAACGTGCGAGAGCTATGGCAGGAGTGTTGTCTGCAATGTCAAGTTTCAACGCAATACTTCCCGGATTAATCGTGCTGTCGGCAAGATATTGGATATATTCAGGACGGAAGTAATAATATCCGCGATTCCGGACCGCATTCGCGATTTCGACCCGCAATACAGACAATGAGTCTGTCGAATAACGAGAACCGACTTTAAAGTACTTTGATCTATTGGCCACAGAGTCAATCAAATGATAGAGATGGAGAGAATCAGGTAACAGGATAAGTGAATCCAGCAAATAGGGCCTGCCAGCCTCCACCTTATATAGAATGGAAGCTTTCTTCTTGTTGCGTTTCTGTACGAGTTCATAGGTCGATGTCCCTGAAAAATAGCCATTATTGTCAAGCAACTGATCGAGCATATGAACTCTGACTTCGGGTCGCACATCACTAACGAGAACAGGTGTTGTTGCAAGTTTTTCATATATCCAATGCTTCAGGCCTTTTGGCGGATTCGGCCAGTTATTGTAGACCCAAAGCCCAAGAGGGAAAGGATATCGGACCGATGCAGAGCCCAATAGCGAATTATTCGGTTTCACGGACACGGCTTCCGTCAGAGTCGATTTTACATCTGATGGGAATTTTTCATTTCCGGGTGTCACGACATCGACCCCTTTCAATCCTGTATACAGAATCTCATCCTTGCCAATGCGCCTTGTTGTCGAACATCCGGCAAGCAGCAAGCCTATTGCTAAATATATAATCAGTTTTCTCATAATTGATTCAGAGCATAGTTGTTGGTTGGATTATATCTGTTCAATTTTCACGACGTATACCGAATAGCTCCCACAATGTGTTAAGCTTTCGCTTAAGAACAAAACCGACACCTGTCTGCGTAATTTCACCTTCAAGTATACTTTCATAGCCTGTATGACGGAATATCTTTATATACATCGATCCTGACTTATTGAGCATATATTCAAACGAGATGTCATTGATCAGATTCTGCGAGAAATTCTCGTCGGCATCCGCATCGGTTGAATAATTTCCTCCGACAACAATTTTGAAACGGTCATTAAAGAATGTCTTGCTTACGCGGTAGCTATATGACGTAGTGGTCGATGTAGAACCGCCATACGTCTTATCATACTGATCTATGCCAAACGAAAGGTCCACGCCGCGGATATTGTTTGCCGCCCATGAGTTGAGTTGCGATGTCAGGAATGAATACAACTGATTTCCCGATAGATTTGCATTTCCCTTTGTCCCCGCTCCAGAATAGACATTGTAGAGCAACAGGTTCATTGCCTGATTGGCTCTCTGTTCGGCGGACATAGATACAAGTTCATTCTGGACGGTTATGTCGTCGTCAGTCGAGAGGTCAAATGCGACATTCATATTGTCAAGCGTATTGGTGACCGACAGTTTGACATTGAAATTAACCAATCGTGAATCCTGTCCGTCCTGAGTCACATTCGCTTTTATCACATCTACGGCCTGAATATTGAGTATCGGATTCATCATGTCACCATTGAAAGAGATGTATGACCCTTCGCGGAATGCAAAATTTTTCTCGCTCATAAAAGGAGGTGTATAACGAACAAAACCATTATTGATGTTTATACGACCAGTCATACGATCGCCATTGAGTTCTGACATAGTGAAGACAACGTTGCCAGATGGCTGTACCTGCACTTTGTTGCTGCCGTTGGCTGAAAGGTCAACGTTTATTACCGATCCTTCTTCAATCAAAAGACGGGCGTCAAGATTGATGGCCATAGGTGCGTTGGCTATAGAATCAGCCTTTGATACAGAGGTCGTGTCGTTGAACTGTACAAAATGGACCATATCTTCAGCCGACTGTGATGATAGTGCCTGTGAGGCCTCCGACAATACATATGTGACATTCGTTCCGGCAAGGACGCTTAAATCCGCATCAATATTCATACGGGTCATATCACCCTTGGCTTTTGCATTGACATCAAGGAAGGCTTTGCCATATATGTCCGCTCCGCCTCTTGCCCGCGAACTGTTGACAACTTCAATATTCTTTGCTTTTATCGAGAGGTCAAGCGCGGGATTAGCCAGATTACGTGCATTGATTGTGCCATTCAGATAGAGAGGATTGTCGTTGCAGCCTTTGATAGCAAAATCGTTAAACGAGACTATTCCGCTGTCAACAGGGATTTTCTCTTCTGAAAAAGCAAACTCCGTACCAAGCATTTTGACCTTTACCGCAGTTGTGTCAAAATCTATAAATCCGTTAAACACTGGATGTGACATTGTGCCGGTGATTTCCATCTCTCCGTTAAGCATTCCCGACAGATTTGCCATTCCCTCGGGGATAAACGGATTTGCTATCCTCAGTGGGAATTTAATCATTCGGAAATCGAGCATGAACGGATTCTCGGCAGTAGTGTCGTTGAGCACACCATGTGCGGTTATTGTCTTGACTGAATCAACCATCAGGCTCATGTCAGCCATCAGTTTTCCTCCAGGACTATTTGCAACATCTACCGTAAGATCGAAATCCCCGACCTTATCACGACCGTAGAACAAATCAAGAAGGCTAACATCACCCTTGCCAGTCAGAATGCCATCTTCATAGTGTATGCGCATATCTGCATTCAGATCGCCCTTAATCGGAGGGGCAAAGGGATTAATCGAGAGCCAATCCTGAAGCTCTACCTGAGAAATCTGTACAATCAAATCATCGTAGACCGGATGACCGTCTGTCGTGTGGGCAAGTGAATCGGTCGTCACAGGATGATCGGTAAAAATCTTGATAAAGCTTTTCTCGCCATGCAGAGAGAGCGACGCATCCATATGGCGTGCCGCAAGATTATAACTTATGAAATTATCCTTGTTTATTGTCCAAGGTTTGTAGGCGATTGTCGGCTTTGTGGGGACGAGTTTTACTGTAACGACACTGTCGACAAGCATCGCTGTCAGGCCGATATTGAACCCATTCTCTCCTTTAATATTTTGCTGTTTGAAATAAGCTGAAAAGCGATTTGAACCGACAAAACCATTGAGCACGACATGTGCGAAATCATCAAATGTCCCCGGGCGGTTATTGATGTCGGCTTTATAAACAAGATAAGACCCATGCTGGATGGCATTGAACGAAATGGTATCCAGACGCGTAGTTCCGGTCATAAATCCGTCGGCAAGCATGTTGATCCATAAAAGCGAATCATTGTGCAGTCCGGCTGTGAATCTATTAAACTCTATTTTTGAAGATTCACTCAGATATCTGGCTGCCACATTGTTCTTGCCCATGTTTAAAATCATATCAAAACGCGGGAAGGACTGATGAAGTCTGTCAACATCGACACGCATACTATCCATCTGAGCCGTCACCTCTTTCATCCCGGCTGTCAGACCATCCATGAAACTGAAAAGCGAATTATTGGAACTTAGCTTAAGATTCAGGTCTCCGTTGACGAGCCCACCGTTAAGAATTGAGTCAGAAGAAACAAGCGACAGATTGATAGGATGTGGCGAGATTATGTCGATCTCCGGAAGATTCCATGTGAGATTTGAGACATCCGCTGTGGCATCAATCGAGGATTCTGCGACATTATATTGGCCCGAGGTTGTCAAGTCAAGAGTACCGCGGTTTAGTGTCGTGGAAAGGCCAAGAGCCTGAAGGTTGACATTGCGTATATCAGCATCAAGATCCCACCGAACAGTATCGCCATCAATTTGCGCATCAAAGCGAGCCGAAGCATCGGCATCATGATTTGAGCTTTCGAGTAATCCTGAAGCATTTCCGTCATGGAGAGTGGTATTAAGGGCGATATTGCTATATGTAGCCTTATTGTAGACAATGCTTCCTACTTTTACGTCTGCATCAATATAGGTTGATTTGTTCATCGGGTTGTATCCTTTGCCGTCAACGGTGAGAGTCGCAGTGACTCTGCCGACACCGTATTCAGGGACAAAAGCATCAACAGGAAAATCATGAAGAGCAAGAGTTGCATTGTATGATTCGGCCTTTCCTACCCATCGGCCTGCACCTGCCAAATTACCGCCTCCTGTTTTCAAGACAACATCACCTGACACTTTCTGAGGATAATAGTCGATAGACCCGTTGATAGAAAGAGCCGGAACAGTCTTAATCGGAAGGAATGCAAATTGTTTGTCTGTAATAGTCGACATATTTCCTTCAATGTTGAGCTGTCCGCCAATTTTATCAGGGGCAAAAGGATTGCTGATCTCTCCTTCAAGTGAGACATGGGCCAGAGTCGGCATGCGTAAATCAATAGTGTAGACATTGAGTAATGCCGGTGTCCCTTCAATATCTGCCGAAAGTGAAATCGGAGTAAGAGGCTTGAGCATGGTTCTCATATCGGGAAAAGCCATAGCGATTTCGTCAGGTTCAATCCGGCCTGATGCTTTCAATCCTAATGGCAGTGAGGGATCTTCAATGAGATTGCCAAGCCCCATTTCGGCGTTGACAAGGAGTGATGATTTCAAGGTTTCGATTGAGAAATCACGGGCAGACATTTTTTTACTGTCCATTTCAAAAAGGCCGTCGGCATGAAGCATCAGTCCGCAGCGTTCATTTGCCGATAGATTTTTCAGGGGCACACGTATCGCTGTCCCCTTGTTGAAAAATGAATCGACTTCTATGTTTACGTCACTGACTTCGATATAAGACGGATCAAAGCCCTTGGTCGGGCTGACGCCTTTTTGAGCATAAAGCCCCTTGCGGGCTGTCAGCCGAAGCGAATCGGCTGTAATTGTCCATAAATCAGTATCGGCTGTGGCAGTGACACTATCGGTGTCTGTAGCAGTTGAAGCCCCATTGTCAAGTAGCGGATAGATGTAGGCGGCCGTTACACTGTCAACCTGTAGACTTCTGCCATAAATCCGTTTTGTAGCCATGTCGAATTGGCCGTTGCGAAGTTCCATTCGGTCAACCAGACAGCCAAGACTATCTATAATCGACACCATCGACATCTCGTAGGCGAGATTGGAGACAGTGATTCGTTCTGCGTTTACAGCCCATGGAGTAGCCTGTGTCGTGTCGACAGGTGTCGTAGTCGAATCGTTAAGCATACGCAATCTGACCCTTACACCGTCAATATCGACAGTTGACAGATCTATGTGGCCACTTTTGAGATTGATTTCACTTCCGTTTATGTCGGCATGATTGATGTCTGCCCTAAGCCACATGATGGAATCATTGTTGCCAAGCTGATAGAACGCGCTGTCGAGTTCTGCTCCACTCACTTCAATCTCGCCCTTGAAAAGAGGCATGAGTTTTACATCTACAGCCAGACGCGCAGAGGTCAGCATTGTGTCTCCGTTGGCCATTATGACACTTGCATCGTCAACTTTAAGTTTCAACGGAAATCCAAGACGTAATTTCCCTATTCCGATTTTCATCCCGGTCGACTTGCTTACCTGTTGTGTGGCTATCCTTACTGCAACATCTTGAACGGCCGGGATATATAGCAGAACCGGTATTGCAATCAATAACAATACGAGACCAAGAAGCGCCCACAGGAATGCTTTAAGTAGCTTTTTACCAATGTTACGGCTCAATGCACATTAAATTTAAAAGGTTATACCAAGTGATGAATTTATGCAGAAACCGCTGTGTAATACATTAAAAAGTATCTGCATCTACAATAGTATTAACCACAAAGGTAGTACATTTGTTCTGAATAGCCGTAAATCTTAAAGGCTGTTTCAAAATTCTTGTTAATTTCGAGCCGTGAATATATGCGCACCGACAATAATCGGGCTATATTTTCTATGCCTGCTTCGGCGGTGGTGAAAGGCTTTGCGTGAAAGTTTTGAACTAAACTGACTTGTCACAGTTATTTTGCTATCTCAATCAGTTGTGCCAAAAACAGTCATAGATAATTATGAGTCTGTGACTACTGATAATCCGGCTATGAGAATGCCGGTAATAACTATCAGTTCTAAGCTCGTTAGTATAATGGTAACGACATCCGCGAAGTCTGAGGCACACCGTAACCGATCTCATTATTGGGTGCGTGATAATTGAGACCTGATGTGTTCAGTATGTTGATTAATTCTTTTCGGCTCATCCGTTTGTGTTCCAATAAGGTTGCACATAACCCGGCTATGGCCGGGGCCGAAAATGAAGTCCCTCTGCGAGGTGGTTGTACATAAGCACATACGTCCGGCTTTATGTAATCCGTTCCCTCCCAGCCTATGCTACTATATCCGGCACGGGTTAGGCCGTCTTTTTCTACCGCTCCTACCGATATGACTTCCCGGACATCAGCAGGGAAATTTTCATAACGCCATGACTTGTTTCCTTTATTTCCCATGCTCTGTATGAAAATTAAATCTGGATTTGTCTGAAGAACACTGTCAACGAAACAGGATATGCGAGACGAATGTCCGTCAAGCATCTGAACGGAATATCCATCATAATCGTCGAAAATTGTGTAACCACATGAAGATGTTATGATATCCACCTCATTAGCCAACAGCCAACGTATTGCGTCCATCATACGGACTTCTTCCATGCGTGGCTCTGCATTCATTTCATCTATTTCTGCTAAATAGTAAGTTGCATTCCATGCCAGTCCTTTTATGGTATCTTGCGAGAGGCTACCACCTATACAAGCGCAGGAATAGGCTCCGTGGTCACTCTCTTTACCAGATTTTTCAGAAAAGAATCCCAATGTATCACCACTCACAAAGTTGGCATAAGCCGCTATTTTTAAATTTTGTGTCCATGAACGCTGACGCAATCCTCCAAATCCAGCATCTAATACGCCAATTTTAATTCCACGTCCACTCAGATTCAATGAATCATATGTCGAGTCAACCATCATGGCAGGCACAGCAGTATAAACCCGTTGCCCAATGCAGGTATAGTGTTCTGGTGGATTTTTGAAGTCACTGCGGGTGGTGAAATAGCCTATTATAAAAAAGATGACTAAAGCAATCAAAAAGATGCAGCAAATAAATTTGATTACTTTTTTAATTATTCTCATTTTCAGATATTTATTTTAGTAGATATCAAAAAATTGAAATTATGATGTCAAACATTTAATTTTCAATTTATTACACTTGCAAACATCTAAGAATCAGCAATCTAAAATAATATTATACCGACTTTTCTCCATGGAAAATTACTAATTCCAAAGACTCGGTCAAAGTTAACCAAATCTTCCCAATTGTGCAAGAGCATTTTGGCAACACAATGAATCTGGCAGAACGACGACTACAACAATCTGAACCGCCTCCATGGATTTATCTATAAACTCCGCAAATACCTGTCGAAATCCACAGGAATAGAGCTGTTAAATGTCAGAGGTATCGGCTACAAGTTGGCAATAAAAAGTATGGTGAAATAACAATATCCTAAACGCGGATTATACAGAAAATGTAATTGCTATTTTCTGAGTATTTCTAAATTCGTAACACCGACTTGCACCGGGAGGTGAAGCCTTTGAGAACCACCGACACGTTCATATTCGAAGAATTTTATAATGAACGTACTGGCGATTTATTTATGTCTGCAATATTAATATATTAAACTAATCTTCAATGATTTCGGCGTTTTTTAACGAATCATTGTTATAGTACAAATTAAGTGTAATTATATATTAATTAGACATACTAAATTTCAATCAGTTAACCCATATATCGTAAAAATTGTGTAAATTTGCAAGCATGTACCAGCAATTTGATTCAGACACTATATGCGCCATCTCCACTCCATCCGGAGTGGGAGGCATTGCCGTAGTCCGCGTAAGCGGATCTGACGCCTTCAATATCGTAGACACAATCTGGCGTGGCCGCAGATTAACCGAGGCCACAAGTCATACGGCACATCTTGGAGATATCATCGACCCGGAAAATCAGGAAGAACCTCTTGACACGGCTTTAGCCACAGTATTCCGTGCCCCACGCTCGTTCACAGGAGAAAATGTCGTTGAAATCTCAGTCCACGGTTCAAGATGGATTCAACGCGAGCTATTAAATCTATTGATACGCCAAGGATGCCGCATGGCTGAAGCCGGAGAATTCACACGACGAGCGTTTGCCAACGGACGTCTGGACCTTGCACAGGCCGAAGCCGTTGCCGATGTGATAGCAGCTTCGTCGCGTAGTGCCCACCGGCTTGCGGCATCACAGATGAGAGGTGATTTTTCGAAACACATTTCCGAATTGCGTGATCAGCTTGTTGAAATAGCTTCGCTACTTGAACTCGAACTTGATTTTTCCGAAGAAGACGTTGAATTCGCATCACGTTCGCATCTAAAGAATCTTGCGGAACTACTGCTTGCAAAAATATCTACGCTCGTATCATCGTTTTCCACAGGGTCGGCTCTTAAAGATGGCGTACCGGTTGCAATCATAGGTGAACCTAACGCCGGAAAATCCACTCTTCTCAATGTGCTCCTCGCTGACAATCGTGCAATTGTCAGCGATATTCCGGGTACTACACGTGACACAATCGAGGACACGATGGAGATTGACGGTGTGCTGTACAGGTTCATTGACACTGCTGGAATACGAGAAACAACTGATGCGGTTGAGAATCTCGGAATCGAACGGTCTTTCTCTGCTATTTCCAAAGCACGCATTGTCGTATGGCTTGTAACTCCCGACATGTCACCGGAACGGTTTATTGATTTCAGAAAATCAATTTCTACTCATCTGACAGATGGTGCGAAACTGATTATTGCCGTCAATAAAATAGACACATTAGTGGCTACGGACGGACACAATTCAAGTCTGGCTGAGAATGAATTAACACGCAACGGTTTGATTGATGAAAAACATATCAACGACAATTCTGCCGATAAAATAAGCAATGAGGACTTCAGTAACGTAAATGCGCTACTTGCCAAGTTTGCAGAATCGATTGATTCCACCGAGACTCCCCTACTCCATATCTCAGCATCTACCGGCCAAAATATTCCAACATTATTAAATCAGCTTTACAAATATTCCGGGGCAGATGAAAGTGAAAATGCTGATTTGATAGTGACTAATGCACGCCACTACGAAGCCCTGACCCACGCCAAGTCGTCATTGATACGTGTGATTGATGGCATAAATATCAATTTATCCGGTGATTTCATCGCTCAAGACCTCCGCGAAACAATCCACCACCTCTCCTCCATAACCGGCTCAATCACCACAGAAGACCTTCTTAAAACTATATTTGAAAAATTCTGCATCGGCAAGTAACTAATTGACTATCAATGCGTTATATTGATAGTAATTGACTGTTACTGAACGATAAAACTTAACTCTTACAAGAACGCCTAATGCTGATAACTGTCAGTGTTAGGCGTTTTTATGCACTATTTTGTACGGATTTTGTACGACAGCGACTCATTTCACCCC
>NZ_CAJTQC010000001.1:0-3910 GCF_910578445.1 uncultured Duncaniella sp. | reverse complement strand
GGCGTTTTTATGCACTATTTTGTACGGATTTTGTACGACAGCGACTCATTTCACCACAAGCGTAAGCAAGGTGGTGGAGAAAGTTGACAATGGTTGTCAATGGTTTACGAACATTTACAAACAACGGAGAAATCTCCACAAATGAAATGAGTAGCAACATTAGAATTGAGAAAACTTGTGAGTGGTGTGGCAAACAATTCACCGCTCAAACGACCGTCACTCGTTTCTGCTCGAAGCGATGCGCGGAACACTCCTATAAGGAGCGTATGAGACAGCAGAAGATACAACAGGCAAACTCTGCTGTGCCCTCAAAAATATCTGCTATCAATGAGAAAGAATATTTGACAGTTGCAGAAACAGCGCAATTACTGGGTATGACCCGGCAGGGCGTGTACAAACTGATTTATCGCGGTGATTTGGTCGCTGCCAAACTTAGTTCTCGCCTGACACTTATTAAGCGTGATAGTATAGACAAAATGCTCGATGGCTCCCCATACACAAAGAGGGAATCCAATGAAAAGAAAACGATAAACGAGTTCTATACCCGCGCCGACATCCGTGAGAAGTATGGCGTTAAGGATTCGTGGATATATAAGGTCGTTGCCGAGAACAATGTTCCGAAGACCATTCTTAGAGGCAAGGCTTATTTCAGCAAAAGCCATATCGACCGACTTTTCTCGGCGAGAAAAGAGAATCCGGAAATCACGGAGTGGTATTCGGTAGAGGATATTCAATCCAAGTATGGCATGACTCTCTCGGCAATTTACTCGTTGGTCTCTAAAATCGGTATTCCGAAGCGCAAAGAGGGACCGAAAGTCTATTACTCCAAATATCACTTCGATGTGGCAAAAGGAGCTAAGTCAGCTGAGGACGTAGAGTTTATTTCGGTGGCTGATGCTATGGAAAAATACTCGCTGACTCGTGACCAACTGTATCACTACGTCAAAACATATAAGATAACCAAGCTTCGCTGCGGTAAGTATGTCAAACTGAACGCCAAAGAGTTAGCCGAGTTATTCAATCCCAAGATTGAGTTATAATCCGGTGATTTTTCTCACCGAACAACCACCTTTTACCTTTGCACATTATAAATCTAAAAACAGAATAATATGGAATCTGCAACCATCACCAAAGTAACTCTCCGTAAAGAAAAACTGCGCAGCGGCAAACTGTCGCTCTATCTCGACTACTACCCTCCCATATGGAATCCGCACATCAAGAAGATGTCGCGCCGGGAGTTCCTCGGTCTATATCTCATCGGCAATCCTAAAGACCGGTTTGAACTTGACTACAATGAGGAAATCATGCTCAAAGCTCGTGGCATCCGTGCCACTCGTGAGCTTGCCATCATCAACGAGGAGTTCGGTTTCCTTGACCGTACTAAGAAGCAGGCTGACTTTCTTGAATATTTCGAGAGCAAGACCAAAGAGAAATATCAGAAATGGGAAATCGTGTATAAGCATTTTAAGGACTTCTGCAATGGCAGATGCCTGATGAAAGATGTGACCATCGGACTGTGCAACGACTTCCGCACATACATTCTCAAAATTCGTGTAAAGCAGTCCGGCAATATCATATCACGCAACTCTGCCGCCGGATATTGGTCAACCTTCCGCGCTCTGCTGAAGTTGGCATACAAGGAAGGCTGGCTCCGTGAGAACGTCAATGACTACCTTGACCGCATCGACTGGGAGGAGCCAAAAATCAACTATCTCGAAATCGAAGAGGTGAAACGCCTTGCCGCCACTCCTTGCAAAGTGGATGTACTGAAACGCGCTTCCCTTTTCGCCTGTATGACCGGACTCCGTATAAGTGATATTCTGCAACTGCGTTGGGAGAACATCGAACTGTCTCCCGACGGTGGGTATTGTATGCGCATCCGTACCCAGAAGACCAAGACGCAGGCGACACTGCCATTGAGCGATGAAGCCCTGTCGTATTGTGGCGAACAAGGTCGCGGCATGGTATTCAAAGGACTGAGTCGCGCCCATACCCGCGAACCGTTCAAGAAATGGCTCAAAGATGCCGGCATCAAGAAGAAAATCACATTCCACGGGCTCCGTCATACCTACGCTACCTTGCTGATAACCAACGGCACTGATATCTACACAGTAAGCAAGATGCTTACGCATAAAAACGTGGCCACGACTCAGATCTACGCCGAGGTCGTGAATCAGAAAAAACGTGACGCCGCCAACTCAATCTCACTGAAATAAAAAATAATTAGCATATAAGCTAATATTCTCGGAAATTTGTTATATCTTTGTAGAAGAATTATGAGCAAGAAAATCAAAATAGAACCAGTGAGGTCAACAGAAATCGCAAGCCTCTACACCATCATCTTTGAGGATGGTGATATGTCGGAGTTTGCAAAATTCCTTAACCGTTTCAAGGACAATGGCAAACTCCAACGTGACTATCAGCTGATTCTGTATGCCCTGCAAAAGATTCTGGAAAACGGAGTGCAGGAACGATATTTCCGTCCTGAAGGGAAATTTGCAGATAGAGTCTGTGCTCTCCCGATTGATTCGGGCAAACTAAGGTTATATTGCCTGAGAATTTCGGACAAAATATTGATTCTCGGTAATGGAGGAATAAAGCAGACAAAGACGTACAATGATAATCAGGAACTCAATGGTTATGTCATGGATCTTCAGAAATTTGATGCGATATTAAAAGCGGCAGAAAAAGAAGGATCCATCATCGTCGAGGAAACAGTCCTGAATGGTATAACTGATAAAACTTTTGAGCTATGAAAACGACAGCCCTTCTTTTTGATGAATGTCTTGCCACCGTTTCCAACGATGTCAAGCTGGAACTTGATATGTCGTTCGCCCTTGCTGATAAGATTGATATGATTCTCAGGGAAAAGAATATCAGTCAGAAACAGTTGGCAAAAAAAATGGGCAAGACCGAAGCAGAAGTTTCTCGATGGCTTGGGGGTACTCATAATTTTACACTAAGGACGATAGCAAAGATTTCCGATGCACTCGGGGTGAAACTTTTAACCATATAGTGTGATGAAAAGCAAGACCTCTAATCACGATGACAAGATAATGAATTGCTCAACATTCGACGAGCTTCTTGATGCGGAATATGGCAAACCCGGAACACATGAGCGTGAGTAGTTCGATACTGACGCAACGGCATTCTGTCTGGCAGAAACACTCAAGGAAGAATGCTCAAAATCGGACTGACACAACAATAGCTTGCAGAGCGTATCGGCACGAAGAAAACCTATATTGACATGTCGTTTACCCTTGCCGATAAGATTGACATGATGCTCATTTTGGCAAGAGGACAAATGTCCTATACCCGTAATGATGGTGTAAAAGTCATTCCATTGGCAACCATTAAACCATAACAACATGAGGAATAAAATCATACGGCTATACTATAGTGCCAAAGATATTAGCGTCCGCAAATTTTGGGAAAATATCGGAAGGTGGTTTTCCTATTTCAACATATCGCGTCGCATCTATGATTTTGATTATTCAAGTATTCTCGCTGTTGAACGGCATCAGATAAGCAGGGTGCGCGATTCAATAGCGCATTACCATAATCATCTGTACGCCGAGCGTGATATTGAACGCCTTAATCTTGCATTAAGGTTGTTGGACATTATAGAAGAGAACGGATGTTGCGAACGTATCGGCAAGCCGTTTAACATAGTAAAATGTAAAAATAATGGGGATTTGTATGAACTTGAAGACGATCCTGAATCATACTATACCATTCCGGTTTATGTGAATTACAAAAATGCCATGCGCTTTTGTAAGATAGAATTATCCAGATATACAGATAGTAAAGATGGTGCCATGTGGCAATCACATTTGAGAGTGGAAAAGGCATGGCATATCTACCATACTCTCAGGCTTTACTTTATGCGAAGTTGGTGGGATTGATTTTA